>NZ_JBITFF010000014.1:0-234597 GCF_044455885.1 Streptomyces sp. NPDC051109
GGCTGCACACCTACAATCACCACCGCGGACACACCGCGCTCGCAGGCAAACCACCCGCCAGCCGCGTCCCCAACCTCACTGGGCAATACACCTAGAGCCTGTCGTCACCTAGTGCGCAGGCAGGCGAGCGGGATCGGCGATGATCTGCCGGACGGTCGACCATGCCGCGCCCAGCACCGGTCCGCGGCGCCCCAGGGCGGAGGAGCGCACCGCCTCCGGGTTCCAGGGCCGGACGGTGATCCGGGCGGCCAGTTCGGCGCGGACGGCGGGGAGGAGCCAGTCGGCGAGTTCGGCGTAGGCGCCGCCCAGAACGAGGCCGTCCGGGTCGATCAGGTTCACCGCCGAGGTGAGGGCGAGGCCCAGGGCCCGTCCTGCACGGTCCAGGGCGCGCAGGGTCGCCTCGTCCCCGGCGCCTGCCCGCTCGGCCAGCAGGGCCACCGGGTCGCCGACGTGCGCGAGGCCGGCCTCGCGCAGCACGGCCGCTTCGCCCGCGTACTGCTCCAGGCAGCCGCGCGCCCCGCAGGCGCAGCGGGCGCCCTCCGGGTGGACGGGCAGGTGGCCGAGTTCGCCCGCGAAGCCGCGGGCGCCCCGGAACAGCTGCCCGCCGACGACCAGTGCGCCACCGATTCCAGCCTCGGCGGAAACGTGTACGAAGGTCTCGGCGGGATGTCCCTGGTGCCAGTGTTCGGCCAGCGCCCCGAGATTGGCCTCGTTCTCCGGCTCGGGCACGGTGTCGGGGTCGGGCCAGTGGTCGGCGGGGCGGACGTCCTGCCAGCCGAGGTTGGGCGCGTTCGCGACGAGCCCGCTCGGTTCGTTCGGTACCACCCCCGGCACGGCCAGGACGCGGCCCGCGACGCGCAGGCCGAGTGCGGCGGCCTCGGCCTCCGCCTCGGCACCCAGCGCAGCGGCCTCGGCGAGCACCCGGCCGGCCGGCCGGCCCGCGTTGGCCCGCTCCACCCGGCGCCACACTCGCGGTTCACCGCGCAGGTCCACGACGCACGCGGCGAGATGGGTGACGCCGATCTCCAGGCCGAGGCCCGCGGGACCCCGATCGCTCAGCTCCAGTGCCCGTCCGGGGCGGCCGACCCGTCCGCTGGGCGTGGTCTCCGTCTCGGTCAGCGCTCCGCGGCCGATGAGCTCGTCGACCATGGAGGAGACGGCCGGCCTGGTCAGGCCCGTGTGCCCGGCGACGTCCGCCCGGGAGAGCGGGCCGTGCGCGGCGACCGCGCCGATCACCACCGCGAGGTTCTGCCGACGCATCCCCCGCTGCGAGGCGGGCCCGGCCTCCACGCCCCCGCCCGCCCTGCCGATCCCCGCCATTGAGCCGACCCTCCTATCGTTCTGCCGGCGCGACTTCCTGCAAGGCCCGCGCCCGCCGCAGCGTACTGGTGATCCGTTCGAGCGTGTCGTCGTCACGGGTCACGGGTTCCAGCACCCGGCCCCCGGCGGTCCCCCAACGCCGGGCGACGGCGTCGGCCGGCTCACCCGTGAGCAGTGCGGCGGCCTGGGCGGCGGCTCCGAGCGCGACCAGTTCCCGGGCCTCGGGCACCTGGACCGCTCGGCCGGACAACCGCAGGACGGTCCGCTGCCAGGCCCTGCCGCGGGCTCCACCGCCGATCAGCAGCAGTGGTTCGTCGGGGGCGGTGCTCTCGCCTCCCGCACGCAGCACGTCGTCCAGGGCCGCGAGCAGGGCTTGGGCGGCGCCGTCGTAGGCGGCCTGGAGCAGCTGGCCGGGCGTGGTGTCGTGGCGCAGGCCGTGGACCAGGCCGGAAGCACCCGGGAGGTCCGGGGTGCGCTCGCCGTCCAGATAGGGAAGGACCACCACCGTGCCGCCCGCCTCGACGTCCTCGCGTTCGCGTCCGACGAGGGCGGCGACGCGGTCGACGGCGAGGGTGCAGTTGAGCGTGCAGGCGAGCGGCAGCCAACCGCCGAGGGCATCGGCGAAGCCGGCGACGGTCCCGCTCGGGTCGACGGGCCGGGTCCGGCCGACGGCGTAGACGGTGCCGGAGGTACCGAGGCTCAGCACCGGACGTCCGGCGGTCAGGCCCAGCCCGAGGGCGGCGGCCATGTTGTCGCCGGTCCCGGTGGCCACCAGCGCGCCCTCGCGCAGTGGCATCCCGGCCCGCACGGTGCCCGCCAGGGCGCCCGGCGCGAGGACCTGCGGCAGCAACCCGGGGTCGAGGCCGATCCGGCCGAGGACGTCCTGGTCGTAGCCGTCCGGGCCCCACCAGCCGGTTCCCGACGCGTCACCGCGGTCCGTCACCGCCTCGCCGGTCAGCCGCTCCGTCAGGAAGTCGTGGGGAAGTCGGACGGCCGCGACGCGGTCGGCGGCGGCAGGCTCGTTCGCGTGCAGCCAGGCCCACTTGGCGGCCGTGAAGGCGGCCGTCGGGACGCTGCCGGTGCGGCGGGCGAGCTCTGCCGGGCCGAAAGCAGATCCGAGTTCGGCGGCCTGCGGGGCGGAGCGGACGTCGTTCCACAGCAGCGCCGGGCGCACCGGCCGGCCGGCCGGGTCAAGGGTGACCAGGCCGTGCTGCTGGCCGGCGATCGAGCAGGCGGCTGCGCGATCCGCCCAGCCGGTGCCCGTCACGGCCTCGCCGAGCGCCCGCCACCACTGTTCGGGGTCGCTCTCGCGTCCGGCGCCCGCGCTGACGGCGTGCGAGGCGCGGCCCTCGCCCAGGACCGCGCCGGTTTCCAGGTCGACGGCCAGGGCCTTGGTGGACTGGGTCGAGCTGTCGACACCGATCACGACACGCTGAGCAGACATGCGTTCCTCCGGTGGGGTTCCTTCTGGCGTCCCGGCATACTAATTTGTTTTTCGTCATTACAAATAGACCTCGGCCTGATCCGGAGCGCCTCATGACCAGCGACCCGCTCGTCCCCACCCCCGCGCACAGGTTCACCTTCGGCCTGTGGACCGTCGGCTGGCAGGGGCGGGACCCCTTCGGGGACGCCACCCGGCCTGCCCTCGATGCGGTCGAGACCGTGGAGCGGCTGGCCGAGCTCGGCGCCTACGGCGTCACGTTCCACGACGACGACCTGATCCCCTTCGGCGCCGGCGACGCCGCCCGCGAGCAGGCGGTCAAGCGCTTCCGCACCGCACTCGACACGGCCGGGCTGAAGGTCCCGATGGCCACGACGAACCTCTTCACCCACCCGGTGTTCAAGGACGGCGCCTTCACCGCCAACGACCGTGACGTGCGCCGGTACGCGCTGCGCAAGACGATCCGCAACATCGACCTGGCCGTGGAACTCGGCGCCTCGGTCTACGTCGCCTGGGGCGGCCGCGAGGGCGCGGAGACCGGCGCCGCCAAGGACGTGCGCAACGCCCTCGACCGGCTGAAGGAGGCGTTCGATCTGCTGGGCGAGTACGTCGAGAACCAGGGATACGACCTGCGCTTCGCGATCGAACCCAAGCCCAACGAGCCGCGCGGCGACATCCTGCTGCCCACCATCGGGCACGCCCTGGCGTTCATCAACGAGCTGGACCGGCCCGACCGGGTCGGCCTCAACCCGGAGGTCGGCCACGAGCAGATGGCCGGGCTGAACTTCCCGCACGGCATCGCCCAGGCCCTGTGGCACGGCAAGCTGTTCCACATCGACCTCAACGGCCAGACCGGCATCAAGTACGACCAGGACCTGCGCTTCGGCGCGGGCGACCTGCGCCAGGCCTTCTGGCTGGTCGACCTGCTGGAGTCGGCGGGCTACGACGGCCCCCGCCACTTCGACTTCAAGCCGCCGCGCACCGAGGACTCCGCCGGGGTCTGGGTCTCGGCGGCCGCCTGCATGCGCAACTACCTGCTCCTGGCGGAGCGTTCCCGCACCTTCCGGTCCGATCCGGAGGTCCAGGCCGCCCTCGCCGCCTCCCGACTGCCCGAACTCGCCCTGCCCACCGCCGAGGACGGCCTGGCCGGGCTGCTGGCCGACCGGTCCGCCTTCGACGAGTTCGACGTCGAGGCCGCCGCGCGCCGCGGCATGGCCTTCGAGCAGCTGGACCAGCTCGCCCTCGAACACCTCCTCGGAGCCCGCTGAGGCCGTGCACGCAGGAGCCGGGCCGTGACGATCCACGGCCCGGCTCCACCACTCCCCGGGGGGGCAGTCCGGGGTGGTCATGGGCGGCACCCCCCGGGCCGGTCGAGTGCGGGGCGGTCAGAGCTCCGGCGCCAGGCCGCGCTCGTGCAGCCAGGCCAGTTGGACGGGCGGGTTGGAGCCGAGGCCACCGCCGTGGTCACCGAACGGCCACACGGTCATGGAACGGTCCGCGCCCGCGTAGTGGTTGAAGGCGGCGTAGACCGTGGAGGGCGGGCAGACCGGGTCCATCAGGGCCACGCTGAACAGCGTCGGCGCGGTGGCCCGCCGGGCGAAGTGGACGCCGTCGAAGTGGTCGAGGGTGGCGAAGGCCGACTCCACGTGGTGACGGCTGTGCCAGCGCAGGTACTTGGCGATCTCCTGGTACGGGCCTTCGTCGCAGATCGCGGCGGCGTGGCGGAAGTGGCACAGGAACGGGACGTCCGGCATCGCGGCCGCCACCCGGTCCCCGGCGAGACCGGCGACGGCGAGCGCCAGACCGCCCCCCTGGCTGCCTCCGGCCACCACGATCCGTCGGCTGTCGAGTCCGGGCAGCTCCGCGACCGCGTCCACGGCGCGCACGCAGTCGGTGATCAACCGCCGGTAGTAGTAGGTGTCGGGAGAGTCGATGCCGCGGGTCATGAACCCCTCGACCCACTGCGTGCCGCCGCCCGGGTCCCGGTCCGGGGTGTCGTGGCCCTGGCCCCGGCTGTCGACGACGAGTTGGGCGTAGCCGGCGGCGGACCAGAACAAGTGGTCTGTGGGCAGTCCGCGACCGCCGCCGTAGCCGATGTAGGTGATGACGACCGGCAGCGGTCCGGCCGCGTCGCGCGGGCGCAGCAGCCAGGCGGCCACCGGTTCGCCGTTCCAGCCGGGGAAGCGTACGTCGTCGACCTCGACGGTGTGCAGCATGTGCTGGGCGGTGACCCGCTCCACGTTGATCGCGCCGTCGTGTGCGCGGGCTTCAGCGAGGGTCCGCCGCCAGAAGCCGTCGAAACCTGTCGGATCGGGCAACTCGGGTCGGTAGTCGATGAGTTCGTCCGCGCCGAGGTCGGTGAGCGGCATGGGGGTTCCTCCGGCCGGAGAGGTGACGGGGAGAGGGGGTGACGGGGAGAGGGGGTGACGGGGAGAGGGGGTGACGGGGAGAGGGGGTGACGGGGAGAGGGGGTGACGGGGAGATCGGGCTCGGCGGCCTTGAGGGGGGTCATGTCTCGCCGGTCCGGGCGGTGGTGCGGGAGGGGGTGGCGGCCCGCCCCCCTGTGGCGGGCCGCCCGGCGCCGGCCGACTCGCGCTCGATGACGGCGTGCGGGTGCCCGTGCAGGACGGTCGCGAGCTCCCGTCCGCCGTGCACGCGGACCAGCACGGCACGAGCGGTGAGGTTGCCGGAGGGGATACCGACGACGGACCCGTCCGAGCTCGGACGGCAGGGAGCACGGCCACTTCCTCATCCCTCGTACGGGAAACCGGCGTCGGCTCCTGCGGAGTTGGAGCGTCACCCCTCCCATGAGACAAACTGTTAACGCTAACAGTCTTCCTGTCAAGCAACCGGAGGAGTCCTCGAGACGGTGCGACCGGCGGGGCGGCCCGCGGATGCACGCGCCGCCCCCAGCTCCCCGACGAAGGGTGTCTGGGGCCGGCGGCCGGGCTCACGCACCAAAGTCCTGCCGCACAGCAGCCGAGCGCGGAGTCAAGCAGGTGCACCCAGGAACGCCGTCGAGGCCGCCGGGCCGATGCATCCCGATATCGAGCGGCCGGAGTCGTGCGGGGCACACGCGCAGCAGACCGAGCACCCTGTCACCGCTGGCACAGAAGATGGCAGGACGTCTCCCAGTCCGGCGATCCGCGCTCCCACCCGGCAGCCGGCCCCCGTCCTCCCGTCGCCGCGCCGCGCCGCGCCCGTCAAAGCCGCCGAAACCGCGGGAGCCGCGGAAGCCGCCCGCGGTCGGCGCGCCCGGACGTCCCGCTGGGGAGCCGCCCCGGCGAGGAGGCTGCCCGCCTGCGGCGATGTTGCCCAATGGTGATCTGAACAGACTCTTGACGACACACTTGTGAGCGTTAACACTCAGGTATCGCCAGGCCGGAGCCGCTGCAGACCTGAACTTCGCAACAGCCCGGGGAACGACTCCCGGCCGGCCCCGCTCGACCGCTTCCGGTTCTCCCAGCCGGGTCGCACTGTGCCGGTCGCGGAACATCACTGGAGGAACTGTGCGGAAGCTTTCAGCGGGCCTTGTCACCCTGGGCTTGACGCTGTCGCTGTCAGCCTGCGGCCAGAGCGCCAACGGAGCAGGCGACGGCGGGGGCGGCGGGGACGCCAAAGGCGGGCTCATCGGCATCGCGATGCCGACCAAGTCGTCGGAGCGCTGGATCAACGACGGCAACAACATGGTCAAGGAGTTCCAGGCCAAGGGTTACAAGACTGACCTCCAGTACGGCGACAACGTCGTGGAGAACCAGGTCTCCCAGGTGGAGAACATGATCACCAAGGGGGCCAAGCTGCTGGTGATCGCGGCCATCGACGGTTCCTCGCTCACGAACGTGCTGCAGAAGGCCGCCGACGCCCACGTCCGCGTCATCTCGTACGACCGGCTGATCCGCGGTACCGGGAACGTCGACTACTACGCGACCTTCGACAACTACAAGGTCGGCGTCCTCCAGGGCAGCTACATCGTCGACAAGCTCGGCGTCAAGGACGGCAAGGGCCCGTTCAACGTCGAGTTGTTCGCCGGCTCTCCGGACGACAACAACGCCGCGTTCTTCTACAACGGCGCGATGAGCGTCCTCAAGCCGTACATCGACGACAAGAAGCTGGTCGTGCAGAGCGGCCAGACCTCCCTCAACCAGATCGCCACGCTGCGCTGGGACGGCGGTCTCGCCCAGTCCCGGATGGACAACCTGCTGAGCAAGTCGTACACCGCCGCCCGCGTCGACGCCGTGCTCTCGCCCTACGACGGCATCTCGATCGGCATCATCTCCTCGCTCAAGGGCGTCGGCTACGGCGCCGGCCAGCCACTGCCCGTCGTCACGGGCCAGGACGGCGAGCTCGCCTCGGTGAAGTCGATCATCGCCGGCGAGCAGACCCAGACCGTCTACAAGGACACCCGCCAACTGGCCAAGGCCGCGGTCCAGATGGGCGACGCGCTGCTGACCGGCGGAAAGCCCGAGGTCAACGACACCAGCCAGTACGACAACGGCGTCAAGATCGTGCCGGCACAGCTGCTCCAGCCGGTGAGCGTCGACAAGGAGAACTACCGGAAGGTCCTGGTGGACAGCGGCCAGTACACCGCGGACCAGCTCAAGTAGCAGCCCACGGAGCCCGACCGACGGGTCCGGCGACGACGAAACGGCGCTGCGACGCCCGGGAGACCGCCCGGCACCGCACGCCCCCGACGATACGGATGCACAACCATGGCCCGACCCGTTCTTGAGATGCGGTCGATCAGCAAGACGTTTCCGGGTGTCAAGGCCCTCTCCGAGGTCAACCTGACCGTCGCCGCGGGTGAGGTGCACGCCGTCTGCGGCGAGAACGGCGCCGGCAAGTCCACGCTGATGAAGGTGCTCAGCGGGGTGTACCCCCACGGCGGCTACGAGGGCGAGATCTACTTCGAGGGCGAGCCCTGCCGGTTCCGGGACATCCGGGCCAGCGAGCAGCGCGGCATCGTGATCATCCACCAGGAACTCGCGCTGGTGCCCTACCTGTCCATCGCCGAGAACATCTTCCTCGGCAACGAGCACGCCACCCGGGGCGTCATCAGCTGGCACAAGACCCTGACCCACGCCGCCGCACTGATCCGGCAGGTCGGGCTCGACGAGAGCCCGCACACCAGGATCGCCGATCTCGGCGTGGGCAAACAGCAGTTGGTCGAGATCGCCAAGGCGCTCGCCAAGAAGGTCAAGCTGCTCATCCTGGACGAGCCGACGGCCGCCCTGAACGACGAGGACAGCGGCAAGCTGCTCGACCTGATCCTGGAACTCAAGGCCCAGGGCATCTCCTGCATCCTCATCTCGCACAAGCTGAACGAGATCGCCCGCGTCGCCGACTCCGTCACCATCCTGCGCGACGGGCGGACCATCGAAACCATCGCGATCGGCCCCGAGGGCATCTCCGAGGAGCGGATCATCCGCGGCATGGTCGGCCGCGACCTGGAACACCGCTACCCCGAGCGCACCCCCGAGATCGGCGAGGTCGCCTTCGAGATCGAGGACTGGAGCGTGCAGCACCCGATAGACCACCGGCGCAAGGTGGTCGACGGCGTCTCGCTCAACGCCCGTCGAGGCGAGATCGTCGGCATCGCCGGCCTCATGGGCGCGGGCCGCACCGAACTGGCCATGAGCGTCTTCGGCCGCTCGTACGGTCGGTGGACCGGCGGCCGGGTGCGCCTCGACGGCCGGGAGATCCGTACCCGGACGGTGCCGGAGGCGATCGGGCACGGCATCGCGTACGTGACCGAGGACCGCAAGCAGCTCGGCCTCAACCTGGGCGACGACATCAGCCGGAACATCTCGCTGAGCGCCCTCGGCAAGGTCGCCCGGCGGGGCTGGGTCGACCGGCACGCGGAGACACGGGTCGCCGAGTCGTTCCGGCGGACCATGAACATCAAGGCCCCCTCGGTGTCCGCGGAGACCGGCAAGCTCAGCGGCGGCAACCAGCAGAAGGTCGTGCTCAGCAAGTGGATCTTCGCCGAGCCGGAGGTGCTGATCCTCGACGAGCCCACCCGGGGCATCGACATCGGCGCCAAGGCGGAGATCTACACCGTCATCGCCGAACTCGCCGCCCAGGGCAAGACGGTACTCGTCATCTCCTCCGAACTCCCCGAACTCCTGGGCCTGTGCGACCGGATCTACACCATGGCCGAAGGCCGGATCACCGGTGAGGTGACCCGCGCGGACGCCACCCAGGAATCCCTCATGCGGCTCATGACCATGAGCGCGGCATACCCCGACAAGCAGGTGTGAGGCATGGCCCAGACCAAGAACACCCCAGAGACCACGCCCCGCACACCGCAGACCGGCCGACGTGCGTCGGCCGGTGCCGTACTGGCGCGAGCGCTGCGCGGCAACCTGCGCCAGTACGGGATGCTGCTCGCGCTGGCGCTGATCGTGCTGCTGTTCCAGTTCTGGACGGACGGCATCCTGCTCCAGCCGCTCAACATCACCAATCTGATCCAGCAGAACGGCTACATCCTCATCCTGGCCATCGGCATGATGATCGTCATCATCGCCGGCCACATCGACCTGTCGGTCGGGTCGCTCGCCGCCTTCGTCGGGGCCGCCGCCGCGGTGATGATGGTCAAACACCACGCGCCGTGGCCCGTGGCGCTGGTGGCCGGGCTGCTGATCGGGGCCCTGGCGGGAGCCTGGCAGGGTTTTTGGATCGCCTATCTCGGCATCCCCTCGTTCATCGTCACGCTGGCCGGGATGCTGCTGTTCCGCGGCGGAACCCAGATCCTCCTGCAGGGCCAGTCGGTGGCGCCGTTCCCCAAGGGCTTCCAGAACATCAGCAGCGGCTTCCTCCCCGCCGTCGGCCCCCACACCGACTACCACAACCTGACCCTCCTGCTGGGCCTCGTGGTGCTGGCCGTCGCGATCCTGCAGGAGGTGCGCGGACGGCGGCGGGCCGCCTCGTACGGGCTGGAACCGCTCCCGGCCGGGCTGTTCCTGGCGAAGCTCGGGGCGATCACCGCGGCCGTGGTGGCCTTCACGCTGCTGCTGGCCAGCTACCACGGCGTGCCGATCGTCCTGCTGATCCTCGGCGCCCTGCTGATCGGCTTCGGATACGTGATGCGCAATTCGATCCTCGGCCGGCACACCTACGCCATCGGCGGCAACGAGGCCGCGGCGCGGCTGTCCGGGGTGAAGAGCAAGCGGGTCGTCTTCCTGGCCTTCGTGAACATGGGCGTTCTCGCGGCCCTGGCCGGAATGGTCTTCGCCGCGCGACTCAACGCCGGTACGCCGCAGGCCGGCATCAACTTCGAGTTGGAGGCGATCGCCGCAGCCTTCATCGGCGGCGCCTCCGCGAGCGGCGGTGTGGGTACCGTCCTCGGTGCGCTCACCGGAGGTCTGGTGCTGGGCGTACTGAACAACGGCATGTCGCTGGTCGGCGTGGGTACCGACTACCAGCAGGTGATCAAGGGCCTGGTACTGCTGGCGGCCGTCGGCTTCGACGTCTACAACAAGCGCAAGGCCGGAGGCTGACCCCGCTCCCTGCCTCTGCCCCTATCCCCACCCCTGCCCCCTCCTCGGCTCGGCGCCGCCGCCGCTCGCACGAGGAGGGGGTGCCTCGCCTATCGGGGCCCCGGCTCGCGCGGCTCCGCCCGCACGTCGACGATCCGCTCCAGGAAGAACTCGTGCTTGAGGAAGGAGACGTCGTACTCATGACCCGGGTAGGGCGGGAGCAGCTGCGCGGCCTGGATCAGGCGCCAGCCCGCCCGGAGCGCCGCCACCCCCGACTCGTACGGCGGCTCGTCGCTGTCGCCCGTGGTCGGTGAGGTGCGGCCCGTGCCGTCGTACAGCGACCAGCCCACGACATGGGAGTCCAGCGCCGAGGTGGCCGAGTACAGGACCAGCACCTGCTGCCGCAGCACCGGCGCGGCCCTTCTGCCCGCTCGCGTCGCTGTCGTTGCGCCGGCCCCCGTGCCAGAGGCCGTGGTCCAGAATCACCACCCTCCCGGCCGGGCGGACCAGCCGGTGCTGGCCGCGCAGGTTCTGGTAGCGGCCGGTGTCGGACTCGTTGATCCGCCGGAGGTGGCTGCCCGGCACGGTGAGCGTTCCACCCATCTCCAACATCACTGCCTGCGGAAAATACATCAACTGCACGTCGATGGCGTCCGGCCGGACGTCGATGACGGCGTCCCCGTGCAGCGGCTGCGCCCTGCCGCCGTGGGGCTCGCGGGTGTGCACGAAGTGGTGGTCCACCCACGGCTCCGGGCCCACGAGGCTGTGCAGGGCCCCTGCCACCTGCGGAAGTTCCAGCAGCCGACGGACGAAGGATCCCTGCGCGTAGGCCTCGGACAGCGGGATCCCGTACGGCACCGGCGGCACCCCGTCGGCCAGTACCGCCAAGCCCTCGGCGTCCATTCCCGCCGCGACCACCGCGTCCAGTCGCAGCGACCCGCGTCCCACGAACCGCGCCATCCGCACCGAATCGCGTAGTTCTCGCGTGTTCTCCCTGCCGGACCTCTGGCAGCTCCATGTGTAGGACTACGAGGCCGACTTGACGGTGGACGGCACGCATTACGCGATGCGCTCCGGCCGGATCAGCGTCGTACCGCGCGGCGCCGAGGTCCGCTATCGCAACCGGGGCCGGTCCTCACACCTCTCCGTCCGCCTCCGACTGGGCTCAGGTGGAACTCCACGCAGCGTCCCGGTGATCCAGCACCCCGGGCTCGAACTCACCTGGGTGAACGCCCGGTTGCGGTCGGCTCTGATGGCCTGGCCGAACACCCCGGCACGAGCCGCGGCCGAGGTGTGGGCCGCCCTGTGGCGGGTCGCCCAGCTCACGCCCGCGAGGGAGCCGAACGCCACAGGCCGTTCATCCGGCGGTCACGGCCGCCGTGGCCCTGATCGAGGCGCGGCTGGGGAAGCCTCTGACGGTGCCGGACATCGCTGCGGCAGCCGGTGCCTCCCACAACCACCTGACGCGGCTCTTCCGCGCCGCGACGGGGGAGACGGTCGTCGGCTGCATCCGGGCCCGGCGCATGGAACGGGCGCGCCACTTCCTGCAGGCCACCACGCTCTCCGTCCCCGCCGTCGCCGCATCGGTCGGCATTCCCGACCTCCAGGCGTTCAACAAGGCGTGTCGCCGCGCACTCGGCGCCTTTCCGCGCAGCATCCGTGCCGCCCGGCCTGGTTCCCCAACCTCCCCCGCCCGGTGAGCGGACCGATACGGGACACCGCTACCCGGCCGCCCCGAAGGACCCGCCGCGCGCCCGCTTCCCACCGTCGGCAACCTTTTCGCGTCCTGCGGCGACCAGGCAGTGCACCTCGACTCGATTCTTCGAACGGATGGACATGCAGACTGCACGGCAGGCCGCGCGGCAGCGCAGGCGTAGACACGGGCTGATGCGGGGGACGGCAGTGACACTGACCGCCGCGGGCGTCCTCTTCTGCCTGGTGACCGCCATGCTCCCCCACCCCAAGGGCGAAGCCGAAGCCGGGGCCGGGTCGCGGGCCGACGTGGCCGCCCCCGCCGCCCCCCTGGCGGGAGCCACGTCCTCGGCACCGACGAGCCCAGCGCCCCCGGCTGACAGCTCGCCTACCGCGGCAACCCCGAGCGCGGCCGCCGCATCGACGCCACGGCCCTCGGCGAAGGAAACCCCACCGGCGGCGCCCCCTCGGGCACCGTCGGCAGGACGCATCCAGCCCGAGACCACCTACAAGGGCGTCGCCACCGCCTACGCTGCCGGCGACGGCAACGGCGCCTGCCTGTTCGGCCCGAGCGGCGACCTCATGATCGCGGCGATGAACACCACCGACTACGAGTCGTCCAAAGCCTGCGGCGCCTACGTGCGCGTCCGCGCCGCGAACGGCGCTTCGATCACGGTCCGGATCACCAACGAATGCCCGCTGCCCTGCGCACCCGGACAACTGGACCTCAGCGAACAGGCCTTCGCGAAACTGGCCGATCCCAAGCTCGGCCGCATCCCGATCACCTGGAGCCTGTTGAGCCCCCGCACCTCCGGCACGCTCTCCATCCGGTACAAGACCGGTTCCAGCCCCCACTGGTGCGGCATCCAGGTGATCGACCACCGCAATCCGGTCGCGCGTCTGGAGGTACGCACCGCCGCGGGCTGGCGGAGACTGCCCCGTACCGACTACAACTACTTCCTCTCCGCCGACGGCAGCGGGTGCGGCGGCGCGATGAGGATCACCGACATCTACGGAGAGCAGCTGACGGTCGACGGGACCGCGCTGCTGCCGAACGTCGCACAACCGACCCGGGTCCAGTTCGCCCCGCACTGAAACCGCACGGCGGCGGCCGAGGGGCGGATCCGGTGGGGCGGATCGGAGCGCCCTGGGTCGTACCGGGCGCTGGTACGCTGCCGTCCGGATGTTAGCGCACACATTTGCGAAAGGGGCGACCGTCGGACATGGTCCTCGATGACGCGTCCGCGGAATTCCACGACTTCTTCGAACGCCACTACGCGGAACTCGCCCGATTCGCCCATCTCCTGACGGGCGAGGCGGACTGCGCCGACGATCTGGCCGCGGACGCTCTGATCGCGCTGTGGCAGCGCTGGGACCGGCTACGCGAGGCCGAGTACCCTCTCGCCTACGCCCGTGGCGTGGTCGCCAACCTGGCACGGTCACGGATCCGCAGCACGGTGCGCGAGCGTCGCCGGATCGCCCTGTTCTGGTCCCGTGGCGCGGAGCCGTTGGACGGTCCGGACGTGGCCGCCGTGGTGGACGTGCGGACGGCTCTCGCCCGGTTGCCGTTCCGGAAGCGGACGTGCGTGGTCCTGCGGCACGCCTTCGACCTGTCGGAGAAGGACACCGCGCTGGCGCTCGGAATATCGGTCGGTACGGTAAAGAGCCAGACCTCGAAGGGGATGGCAGAGCTGGAACGGATGCTGGGCAGCACGGCATCAGCCGGGGAACTTCTGGCGGGGAGGAGGAGTCGTTGAACGAGGAGCTCACCGAGCGGCTGCGCGCAGCCGCCGAGGCCCACCAGCCCGACCGTGCCCGGATCCTGGCACGCGTGGAACGCGGCACGTCCGGCGCCTCCGCCCGCCGTCGCGAGCCGTCCGGCGCGAGGCCATGGCCCAGGGTCGCGCTCGCCTCCCTCACCGTGGTCGGCACTCTGGCGGTCGGTGGTTTCGCCGTCGCCGCCATCGTCCAGTCACCGCCGGCCCGGCCGGAGGTCTCGGCCACCCCCGCCGCGCCGTCCGCGCCGTCCGCGCCGTCCGGGAGCCCCCGTTCGACACCGTCGACACCATCGGCGCCCGCCACCGGCAGCCCGACCACGCCGGACCGTTCGTCCCCGACGAGCCCCAGCCCTTCCGCGTCAGGCCCCGCGGGCTCGGCCCGGCCCGACAGCGCGCACGTCCAGGACGGGCCGCTGTCGTCGGCCGGCGCGTTGGGCGCGAACAGCAACAACTTCTGGGCGCAGAGCAACATCACCGTCAAGTCCACGCAGCCGCTGACCGCCCTCACCGTGGAGCTGCGCATCACGCAGACCGGCGCGGTGCAGAGCACGGGCAGCTGGCGAACGCTGCCCGCCGAGGATTTCACCGTCACCGTGCAGAGCGAGGGCGGAGCAGTGGTCTACCGCTGGATCCTCAAGCCGGGCCGTACGGTCCCGGCCGGACAGCACGTCTTCGCCGGCCAGTACAACCACGCCGCCGGCGCACGCGAGGCCGAGCAGGACGGCTACCGCGTCGACGCCAACGGTCACCGCGGCGCCTTCTCGGTCTGGGGCGGGTTCACCCCGGCACGCTGAGGCCGTGCCGCTCCCCCGGCCCGTGGGTGGACGGCGCGGACCGCCGCCCGCCCACGGGCCTGGAGCATCAGGACAGGTCGCCGTACACGACGCCACGGCCGTAGGCGCCCAGGTAGACGCGCCCGTACACGTCGGGGTCGCCAGTGATGACGTTGATGGCGCTCCCACCGAACTGGTGCTGGTCGTCGTTGATCCGGACCCAGGCCGAGCCGCCGTCGGTGGAGCGGAACAGCCCGGCGACGCCCTTCACCTGCCCGGAGAGGTAGAGCGCCTGGTATCCGGCACCCGGGGCCGGCTTGCCGAAGCCGACGGCGGTCGCCCGCTCCACTCCGCCGGGCTTGCCGAAGCTCTTCCCCCCGTTGGTGGAGTGCAGGAGTCCGTTGTCCCCGCCGGCGATCCACAGGTCACCGGCGATGCCCGGAACCGCCTCCAGCCGCCCGCCGCCCAGACCGGTGGCCCGGGCGGTGAAGTTCTTCCCGCCGTCGGTGCTGGCGTACAAGGTGCCGCCGCTGAGGGCGTAGAAGGTGTTCACCGCCGAACGGTCGGCCACCACGGCCGTGTCCTTGGGCAGACCGGCGGCCGCCGTCCAGACCGAGCCGCGGTCGGTCGAGGAGTACGGGACCTGCCCATCGGGGGCCCACACCACGGCGGCGCCGTCCGCCGAGACGGCCACGGAACCGCCGCCGGCGTCGCGCGTCGGCGCCGTGGCGAACGGCGCCCAGGCGGCTCCGCCGTCGGTCGAATAGGCGCCGTGCTGCTCGCCACCCAGACCGACCCGCACCACGAACTGCGGCTTCGACTGGGCGAAGTCGATACCGGTGGTGTTGGTGAACCGTGGTCCGGAGAGCGCCTTGGCGGGCACCTTGGTGAGGTCCTCGTGCCGGAACCCGCTGACATCGCCGAGGGCACTGATCAGGGGAAGACCAGGGGGCTTGATCAGCCCGAGAGTCGCGGTCTCCTCCAGGCCCTTGGCCGGGATCGTCCAGTGCGTCGCCCGCCCGGCGTCCGCCGCGGTCACGTCCTTGCTGCCCCACATCCCCGATCCGGTGCCGTACAGCGCATGCCCGGAATCGAAGGGGTCGATGGCCAGGGCGCCCATCCAGTGACCGATGCCGGTGCCCACGTAGGGCGCTGCGGAGCTGTCCCGCACCGAGGTCGCGCCGAGCGCCTTCCAGGAGGCGCCGCCGTCGACGGATCGGTAGATCTCGTCCGAGGGCCACCAGCGGTCCAGCGTGGTGACCATGACCGTGGACGGGTGCTGCGGATCGACCGCCAGGCCGGCGAAACCGTAACCGCCGCTGGACGGCGAGATGTTCTGCCAGCCCCCGGTGGACGGCGTGTGCTTCCACACCGAACCAGCCGTCACGCCGTTCGGGCCCGGCGCGTTGGTGTACGTCAGGTAGAGCGAGCCGTCGCCGGACAGCACACCGTGCTGCGGCAGCTGCCCCTTCGGCTGGCCGGGCACGGCCTGCCAGGTGTTGCCGCCGTCGGTGGACCGGTACAGCGAGGTGGTCTTGTCGGCCACCCCGACGTAGATCGTCCGGCTGCCGGACGGGCCGAAGGTCACGAAGGAGAGGCCGACGCCGCTGCTCGCACCGTCCTTCACGGGGAAGCCGGCGACCTGGCTCCACGTCACGCCGTAGTCGGTGCTGCGCCAGAGCCCGTTCTTGCGGGTACCCAGGTAGAGCGTGCTGTGGTCGGACGGGTCCACCACCAGCCGCTCGCCCATGGACCGGCCGTCCTCGTTGCCGCCCAGTTTGAACGGCAGGTCGGTGCGCTGGAACGTCCTGCCCTGGTCGGTGGAGCGGAGGATGGCCCCGTTGCCCGCCCAGTCGTTGGTGTAGGTGCCGCTCGCGAGGTACAGGCGGTTCGGGTCGACCGGGTCGGTCGCCAGGCTCTCGATCCCCAGCAGGTTCCAGTCGGCTCCGCCGATCCAGTCGGTCAGGGAGGTCCAGCGGGCGGCGGTCGCGTCCCAGCGGTAGGCGCCGCCGATGTCGGTCCGTGCGTACAGCAGGTCCTTGCGGGCGGGGTTGAAGACCAGCCCGGTAACGAATCCGCCGCCGACGATCTGCGCGTTGTGCCAGGTGTACCTGCCCGAGCCGCCGATCTTCACCAGCTTCCACCGCTGGTTGGTGCTGCCCTGGTCCGGGTACTGGATGAGCGGCACGCCGTCGCTGCTGGAGCCGCCCCACACGTCCAGCACCATGCCGCTGCTCCGGGAGACTATTTTCACCGCCGCGCCGCCGACCTCCTCGATCTTCCACTGCTGCGTGGCGGCGCCGTGGTCGGACTGCTGCTCCACGGCTGCCGCCGACCGTACGGAAGCTCCCCGCACACCGAGGACCTTCTTGCTGCTGCGGTTCTCCAGCTCGTAGTAGCCGTCCCGCGTCGGCCTCAGCCGCCATTGCTGACTCGCGGCACCGGCCACGCGGCTCTGCTGCCGTGTCCAGACACCGTCCGACGTGTCCGCGCCGGGTACGTCCAGCACCTTGTCGCTGCGCACGGACACCACCTCGTAGTAGGCCTCGGAATCCAGCGTCGCGGCCTCCGAGTCGGCCTGCACGAACAGCAGGTAGGGGCCGAGCACACCGGGCACGCCCAGCGCCAGGCCCATCGTCGTCCAGCGCCGGCGGTGGCGTCCACGCGTACGTCGCTCGCCACCGGCCGCGCGTGTGCGCCGACCGCGACCGTGCGCGGTGGGATCCGTCTCGTTCATCGGGGGGCTCCTTGCTCCGAGCCTGCCGCGCACACCCGCTCAGGTCAGCGGTGCGCAGCGGCATGCGGCGGTGTGGTCGGACGATCCGTGGGTGTGATCGTCTTCGGGTCGCCTGTCAGTCGCCACAGCTCCGCAAAAGGTTGCCGACCGCCGAAGTCCTCCTCGGACCGCTGACGGTCCGGCCCAGCGCGCGCAGATCGCGCGCTGAACCGAGCAGCAGGTGTGCCCGGTCGCGCCGGGTCGCGCTCCCACCCCTCGGCCACGACCGACCCGGTGCGGCGGTCAACCCGACACGGTCCGGGACCTGGTCCGCGACCTGGTGCGGCAGCACACTCCGGCGTGCCGGATCAGCCCCTTCCCCTCAGCGGCGACAGACAGCCGCTGGTTCCACCCTGTACGCTCGTTCCCCGAGAAGGTGACCCGGCCACTCGAATCCTCGCAGCTCAGGCACGCACCTTCTCCTCACTTGTCGTCAGATCACCCGGCCCGGTTGAATACCCGCGGCCAAGGGTGTGGCGCCGTACTCGGCGGATCGCTCCCCTGAGGGAGGTGGGAATGGGGCTCATGGATGCGGATCACGCGGGGCTGGTCGTCTCGGCGCAGGCCGGTGACGATAGGGCGCGCGAGAAGCTGATCGCCGCGTACCTGCCGTTGGTCTACAACATCGTCGGGCGAGCGCTGAACGGACATGCCGACGTCGACGACGTCGTCCAGGAGACCCTGCTTCGCGTGGTGCGCGACCTGCCTGCCCTGCGGGCCCCGGAAAGCTTCCGGTCCTGGCTGGTGTCGATCACGCTCCGCCAGGTCACTGCCCACTGGCAGCGGCAACGCGCCTTCGCCGGCCGGACCACGGTCATCGACGAGGCACTCCAGCTACCGGACGCCGGCGCCGAACCTGAGGACGTGACGATCCTGCGTCTGCATGTGTCGGACGAGCGCCGTCAGGTGGTCGAAGCCGGGCGGTGGCTCGACCCGGACCATCGGGTGCTGCTGTCTCTGTGGTGGCAGGAACGCGCCGGCTCGCTGAGCCGTGACGAGATCGCCGCAGCGACGGGGCTGACTGTCGCCCACGTCGGAGTACGCCTGCAACGCATGCGCGAGCAGCTGGAAGTGAGCCGGACGATCGTCGCCGCACTGGAGGCCGACCCGCGCTGTCCGCAGTTGGACGAGACCGTCGTCGGCTGGGACCGTCTCCGTGGATCGGTGTGGCGCAAGCGGATCGCGCGGCACACCCGCGGCTGCCCGGTCTGCAAGGCGACGACGACAGAACGGGTTCCGGCCGAACTACTCATCCTCAGCCTCGCGCCGCTGCCCGTCCCGGCCGGACTCATCGCCGCGCTGGCTGCCAAGGGCCTGCTGTCGGGCACGGCCACGAGCACCGCCGGGCTGGCCACGGCACACTTCGCCGTCGCCACCACCACGGGGGGAGGCGGTCTGCACAGCTCGCTGATGGGCAAACTCCACGCGGTGACCGCTCATCAGCTGGTGGGCCTCGCCACCGGCGCGGTGCTGATCGCCGGGACCGCCACCTACGCGGCCTGGCCCGAACCGGCGCATCGGGTTCCCGGCGTCATCGCCGCTCCCGCGGTCGGCGATTCCGGCGATCCCACGCCGATCCCCTCGCGCACCACCACGTCGGCCGGACCGTCCCCGGTGAGCCCGTCCGCCGTAGCAGGAACGGTTCCGCTGGGCGCGCAGTCGCTGGAGTCCGTGGAAGCCCCCGCCCTCTACCTCACGTACGCCGACGACTTCGCGTCGCTCGGCCGAGTTTCCGCGTCCAGCAGCGCGCAGACACGGCAGCGGGGAACCTTCACGGTCGTCGGGGGGCTGGCCGACACACGGTGCGTCACCTTCCGCGCCGCGGACGGCCGCTATCTGCGCCATCGTGACCTGCGGCTCCAGCTGAGCGCCAACGACGGCAGCGAGCTGTTCCGTGAAGACGCCACCTTCTGTCCGCGCCCCGGGGCGGTCGCCGGGTCGGTGACCCTGCACGCGCACAACTATCCCGGATCGGTCCTCCGCCACCGCGACGGTGGCATCTGGCTCGATGGCTCCGACGGCACTCGGACCTTCGCCGGTCAGGCTTCCTTCATCGTGCGCAGGGGCTGGGCCACCACTCCTTGAGCATGCCGGACCGAGCAGCGCAGTGACAGCTGGTGATCCTGCACCGGAGTCCGGCACCAGGCCGTTCTCAGCCCGGCAGTGAACAGAGTGCTGCGCCGAATCCAGCCTCGATCCGCATGCAGCGACGGCTGCCTCGCCATGACCGGCCTGAAGGCTGACACCGCAACCGCCACCGGTGGCACTCAGAAATCCTTCACTGGTGATCAGGACGGCGCGCCCCCTTCTCCAGGGGCGGCCCGACGGCGGGGCTTCGCATAACGTTTTTCGCCTGCGAGATGCATCACCGGGCAATCGACCGGACGACGCGACTTTTTTGTTACGAGACCGCGCGTTCAAAGGCCTCCATAGCGTGGGGTTCCTTTCCCGCCGCTCACCATGCGTGCCGGTGTGGCAGGTTCCCCGACTCTCCCGTTGACGTATCTCCTGAAGAAAGCCCCCCCATGACGCGACACACCCACGAACCCCGGGCGACCGGTACGCAGGATCGGCCCCACGTCCTGCACCGCACCCACCCCGCGGCGGATCAGGCCGTACCGGCCGATGCGCACACGATCACGGCACCCAGGGTGACCCGCGACCCCCGAGGAGAATCATGAAGGGCCTGCACCGGCTCAGCCGGCGTCGCCGGATATTCGCGATAGGGCTGTCGGCCTCGGCGCTGGTCGCCGGTGTCGTGACGTTCCTCCCCAGCTCCGCCGGAGCCGCGAGCCTGGGTACGCAGGCGGCCCCCTCGGGCAGGTACTTCGGCACCGCTGTGGCGGCCGGCAGGCTCGGTGACTCGCGGTACGCCGCGATCTCGGACCGGGAGTTCAACATGATCACCCCGGAGAACGAGATGAAGTGGGACGCCGTCGAGCCGTCCCGCGGCAACTTCAACTTCGGTCCCGCCGACCGGATCGTCGACCACGCCCTGGCCCACGGCCAGCGCATGCGCGGCCACACCACGGACTGGCACTCCCAGCTCCCGTCCTGGGTCAGCTCCATCGGCGACGCGAACACGCTGCGCAGCGTGATGAACAACCACATCACCACCGAGATGACCCACTTCAAGGGCAAGGTCTACGCCTGGGACGTGGTCAACGAGGCCTTCGCCGACGGCTCTTCCCAGCACCGCAGCTCGGTATTCCAGAACGTGCTCGGCAACGGCTTCATCGAGGAGGCGTTCCGCACCGCCCGTGCGGCCGACTCCTCCGCCAAGCTCTGCTACAACGACTACAACATCGAGAACTGGACCGACGCCAAGACCCAGGGCGTCTACAGCATGGTCAAGGACTTCAAGTCCCGCGGCGTGCCCATCGACTGCGTCGGGTTCCAGAGCCACTTCGGCACCGGCGGCCCGCCGTCCAGCTTCCAGACCACCCTGTCCAACTTCGCCGCCCTGGGCGTCGACGTCCAGATCACCGAACTGGACATCGCCGGGGCCTCCCCCACCCACTACGCCAACACGGTCAAGGCCTGCCTGTCCGTGGCCCGGTGCAGCGGAATCACCGTATGGGGCATCCGCGACAGCGACTCCTGGCGCAGCGCCGAAAGCCCCCTGCTGTTCGACAGCAGCGGCAACCCCAAGGCTGCCCACGCCGCTGTCGTGAACGCCCTCAAGGCCTCCCCCGGTACCACCGGTGGGACCGGTACCGGAGCGATCAAGGGCGTACCCTCCGGTCGCTGTATCGACATCAACGGCTTCACCACCGCCAACGGCACCCAGGCGCAGCTGTGGGACTGCAACGGCCAGGCCAACCAGCGCTGGACCTACACCTCCGACAAGCAGCTGAAGATCTACGGCAACAAGTGCCTCAGCGCCCTGGCCAAGGGCACCACCAACGGCACGGCGGGGGTCATCGGGGACTGCGACGGCAGCGCCGCCCAGCAGTGGAACCTCAACACCAACGGCACGATCGCCGGCGCCCAGTCCGGGCTGTGCCTCGACGCCGTCGGCGCGGCCACCGCCAACCGCACCAAGATCCAGCTGTACTCCTGCTGGTCCGGGGGCAACCAGCAGTGGACCGGCCTGTCCGGGACGTCGACCCCGACGATGCCCACGCCTACGGGCAGCACCTGTGCTCTTCCGTCCACGTACCGGTGGACGTCGACGGGTGCGCTGGCGCAGCCGGCGAACGGGTGGGGCTCGCTGAAGGACTTCACCGACGTGGTGTACAACGGCAAGCACCTGGTCTACGCCTCGAACACCTCGGGATCCTCGTACGGCTCGATGATGTTCAGCCCCTTCACGAACTGGCCGGACATGGCGTCGGCCGGTCAGACCGGGATGAGCCAGACCGCGGTGGCGCCCACGCTGTTCTACTTCGCGCCCAAGAAGATCTGGGTGCTGGCGTACCAGTGGGGTCCGTGGCCCTTCATCTACCGCACGTCGAGCGACCCCACCAACCCCAACGGCTGGTCCGCTCCGCAGCCGCTGTTCACCGGCAGCATCCCGGGCGCCGCCCCGATCGACCAGACCCTGATCGCCGACGACCAGAACATGTACCTGTTCTTCGCCGGTGACAACGGCAAGATCTACCGGGCGAGCATGCCGATCGGGAACTTCCCGGGCAGCTTCGGCTCCTCGTACACGACGGTCATGAGCGACACGGTGAAGAACCTGTTCGAGGCACCGCAGGTCTACAAGGTCAAGGACCAGAACCAGTACCTCATGATCGTCGAGGCTCGGGGTGCGAACGAGGAGCGCTACTTCCGCTCGTTCACGGCCTCCAGCCTGAGCGGTTCGTGGACCCCGCAGGCCGCCAGCGAGAGCAACCCCTTCGCCGGCAAGGCCAACAGTGGTGCCACTTGGACCAACGACATCAGCCACGGTGACCTGGTCCGCAACAACCCTGACCAGACGATGACCATCGACCCCTGCAACCTGCAGCTTCTTTACCAGGGCAAGTCCCCCACCGCCAGCGGCCCGTACGACCAACTGCCGTACCGGCCGGGTCTCCTCACCCTGCAGCGCTGACCTGTCCGATCCACGGTGATCGCGATTCGGGGCGGCCTGCCGGCGCGGAGACGGGTGGTACACCGCCCGGGCAACCTCACCTGCTGACCGGTACCCACCGCTTCGAGGAACCCCAGCCGTGCGTCGGCTGGGGTTCCTCTCTTTGTGGACTTCGTCGTGGCAGCCGCATGCCGGGGCGGTTGCGGTACCAGGGGCGGATCGACGTCGCACGGCTGCGGTGTCAGTCCGCTGAAGTATCCTTCCCGCCACCGCACACCGACTGGGAGGACCAAGAGTTGACCGGCCTGTCCGCTTTCCCGCTGCCCTTTCACGCATCCCGTTCCATACCCTTCGCGACGCCCCGGACGCTGCGGGAACTTCAGATGCTGCAGTGCAGCTCACACATTCGGTCGAAGCCGGGCTGGTTCGAGAAGATGAACGATGCCGACATCGTCGCCAGGTGGACGCGGGAGGCCGTCGCCCAGGGCCTCACCGAGGCGCAGGTCCGTTATGTGCTGGCCGAACTCGTGCATTACGCCGCGCTGCGGGACGGACGAACCGGAGTCGAGGTGTCCGCCGTCGACGGGGTGTGGCAGTCGGACACGCTGGTCGACGACAAGCTCAGATGCCGGCTGCGCGAGGCGGTTCAGGTTCTGGAGCGGGTCCCCGAAGCGGAGCAGGACTGGCACCCCGGATCCGACGGCCAGGTGCTGGATCTGGTTCATCCTTCACTGTTCTGCCTGGTGAGAGAGGTGAGCGGAGCGCCCGAGAGGGCTTGGCAGAATCCGACGGACCGCTATGCGAAGTACGAGTTCTCGGAGAAGTTCCAGTGGCTTCCCACGGACGTCGACGTCAGTGAGGAGGGCGATGTCGCGTTCCGTTCGTACGTCAACAACGTCCACCCCGAGCATCATCGCGAACTGGCCTCGGTCCTGCCGGACTTGTTCGCTCGGATGCTTCCCCTGCTGGAGAACGTGCTCACCGATCTGCGCCATCCGCGGCCCCCGCGGATCGAGGCGGATCCTTACGGGTGGTACGACTCGCAGCCGGAGTACCCGGACGAGGACTCCTACGATGATGACGATGCCTACGCAGAGGCCGTTGGTGCGTGGGAACAGGCCCAGGACGACTGGTGGGAGAACCGCCGCCCGGTCATCCCGGACGCTCCGGCGTTCACCCCGCCCGAGTTGCCCGATGCATCCGCCCGGGTCGACCTGCGCGGCCGGCGTCTCCAGGTCATCGTCAAGCTCGCCACCATTCACCTCACCCCGGACAAGCCCGAGTACCCGGGCGGTTCCTGGCATGTCGAGGGAATGTTGAACGAGCGGATCGTCTCGACCGGCATCTACTACTGGGACAGCGAGAACATCACCGAAAGCCGGCTGAGTTTCCGGGCGGCACTCGACGACCCGAACTACGAACAGAACGACGGCAACGGTCTGCGCGAGGTCTACGGTCTGGAGGACGAGGACGCGCTGAACCAGGTGCTGGGATCGACATCGACCCCGGCGGGCCGCTGTCTGGCGTTCCCGAACATCCTGCAACACCGCGTCGACTCGTTCCGCCTCTTGGACACCACCCGCCCCGGACACCGCAAAATCCTCGCGTTCTTCCTGGTCGACCCGTCGGAGAGGATCGTCTCGACATCCGACGTGCCACCGCAGCAGCCATGGTTCGACACCTCGACCATGACGCTCGAACAGGCGAAGATCTACCGCGAACAGCTCATGCAGGAACGCAAGTTCTTCGTCGACGAACACAACGAGCAGCTCTACGAGCGAGAATTCTCCCTCTGCGAGCACTGACACCTCGCCCTTGGGTCCGCCCGCCGGAGCAGTCGCCAGGGCGCCTCGGGTGGAGCCTCCCGGAGCATGGCGGCGTGGGCCCGAACCGGCCACCGTCGCCCCGGCATCGGTCCGGCATCGGACGGGGTGGCACGAACATGGGTGATTCCGGGGATTCTCATGGGAGTTCCGCCCCCGTCCGTTCACCTCCCGGCGAACTCCGCGTCGTCTCGGACGATGAGGTTTGCGGCCATGGACCTTCCCGATTTCGGTATCCCCCAGAAGCTCGCCTCCCGGATGAGCATGGCCGAGCAGCACGACTACCTGCGTGCGAAGTTCACCCGGCGCGGCGCGATGCGCGCGGGTGCGGTGACCGCGGCCGTCGCCGGTGCCGGTCTGAGCGTCGGCGCGGCGTCGTCGGCGTACGCGGCTCCGGCCACGCCGACCTCAACCGAGCGCCGCGGTGTCGACGGTGCCCTGGCCGCACCGTTCGCACGGCACTTGCAGTACGGCGCCGATCCGAAGACGCAGATGCGGGTGTCCTGGCAGGTGCCGTTCGCGGTGAAGAAGCCGTACCTGCGCGTGGGCACCAGCCCCTGGGCGCTGAGCGTGAAGATCGACGCCGAGGTCCGGCACCTGAGCACCCCGGTCCTGAACGGCGGCAAGATCGCCGCGGCCGAGCAGTTCTACCTGCACGTGGGCCTGGACCGGCTGAGGCCCGGGCAGACCTACTACTACGGGGTCGGGCACGACGGCTTCGACCCTGCCGACCACCGCAACCTGGGTACGCTCGGCACCTTCACCACCGCCCCCTCGCGCGCCGAGAACTTCACCTTCACCGCCTTCGGCGACCAGGGCGTGAGCTACCACGCGCTCGGCAACGACGCGGTGCTGCTGGCCCAGAACCCGGCCTTCCACCTGCACGCGGGCGACATCTGCTACGCAGACTCCTCCGGTTCGGGCACCGCCGGCGACACCTACGACGCGCGGGCCTGGGACCAGTTCCTGGCCCAGACGGAGACGGTGGCCAAGACCGTGCCGTGGATGGTGACGACCGGCAACCACGACATGGAGGCCTGGTACTCACCCCAGGGCTACGGAGGCCAGAACGCCCGCTGGTCCCTGCCTGACAACGGCCCGGACCCGGTCAACCAGCCCGGCGTGTACTCGTTCGTACACGGCAACGTCGGGGTCGTCGCACTCGACGCGAACGACGTCTCGTACGAGATCCCCGCCAACTTCGGGATCAGCGGCGGAAAGCAGACCGCGTGGCTGGACCGGCGGCTGGGCGAACTGCGCCACCACCGCGACGTGGACTTCATCGTGGTGTTCTTCCACCACTGCGCGTTCTCCACCACCAGCGCGCACGCCTCGGAGGGCGGGGTGCGCGACGTGTGGGTGCCGCTGTTCGAGAAGCACCAGGTGGACCTGGTCATCAACGGCCACAACCACGTGTACGAACGGACCGACGCGATCAAGGGCAACAAAGTCGGCCGGAAGGTTCCCATCGGCGAGCGCACCGATCCCACTCAAGACGGCATCGTGTACGTCACGGCCGGCGCGGCGGGGCGCTCGCTGTACAGCTTCCCGGTGCCGGACTCGTACGAGGGCCACGTCGCGGACCGCGACAGCGTCGAGTCCTACCGGTGGGTCAAGGGCGGTTCGAAGGCGACCGAGACGGTCGAGTGGTCGCGGGTTCGGTACACCGACTACTCCTTCCTCGCGGTCGAGGTCGAGACGGGCCGCTCTCCGAAGCTGAAGGTCAGCGCACTGGCCGAGACGGGCCAGCGGATCGACCACTTCGAGATCCAGAGGGGACGCGGCCACTAGCGTCCTTCGCGGCGCAACAGTGTCCGACCCGGACGAAGCCCATGGGTCCGGGGTGCGCCGCCTCCTGAGGCAGCGCACCCGTTCCCGGCCGTCGGCGCGAACCGTCAGCCGCGCCGGCCCTCGCGGGCGAGGGCGGGTACGAAGCGGGACGCGTCCAGCGTGCCGACGCCGGTGGCCATGTCGTAGCCGTTCACCGCCGTGTAGCCGGTGACGCCCTCGTAGCTGTTGTTCGTACCGTCGTTGACGTCGACGAGACCGGTGGAACGGTCATGGGCGGAGCGCCCGTACAGGCAGTACAGCGCCTCGTTGATGTTGCCCAGGCGCTTTCCCGCGGCCTGGTCGGCGAGGGCCACGATGCCGGAGAACAGCGGACTGGACTCGCTGGTGCCGCCGGAGACGTCCCAGCCGGCGGACGCCGGGTCATAGCTGGTGTAGATCCACGCGCCGCCGTCGACCGCGGCGGCCATGGAGATGTCCGGGGTGCCGCGCTGCGCGCCGACGATGCCCTTGACCCCGTTCTGGAAGGCCGGTCGCTTGAACACGTGCGACTGGCCTCCACCACTCGCGCCGTTGTCGTTGTAGACGCTCTCGGGGGCGGTCCGCCTGCCCGCGTCGTCCAGGTGCAGCTGGGTGCCGCCGATGGAGGTCACCAGCGGGTCCGAGGAGGGCCAGGAGTTGACGGGGTGGTCGTAGTACGCGCTGCCGTCGGCGTTGTAGTCGGTGGCTCCGCCGTCGCCGGAGGAGGCGAGCACGGTGACGTGGTTGCGCGCGGCGGCCTCGAAGGCGTAGCGCAGGTTCTTGATGCTGGAGAAGTCGCCCTTGTCGAAACCGGGGAAGGTGTTCTCGGTCGCACCGAAGCTCTGCGTGATCACATCTCCGATGCCGCGGTCGATGAGGGACTTCTCGGCGTCCATCATCTCCGGCAGGCCGGTGGTGCCTTCGGTCTCCGCGACCGCCGTCTCCACCAGGACGATCTTCGCGTCCGGGGCCACGGCGTGCGCCATCTCCACATCGAGGGTGGTCTCGCCGGCCCAGCCCAGCATGTCGGCGTTCTTCGGGTCCCAGGCGGGGACGTTGCCCCACTTGACCACGTCCACCTTGGTGCTGGGTATCCCGAACTGCTTGCTGTACACGTCCAGGTCGTGCTGGACGGTCGGCGAGCCGAAGGAGTCCACGATGACGATCGTGCGGCCCTTACCGGTGATGCCCGCCTCGTACAGCGGGTTCAGGTGGTACGCCTCGCGGTACTGCAGCGGGGTGTAGCAGGCGATCTTCCACTTGGTCCGGCATTCCTCGATGGAGAGCGGGCTGCCCACGGAGCGGATCAGCTGGTGACCCGCGATGGCCGGACGGGCCAGGGTGCGCGGGACTGCTGAGGTGTGCGGCGCGGAGGCGGTCGCGGTACCGGTCAGTGGGGCGGCCGCCATCGCGGTGAGCGCGAGGCCGACGGCAGCGGCCGCGCCGGCGGCGGAACGCGGCCACGTACGACGAAGACGAACTGGATGCATTGCAGACTCCCTGGGGGGGTGGCGCCGCGCAGAGCGGCCTCCGCGATCTCACCCGCCAAGTCATGTGCAAGACAAGCCTATTTGATGCTTGATGCCGAACGCTTTACCTGAATGCGCAGTACGCCACCTCCACGACCGCGTGCACCCCGCGTGCCGGGCGCCGCGAACTCCCACAGCCAGTTGCCCACCCTGGCCGGAGCGAGTCCCGGCAAGTCCCGCCCCAGGTCAGCCTGTCGGGTGTGTCCGAGGCTCTCGATCAGCCACCCGGAACGTCCGCTCAGCGGACACCCAACGGCGAAATCCGGACCCGATTCGGCCGATTCCATGACGCGCTCCTGACAAAGATCGCGATCGCTGGCACTCTCTCCCCATCCCCAGCACGGACCAGCTCCGCAACGCTCTGCCCGGACGGCCTCATCCCAGCCGCCCGGTAACCCCCCACAGGTAAGAGGAGTCAGCGTGAAGTCCACGCATCGTCGTAACGCCACCGCCACTGGTGCCCTGCTCGCCGCAGCCGCCCTGCTCACCGTAGGTGTCCAGGCAGGCAGCGCCAGCGCGCAGTCCGAGCAGTCCGCGAACACCGCTCCCGAGGGCCAGCCGGTGCGGAACCCGGGCGCGCTGCCCGCACAGCTCACCCCGTCCCAGCGCGCCGAGCTCATAGCCAAGGCCCAGAGCACCACGGCCGCGACGGCCAAGGAGCTCGGCCTCACCTCCCAGGAGAAGCTCCTCGTCCACGATGTGGTCAAGGACCAGGACGGTACCACCCACACCCGGTACGAGCGCACGTACGAGGGACTCCCGGTCCTCGGCGGCGACTTGATCGTCAGCCGCACGGCCGCCAACACGACGCAGAGCGTCAGCAAGGCGTCCACCGCCCAGCTGGCCGGCGTCTCCACCTCCGCACCGGCCGACGCTCCGGCGGCCGCTTCCGCGCAGGCCCTCGACGCCGCGAAGGCGGTCGGTTCCAAGGCCGACAAGGCCGACGCGGCCCCCCGGAAGGTCGTGTGGATGGCCGAGGGCGTGCCGACGCTCGCCTACGAGACCGTCATCGGCGGGCTCCAGGACGACGGCACCCCCAACCAGCTCCACGTCATCACCGATGCCAAGACCGGCGCCAAGCTCCACCAGTGGCAGGGCATCGAGACCGGTGTCGGCAACACCCACTACAGCGGTCAGGTCACCCTCGGAACCTCGCAGTCCGGTTCGAACTTCACGCTGAACGACGCGGGCCGCGGCGGCCACAAGACGTACAACCTGAACCACGGTACGTCCGGCACGGGCTCGCTCTTCTCCCAGACCACCGACACCTGGGGCAACGGGGCCAATTCCAACGCCGCCACCGCGGGCGCCGACGCCGCCTACGGCGCCGGGGTCACCTGGGACTTCTACAAGAACGTCCTGGGCCGGTCCGGCATCCGCGGCGACGGCGTCGCCGCCTACTCCCGGGTCCACTACGGAAACGCGTACGTCAACGCGTTCTGGGACGACAGCTGCTTCTGCATGACGTACGGCGACGGAACGGGCAACAACGACCCGCTGACCTCGCTTGACGTCGCCGGGCACGAGATGACGCACGGCGTCACCGCAGCCACCGCGGGTCTTGAGTACAGCGCCGAGTCGGGCGGCCTGAACGAGGCGACCTCCGACATCATGGGCACCTCCGTCGAGTTCTACGCCAACAACCCCAGCGCGCCGGGCAACTACCTCATCGGCGAGCAGATCAACATCAACGGCGACGGCACCCCGCTGCGCTACATGGACAAGCCGAGCAAGGACGGCGGCTCCAAGGACGCGTGGTACTCGGGCATCGGCAGCCTCGACGTCCACTACTCCTCGGGCCCGGCCAACCACTGGTTCTACCTGGCCTCCGAGGGCTCCGGCGCCAAGACGGTCAACGGGGTCAGCTACAACTCGCCGACCTCCGACGGTCTGCCCGTCACCGGCATCGGCCGGGACAAGGCGCAGCTGGTCTGGTACAAGGCGCTCACCACCAAGTTCAACTCCAGCACCGACTACAAGGGCGCCCGCGACGGCACGATCGCCGCGGCGAGCGAGCTGTACGGCGCCGGCAGCCCCGAGGTCAAGAACATCACCGACGCCTGGGCCGCCGTCAACGTGGGCGCCCGTTCGAACGGCGGCACGCCCACCCCGGGCAACGTCTTCGAGAGCACCTCCCGGATCGCGATCCCGGACTCCCCCGGCCCCGCGGTCACCTCGTCGGTCAGCGTCACCGGCGTCACCGGCAACGCGCCGAGCACCCTCAAGGTCGGCGTGAAGATCACCCACACCTACATCGGTGACCTCCAGATCGACCTCGTGGCGCCCAACGGGACGTCGTACCGCCTGCAGAACTCCTCTTCGGACTCCACGGCGAACCTCGACAAGACGTACACCGTCAACGCCTCGGCCGTCGCGGCCAACGGCACCTGGAAGCTGAAGGTCCAGGACAAGGGCGCCGCGGACACCGGCACCATCACCGACTTCAAGCTCACCTTCTGACCGCCTGACCGCGCATGACCTGACCCTGCGAAGGGTCTGCGCCCAGGTACGCCGACACCCCCGCCTCCAGGACACAGGAGGACGGGGGTGTCGTGCTGCGCGCGGAGCGCTGCCCTCCCTGTTCGCCCTGGCCGCGTCGCTGTCCGCGGGGACGGGTCCTTTCAGGCGAAATAGGGAAGCCCGGCTCACCTGTACACGGACGGGTTCCGATAGCTGAGGTGAAGATCCCGAACGACCCGTTCCCCGCCCGGGAGGCACACCATGGCACACCCCGCCGACCGCTCCACCCTGGATTTCGTCCCCCACGCCGCCGAACCCGTGAGGGAGCATCTGGCCGCGGCCACCGAACTGCCCGCCTTCCTCGCGGGCGCCGGCACCCTGACGCTGGCCGAGCGCATCCTCATCGTGGACCAGGCCCTGCTCATGCTGGACCAGAACTACGTCCACCTGCCGCTCAAGTCCGCAATGTACGCCGTCAACCCGGTGCAACGCCTACGGGTGCTGCGGCGGCGGCTGGAGCGGCAGACCGAGGCGACGAAGCCCCTGGAGTGGACGTTCCACGCCGAGCTGTCGGAGATCTTCCACTCGGTGCGGGACCTCCATACCAACTACCTGCTCCCCGCCCCCTACGCAGGCAAGATCGCCTTCCTGCCGTTCCTCGTCGAGCGGTACGAGGACGCGCAGGGCGAGCACTTCATGGTCACCCACGTGGCCCAGGGATTCTCCGCCCCCGGCTTCGCGCCCGGCGTCGAGATCACCCACTGGAGCGGGGTCCCCATCGCCAAGGCCGTCGACCTCAACGCAGCCCGCTTCGCCGGCAGCAACGCGGCCGCCCGCCGCAGCCGCGGCATCCAGTCGCTGACCCTGCGTCCGCTCGTCATGCACCTTCCACCGTTCGAGGAGTGGGTGACCGTCAGCTACGTCGACGCCGACGGCACCGCGCGAGAGCTGCGCGAAAGCTGGCGCATCGTGGCCAACAACCTCCTCCCGACGTTCGTCCACGCGGCGGCGCCGACTGGGGCCGCGCTGGCCTTGGGCCTGGACCTCGACATGGACGAGGCCAACCGCGCCAAGGTGATGCTGTTCGCGCCACAGGTCGTCGCCCGGCAGAAGGCCCTCGACGCGGGCGAGGCAGCCCCGGAAGTGCGGGCCGGCGAGATCTCCTCCTCGATGCCCAAGGTGTTCCGCGCTCAAGAGGTGCAGACGGCCGCCGGCACCTTCGGCTACATCCGGATCTTCACCTTCAACGAAAACGATGTGGAAGGGTTCATCAACGAATTCGTGAGACTGCTCCGCCAGGTGCCGGACCGCGGTCTGATCCTGGACGTCCGGGACAACGGCGGCGGCGTCATCTGGAACTCGGAACTCGCGCTGCAGACGCTCACCCCCCGCACCATCACCCCCGAGCCGACGCAGTTCATCAACACCCCGCTCAACCTTCGGATCTGCCGCAACAACCAGGAAGAACTGGGCGCCTGGCTGCCCTCCATGGAACAGGCAGTGGAGATCGGGGCCACCTACTCCGGCGCCGTGGCACTCACACCCGAGAACGAGGCCAACGCGATCGGCCAGCAGTACGCCGGCCCGGTCGTCCTCATCACCAGTGCCCGCTGCTACTCGGCCACCGACATCTTCGCCGCAGGATTCCAGGACCACCACATCGGCCCCGTCCTCGGCACCGATGAGAACACCGGCGCCGGCGGCGCCAACGTCTGGGAGCACAAACACCTCGTCGAACTCCTCACCAGCGATCCCGAGACGCCGTACCGGCCCCTGCCGAAGGGCGCCGGCATGCGGGTGGCCATCCGCCGCAGCCTGCGGGTCGGCGCGAACTCCGGTACTCCGGTGGAAGACCTCGGCATCACCCCGGACGTCCCCTACCGGATGACCCGCCGCGACCTGATGGAAGGCAACGCCGACCTGTTCGAGCGCGCCGGGGAGATCCTCAAGAGCCTCACACCGCACGCCGTGAACATCACCGACGCGACCGCCGCCGCCGGCGGTGCTCTGCGGCTCAAGGTGAAGGTCACCAACATCGACCGGCTGGACGTGTACGTCGACCAGCGCCCGCGCGCCTCCGTCGACCTGTCCGACGGCCAGGCCGACGTCACCGTCCCCGACGCGGCCGCCGCCCACTCCGCGCGCGTGGAGGGCTTCGTCGGCGGAGAACTCGTCGCCAGCAACACCGCACGTCTCAACTGACGGTCCACAGCGGCCGCACTCCGACCGTCCCGGCCCGGCGCCCCTGAGGCGGGCCGGTCAGTCCGCGGGCGGGCCGTCCGCGGGGATGCCCAGCATCTCCGCCACCGTGGTGAGGGCCCTCCCCAGGGGGAGCGCGACCCGGGCGACCGCATGCCGGTCGCCCCGGGTCGGGTCCTGGTTGACGATCAGCACCGGCTTCCCGGCCTCGGCCGCCTGGCGGACGAACCTGAGCCCGGACATCACCGTCAGCGACGAACCGAGGACCAGCAGCGAGGTCGCCCCGCCGACCAGGTCGCGGCAGTGCCCGACCCGTCCGGGGGGAACGCTCTCGCCGAAAAACACCACGTCCGGTTTGAGAACCCCACCGCAGGCGGCGCACGGCACCACGCGGAAGTCACCGACCTGTTCGTCCGTGAGGTCGGCGTCACCGTCCGGGTTCATCGCCGCTGCCACCGGCGCGAATCCCGCGTTGGCCTCCTCCATCCGCCGGGCGAGCTCGCCACGCGGGCTGACGGCACCGCACGACAGGCAGACGACCCGGGCCAGGCTCCCGTGCAGCTCCACCACGCCCTCGCTGCCGGCGGCCTGATGGAGCCCGTCGACGTTCTGGGTGATCACCCCCGCGAGCCGGCCGTGCCGTGCGAACGCGGCCACAGCCAGGTGCCCCGCATTGGGCAGGGCGCGGCCGAACGTGCGCCAGCCGAGGTGACTGCGCGCCCAGTACCGGCGCCTGGCCCGCGCGCTCGCCGTGAAGTCCTGGTAGGTCATCGGAGTGTGCCGGCTCAGGCTCCCGCCCTTGCCCCGGTAGTCGGGGATGCCCGACTCCGTCGACAGACCCGCTCCGCTGACCACCAGCACACCGCCGGCGGCCAGCGCCTCGGCCACCGGCTCCGGATCCGTGATGCCGGGCGGCAGGTCCTCGGTGGGGGTCCAGCTCAGAGTGGGGCGCATCCGCACACCGCCAGCATACGAAACGGCAGCTCACGGGGACAGGGGGTGAAGGCGGCAGTACGGGCTCCGATGCATGCCCATGGTCCCGGCTCGTACGGGCCGGGACCATGGGCGTACCCCTCAGAGAATGCGCCAGGCGACTGCGTACGGCTGGGCGAACTGGGTGATCCGGAAGGCCCTGACGACAACCTCTGCCTCCCCGGCCGGGACGGCCTCCCAGTTGACCTGCTCGACGTTGTTGACACGGTCGAACCCGGGATCCGTGCCCATGTTGCCGTGGCGCTCCTGACCGCCCGCCCGGACGATCAGGTCGAGGTCGTTCTGCAGTGCCTTCCCGGGCGGGTCCGTCCAGACGAGGGTGACCTTCAGGGTGCGGGCCGCCCCTTCCGGGATGTTGATGCGGAACGACCTCTCTTCCCCCTGGTCCAGCTCCTTGGCCTCGGTGAACCCCGCTCGGCCGGCATCGGTCGGCAGGATGCAGGCCTGCTGGAGGTTGACGATGCCGAAGCCGGAGCTGTTGTTCGGGGAGGCGCCCGCCTCGGAGGGGTTGTACTGGCCGGGCAGCTCGTCGGCACCGTTGATCAGCATGGCCTTCATGAGCGCCGCGCTGGGATCCGGCGTGCCGTTCTTCACGAGCGTCTCGCGCAGCACCGCCACACAGCCTGCGACCAGCGGGGTCGCCATGCTGGTGCCGCTGTCGAACATGTACGCGGGGTCCGTGGAGACGCCGAAGTGACTGTCGTCGGACGCCAGCCGTGAGCGCGTCGAAAGGATCGCCGTGCCGGGAGCGACGACATCGGGCGCGATCCGTCCCTCCTGGGTGGGCCCGCGGCTGCTGAAGGCCGCCATCCCGGCGGGGTTGTTCGCCATCCTGTCGCCGCGGATCGGCGGTGCGGGGTACGAGAGCGGCCGCAGATCGTCGTAGGTGTGGGAGATCTCGGGGCGGTCGCCCTCGCTGGCGCCGACGGTGATGACGTTCTTGGCGCCGGTCTCCCCGCTGACGGCCCTCAGATTGATGCGGCCGTCACCGTCGCGGTCCGTACCGTCGTTGCCGGCGGCGAAGCAGATGACGAAGTCCTTGTGGTCCCAGACGAACTGATCGACCTCGCGCGCGGGCTTGTTGTACGGCAGACCCGGGGTCACCGGACCCCACGAATTGGTGTGGATCCGCGCCCCGTCCTCCAGGAAGGGCGGCCCGAACAGGTCACGCAGGTGCGGCGGGATGCCGGACAGCGAGCCGTCGTCGGCCAGCACGGACTGAAGGACCAGCCTCGCCTCCGGAGCCGTGCCGGTGATGGCGCCGCCCATCGACTCCGACGTCCCGTCGCCCAGGACCGAGCCCGCCACATGGGTGCCGTGTCCGTCGGGATCGTCCGCCTTCGCGGGACTCTTACGGCCCAGGGCGATCAGGCGCTTGACCCGGCCGGTGAAGGCGGGATGCACGTTGGTGGCGGACCCCTTGTCGAACCCGGTGTCGGCGACACACACGATCTGGCCCTCGCCCCGGAACTTCGTGCCGTTGAAGGACACGTGGGCGTGCATGAGGTTTCCGGCCACGGTGTTGTACAGCACCCTCTCGGGGACTTCCTCGATCTCCTTCACCTCGTCGAGCGCGGCCAGGGCGGCCAGGTCCTCCTCACGGACCGTCACGCGCACCTTGTCGTGGTCGGGCTGTACGTCCCCGGGGCTGACACCGGCTGCTGCCGCGATCCGATCCCGTAGCCCGTCCGAGCCCACATCGACGTCCTCGTGCAGGACGACATCGATGGTCCGGGGCCGAGGACCCCCGGCCTCGGCGGGGTCGGCCAGCACGGCGACCCCCGGACGCAGCCGGCTCGACCGGAGCGACTGGGCGATCTTGAAGCCCTTGAAGTACACATCGGCCCACGTCACGAACGGCAGCGCGCGCACGGCATCGAGATCCCTGGGCCGGAAGCCGCACAGATAGGTGTCGTCCGGTACGTATTCGTGGATCACCACCCCGAGCGCCGCGAGTTCGTCCTTCTCCTCGGCCGTGGGCGGGTGTGTGGTCTGGACGAGCAGGTAGTTGGACGCGCTGGCGTCCTCGGACACCAGCGAGGCGGTGGCCAGATCGTCGGCCTGAGCCAGCGGGTCCACCGTCACGCCGTTGATGGTGATACGGGACATGCCGAACTCCCGGAGTATGGGGCGTTGGCGAAGGGGTGCGCCGGGCAGCCGCGGTCTCCCCCGCACTGTCTGTGCCGGCGCTGGCGCCCATCCGGTCGTGGCTCGTCCGGTCCGGCGGCGCGCTCGGCGGCGCATCGCTTCCGTTCGGCGAACACGCTAGGCCCGGAACTGCCCCCGGGCGCGTGGAGGCCACGGGGAAGCGCCCATTCGGGCCCGCATGTTGCTCCGAAGGAGGCCGTCCGGCTCGCAGCTGCCGCCCACCCGACGGCAGCCGCAACTCCGGGGCAGAGCCCCGGGGCGTGGTCAGCGGCAGAAGGCGGCGAGCGCCTTGACCACCCGGCCCGCGCCGCACGGGAGCCTGAGGGCGGGACGCTCGCGGTCTCGTACGGTCCGGGCCGTTGCCGCGGCCGTGACCTCGGCGGCGTGCGGGCGGTCTCCCCGGCCGGGCAGCGCCTGCACACGACCGACGGCGTTGCCGATCAGCTCGGTGAACCAGATGTTGCGGTCTGCACCGGTGGCGACGTTGAAAGGCACCTTGTCCGCGCCGCCCGGCACCGCGAACTCGGTGACCACCCCGCGCGGGGTGATCCGGCCGATGCGGCCGAACTGGTCGGCGTACCACATGTTCCCGTCGGGTCCGCGCGTGATCCCGTCGGCGCCGCCGTCCGGGTTCGGCCGCGGAAACAGTGTGATGGCGCCCTGCAGGGTGATCCTGCCGATCTGGTCGGATGCCGTGAACCACATGCCGCCGGGGCCGGACGCGATGTCGGACGGGAACTCGAAGCCGGTGGGCAGCGGAAACTCGGTGAGGTTGCCGGACCGGTCGATCCGGCCGATCTTGCCGGCGAGAATCTCGGTGAACCACATCGAGCCGTCGGGGGCGGCTGCGATGTGGTACGGAAGGCTGTCCGGTGTGGGGATGGGGTACGAGCTGGCGCGGCCGCCGGTCGTGATGCGCCCGATGGAGTTCGTACCCGAGTCCGTGAACCACAGCGCCCGGTCCGCTCCGGCCGTGATCCCCAGCGGCCCGCTGCCCGCCCAGGGCACGGGGAATTCGGTGATCCTGCCCGCCGTGGTGATCCGGCCGATCCTGCCGGCGCCGGTCTCGGTGAACCACAGCGCGCGGTCCGGGCCGGTGGTGATGTCGAAGGGGTTGCTGTTCGCGGTGGGCACGGCGTATTCGGTCACCTTGCCGCCGGTGGTGATTCGCCCGATGCCGCCGGATCCCGTCTCGGTGAACCACAGCGCGCGGTCCGGACCGGCAGTGATGCCGGCCGGGGCACTGTCGGCGGTGGGGACCGGGTACTCCTTCAGGTCCCCCACGTCGGCGCGGGCGGGCGCGGTGGCGGCGGCGATCGCGAGCAACGCGCCGAGGGAGCCGGTGAGCAGGCGGTGGCAGCGTCGTCGGGTGGTCGGCGAGTGCGGCATGGACCGGTCCCTTCCGGGTGGCGGCAGGCAGAGCGACACGTGACGGCATATCAGCTCCCGGTCCCCGGCCGTCCCATCCGCGCCCGCGAGGGCCCGCGAACCCCCCAACTGCCGTACGACCGGTCCCCTGGGCCTCCGCCCCAGCAGCGGCGAAGCTCTGCCGTGCCGTACCGCGCCGTGCCGCGCCGTGCCGACCTCGACGAGGGAACGCGGGTAGGACCCGGGCGCGCCGTCAGTTCTTCTTCAGCTCTTGGGCGAGCATCACAATGATGCCGCTGGGGCCGCGGACGTACGTGAGCTTGTAGACGTCCTCATAGGTCGCCACACCGCGGAGCGGACGGCATCCGTGCTTTGCGGCCACCTCAAGGGCGGCATCGATGTCGTCGACGGAGAAGGCGACGCGATGCATTCCGATCTCGTTGGGACGAGTGGGATCCGACTCGATCGCTTCGGGGTGGATGTACTCGAAGAGCTCCAGGCGACCGTGACCGTCGGGCGTCTGGAGCATCGCAATTTTGGCGTGATTGCCATCAAGGCCGACGGCAGTGTCGGTCCACTCACCGCTGACCGTGTCACGGCCGACGACCGTGAGGCCGAGGTCGGTGAAGAAGCAGATCGCTGCTTCGATGTCGCGAACGGCGATGCCGACGTTCTCAAGTGTGATGGCCATGCGCCGCATGCTATCGAGCCGGGCCGATCAGCTACTGCCGACCGGACGCAACCCCGGGAGGCGACGGGCGAGGTTCTCCGTTGACGTCTCGCTCTCGGTGGCGAATCGGCCGGCCTGCGGCATCAGCACTGGGCAGCGGGCACGCGTGGAACCGGTTGGAGTGGATGTTCCCGAACGGCGCGGGGATCCGGGCGATGCCCTGGTTCGGGCGGATGGTCCGACTCTGGCCGCGATACTCCGTGCCGCTGCATACGGTCACGCACCGGCCCCAGAGCCGGCCGTCCCGTCGCCGCGTTCCGGCTGCGTTCCACACGGACGCGCCTCCGTTGAACCCGACGTACGCGGTCGTTTCCGGATACTGCCTGGCGGACGGGGCCTGAGGGCTACGCAGGTCGCGCAGACGGCCAGGAGGCGGTGGCCTCAGCTCGCCGGCCCGAGCCCCTGCGGGAGGGCGGCCACCATGAGGCCGACGGCCTCCTCCGGCGTCTCCGTGCGCGCGACCGTCTCGCCCTCGTTCCGCACCCCGTAAAGCCCCTCGTCGTACGGGCAGATGACGTAGCCGATCCGAGCCTTCCAGAACTCCTCGACACTGGTGGAGAACCAGAGGTTGAAGTGGCTGTTGACCGGCATCAGCCGGCGCAGCACCGGCTGGGCGTACGCCGCCGTCAGCAGCGCGTGGGCGCGCGGGTGCCGGTCGTACGGTGGCATGTGGACACGGTCGAGCTTGGCCCACCACGTCAACTCGACGACACCGAACGGCTCCCGCTCGTGGGCGAGGGCCCACGGCCTGAACCGGATGAACGGGGCGCGGCCCCGGGTCTCCTCAAGCCCCGCGCCGCCCGTCCATGCCGCCGTCGCCCTGACGGCCTCGGTCAGGTCCGCGGTCCACCCACAGGCCAGGCGCGTGCCGTTGGCCTGAAGGTTCACCTGGAAGGTCGGCCGCCCCTCGCCGGGCGGGTACACCATCACACGCCGTCCGCTCCCCGCGTCGACGTACTCGGCACCCGCCGTCCAGTGGCCGCACCCTTCCGACCACCGGATCGCTGGTGTGGGTCCTTCACGGCGGGCATGCCGGAACTGATGGTCGTCGATGACGAGCGGCTTCGCGCCGGCCTCGCGATGCGTCGGGCCGCACGGCCGGAGTGGCATGTCCGGACGGTTCGTGGGAACCCGGCAGGGTGGGGGGACCGAGTAGGAAGGAACAGAGAACGATGGCATCAGCCTCGTCGCCGAACGGCTCCGCGCCGGCCACCACCGGCACCGTGACCACAGCCGTGCCGGCCCGTCTCGACCGTCTGCCGTGGTCCCGGTGGCACTGGATGATCGTGATCGGTCTCGGTACCGTCTGGATCCTCGACGGACTTGAGGTCACCATCGTCGGCAACGTCGCCGGACGCCTCGCCGAGGAGGGCAGTGGCCTCGACATCACCGCCGCCCAGGTCACCGGAATCGCCGCCGCCCTCTACGTGGCGGGAGCCTGCTCGGGGGCGCTGTTCTTCGGCTGGCTGACCGACCGTTACGGCCGCAAGAAGCTGTTCATGGTGACGCTGGTCGTCTATCTGGGCGCGACCGCGATGACCGCGCTGTCGTTCGAGTCCTGGTGGTTCTTCCTCTTCCGGTTCCTGACCGGTTTCGGTATCGGCGGCGAGTACGCGGCCATCAACTCGGCGATCGACGAGCTGATCCCGTCCCTCTACCGGGGCCGGGTCGACCTCATCATCAACGGCAGCTACTGGCTGGGCGCGATCGGCGGCGCCCTGCTGTCCGTGGTGATGCTGGACACCGACGTCTTTCCGCAGAACCTCGGCTGGCGGCTGAGCTTCGCCCTCGGGGTCGTCCTCGGGCTGGTCATCCTGCTCGTACGCCGACACGTTCCGGAGAGTCCACGATGGCAGTTGATCCACGGACGGGACGAGGACGCCGAGGAGCTGGTGTCGTCCGTGGAGCGCAGGATCGAGGAGGAGAAGGGCGGCGTGCGGCTGCCGTCGCCGGCCGGTGAGATCACCATCCGGCAGCGCAAGAGCATCGGGTTCGGCCTGATCGCCAGGACGGTCTTCGGCCGCTATCCGCGCCGTGCGGTCCTCGGGCTGTCGCTGTTCATCGGGCAGGCGTTCCTGTACAACGCGATCACCTTCGGGTTCGGCACGATCCTCACGACGTTCTTCGACGTACCGACGGGCCGGACCGGCTACTACTTCGCCGTGATCGCCGCGGGCAACTTCCTCGGCCCTCTGCTGCTCGGGAAGCTGTTCGACACGGTCGGGCGCCGGATCATGATCTCCTCCACGTATCTGCTGTCGGGTGTGCTCCTGTTCGGGACGGCGTGGCTGTTCGACCGGGGTTCGCTGACGGCGACGACGATGACGGTCTGCTGGTGCGTGGTGCTGTTCTTCGCATCGGCGGGCGCCTCCAGCGCGTACCTGACCGTGTCGGAGGTGTTTCCCATGGAGACCCGGGCGATGGCCATCGCCTTCTTCTACGCCCTGGGTACCGCGGCGGGCGGTATCAGCGGCCCGCTGATCTTCGCCGACCTGACGGAGTCGGGCGTGGTGGGTGACACGGCGCTGGCCTTCCGGATCGGCGCCGCGCTGATGTGCGCCGCCGGTCTGGTGGCGGCGTTCCTGGCGGTCAAGGCGGAGCGGCGTTCGCTGGAGGACATCGCCGAGCCGCTGTCGGTGGCGAAGCCGGCCGCGTCCTCCGGCTGAGGCCGACCGGCACTCACAGGAGATCCCGCCTGTCAGTCGCGGCCGCCTCCCGTCGGCGTCGACGTCCGCCAGGCATGCCCTCGGTGCACCGCCTTGCCCTCGCGGGCACGGACACCCCTCGCAGTGCCGGCGGGCGCGGGTGAGCGGCCGGTTCCGTTCGAGAAGGTGGCGGTGTTCGCCACGGAGGCCGAAGCCATCGCGTTCGCGGCCCGCCTACGACCACGGCGTGGTCGACGTGGAGAAGGGTGCCACCCTCCAGGGGATGTACACCTTCAACGCCAACGCCTCCGATGAATGGAAGAGGTCCCTGCGGACCGCGCGGTGAACAAGCGGTACTGAGCGCGTCTCACGGCCGGCACGGACCCTGCCATCGGCCGGGTCGAGAGAACGCCTTGGGCCCGGAAGTACAAGATCGGCAGGGCCTACCGGTTCCCGCCGCGGGTGGGGTATCTCTGAAAGGCGGCCCCGATCGTGGGGCGTCACCCCCTGGAAGGACACCTGCCGTGGACGGCTGGTACGTGGATGAGCGCTGCTTCAACTGCGATGTCGCACGACAGCTCGCGCCCGAACTGATCGGCGAGGCGGACGGAAGGTCCCAGATCCTGCGCCCGCCGCGCGGTGAAAAAGAAACGCGGGACTTACACGCAGCCGTCTTCGCCTGCCCCACCCGCTCGATCCGCCCCTCGTCCGGGCAACCGGACCAGCGACTCGACCCCTTTCCGATGGCCTTGGACAGCGGCGTACTGCTGTGCGGGCACAACTCGACACACACTGCCGGCGCCAATTCCTACTTGCTCCTGCGGCCTTCCGGCACGGTCATGATGATCGACACACCGCGCTGGAGTCGTGAACTCGCCGAACGCTACGCAGCAGTGGGCCCGATCACCGATGTGCTGCTCACCCACCGCGACCACGCCGCACACGGCCACCGCTACGCGGACCGTTTCGGCGCCCGGCTGTGGATCCACGAGGGCGACCTCGATGCGGCGCCGGACGCCGACCAGGTGATCCGGGGTATCGAACCTGTTGAGATCAGCGAGGGAGTCACCGCCCACCCGCTGCCAGGCCACACCCGGGGCAGCGTGCTCTACCTCGCGGACGACCGGTACTGCTTCAGCGGGGACAGCTTCTACTGGTCACGCACCACCGGCGATCTGGAAGTCGCGGACAGTGTGACCTGGTACTCGGTCGAGGAACTGGCCGCCTCACTGGTCAGGACGGCCGGACGGCTCCGGTTCGAATGGGTTCTGCCGGGCCACGGCGATCGCCGCCGGCTGCCCGCCGACGAGATGTCCCGGCGGTTGAGAACACTGGCCGAGCGCACTCGGCAGCTGCAGCCTCGACCGGTTGACTTCACCGCTGTTCGCTGGTGAAAGGGTCGGCTGCGCCGGGCTGTCCCCCGACCTTGCCCCGGCTGCGGGCGCTGGTCACCTGCCTGCGCGGCGAGCTCGGCCGGGCGAGCGAGCGCTGCGCTCCGCCCGGTAGGCCCGAGCCCTTGCCGCGCGCCTTCGGTCGCCACCCGAGCCGCTGAGCCGCCGACGGGCCGGGATCATTGCGCGGCCTGGCCCTGGAAGGCGCGGCGGTAGGCGTTCGGGCTCGTGCCGGTGATACGCCGGAAGCGGTCCCGGAAGGCGGTCGGCGAACCGAATCCGACCTGGGAGGCGATCCGCTCGACCGGGTGGCCGGTGGTCTCCAGCAGGTACTGGGCCTGGCGGATCCGGGCACGATGCAGCCACTGCAGGGGCGAGGTGCCGGTCTGCTCGCGGAAGCGCCGGTTCAGCGTGCGCACGCTCATGCCGCCCTGCGCGGCGACCTCGTCGAGGGTGAGCTCGCAGCGGGCGTTGTCCTCCATCCAGCGCAGCAGCGGCTCCAGAGCCGATCCGCGCGGGGCGGGCGGATGCTCGTGGACGATGAACTGCGCCTGACCGCCGTCGCGTTCCAGCGGCATGACGGCCAGCCTGGCGGCGTCCGCAGCCACGGCAGAGCCGTGGTCACGCCGGATCAGGTGCAGGCACAGGTCCAGTCCCGCGGCGGCTCCGGCCGAGGTCAGGAACTGCCCGTTGTCCACGTAGAGAACGTCGGGGTCCACCTCGACCGCGGGGTGTCGGGCGGCCAGAAGTGGGGCGGCCAGCCAGTGGGTGGTGGCGCGCAGCCCGTCCAGCAGGCCCGTGGCGGCGAGGACGAAGGCGCCCGTACAGATCGACGTGATGCGGGTGCCCCGCCCGGCCGCCTCGCGCAGCGCGTCGAGGACCTCGGGCGGTACGGGCACGTCGGGATCCGCCACGCCGGGCAGCACGATGGTGTCCGCCTCCGCGAGGGCCTGCAGCGGCCAGGGTGCGCGGAGGGTGAACGCGCCGGCGTCGACTTCGCCCGCGGCCGAGCAGACGCGGACGCGGTAGGCGGGGCGGCCGTCGGGCAGCCGGGTGCGTCCGAAGACCTCGATGGGAGTGGACAGGTCGAAGGCGATGACTCCGTCCAGCGCGAGGACGGCCACGGTATGCATGGCCCAACCCTAGGGCTCTACCGCATTCCGGCCAAGCCGCCCAGGTGGCCACATCGCGCATCCGACTGCGACGCAGCCCTGTCGAACAGCCGGTTTCCTCCCTGGCTGGAATCCGGTGGAAGCTGGCAATCCAGCCACTATTGATCATCATTGACGGTGACTACCGTCGGCTCCGGCACCCGGCGTAGGGTGTCGCGCCCCCTGGAGAGGACCACTGCCGATGCTGTGTCAGATCGTGCCGTTCGAGGCTGGAACCTCGCCCTCAACACCCCCGTAGGAAGGCGACCGGCCAGGCCGTACTCCGGCTCCGGCTCCGACTCCGACTCCGACTCCGACTCCGACTCCGACTCCGACTCCTGAGCATCCGAAAGCGCCCTCCCGTGACGAAACTCCTCCTCGCCGTCCACGTCCTGGCGGCCATCATCACCATCGGCCCGGTCACTGCGGCCGCCAGCATGTTCCCGCCCGCCGTCCGCCGTGCCCTGGCCGCACCCGACGACCCCTCCGGCCTCGCCACCGTCCGCACTCTGCACCGCATCTGCCGGGTCTACGCAGTGATCGCGGTGGCGGTACCGGTGTTCGGACTCGCGACCGCCAACAGCCTCCATGTCCTGGGCAGCGCCTGGCTCATCACCTCGATCGCCCTCACGGTCCTGGCCGCCGCCGTGCTCGGTGCCCTCATCCTTCCCCGCCAGGGCTCGGCCCTGGCCGCCCTCGACGGCCACGCCGAGACGCCGGAACCCGTGGTCGTCCAGCGGCTCGCCGGACAACTCGGCCTGTTCACAGGGGTTTTCAACCTACTTTGGGCCACGGTGACCGTTCTGATGATCATCCGCCCCGGATCCACCACAGGAGCCTGACCATGCACCCACCCAGCCGACTCCTGCGCCTCAGCGCCCCCGTCGAACTCCTCTCCCTGTTGGTGCTGCTGGCCAACCTCGCCGTGCTGCAACAGCCGGCCGTCGCCTCGGCGATCGGCCCCCTCCACGGCTGCGCCTACCTGATCGCCGTCATCGCGACCGCGCGCGAGGCCGGCCCGGACCGCACCGCCACGCTCGTTGCCGCGATCCCCGGCATCGGGGGCACGCTCGCCTTGCGCCGCCTGGCCGCCCGCGCACCTGCCTCTCCACGCCGAACGTGAAGTACGCAGCGACCCGGAACCGAGAACCCCCCGTGCGGCGTGGTCGCACAGGACAGAAGTGCAGTGGCGGTCGGCCACCGCGAGGACGTCTGCCGGCGCGCACCCCACTTGGTTCTCAGCCGGGTACGCCGCCGACGACGATGCCCACGGTCCACTCAAGCAGTTCGACGCCCTGCAGGTCCGTCCCGCGGAGCGGCTGCAGCGCAGGCAGCGGGCCAGAACCGCGCGCTCCCGGTCAGACCCGGCCCGGCTGACCGGCCAGGTATGAGGTCAGTCCCACTGCTGGCCCGCGAGGGAGCTGACCGGCTGGGGCTTGCCGATGAGGGCCAGCGCGATGAAGAAGCTGATCTGGCCGATCGCGATGGTGAGGGTGGCGAGCGCCTTCTCGTCGTAGTGCTTCGCCACCTCCGCGTACAGCTCGTCGGAGACACGCTCCCGGCCGTGCGGGGCGGGCTGGAGAACGGCCTCCGCCAAGGCGAGGGCGGCGCGTTCGGCGTCGGTGAAATACGGAGCGTCCTGCCACGAAGACACGGCCGTGATGCGCTCCTCGGACACCCCGGCCTTGCGCAGGAAGGCGGTGTTCAGGACCGTCAGGTAGGTGTTGCCGACGATCTGGCCGGCGCGCAGGTGGACCAGACTCATCGTCGCGCGGGGCACCGAGCGGTTGCCCGTGGCACGGAACAGTGCGGCGCTGATGTCGCTCAGTTCCGGGACGAACTCGCCCGGGTTGGGCATCCGCGAGATGGAGGTGGTGGTGTTCGTCATGACTGCTGCTCTCCTTCAACCAGGCCTCATCGGCGTCTTCACAGCACTGACGGACGCCCGCCCGCAAACGTGACAGGAATCCAGGACTTCTTTCCGTCGGGCTCAGGGCCTGCCGGCACGGCCGGGGCGCGCCCGGTGCCGGGTACCCGGCCACAGGCGGCCTGGGTCGATGCGGTGAGCGGCGCGGGACGGGACGAGGAGTGAGGCGCCGATCCGGCTGGGCGGCCCGAGGGGCATCATGATCCACATGACTTCCGCAGAGTTGAGTCCTTCCGTCGATCCCTTCTCTTCGAGCGCCAGCACGCGGGCCTTTGCGCCGACCGGCCGTCGTGTGCTCATCAGCGGTGCCTCACGGGGCCTGGGCCGTGCGCTCGCCCAGGCGTTCGCCGCCAACGGGGACCGGGTGGCTGTCCACTTCGGCTCACGGCGTGCGGAGGCCGAGGAGACCCTCGGTTCCCTCGCCGGTACGGGGCATGTGCTTGCCGGGGGCGACCTGTCCACCCCGGGCGGTACGCAGGGGGTCGCCGAGACCGCGGCCGCAGGGCTCGGCGGGCTGGACGTGCTGGTGAACAACGCCGCCGTGAACCTCCCGCATCCGCTCGCCGGCACCGCGTACGAGGAATGGGCGGCCGCCTGGCAGAGTCACGTATCGGTCAACCTCTTGGCGGCGGCGAACCTCAGCCACCTCGCGGCGCGCCGGATGATCGAGCAGGGCTGCGGGGGGCGGATCGTCAACGTCGGCTCGCGCGGGGCCTTCCGCGGCGAGCCCGACCATCCGGCGTACGGGGCGACGAAGGCGGCGGTGCACGCGCTGGGCCAGTCCCTCGCGGTGCACCTCGCCGCGTACGGAATCGGCGTCGCCTCCGTCGCGCCCGGTTTCTTCGAGACGGAGCGGGTCGCGCACCGGCTGAGTGGAGCGGAGGGCGATGCGATCCGCGCCCAGAGCCCGTTCGGGCGAGTGGCGTCGGCGGACGAGATCGCTGCGGCCGTGCTGTGGCTGGCGTCACCGGCTGCCGAATGGGCCTCGGGGACGGTTCTGGACCTCAACGGCGCCTCATACCTGCGTACCTGAGGCCGGCCCGCCAGGGAAAGTCCGGAGGCGGCCGCTGCGCATCACCGGTACCGATCATGCGTCTGCCGTCCAACGGTGCTTGTCCATCAGCGGAGTTCCACCGCGGAGCCCCGCAGGCGGTCGGCGGCATAAGCAGCACCGCAGGATCAGGATGGGTCCCTCCATTGGAAAGACCCCGGGTCGGGATCAGGAATTCGGCACGGTGTTGATGTAGTTGGTGCCGGCGCTGTAGAAGCCGTCCACCGTTTTCTGGACGTCAGCCTGGGAGACGGCCTCATTGGCCTTGTAGTAAAGCCAGTTGACCTTCATGTCCCAAGTGCGCGGCCCACCCTTGAAGGGAAGGTCGATGAACCAGTTGCTGAAGTGGATGTCCATCTTCTCTCGCGGGACATACTTTCCGGAGCTGGTGAACAGCTCTTTGCCGTCCAGGGAGTAAGTGACCTTCCCGTTCACGGCGGTGACCATCATGATGTGCCAACCCTCAAGGCGTTGCTTGAGCGTGTGGCTGACCCGGTCCGGCGGATCGGCCTTGTACCAGCTGACGGTGTCGAGTTGCGGACCCACCGAACCCCAACCGCCGTTCGGCAGGTACTCGTAGTCGAGTTCGCTGTAGTCGGTCGAGGAGTCCGAGGGGGATATCGGAAAGAAGGCTTGGACGACGTGGTCGCCGTTGCGACCGCTCGTGGGCTTGTCCCCGAGGTAGACCCGAGCGGCGAAGGTCCCCGTGAAGAGGTTCTCGCCGGTGCTCTGCACCTCCACCTGCTTGGTGCCCTGCTTGGTCCCGTCGGTGGTGGACTGCAGCTGCAGGACCTTTCCGCCCTGGGCGGTCGCGTCGGAGGGGAAGCCGGCACCGGCGGTGGACCAGGTGTCCTTGATCCCCGGGCCGCCCCCGCCGGTACGTACCTCCCAGCCGTGGGCGGTGAGCGCGGGGTCGTCGGGGCCGCTGTAGTGGAAGTTGTCGAACAGGGTTCCCGGAGGTCCGGACGGGGTCGGCGATGCGCCCTGCGCGGGCGCGGCGGCATCGGCGCCCGTGCCGGACACGGGGCTGCCTGAACACGCGGCGAGTACCCACAGGAGGGCAGGCATCGTGAGCACGGCCCACGCGCGGCGACGAGAGGTGCGGCGGGGCTGGCTCACACGGGCTCCTTGGGGGCGTAGAGGCGGTACCTGGACACGCCCTCTGCGTGAAGATCAATTACTGATCCGACGAGGTGGTCATCCTAACCAAGTGCACAAGCCCCAACCTCCGCGCACAGTGGGGAACCGGGGGAATGGCGCCCAAGATCGACGCGAATGACTTCGGCTGATCACTTGCCGATAAGTAGACGGCGCGCTTACCGGCCGGTACACACCGATTCGCATTTCGATCCGATTACAGCACTTGAGCAGACCGCGCCAAATGCACATATCGAGCCCAATTCGATTCAGGGCGGTGCACTAGCGTTCGCCCTAGCTTCCGCGGTCTACGTACCCTGCACTGAAAGGCCAAGCAAGGTGCGCTCAGCCATCACGTCCCTCGACCTTGGGTCGGCAGACCGGGAACAGCCTGGAATGTCCGAGTCGAGCTTTGAGGAGCCCGCTCCCGCACCGGTTTTCGTCGACCAATCGGGTCTGCGTGGCCGTCTGCTGCGGGGCTTCGGCTGGCCGGTCTCCGTGGTCGGCGCGGTCCTGGCGGTCGCCATGGGCAGCAGCCTGATCGGTGTGCAGGCTGACGCCCCGGCGATGGGCATACCGGCGCAGCCCTCGCGGGCGGCCGCCCCGGCGCCCTCACCCGTGCCGTCGCTGTCACACACCCCGTCGTCCTCGTCGTCGTCCTCGCCTCGGACCGCGACACGGTCGGCGACAGCCAAACCGAAGGCCTCGGCCACCACCACGTCGAAGACGCCGAAGACCTCGGCCACCACCACGTCGAAGCTGCCGAACACCGTGCCGCGCGGGGCCTCGCCTTCGAGCCGACCGACCAAGCGCCCCTGATCGTCCGCACCATCCATCTCCAGGAGCGTCATTGTCCCGCCACCAGCGCCGCCGGCAGTCCCTGCTGCGGCCGCGCCGACTGGCCGCGCCGCCGCTGCGCTTCTTCATGCCGCTGTCCTTGCTGGCCTGCCTGCTCGCGCTCCTCGTCCTGCGCGGCCTCGCGACCAACGAGGCGTTCCACGACACCCGGATCGCGATCTCGGTCGACAAGGACACCGTGCCGGAGAACCTGCTCAAGGGCGGCCCCATCATCGACGCGCGTGGCAGCAAGAACGCGCACCCCGTGAGCTACAAGATCCCCGACCGCACCGTGGTTCTGAGTTTCGACGACGGCCCCTCTCCGGAGTGGACTCCGAAGATCCTGGAGGTCCTCGCGGCCCGCCACGTCCGGGCGGACTTCTTCGTGACCGGCGCGATGACCACGCGCAATCCGGAGCTGATCCGGCAGATCGTCGCGGGCGGCCACGAGCTCGGCGTGCACACCTTCACCCACCCCGATCTGGTGTACCAGTCCCACGCCCGGATCAGCTGGGAGCTGGCGCAGACGCAGCTGGCGCTGGCCGGCGTCGCGGGCGTCCACAGCGCCTTGTTCCGCCCGCCGTACTCCTCCGACGCGTCGGCACTGGACGACTGGAACTACCCGGTGGTGAAGTACGTGGGCGCGCGCGGCTATCTCACCGCGTTCATCGACCGCGACACCGACGACTGGAAGCGTCCCGGCGTCGACGCGATCGTCAAGGCCGCGATGCCGTCCAAGCCCGGTGCGGGCGAACTGATCCTCCTGCACGACGCGGGTGGCGACCGTACTCAGACCATCGCGGCCCTCGGGCAGGTCATCGACAAGCTGCAGGCCGAGGGCTACCGCTTCACCACCATCTCCGAGGCGCTCGGCGCCTCCAGCGCGACCGTGCCGGTGCACGGGTTCCAGCTGTGGGCGGGCAAGGGGTTCATAGGCGCCACCCGCGTCGCCGTGCTCACCCTGCCGGTGTTGGTGGGGCTGCTGGCCCTCGTCGGCTTCCTCAACTTCGGCCGGTTCGCACTGATGCTCGTTCTGGCCCCGCTCCACGCCCGCCGCTCCAAGCGGCGGGACGCCTGGGGACCGCCCGTCACCGAGCCGGTCACCGTCCTCGTCCCGGCCTACAACGAGCGCGAGTGCATCGCCAACACGCTCAACTCCCTCGCTGCCAGCGACTACCCGATCGAAGTGATCGTCATCGACGACGGCTCCACGGACGGCACCGCAGACATCGTCGAGGAGATGGACCTGCCGTTCGTGCGGCTGATCCGCAAGGTCAACGGCGGCAAGTCCTCCGCGCTCAACAGCGGCATCGCGGCCGCCTCGTACGACATCATCGTCATGATGGACGGCGACACGGTTTTCGAGCCGTCCACCGTCCGCGAGCTGGTCCAACCCCTCGGCGACCCGTCGATCGGCGCGGTCGCGGGCAATGCCAAGGTAGGCAACCGCGACAGCCTGATCGGCGCCTGGCAGCACATCGAGTACGTCCTCGGCCACAACCTGGACCGGCGGATGTACGACATGCTCAACGTGATTCCGACCATCCCCGGCGCGGTCGGCGCCTTCCGCAGGGAGGCCCTGCAGCGGGTCGGCGGAATGAGCGACGACACCCTCGCCGAGGACACCGACATCACCATCGCGGTGCTCTGCGACGGCTGGCGGATCGTCTACGCCGAGCACGCCCGCGCCTGGACCGAGGCTCCCGCCAGTCTTCAGCAGCTCTGGTCCCAGCGGTACCGCTGGAGCTACGGCAGCATGCAGGCGATGTGGAAGCACCGCGGCGCCGTGACCTCCCGCGGCCCAGCCGGGCGCTTCGGCCGGATCGGACTGCCGCTCATCGTGCTGTTCGGCGTGGTCGCCCCGCTGCTGGCGCCGCTGGTCGACATGTTCCTGCTGTACGGGGTGCTGTTCGCGGACGCCCCGGTCACCCTCACCAGCTGGGGCGGCTTCATCCTGCTTCAGGCCGTACTGTCCTGGTACGCCTTCCGGCTCGACCGCGAGAAGCCCTGGCATCTGATCAGCCTGCCGATCCAGCAACTGGTCTACCGGCAGCTGATGTACATCGTCCTGTTGCAGTCCGCGATCACGGCGATGACCGGTGGCCGGCTGCGCTGGCAGAAGCTCCGGCGCACCGGCGAGGTCGCTGCACCGGTGGAGGCCTGACCGTGACCGCATCCATCGACCTCGGGCGTACCCAGGACACCCTCCGGTTGCGCATCCCCGCCGTCCTGCGCTCGGAGCCCGAGCCGGAGGTCGAACCGGAGGCACCGTCCGAGCGCAAGGGCGGCCGGGACCGCTATCTCGACCTGCTGCGCGCGCTGGCACTGGTTCGCGTCGTGCTCTACCACAACTTCGGCTGGTTCTGGCTGCCCCTCGTCTTCCCGTCGATGGGCGTGATGTTCGCGCTGGCGGGCTCGCTCATGGCCCGCTCCCTCAGCCGCCCCGCTCTCGGCGTGATCCGCGGCCGACTGCGCCGGCTGCTGCCGCCGATGTGGCTGTTCGGCGCCATCATGATCGCCCTTGAGATCCTCGACGGCTGGGGCCCCCGCTCCGACGGCCACCCCACCTGGTGGTGGGCGAAGCTGGCGTTCTGGATCCTGCCGCTGAGCACGCCGCCGTACGCGGACAGCCTGCCCGGTCTCCACCACGTGGAACACACCTGGGCCGCACAGGTCATCGTCCCGCTCTGGTACCTGCGGGCCTACTTGTGGTACGTGCTGTTCTCACCGCTGATGCTCCGGGCACTGCGACGATTTCCGGTGGTGACGCTGTGCACTCCCCTGGCGCTGTGCATCGTCATGAACACCTTCTTCGCCGACCAGGAGTTCATCTACAGCCGGGTCTGGGAGACCGCCAACGACTTCACCCTGTTCGGCTCCTGTTGGATCCTCGGCATGGCCCACCAGGAGGGGCTGCTCAAGAAGATCCCGCAGTACGTACTGCCGTCCATCGCGCCACTGGTCATGGTGGCCGCGTTCTGGTACCTGCAGACCCGGCCGGCCGATCCGGTCGAACCGACCGACATCGAGTCCTGGCCGATCGCCCAGGCCTTGTGGTCCTTGGGCTTCGTGGCCATCCTGCTCCACGTGAGCCCATCCTGGGAGCAGTGGCCCAGGCCGCTGGAACGGTGGAACGGCCTGGTCGGCCTGCTCAACGCACGCGCTGTCAGCGTCTACCTGTGGCACGAGGCCGCGCTGGTGGCCGCCGTCCCGCTGATCGACCCCCTCTGGTCCGTCCAGTTCGTCTACGAGCACTTCCAGTGGCTGCTGGCCAGCCAATGGTTCACGCTGCTGGTGGCGATCCCGCTGCTCGGCCTGCTGGTGCTGGGCTTCGGCTGGGTCGAGGACGTGGCCGCCAAGCGCTCGCCGCGGCTCCTCCCGTACCCGCGCCGCCGACGGGGCAGGCGCCGGGCGGGGGCCGCCGGCTAGCGTTTCCCGACGGAGTAGGTCAGGTGGGTCACCCGGGACGTTGCGTCCGCGCGGGTCTGGTCGAGGACGAGGCGGTCCGGGTCCAGGCGGTCGAACAGACGGATGCCGGTGCCGAACAGCACGGGCGCGAGGGTGATCGAGAACTCGTCGATCAGACCGCCGTCCAGGTACTCCTGGATCGTCTCGGCGCCACCGGCGATGCGGACGTCGCGGTCGCCGGCGGCCTCGCAGGCTTGGTCCAGTGCCTGGGAGATGCCGTCGTTGACGAAGTGGAAGGTCGTGCCGCCCGGCCGCTCCCACGGGCCACGCTGGGTGTGGGTCACGACGAACACCGGCGTGTGGAACGGCGCATCCTCCGGCCATGCCAGCTCGCCGGCTTCGAACATCCGCTTGCCCATGACGCTCGCGCCGGTGCGCTCGTACGTCGCCCGAGCGATGTCGTTGTCGAGTCCTTCCTCGCCGCCCTCGCCGAGCTTGAGGTTCTCCCGGAACCATCGCTGGGGGAACAGCCACGCCTGCAGCTCGGACCATTTCGCCATCCAGCGCTGGACCCTCGGGTCGTTCTGACCTTCGGGCGAGAAGACGTCCTCGACGGGCACGGCCTCCGGTGCCATGAAGCCGTCGAGCGACATCGTCACGCTGAAGAACACCTTCCCGGCCATCAGCCCTCCGCTCCCTTCGGTGTGGTCTCGTCCCGGGGGGTCTCGTCCCGGGTGGTCTCGTCCCGGGTGGTCTCGTTCCCGGTGAGTTCGGTGACGTAGGCCGCCAGGTTGCGCAGCGTCTGCTCGCCGCCCTCGACCGCGTGGTACTTCTCCACCGCCTCGTCGCGCAGTTCCTTGGTGGGGAACACCGTGCGCATCACGATCCGGGTCTCCTCGCCGGCCGACTCGAAGGTCAGGACCGATTCGAAGGCGTCGGGGTCGTCGCGGGACGCCCCGTGCACCAGCGCGATCCGCTCCGGCGGGACGATCTCGGTCCAGGTGATCCACTCCTGGTATTCGGTCCCGTCCGGTCCGTGCATGACGAAGTCCCAAGCCCCGCCCACACGGAACTCGAAGGACCGCGTCGTGGTCGTGAACCCGTCCGGTCCCCACCACCGCGACAGGTGCCGGACCTGCGTGAACGCCTCGAACACCAGCTCCCGCGGGGCGCCGATGGCCCGGGAGAGCACGACCTCGCGGTCCGCGGCCGCGCGGCCAGGCCGGCCGCCACTACTGTTCGTCGTCATCCGGTGGTTCCTCCTGCCTTGCCTGTCGCAGATCCCGCACGTAGTCGTCCAGCCGGTCGAAGGTCTCGTTCCAGAACCGCTCGAAGCCGCCCGCCCACTCGTGTACCGGCCGCAGCCCGCGGGCGTCGAGGCCGTACAACCGCTGCTTGCCCGCCTCACGGACCCGCACCAGCCCGACCTCGCGGAGGACCCGCAGGTGCTTGGACGCCTGCGGCTGGCTCATTCCCAGGTCCCGCGCCAGCTCGGTCACGGGACGCTCGCCGTCCCGCAGCAGCACCAGGATCTCCCGCCGCTGCGGCTCGGCGATCGCGTTGAACGCGTCCGAGGTCGTTGCCGCTCGTGCCATGACCCCATCATATGCCGATATCGGAATGCATCAAGAGTGCGGGGGATCCGTCCGGGACCTACCGGTATCCGGCCCGCGCCGCCCGCCAGGAGCACGCGTGAACGGGATTGTGCAGGACGGCTCCGGCTCCGTGATCACACCGGCCGTCACGGGCTCACCTCACCCAGCAGTCGTGTGCCGGCGCTCAACCGATACCGGTAGCCGTCGAGGCTACGGACAGGACCAGCGCACCGAGCGCGCCCGAGGCGCCGTAGAGCCGCAGCCTGCCCCGGTCATCGTGTCGGCGTACATACAGGGCGGTGGACGCGGCGAAGGCCAGGCCGCCGACGGTGAACCACGGCCCCCACAGGTAGAGGTACCAGGCGGTCAGTCCAGCCAGGTCCGGCTCAACAGAGACGGCCCCGGCCTCCACCAGCACACCGTGAACGACGAAGAGGCCGCCGTGCCAAGTGAGCAGGGTCGCCGCGCCGCCGCCGCAGAGCACCAGGAGCCGGCTGATCCGCGAGCCCCGCGGTCGCGTCAGTCCGATCCCGATCAGTGCCCCGAAGAGCTTCAGGACGCCGGTTGCCACCAGGACGGCCACGAACCACGGCACTCCGTCACGACCGAGCTCCACCAACGACGGCGACACCGTGGACTGCGCGCCGACGGTAATGCCCGTCGCCCAGACGAAGCTGGGCACGGCGAACAAGAGACCCCATGCCGCGGCAGCGTATCCAGGCCACTTACTCAGGCGGACTGTCCGGCGCGGGAGGGGACGCACTGCGTCGTCCAAGGAATCCATCATCGACATGACCCGACCATGGCCCACCCCGCGACGACGTGCGTCATCCGCACGAAGGACTGCCTCCCCCACGAGAGCTACCCTCCCGGCACCCGAGCTCCGGACGGTCCGGCAGACCCGGCCGCGCCCCGAGCTCCTTCAGGGCGCCCGCAGCAGGTGCGGGCCGTGGCGAGGCCCGTCGCGCCGTGGCCGACCGCCCGGTGCCCGCGCTCCCGGAACCGCAGGACGGCCGCACCGTGGTGCTACGTGATGCGGACGGTCCCGTGCACGGTGGTCTGGTCGATGTCGGAGGTGCGCACCGTGAGATCGACGGTCCACTCGCCGGGCATGGGCAGCCTCAGGTCGTAGGTGGCCCAGTAACCCTTCTGGTCCTTGAGCTTGGCATCGAGCGGGCCGATCGCCAGGTCGGGCTGGGTGAGGGCGAGGCGGAGCTCGGGGACGGTGGCGAGGCCACCGTCGTCGGTGTAGACGACGGCCTCGACCGTGTTCTCGCCCACACGCCCCGGAGTCAGCGTGATCTGGATCTTGCCGCGGTGGTTGGCCGTTCCCATGTCGAACGGAAGCGTGACCACCTTCACCTGCGGCTCCTGCCCGACGGCGACCGAGGCCGACCCGACGGCCGCGGCGCGGCTGGGCTGGGTGCCGGTGAGCAGGGTGGTGATCGCCAGGACCACCATGCCGAGCGCGGCTTCGGCGGCCACGGTGCGGCGCAGGCCGCGCCGGTACCGGTCGGTCACCTCGTCGGGCGCAGACCCGGCGGCATCGCCCGCCCGGCCTGCGGCAGCGGCTTCGGGCCCGCTGATCAAACCCGTCGCCCCCGGGGAACCGGGCGCCCCCGCCATCTCTGCCACTCTCACCTGATCATGCTCGCGCGTCCTCGATGCCTCGGCGGCCGATGGCGGTTCGTCGCGGAGGCGGGCGGTCCAACGGCGGGAGTACGAAGCCACATACAGGACGAGGACCACGACGGCCACCTTCACGATGAGGGTCTTGCCGTACGACGTGGTGGTCAGCGCCTCCCATGAACCGACCTGCCGCCAGGACTGGTACATCCCGGTGCCGACCAGAACGGCGACCGCGGTGAACGCCAGCGCCGAGAAGCGGGCCAGTGCGGGCGCGGGGACGCCGGGCCCGCCGGCCCCTTCGGCTCGCAGGGCGATCATCAGCGTGACCAGGCCACCCAGCCAGACCCCCATGGCCAGGAGATGGAGCGCGGCGACCGGAATGGCGAGCGGCACCTGGAGCCCGGCGGAGGCATGTTCGGCGGCGGTCCAGGTGAAAGCCAGGCCCGAGGCGAACCCTGCCCCGGTCAAGCGGACACGGAGATCGAGGTCCGGCCGCTGCGATGCGTCGTCCCGGTCGGCGAATCGCGCGGGCGGGCGCCACCGCATCACAGCGGCGGCAGCGAGCAGCAGCGCGAGCCGTGCGATCAGTGCGGTCCCCGGCCTCCCGGTTGCGGTCCGGACCAGCTGGGCCAGGTCGAACGCCGACGTCAGCGGTCCCGCCGTCTCGTAAGGGCCGCGCAGGAGGAACAGGGCCACGGTGGACGCTGCAAGGGTTGCCCATCCGGCAACCAGCAGCCGTCGTACCGGGCGGAGCGCCGCTGCCCCTGACCAGCACATGAGGATGAACGCGGCCGCGCCCACGAGGAGGGCGAGGCCGCTGTAGGCGACGTAGCGGAAGAAGCCGTGGACGCGGCCGACTGCCGTGTCGTCGGGCGAACCGCTCGTCACGGCGGCGGCGGTATCGGAGGGCTTGCCGACGGAGAACGTGAACGCGCCGGAGATGGGGTGGCTGTCGGCGGAGACGACCCGCCAGGCCACCGTGTAGGTGCCTTGGGGCAGTTCGTCGGACAGCTCCACCCGGGCCGTGTTCCCCTTGCCGTCGGCATGCCGGGCCGCGCCGGGGTTCACGCGTTCGTTGGCCGGGGACAGCACCCTGAGTGCTTCGTCGGGAAAGCTGACCGTCTCGGTGAACGTGAGCGTGACCTGGCGGGGCGGGGCGTCGAGGACGGTTCCGTCAGCGGGATCGGAACCGCTGAGAGCGGTGTGCGCGAGGGCGGGGGCGGCCCCGCCGAGCAACAGGGCGACGATGGCGCCGACCAGTACCAGGACGGTCAGCGACTTCCTGGCAGGAGGTGATCCTGTGTGCATGACGGGCGGTCTCCGGGGTGGCGGTCGTGGGCGGGGCCGTCGCCACCCGGAACTCGATCGTGCGGAGCGGCAGTCGGGCGGTGTGACGCGCGGGAGAGGACACGGCGGACTCCGGCGGGGCCGGGACTGTTGACGAGATGTGGACGATAGTCCCGCCGGGCGGAGACCCGAGCCGCTTGAGCAACTTCCGCTAAAGCTGCGTACGTGCGTCTCGGATCGGGCGTTCTCCTTGTACATTGCACCCGCTGGTCCGGACTGCCCGCCCCTGCCACTTCGGTCAGGCCTGGCTGCGGCTGCGGCGCAGCCACCACGAGGCGCCGGCGGCCGTCAGCGCCACGACGGCCACTGCCACGCCGAGCACCGTTCCGGTGTTGCCGCCCGCCTCCTTGCCGTTCGTCGTGTCCGCGCTCGCGGCAGCGGCGGGGGCAGAAAGAGCCGCCGCCGACTGCTGCCCTGACGGGACGGCGCTCGGCGACTGCGAGGGACTCGGGACGATCGGCTTGGCCCCGGGTGCCGCTGCCTTCAGTTCGAGCACGGGGGCCGGGTTGTCGACCTTCTGCCCGTCGGCGGGGACCTCGATCCAGCGGGACACCTTCCCGTCGCCGTAGGTTTCGAGGGTCTTGAAGGCCAGCGACTTCTCGTCGGGCAGCTGGCGCACTGTGATGCTGTACTCGGCGTCGACGCCGGTGGCCAGAGCAGTGCCACCGATGGTGTAGCCGTCGGGCGTGGCCGTGAGTTTCCACCCCTTGGGGACCTCCTTCGCCGTCACGGCGTCCGGGGTGATGCCCTTCGGGAGTACGACCCGCAGCTCCGAGATGCCCGCGCTGTCCGACTCAGCCTCGGAAGTGAAGGAGAGGGTGACGTTCTCGGCGAGGGCGCGCGGGTCGGAGGCCGTGACCTCGGCGTGTGCGGCCGCCGGCCCGGCGCTCACGCCGACGGCCACCAGGGCGCCGAGGGCCGCCAGCGCCAGGATGCGAGGACGAGGGCAGGTGGGTGTTCCGGTCATGACGGGGAGCCTCTCGGTACGGGGCGGGGCTTCATCCCGCGGGGCACTGCCCGCCGGGATCAAGGGGGAACGTCTCCTGCACACCCGGCAGGAGGCCCCCGACGTACCACTGCGTGGCAGAGCATCGCTGCCGCCGACGGACTCGGGGCAAGACCGTCGTACCGCACCGGCCCGGTGTGTGCGTGCGGCCCGGGCCACGGCCGGCGGAGGGCGCCGCAGGCCGCGGCTGCGGCTGCCACCGCTCTCCGGGCCCAGCAGCTCACCGTGTCCGGCAGGCGGCTGAGCGCCCGGTCGGCGCGGTACATGAGGAGGGCCATCACCCATGCGGCCGCACCATGGGCTGCCGCCATCCCCCACGTGCCGTGGTGTGCGGCGGGCGTGATGTGCGGTACCGCGCCGTGGCCGTCGGCGGGTCCGCGACCTACCGGATGCGAGAGGGACAGAACGCGGTGCAGGACGAGTTGTGCGATTCCGGTGGCCGTGACCACATGCCACCAGGGGCGGGACGTCCGGGCCATGAGCGACGCCAGGACGAAAGCGATGGCTGCCCCGCCCGCCACCCGGTACCAGGCGATCGGGTCCCCCGATGCCAGGCGGTGGCCTACGACGGCCAACGCCGAGCTGAGCAGCGTGAACACGGCAGCCCGCAACCACCGTCCGCTCGGCCGCTCGGGCTGCGGACATGAGCGCGTCCTTGCCTGGGCTCCGGTCATGTCGGGCCCATCCTCCACGGCCCCCGCCGCCGTCAGGCCCCAACTATCAATTGACGAGCAGGTTTTCCGGATCGGGTCCAGTGCAGTGGTGATCGGCTTCGGGCCGGGCAGGTCACCCCGGCCCCACGGCTGGCCGACGGGCGGTACGGATCCCGCGGATTCTCCCGGGACTCAGTTCTTGCGGGCGGTCAGCAGGGCGAAGGAGAGGTACTCTCCGCCGTCCTCGGTGAGCATGTCGATCACGGGCTGGTTCGCCTTGGCCCCGTCCGGCTGGTGCTCGGCGCATGCGCGGCTCCACAGCAGCCAGTCCTGCCAGGCGTCGGGCTGCAGCCGGGCGGAGGTGACGTTCACCAACTCGGTGACCTCCCACTGGAAACGCCACCACTGCGGCGTGTGCCACGCGATCGCCTCCCAGCCGACCACCCGCTTGATGTGCGGCGGGATCGCGCCGAGGTCGCGCACCTCCCGCGTCATGGCGGGGGTGGCCACGCCCAGTTGGCCGCCGGGGCGCAGGAACCGCACCAGGTACGGCAGGTAGCCGTCCGCCGTGCCGAAGTATTCGAAGGCGTCGATGCTGACGATGGCGTCGAAGCTCTCCTCCTCGAAGGGCAGGACGTGCGCTTCGGTGCGCACGGCCTGCACCTTGTCCTCGACACCCGCCTGCGTGAAGACGGCTTCCGCGTCCTGGGCGGGGATCCACCAGTCGGCCGCCACCACGTCCACGCCGTACTCGCGGGCCAGGAACACCGAGGTGGCTCCCCTGCCGGAACCGAGGTCGAGAACTCTCATTCCGGGGCGCAGATCGAGGTCTCGGGCCAGGTCTTCCAGCAGCCACAACGGGTTGGGCCCCATGTCGAGGCCGACGAGCCAGGCCGGATCGTAGCGGGACGAGCGGGGATAGCGGTCCGGACGGACAAGATCATTCAGTGCGGTCACGGGCACGAACTCAAGCCGAGGCCCTGCTTGTACGCAAACCCTTTTCCCTTCGGCGCACGCCAAGATCCGGACCCTTGCGGGGAACGGGCTTCGCATACTCATGGCCCGGCCCGCACGGGGCACACGGTCGGTACCGACCGAAGGGAGCCCGTCCATGCTGGGCATCGCCGCCGCAGTCCTGTTCTTCGTCGCATTCCTCCTCAACGCCGCCCACATCGCCACCAACGACGTCCTGAGCTCGACCAACTTCATGCTGATCGGTCTCACCGCACTCGCGCTGCACCTCGCCGGCTTGGGTGGCACGCGGCCTGCCCGCGGATGGGGTCGCAGACGCCGCTGAGGCGGCGGCGGCCGTACTCGACGGGGACGCCGGCCTCTGGGGCGTCGAGCGGGCCGGCGGGAAGAGGTGTCAGGCGGGTTCCGGGGTGTCGGCGGTCGGAGGGCGGGTGCGAGCCGGGGTGGCGGGCAGTTCCGACCTGCTGCGGATACCCAGTTTCCGGTAAGTGCTCGTCAGATGGGTCTCCACGGTACGGCGGGCCAGGTGCAGCAGGTCGGGGGTCTCGGTGTTCGTCCGCCCCACCCCGGCCAGCTCCGCGATGCGGCGCTCGCTGCCGGTCAGGGCCCCCGAGCCGGTCCGCGCCGCAGCCGGAACCCTGGCACCGCGGCCTCCCGTCGTCGGCGAGGTCGCGAAGGTCCGCTTCATCGTCGAGTCGGCGCACGCGACCGGCGCGGACGAGCAGGTCGGCATCTCGGAGAGCGAGTTCTTCGGCCCGTCGAACGCCAACCGCTCCTGACCGTGCCCCCGTTCCGTCCCGGCCGGCTGCCGGGATGGAACGGGGGCACGTACCGGTTGGGCTCAGCTGGTGCTCGTGCGCCGACGCCGGCGGAGCACGACGACCCCGCCCGCGAGGGCGAGTGCCGCACTGGAACCGCCGGCGAGGAGCAGGGCGGAGGACGAGGCGTCGTCGGCCTTGCGCTGGGTGCCGTAGCCACTGGAGTAGCCGTTGGTGTCGTACTCCGAGCCGGGCAGCTTGTCGGCGTAGCGGGCCTTCACCAGTTTCTGGTAGTCGCCGAGCGACACCGATGCCTGGCCGCCCAGGCCTTCCCGGGCCTGGTCGTTGAGGGGCTCGACGGTGGTGAGCTTGAGTTGGTACCAGCCCCGGATCTGCGGCTCGGTGAAGACCAGCGTGCCCACGGTGGCCTTGCCGGCGTACGCCGCGTCGACGTCGCCGTCACGCACGGCCGCCAGGTGCCAGCCGCCGCCCTGAGTGGGGGCGAGCATGACGGTCGCGTTGCGGCCGTTGACGGTGGTGCTCAGCGAGGAGACCAGCTGCGTCAGCTTGATCGCCTCGGTGGGCAGCGGCTTGGCGGTACCGGCGACGAACCCGGGGGTGATCTCGTTCCGTGCCACCGGGTCCTTGATGGTGAAGACCGGGAGCCCCTGGCACGGCTCGGCCGTTTCGGGGATCGTCTCCACCGGCCCGCCGACGCCGCCGGTGGGCACCGGAGTGCGCAGGAAACGGCAGACGGCGTTGCGGACGTCGGCGGACTTCACCGCGGCCAGGGCAGCCTGATAGTCGGGGATGTCGGCAGGGAGGGGGTCCTTGGCCGGGGCCGCGTGGACCGGGCCGACGACGGACAGCAGTGCGGAGGCACTCAGTGCGATGACGATGGACAGGCGGGAGGAGCGAGAGGCTGCCCGCTTGATGGACGTTTCGGTGTCGCGCATGTCGCCTGCCTTAGCGGGAGATGCCGATGCGGGAGTGGGTCCACTTTGACGAGCTGTTGCTCACGTAGTCGTTGTAGTTCCACCACGTGTACGTGGTGGTGTCCGGCCACGGGTCGGCCACGGCGATCGTGGTGTTCGACGTGTCGAAGCCGTAGACCACGTTCATGTGGCCGCCGCCGGACGTCCACCCGATGCGGGCACCGATCGGCCGGGCCGCCTTGACGTCCGTGTACACCTGGTTGAACGTGGCCGCGGTGCTCAGGCCCGAGCCGGTGTGTGCCATCCCGAGGCTGTTCCACCCCCTGGCCATGTCGTCGAGCGTGGCGGGCTGGTTGTTGCAGCCGTAGTAGGGCTGGGCCCGGTTGCAGAAGTCCGTCTGGGTGGAACCTAAGCCGTGGAACTTGGCGATGGTCAGCCCGGAGGCGACCCAGCACCACTGTGTCTTCTCCTGCTTCAGCATGGTGATGGTGTCCTGACCCGCTTCCGCGTGAGCCGTGCCTCCCGCGGCCGCGAGCGATCCCAAGGCGGCCAGCGCGATGGCCGACGCCGTGGTTCCGTACCTGAACCTGCCCATTTTCCTGCCTTCCCCTGATGGGTTCAACGAGATGAACGGGGCTATCTGGCAGGAATATGACAGCGCAGCATGTCCGAGGCACATAAGGACTTTGCGTGAAATTACCCCATACTGATTATTTGTCAGGTCATCATGAGATTTGGGCATTCGATGTCGCAGCCATCTGCCGACGCGAGGCACGCTGCCGCGAACGCCGGCTCCTCGCTGTGCCGGTTGGCCTGGTCCGACGGCGCCGCCGAAGAGGACGGCGCGAGCCCGCTGGATCGGGGCTCGCTCGTTCGCATGGCTTGCCAGCGGGTCGGAACGATTCCAGTGGGCAGATTCGTCATGGTGGGACACCGCCCGACCTCAACGGTGCCCTCTGGTGCGACCGCAGCACAGGCACGGAGGTTCGGACACTCACTACGCGGTAAGGATGGGAATGGACAAGAAGAAGCCGAAAGACCCGGCCGATCCGGGAGCACTCTCTGACGAGGAAATGATGAAACTGATCAATGAAATCCTCGACAGCGTCCCACCCGAGCAAGCCGAGGACTGTCTCACCGCCATCGCCGATGGGAGGCCGGCTCCCCAGAAAGTGCCGGTCGAACTGACCCCCGCCCAAGCGAACAACCTCCTTCTCTTCCTCCACAGAGGCGGCGGCTAGAAGCCGGATCCGTCATCAGCGCGTTCCGGGAACGGGCGCGGAACGGCCGCCGTGAGCGGATGGCCCGGTTCGCCCGGCACGCAGCCTCCAAGTGGTGTGCCACCCATGGGAATCCCCGGTTCTGGGCTCCGGCGAGCTTCCGCACCGCGGGAGCCGGACCGCCCCCGCCGTCACCCAGACCAGACCAAACCAGCCCGAACGCCCTGCTCGAACGCCCGCACTCAGGCACGCGGACGCCGCCGTATTGAGTGAGCTCACGAACGCGAAGAGGCATTCGCGATCCGCGGTGGCCTGCCGGTCCACCCACCCCGCCGCCCACGCCGCATGGCCTCGCGACGTGAGAGCACCGCGGCGATTCCCCACTTGGCGTGTCGCCGGAGCAGGTGCGGCACCGGTGCGGCATGTTCTTCTAGCTGGAGAAATTGGAAGAAAAGCCAGAAATCGGCGGTCGATGGAGGTGCCCGATGGGCGCGAGCGGCATCGGGCGGGGCCAGCCGGACGATGTGCCACCGCCGACGGGCAAGCGGTCGGAGAACGCCGACGCCCCTCCTGCAGCCGGGCCTCCGCCCGGCCGGGATCCCGGCGCCCGGAAGCCGGCCCCGTCGAAGGTCCGGTCCGCTCCGCTGAAGCGGCTGCGAGAGGCCGGGAGCACGGCCCTGGGAGCGGGCCCGCCCCCGGGGCCGGCTCGTCCGGAGTTTTGGCGGAGTCCGCTGCGCGGGCCGTGGCTGACCGCGGTGTTCGGGCTGGTCCTGCTGTTCGGGGTCACGGTGCTCTTCGTGACGGGCCTGCTGTCGTACGCGGCGTACAACCCCGACCTCGCGGCGGTCAACGACCAGACGCCGGACAAGGGATGGCTCGGCTTCTACCTGTTCTCCTGGCCGACTTCCCCGTACTGGCTCTACCGGCTCACCCAGGGCGTACACGTGACGCTGGGGATCGTCCTCGTGCCCGTCCTGCTGGCGAAGCTGTGGTCGGTCATTCCCAAGTTGTTCGAGTGGCCGCCGATCCGCTCGGTCAGCCACGCTCTGGATCGGCTGTCCCTGCTCCTGCTGGTCGGCGGCGCCGGCTTCGAGTTCGTCACCGGCATCCTCAACGTCCAGCTCCACTACATCTTCCCCGGCTCCTTCTACACCCTGCACTTCTACGGGGCTTGGGTCTTCATCGGCGCCTTCGTCGTGCACGTGGCCTTCCGGCTGCCCAGGGCCCTGCGGGCCGTACGGGCGCGCCGCGGGGAGCCCGCGGCGGGTACCGAGGAAGCGGTCGGGCTTGTCTCGCCAGACCCCGCGGCACCGACCATCTCACGCCGGGGCGCCCTGGCCATGGTGGGGCTCGGGTCGGTCGCGCTGCTGGTCGTCACGGCGGGCCAGAGCATCGGCGGATGGTGGCGGCAGACCGCACTGCTCGCCCCGCACGGCCGGGACCCGGGCACGGGCCCGAACGGTTTCCAGATCAACAAGACCGCCGCCTCGGTCGGCATCCGGCCCAGCGACGTCGGCCCCGCGTGGCGGCTGACCGTACGCGGCCCGGGGCGCCAGGTCGACCTGACGTACGAGCAGCTCCTGGCCCTGCCGCAGCACGAGTCGGCTCTGCCCATCGCCTGCGTGGAGGGCTGGTCGACCCCCGACCAGCGGTGGGGCGGGGTCCGGCTCACCGATCTGGCCGCACTCGTCGGGCTCGGTGCGAACACGCCCGAGGCCCTCGTGGAGTCGGTGCAACGCGGCGGCTCGTTCCGCTCGGCCGTGCTCAGCGACAGCCAGGTCCGAGACGACCGGTCCCTCCTGGCCGTCCGCGTCAACGGGGCCGTCCTCTCCGCCGACCACGGCTACCCGGCTCGGGCCATCGTCGCGGGAGCTCCGGGGGTCCACAACACCAAATGGGTTACCCGGCTCACCTTCGGAGAGCCCGCATGAGCGCGCCGACGGCCTTCCGGCGCCGCTACGGGGCGTCCCCCCTGCACCTGCTCCTCGTACTGGTCTCCTTCGCCCTCGCCGTCTACGCCGGTCTGCGCCTGTTCGAGGGGAACACGCTCGGAGTGGCGGTGTGGTTCGTCGGAGCGGCCCTCCTCCACGACCTGGTCCTGCTACCCCTGTACTCGGTGACCGACCGGGCGGCGCAAGCGCTGTTCAACCGGGCACCTGGCCCCACTCCGCCCGTGCCACGGGTGAGCGTGAACCACGTGCGTGTACCCGCGTTCGTCTCCGGAGTCCTGCTGCTCGTCTGGTGGCCCCTGGTGCTTCGCCGGGTCGAGCACTACACGGCCGCGACCGCCCTTCCGGCGGACGGGTTCCTCGGACGCTGGCTGCTGATCACCGCGGCACTGTTCGCGGCCTCGGCCTTGGTCCTGGTCGTACGGACCCGGCACTGGAACCGTGCTCAGCGGCGGACCCCCGGCGTGACGAAGTGACGGCCCCGCACGCTGGTCCACCGGTTCGGCCTCGGTCCACCCGGACGCCGTGGCGTGACGGCGGAGGACCTCGGGCGCGCCGGTCCTCGCAGATCACCCGATCGTGAAGATCGACAGAGCTCAGACCACCTTGAGGCACAACGTCACGGTGTCGTGGAGGGCTTGGACCGAGCTCGCGTTGCACTGGTCGCGCTTGTCGGGGCCGAGGATCCGGGAGATCTGCACGAGGTGGTCGCGGCCGGAGGGAATGCGGGAGTCGGCGCAGTTCCAGCCTTCCAGCAAGTGGACGGTGTCCAGCTTGCCGCCGTCGCCGTCGCCGAGGACGCAGTCGCCGACGCGGAACTGGCGGTCGATGCACAGGGTGATGTCAGGGGAGCCGCCGTGGTGGACCCACTCTGCACTGCCTTCGTTGGGAGGCCCTGGGCACTCAGTTCCGGTAGGCGCCACCTTGGTGACGCGGTAGTACGCGTTCCACGCGTCGCAGGGCACCGTATCCGGCTTGAGCGTGTCGTTCGGCTGGCTGAGGGTGAAGTCACCCGGGGGTCCGTCTCCTACGTGGAAGCAGTCGCCCTCCCGTATCGCAGCGAAGGCCCCGCTGACGGCGTCCGGGGTGGGGCTGGGCTTGGGCGTCGCGCTGGGGCTGGGCGTCGGGCTGGGGCTGGAGCTGGGGCTGGGAGTGGGAGTGGGAGTGGCGGTGGGGCTGGGCGTGGTCGTAGAGCTTGATGTGGGGGCCGCCTGCCGGTGGGAGAAGGAAGGCAGGCCGGCGAAGGCGAAGGCGGCGACCAGGCCGAGGACGAGGACGGCGCACGCGACGCCGATCCATGCGAGCTTGGGGCCGAACCGCCCCGGCTGTGGGGCCGATCCGCTGGGACGTCCGCTGTCCGGACGGCCCGGCGTCCCCGCCTCGCGGGGACCGGGATCAGAAGGAGGCGACGGTAACGGGTCCGGCGGGGTCTGCACTTGCCGCTCCGCGATCATCGTGGTGACCGGCGCGGGGAGCCATTGGGCCGTCGTCCGGGTGGGATTGGCGAGTTCCCTGAGGATGTCGGCCACCTGGGGCCGGTCCCTGGGGCTCTTGGCCAGGCTGCGGTGCACCAGGTCCGCCAGATGAGCGGGCAGGCCGGTCAGGTCGGGTACGTCGTGGACGATGCGGTAGACGATCGCTTCGGCCGAGCCGGTGCCGAACGGGCTGCGCCCGGTGGCAGCGAACGCCAGGACAAGTCCGAGGGAGAACACGTCGCTGGGTGGGCCTATCTCGTGGCCGCGCGCCTGTTCCGGGGACATGAACGACGGGGTGCCGACCACGGCGCGGGAGAGCGTGGGGGATGTGGCGTCCAGTGCGCGGGTGATGCCGAAGTCGATGACGCGGGGGCCGTCGGCGGCGAGGATCACGTTGGAGGGTTTGAGGTCGCGGTGAACCAGATTGCAGGCGTGGATCGCTCGGAGCCCCTCGGCCAGTCCTGCTCCCAGCACGGCGATCCCCTCCGCGGGCAGCGGGCCGTGGGTCTCGACGGCCTGGTGGAGGGAGGGGCCGGGTATGTAGGCGGTGACCAGCCACGGCGGGTCGGCATCGGGGTCAGCCTCGACCACCTGGGCGGTGTAGAACCCGCCGACCCGGCGGGCTGCCTCGACCTCTATGGCGAACCGGCGTCGAAATCCGGGATCTTCGGCCAGCTCGGGCCGCACCAGTTTGACCGCGACCGGGCGGCCACCAGGAGAGCGCCCCAGGAACACCTGCCCCATCCCGCCACCGCCCAGCCGCCCCTCCAACCGAAAATCGCCTACCGCCCGGGGATCACCCTGCCGCAGCGGCTTCGGCCAGACCGGGGAGTTCATCGCACCCCTGCATACGTGTCCTGGGGGCGTTCCAGCACGCGGTGGGCCGTCACCCAGGCGGGGCAGACGCGGCCCTCGCCGACGCCGACGCCGACGCCGACGCCGACGCCGAGAAGGATGCTGCGCCGGGCGGTGCGGGCTTGTGTGTCGAGCGAACACTTGGCGTAGCCGATGGATTCGTTCACGCCGCGAGTGTACGAATAGCCCCGTTCACCGTACAGATCACGGAACTTGACACGGGCGGCCGCCCCCCGCCTTCGACCGGGTCCTCTACCGCGACCGGCCCGTGGTCGAACGGTGCTTCGCCGATTCGACGCGCTCCTGGCCCGAATAGGGTACCGCGGGCCAAACCTCCCACTTGCGGCCTAACGACCGGAATCTCCGGCCACGTGCATTAGGCTCCGCCGCTGGTATCACTGGATCGACAGGAGGCCCGATGATCGGCGTGCTCGTGACTTTCACACAGACCGACAAGTTCGATCGTGCAACCATCGCAAAGATCGCCGGCGAACTCAGGGCACCGTTCGAAGGCATGGCCGGCCTTCGCTTCAAAAGCTTCATGCTCGACGAAGACGGCGGTCGGGCAAGGAACTTCTACGTGTGGGACGACGAGGAGAAAGGCCGCACCTTCTTCACGGAGGAGCTCATCGACAAGGTGACGGGGATTTATGGCGCCCCGCCCAAAATCGAATACCTCGACATCGTGGGGTTCGTCGACAACTCCGGCACCTGATTTCCAAGCGGGGTGCCGCACAAACCTTTGCTGTCCAAGCCGTCCTCGCCTGGTTCGTGATCGAGGCGATCGAGCAGCTGCACGTCGAGCCCTTCTGGGGCGCCCGTCGCTCCGCCTGCCACAGCCGGGCTGCCCACGAGCCGACGACGCCCCTGAAGCCTCGTACGACGAGGGCTGCGAGCGCGGGGTCCACGACCACGACGCCGCCGCCCGTCCTGACCGTTCTGCTGCGCCTGCACGAGTCGGCCGGCCTGCTGCACCACCGCACCGGGCCCGCGCCGAGACCCAGCTGTCGTGGCACACCGCACGACCGCCGAGGAGCGGACGGCCCGGGCCCGCAGCTACGACTTGCGCGGCAAGCGGTTCGCGGCGCAGCACAGGACCGTAACGTGCTGGACGAGGTTGTTGGCGAAGCCACCGCGGTTCCAAGGCTGTTCGAGGGGTTGGGTGTGTCCCTCGGCATCCGTGGCGCGCGCGATGAGGGTGTGCGTCCCCGGGGTGGCCGTCCAGTCGCAGTGCCATGCCTGCCAAGCCCACACGCGCCGCTCCCTCGGGGCCACCTCGGCTTCCGTCCAGGTGCGGCCCCCGTCGGCGCTGACCTGGACCCTCGCGACCGGCCCGTACCCCGACCAGGCTCGCCCCTCCAGCGCCACGGGTCCCGGTCGCACGACGCGGGTGCGCGACATGAAGTCGGGGAAGCCGGGCGGGACCATCAGGGCCCGTGGCGCGATCCTCGTAACCGGTTCGCCGGGCTCGTCGGGCGTCTGCCGCAGTCGGTAGGCCGCGACCTGTTGGAAGCCGGTGAACGGGGCGTCTGCCAGGGTGATGTCCCGGAGCCATTTCACGTGTGCCATGCCGTACCAGCCGGGCACGACGAGGCGCAGTGGGTAACCGTGCTGCGGGGGCAGGGGCAGGCCGTTCATCGCGTAGGCGATCAGCACCTCAGGGTCCGCGCCCATGGCGAGCGGCAGGGGAAGGCTGCGCTGGTAGTCCTGCTCGACCCCGCGCTCCACGCCGTGGTCCGCGCCCGTGAAGACGGCTTCGACGGCGTCCGGCTGCACCCCCGCCTCGGTGAGCACTGCGCGCAGCGGCACTCCCGTCCAGTCGGCGGTACCCACCGCTTCCACCAGCCACGGCTGGCTCACGGGCCGCGGGGACAGCCGCGCGCGACCGTTGCCCGCGCACTCCATGGTGACCCGGTGCGTCACTGCGGGGAGCGCGCGCAGGGCGGTCATGTCCAGGGCCAGGGGCGTGCGGACCCGGCCGTGGACGGTGAGCTGCCAGGTGGCTTCGTCGGCGGCGGGGATGTCGTAGTGGACGAGTACGTAGTGCAGCCCGGCAGGGGTGACCTCGTAGCGCAGGGCCTCCAGGGGCAGCCCGTGGTTGCGGGCGGCGAGGGCCAGCTCGTCCAGGCCGACGCCCTCCCCGGCGGATGCGACCCGCCCGGGGGTACTGACATCTCCCAGTGACGACGGCTCCATTTCCCCATGGTCGCGTGCGCCGCCCGCACTGGCACGTCGGCGGCGGTGTCCTGCGCGGGCACCCGTACAACGAGGTCCTTGCCCGTGTGCGCATCACCGGTCGGCGCCCGGGCTCGTGCGGTGATCTCGTACGTGTGGACCAGCCGCTGCGGAGGAAGCGGGCGGCGGCGCGGGCCGCCGGTCGTCGGCTCCGCCGCACCCACCTCCACTCCCCCGTGGCGCCGACCGCTCACCGCCCGCCTCGACATGCCGGGCGACGGACGGCATCCGGCAGGAGCCCCCGGCCGTCACCCCCCGTCGCCGTACCCAGCGCTCCCCTATGACGGAAGTCTTACGTGCACGCGTGGGAGACCCCCCGCATGCTCCCCACTGCGTAGCGTCCGTCGCATGCGCGTACTCGTCACCGGAGGGGCCGGGTTCATCGGCTCCCACATCGTCACCGCCCTCAAGGACCGAGGACACGACCCCGTCGTCCTCGACGCCCTGCTGCCCGCCGCCCACCCCGGCACGCCGCCCCTGCCCGACGCCGAGTTCGTGCGCGCCGACGTACGGGACGCCGACGCGGTCAGAGCGGCGCTCCGCGGAATCGACGCGGTGTGCCACCAGGCGGCCATGGTCGGCCTCGGCAAGGACTTCGCCGATGCCCCCGACTACGTAGGCTGCAATGACCTCGGTACGGCGGTGCTGCTGGCGGAGATGGCGGCCGCCGGGGTGGGCAAGCTCGTGCTCGCCGGATCGATGGTGGTCTACGGGGAGGGCCGGTACACGTGCGAACGGCACGGCACGGTACGCCCCGGGCCGCGTCGGGCCGGGGACCTGACGGCGGGCCGGTTCGAACCCCGCTGCCCCGACTGCGGGGCCTCGCTCGCTCCGGGTCTGGTCGGCGAGGACGCGCCGACGGATCCGCGGAACGTGTACGCGACGACGAAGCTGGCCCAGGAGCACCTCGCGGCGAGCTGGGCCCGGTGCGTGGGGGGTCGGGCGGTGTCGCTGCGCTACCACAACGTGTACGGACCGGGCATGCCGCGCGACACCCCGTACGCCGGGGTGGCCTCCTTCTTCCGCTCCGCGCTCGCCCGGGGCGAGGCGCCCCGGGTGTACGAGGACGGCGCACAGCGAAGGGACTTCGTCCACGTGAGGGACGTGGCCGCGGCCAATGCGGTGGCACTGGAGGCGGTCGGTGCCCGGACGGCGGGCGCGCTCGCCGTGTACAACACCGGCAGCGGGGAGCCCCACACGGTCGGTGAGATGGCCACGGCGCTGGCCACGGCGCACGGCGGGCCGGCGCCGGTGGTGACGGGCGAGTTCCGGCTCGGCGACGTACGGCACATCACCGCCGACTCCGCACGGCTCCGCAGGGAGCTGGGCTGGCGTCCGACGGTCGGCTTCGCCGACGGGATGGCCGAGTTCGCCCGGGCGGGCCAGCGCGAGTCGGCGGGTGCGTCCGGCTGAGCCCGGGATCCGGCCGACGTCGTCGGCCGGATCAGCACGGCCTGCGCAGGCACGTAGTCGTCCGCGCCGACCAGACGACGAGGTCGGGCCGGTGCAGGGCGGCGGACTCCAACGCGGCCGGTCCTTCCGCGGCCCGGTGCACGGTGCACGGTGCGACGACCTCCGAGACGGTCGGATCGCCGGCGGCCACCAGGACTCGGCCCGCGGCGTCTCGGGAGCCCGGCCTCGGTTGGCTTCGTCGCTGGTTGCCATGTGCCGCGCGACGCGGTGTCCGCGTTTCGTAAGGTCTTCCGGCCGCTTTCTGCGCCCTTCGGTTCCTACGGTGTGGAGGGTGACTCCTTCTGCTTGTCGTCCGCCCCGCGCGGACCTCGTACTGCCGTGCCTCGACGAGGCGGAAGCCCTCCCCTGGGTCCTGGGGCGGGTGCCGGCCGGGTGGCGGGCCGTCGTCGTCGACAACGGCTCCACCGACGGATCGGCGGACATCGCCCGCTCCCTCGGCGCCACCGTCGTGCACGAGACGCGGCGCGGCTTCGGCGCCGCCTGCCACGCCGGGCTGCTCGCCGCACGCGCCGAGCTGGTCTGCTTCTGCGACTGCGACGCCTCCATGGACCCCGGCCTGCTCGCGCCCATGGCCGAGCGGGTCGCGGCCGGCGAGGCGGATCTCCTGCTCGGCCGGCGCCGCCCGCAGGGCCGCGGCGCGTGGCCCGCGCACGCGCGGGCCGGAAACATCGCCCTGGCCCGCATGCTGCGCCGCCGCACCGGCCTGCGGCTCCACGACCTCGGACCGATGCGGGTCGCCCGCCGCGAGGCACTGCTCGGCCTGGACCTCACCGACCGGCGCAGCGGCTATCCGCTCCAGATGGTCGTACGGGCCGCCGACGCGGGCTGGAAGGTGGCCGAGACGGACGTCCCGTACCTGCCCCGCTCGGGGAAGTCCAAGGTCACCGGGACCTGGCGGGGCACCTGGCACGCCGTACGGGACATGCGCAAGGTCCTCGCCGAGCCTCCGAGCGCCCGCCCCGCACCGACCGGGGGGATCTCCGCATGAGCACCCTCCTCGTCATCGCCAAAGCACCCGTCGCCGGGCGCGTGAAAACCCGACTGACCACGCGGTTCACCCCGCAGCAGGCAGCCGACCTGGCCCTCGCCTCACTCCAGGACACCCTCGCGACGGTCCTGGCGACCCCGGCCGAGCGGCGTGTCCTGGTCCTCGACGGACAGCCGGGTCCCTGGATCCCGGAGGGCATCGAGGTCGTCCCGCAGTGCACAGGTGGCCTGGACGTCCGACTGGCCGCGGCCTTCGCCCTGGCCGAAGGGCCGGCCCTGCTGATCGGCATGGACACCCCACAGGTCACTCCCGGCCTGCTCGCGCCCGGGCTCGACTTCACCGAGGCGGACGCCTGGTTCGGGCCCGCCGACGACGGAGGGTTCTGGGCCCTCGGCCTCGCCGTCCCCGACCCGGCCCTGCTGCTCGGCGTCCCGATGTCCGTGGACCACACCGGCGAGGTCCAGCGGCAGCGCCTGACCGGTGCGGGGCTTTCCGTACGGGACTTGCCCGAGCTGTGCGACGTGGACACGCCCGCCGACGCGGAACGGGTCGCGGCCGCAGCCCCTCGGACGCGCTTCGCCGCCCTGCACCACGGCCTGTGCGCGGTGACGCGATGACCGCCCGGCTCGCCGGGCCCGTGGGCCGTACCGAGCGGGCGGGCGGCAGGTCCCCGCGCCGGTCGGACTTCGTGCACCTCACTCGCTGACGGGATGCCGAGCGGCGAACAGCCGGGGGGGATCCGCAGCAGTGCGGATCCCACCCGGAGTCGCTGACTCTCGCCAGGCACCCCTCGCTGGGCCGCCGGAGGGGCTGGGGCTTCAGCCGACGGTGACGACCATCTTCCCGAGGGCTTCTCCGGCTTCCATGGCCCGATGGGCTTCCACGATCTCCTCGAACCGGAAGACGCGGGTGGGGCGGGCCCGCAGGACACCGGCCTGGACCTTGGCGTAGATCTCGTCCAGCGGTACGTCGGTGAGCGGGAATGCGGGGGTGCCCAGGACGAAGGCGCTGCCGAAGAAGCTGAGCCGGACTCCGCTGGGGAGGTCGGCGATCGGGTCGAAGTCGCGTACGGGCTCGAAGCCGCCGAGGAAGCCGAGCTGGCAGACCCGGCCGCGCGGCCGGACCAGGGCCAGAGAGTCACGCAGGACGCTGTTGCCGACGACGTCGAACACCGCGTCGACGCCGACCTCCCGCTCCGCGACCTGGGCGGCGAGCGCGCCGTCGTCGATGAGCACGTCGGCGGCGCCGAGTTCCCTCAGCAGGGGCGCCCGCAGCGGGTCGCGGGTCGTGGCGAGGACGATCGCGCCGTGGTCGACCGCCAGGTTGACCGCGGCCTGGCCGAGCGAGGAGGTCGCTCCCCTCACCAGGACGGTCTCGCCCGGCCGCAGGTCCAGATTGCCGAACAGGCCGCTCCATGCCGTCGCGTACACCTCGGGAACCGCCGCGAGATCGGCCCAGTCCAGCGGAGAGCGGACGGCCACCACATTGGTCGCCGGTACGGTCACCAGCTCCGCGTAGCTTCCGTTGCGGGTCCGCCCCATGCCGCCGAGTATCGCCACGACCCGTGTCCCGACGGTGAGTTCGCCGGACGGGTCGGCCTCCACCACGCCGGCGCACTCGATTCCGGGGACGGCGGCGACCTTCCCCCAGGCACCGCTGCGCATGTACGCCTCGGCATGGTTGAGGCCGAACGCCTCGACCCGGATCAGCACTTCGCCGTCGGCGGGCACGGGGTCGGGCAGTTCGGTGAGGGTGAGCACCTCGGGTCCGCCGTGGGCGGAGATGACGATGGCCTTCATGTACCGAGTCCATTCTTGAGCGGCTATTCAACTATCGGTGCGAAGAAAGGGGCCACCGCGAACGGTGGCCCGTGCGCCTCGCCGTCAGGCGAGAGCGGTAAAGGCGTTGTCGACGATCGCGCGCAGGAGCGCCTCGTCGGGGTTCGCCTTCCCGACGACCATGAGCCCCTGGCAGGTGGCCACCAGCAGCTTGGCGCTGCCGGCGCAGTCCAGGGAGGCGCGGACCTGCCCCCTGCGGACCGCGTTCTCCAGCGCGTGCGTCATGCACCGCTCCAGCCGCGCCAGGTGGCCGCGGACCACGGCCGCCGCCTCGTCGTCCTCGGCGGCGTTCTCGATGGCCGTGTTGACGAGCAGGCAGCCCTGCCGGCCCTCGGGGCTGAGCAGATCGCGCACCAGCCCGTCGAAGTAGCCGCGGATCTCGCCCACCGAGGCGCCAGAAGCCTCCAGTTCGCCCAGCTTCTGGGGCACGACCAGCTTCGAGTACCGCTCCAGCGACTTCAGGAACAGGGCACGCTTGCCGCCCGGGAAGGCGCTGTAGAGGCTGCCGGGCTTGACCCCGGTCGCCTTCACCAGGTCCTCGACGGACACTGCCCGGTACCCGCGCTCCCAGAACCGCAGCATGGCCACGTTCAGAACGGCATCGGGCTCGAACTCTCGTGGTCTGGGCATGAGAGGAAGATACATGAATGACCATTCAAGAACAACGCGCCGGCACCCCCTCCGCCCGGGGCCGCCGGTCCGGCCCGTCGGCCCCGGGCGGGCCGGGGTTCCGCAGGAGCGCAGCGTGAAGGGGTCGCGGATCTTCGGAGATCGCACGGCGAGGTGCAGGATCAGCGAGCCCAGGAGGAGCCGGCAGACGGCAATGGCCAAGGCCAAGGCCAAGACCAAGGCCAACGCGGCCGCCGACGGCGATCCGGGGCGGGCATCCTGCAGGCGCGCCTTGAAGGCGACGGGCGGCCCGGAGGGCAGGGTGAAACGCATGCCCCCATCGCACCCCCGACGAGGCCCGAGCAGGCTGCCGGAACACCTTACGGAACACGGACATCCGAGACGGCACGGCCCACGGGAGAGCCGATCCCTGGAACGATTCCGCAGGTGAAAGCCCTCACCGCCCTCACCACCCCCACCTCCCCCACTCCTCGCACCGCGCCGGTGACCACCGCCCTCGCCCTTGCCGCACTCACGACGCTCCTCGCCCGCACCATCCTGTACGGGGGCTATTCCAGCGACCCCGTCGGACTGTTCTGGTGGTACGCGGCCTGCTGGGTGCTCTTCACCGTCGCGCTGCTGGCGCTGCGCCGGGTCCCGGCCCGCCGCGTCGCGTGGCTGATCGCCGCGGGGGCCGTCGCCGTCACCCTGACCGGGCTGATGGGGCCGCCGCGGACCAGCACCGACTCCTACCGCTACGCCTGGGACGGCAGGGTCCAGTCCGCCGGCGTCTCCCCGTACGACCACACCCCCCAGGATCCGGCGCTCGCCCGGCTCCGCGACCCCTGGCTCTTCCCCACCGGCGCAGCCTGCAAAGGGCCCGACCGCCCCGCCATCCCCCACACCGGCAGCGAGCCCCACTGCACCCGCATCAACAGGCCCGCCGTCCCCACCATCTACCCGCCAGTCGCCGAGGTGTACTTCCTGGCCGTCGACCGGCTCTCCCCCGCCGACTCCCGGCACAAGCCGCTCCAGATCGGCGCCGCCCTGATCTCCCTCGGCGTCACCGGCGCCCTCCTCCTGATCCTGCGACGGCGCGGCGACGACCTCCGCAAGGCCGCGTACTGGGCCTGGTGCCCGGCCGTCCCCGTCGAAGCGGTCAACAACGCGCACGTCGACGTCCTGGGCGTGCTCCTCACGGTCGCCGGCCTCGGCCTCGTCGCCTCCCGGGCGCCGGCCCGGCGGGCGGCGGGCGGCGTGCTGATCGGGGCCGCCGTCGCCGCCAAGCTGATGCCGGCCGTCGTCCTCCCCGGGGCGCTGTCCGGGGTCCGCCGCGTCCGTGACGCGGCCGCCGTACTCCTGCCCGCCGCCGCCTTCGTCGTGGTCGCCTACCTCCCGTACGTCCTCCTCTCGCACGGATCGGTCTTCGGCTACCTCGGCGGCTACGTCGAGGAGGAGGGCTACGACGACGCCTCGGCCGGGTCCCGCTATTCGCTCCTGCGCCTGGTCCTGCCAGACACCTGGGCCTTCCCCGTGCTACTCGTCATCGTCGCGGCAGTGTCCCTGTACGTGATGTGGCGCGGAGACCCGCGACGCCCCTGGAGCGGCGCTCTGCTGGTCACCGGCTGGACCTTCGTCCTCCTCACCCCCGGCTACTCCTGGTACGCGCTGCTCCTGATCGCCCTCGTGGCGCTGGACGGACGCTGGGAATGGCTCGGCATCCCCCTCGCCGGCGCCGCCGTCTACGTCCTCGCCCCGACGCTCCACTTCCAGCCTTCGCTGAGCAACATCGCGTACGGCGCGGCGGCGGCCCTCGTCCTCCTGATGGCCTGGGTCCGGCGGCGAGCCAGGGTCAGGGGTGCCGGGGCCCCGGCCACGGCGTCGCAGCATCCGTACCCGGTCTGAATCCCCTGCCGGCCCCGGGAACCCGGGAACGGTTCGACACGGTGCGGGTGCTGCGTCTGGCCGCGGCGGGCGCCGGGTCACCACTCGGTGATGAGCGGCGGCGCGTCCGGTTCATGCTGCCGCCAGGCGTCGGTGAGGCGGAGGAGGCGGGCAGGGGCGGCGATGCCTCGCACGGTTTCGATCTTGCCGTCCTTGACGTCGAACGTCACCGCGCCGACGACCTTGCCGCCCGGCACGAAGAGGAGGGCGGGGGCGCCGTTGACGAGCGCGAAGTGGACCTCGGAGACCCCTCCGGCGAGTCGCTGCTTCGCGGGCGTGGACCTGAAGCCGGCCCGTGCGACGGCGGCGATGCGCTCCGGAGTGTCGTACTGCAGCAGCTTCCTGGTGAGGCCGGCGCCGTCGGAGATCGCGGTGGCGTCGTCGGTGAGCAGCGCCACCAGCCGTTCGGTGCGGCCCGAGGAGGCGGCGGCGAGGAATTCCTCGACGATCCTGCGCGCGGAGGCCGGGTCGAGTTCGCCGCTGCCGCGGCGCGCCGTGGTGATGCGGCGCCGGGCCCGGTGGAGGTGCTGCTGGCTTGCGGCCTCGGTGATGTCGAGGATCTCGGCGATCTCGGCGTGGCCGTAGGAGAACGCCTCGCGCAGGATGTAGACGGCACGCTCCAGGGGTGAGAGGCGTTCCATGAGGGTGAGCACGGCGAGGGAGACCGTTTCGCGCTGCTCGAACGTGTCGGCCGGGCCGAGCATCGGGTCGCCGTCGAGGAGCGGTTCGGGCAGCCAGGCGCCGACGGTGCGTTCGCGGCGGGCCCGTGCCGAGCGGAGCCGGTCGAGGCACAGGTTGGTGACGACCTTGGTCAGCCATGCTTCCGGCACCTTGATCCGCTGCCGGTCGGCGGCCTGCCAGTGCAGGAACGCGTCCTGTACGACGTCTTCGGCGTCGGCGGCCGAGCCCAGCAGTCGGTACGCCAGCGAGGCCAGCCGGTTGCGGCCGGCCTCGAACCGACTGGTGTCGAAGCGGTCGGGGGCGTTGCTGTCCACGGGGATCGACCAAGGGGGTGTCTCGCCGATCATGCCGGGCTCGCGGCGGCCAGGTGGCGCTTGCGCTGCGGCAGGCCGAACGTGGGGTGCGAGGTGGTCCACAGCGACATCTTGAGGATGGCCGCCTTGATCCGCGCGGCATTCCGGCCGGCCACGTACTTCGGCTTCGCCTGCGCCTCGCCGTCGACCATCTGCAGGATGCCGTCCCGCCGCCCGAGGCTGATGTGGTTGCCCGGGTAGCCCAGCTTGACGTTCGCCGTCTTGCCGCCGGTCAGGCTTCCCACGATGGCCTTCACCGCCTGCAGGCCGGTGAAGCCGGCGGAAGCGCAGGACATCGGCAGCGGCCGGCCGTTGTCGCCGATGGTGTGGGCGCTGTCACCGGCGGCGTAGACGTTCGGGTGCGAGAGCGACCGCATCGTGCGATCGACGACGATCCGACCGTCGCCGGTGACCTCCAGTCCGGCTGCGGCGGCGATGGGGTCGACCGCGAACCCGGCCGTCCACACGGTCGCGTCGGACGCCAGGGTGGTCCCGTCGGCGCACCGCACCCCCATCGCTTCGACGGCCTCGACGCTGGTGTGCTCCAGGACGGTGATGCCCAACCGGTCACAGGCTCGGCGCAGGTGGCGCCGGGCCCCAGTGGAGAGCGGGGCGCCCAGCTCGCCGCGGGCGACCAGGGACACCGACAGGCCGGGCCGGGATTCGGCGATCTCGGTGGCGGTCTCGATGCCGGTGAGCCCGTCGCCCACCACCAGGACGCTCCCGCCTCCGTCCCGCTTGCCCAGGCCGTCCAGGTGCTCGCGCAGGCGCAGCGCCGCCGGACGACTGGTGACGTGGAAGGCGTGTTCGGCGACGCCGGGGACGCCGTGGTCGGCGACGCGGCTGCCGAGCGCGTAGAGAAGCGTGTCGTAGCCGAGCTCGCCGCCGCCGTCGGCGTCGGCCACGGCGACGACCTGGCGCTCGGGGTCGACGGCGGTGACACGGGCCAGGCGCAGCCGTATCCCCGTGCCCGCGAAGACGTCGGCGAGGTGCGGTGCCTCGATCTCCTGACCGGCCGCGAGCTGGTGCAGCCGCAGCCGCTGGACGAAGTCCGGCTCGGCGTTGACCACGGTGATCTCCGTATCCGCCGGGGACAGCCGACGGGCCAGGGTCCCGGCGGCGTAGGCCCCGGCATATCCGGCGCCGAGGACGACGATGCGGTGCTTCATGTGATGCTCCTGTCGGCTCGCTTGCTCTCGGTGACTTGAGCGGAACAGCGCCCCGATTGCTGACAGGAACCTCGTGTGACATGGGCCACAGACTGCAAGGGTGTCGTCCGGCGGACGCGCGCCACGACCAGGAGGCGCAGTTGCAAGCCGAGCTGCTTTCCTCCGACGCCGGCGCCACCAAGGCGCCGGAGCCGGCCGTTCGATCGCGTGGTCTTCGCGCAGCAGGCGCGCGGCGGTCCCGGCCGCGTTGAACCCGGCCGCACCGGCCCCTAGGCGCGTCGTGCCGAGCCCTCGACCGGCGAGCCCGCGCGCAGTTCCAGCCGCGGGCCGGTGAAGGTCGAGCGGAAGCGGTGGTCGTGCGAGACGGCGACCACCGCGCCCGTGAAGGCTGCCAGTGCCTCCTCCAGTTCCTCGACCAGCGCGGGCGCCACGTGGTTGGTCGGCTCGTCCAGGACGAGCAGGCCCGCCGGGCGCGTCACGAGCCTGGCCAGCTCCAGCCGCCGGCGCTGGCCCGCCGACAGGGCGGAGACGGGTACGTGCAGGTCCTCCGCACGGAACAGACCGAGGGAGAGGAGTTCCTGCGCGTACTCCTCGGGATCTCCGGGGCGCCCGGCCGCGAAGCCGTGCAGCAGCGGGTGCCGGGGGGCATCGAAGGCGATCTCCTGAGGCAGGTAGCCCACCGCGGTGTGGCGCAGCACCGTGCCCCGGTCCGGCGCGATATCGCCGGCCAGGACCCTCAGCAGGGTCGTTTTCCCGGCCCCGTTCGGGCCCGACACCAGCAGTCGTGCGCCCGGCCCGATGGCGAGTTCCGGCAGCGACAACCGCCCCTCGACCACGACCCCGGCCAGTTCGGCGACGTACGGGGTGTCCTCGGGCAGGGCGGTGGTGTCCTCGTCGATCCGCGTGGTGAACCGCAGTGGCTCGGGCGGCGCCGCTACCGGCTCGCGCAGGAGCTGGTCCAGATGCCTCCGTGCCGCCCTGACCTGCCCGGACAGTTTGGCGTCGTGCGAGCGCCGGTGCTTGCCGAAGCCCTCGCGCGGGTCCTTGCCCGTGGCTGCCAGCCGCTGCCCGGCGGACTCGACCAGGCGCTGGGTGCGGGCGAGCGCGTCGAGGTACTCCTGGTGGCGCTGCTCCCGGCCCCGGCGGGCCGCGGCCCGGGCGGCGCGGTAGCCGGCCCAGCCGTCCCCGTACCGGGTGACGGTCCGCAGATCGCGGTCCACTTCCAGCACGGTCGTGGCCACGGCCTCCAGGAACGCCCGGTCGTGGGTGACGACGACCAGCGTGCCGCGGTGCGCGCGCAGCCGCTCCGCCAGCCAGGTCACGGCGGGCTCGTCGAGGTGGTTGGTCGGCTCGTCCAGCAGCAGCAGTTCCGGGGCCGCGCCCAGGACGCAGGCCAGGGCGAGCCGTGACTGTTCGCCGCCGGAGAGCGAGCCGAGGGGCCGCTCCACGCCGATGTGCCCGATGCCGAGGCCGTGGCGGGCCGCGTCCGTGCGGGCGTCGGCCGTGTAGCCCTCGCGGGCCTCGAACGCGGTGAGCAGGTCGCCGTACGCGTCGAGTTCCGCGGGCCCGGCGCCCGCGAGCGCGGCTTCGGCGGTCCGGATGCGGGCCTCCAGCGTGCGCAGCTCGTGCAGGGCGGCGTCGACGGCGTCCTGGACCGTACGCTCCGGACCGAGGTCGAGGGTCTGCGCGAGATGGCCGACGCCGCCGGGGAAGGAGAGGGTGACCTGGCCGTGGTCGGGCTGCTCGGCCCCGGCGATCAGCCGTAGCAGGGTCGACTTGCCGGAGCCGTTCTCGCCGATCACGGCGGCCTTCTCGCCGGGTCGCAGGGTCAGGGAGACCTGGTCGAGAACGACGCGGTCGCCGTAGGCCTTGCCGACGCCGCTGAGGGCCAGCTGGGAGACGGGCACTGCGGGGCGACGGGCGGACGGGGAGACGGGAGCGGGGACGGTGGGGCGCATGAGGTTCCTCGGGGTACGTGGGCCTTCTTCCTGCGTCGGGCTGCGCCGACGGGCGGCCCGGCGGGGGCCGCATCCGTCCGGCGCACCGGGGATCGTCAGAGGAAGAAGTAGTGCACGCACATGCGAACAGCCTACTGCGAACCGGACCGTCTCGTCTTCCTGATTGACCGGAGGCAGGCCACGCGACTATCGCCTCGACCAGATCCGGTAGCGGCCGTCGTGCTCACCGCGGGGCACGGCGCGCAGCAGGTGGTCCCGGACTCCGTCGCCGGCGCTGTGGAACGGCAGGGCGGCGAGGAGACGGTAGTGCGGATTCCGTTCCAACGCGTCCGCGATGACGCCGTTCATCCGCGGGTTGGTGACCCCGTCGAGGACGACGAGGTCGAACTCACCGTCGCGCAGCGCCTGCCGGTAGGCGTCGGCGCCGGTGTGGCGGGCCCCCCGCCGGTCCGTGTACTGCATGCCGAAGACGCCCTGCCACTGGCGGTGGGACGTCCTGTCACGCAGGTGGTACGCGGGCACTTCGGGCGTCGAGCTGAGGTAGTGGCCCTCGCGGTCGACGTGGGAGGAAATCGTCCGGATCATCGTCGAGGAGTCGGGCCGGCTCTCGAGGCGCCAGTCCGCCTGCGCCATACCGATGCACAGCATCGCCGACCACAGGGCGATACCGAGGTGGGTGTGGCGAAAGTGCGCGCCCACAAGTCGCGTCAGGCCCACGCCTGCCATCGGGGCGGCGAAGAGGAGGCCGAAGCCCACGTGTTCGAACAGCGCCACGACCGTTCCCGAATGCATCTGGTACGCGGGTGCGAGCAGCGCCGTGGCACACAGCAGCGCACCGAGCAGCGACCGCTGGACGGGTCCCGGACCGCCGGCCCCGGGGGCGGGCGGTGACTCGTGCAGGCGATGTCGCCGGGCGTACGAGATCGCGCCCGCGACCGCCGCGAGGAACAGCGGGCCTCCCCACGCGACCGACTGCTCAAGCAGGAACACGACACCGTCGGAACCGTGTTCACGGCTGGTCGGGGCCTGGCGCACGCCCGCCGACAGATCGGTGCCGTACACGCCGAGCACGAGGAGAGCGCTCACACCGAGGCCGAGCAGCGAAGACCGGAGGAGCGCGCCGCCGCGCCGATGGGGCAGCGCGGTGAGCAGCGCCAGCGCGACGATGGTCGGCAGGTACAGGCCGGCCGCGTACGTCACACCGACGGCCAGGACCGCGACGGGTGCGGCGAGGAGCACGCTCGGAGCGGACATGCCGGCGGTGCGCACGACGATCCAGGTGGCCCAGGCCAGGAGGAACACCGCGGGGGCGTCGTAGGTGGCGAAGTGCCCCATGACGATGGTCGACTGCACCACGGAGAACAGGCCTGCGGCGGCCAGCCCTGCCCGCTCGCTGAAGAGCCGCCGGGTGAACGAGTACAGCAGCGCAGTGGTGCCCAGCATGAAGAGCAGGCTGAGCAGGCGTACGCCGGACAGCCCGAATTGGCTGTCGACCACGGCCGCGAGCACGGGGTACAGGCGTGGCGAGCCGGAGAAGTACGCGGCGTGGTCGATCTGCACCGGTGTTCCGTGGAGCAGGCGGCTCACCTCGGCATGACCGGCTGTCAGGGAGAGGGCCTCCTCCTCGAACGCCGTGTTCGACAGCCTCAGCGACAGCATCGCCTGGAAGGCCAGGATCGTCAGCAGGACGGCCCGGCTGACCCGGGTGCGCCGTCGGCATCCGGCCGCACTCCACGCGACCGTGGGTGCCTTCGGCGGCTGGTGAGCCGGCGCATGGTGGTCGCCGGCCTGCGCGGGGACGGGGGAAAGGGTCCGGGAAGCGTGCTGCGTGCGTGTCATCGAAGCCTCCGCACATCGAAGCCGTAGAGGTCGTCGGCGCTCATGCGCCGGAACTCCGCGACGCCCTCCGGGCTCGCGTCCATCCGCCAGTCGGCGCGTGCCTTGTGGTCGAACCACGCGAACCCGATCACGCCCGGGGAGGCGGAGACTCCTTGGAACAGGGCGCGCACGTCGCCCTTGCGGTGCGGGCCGGGCATGGCGGCGGTCTCCAGGAGGAGTCGCGGCTTCTGGCTGAAGCGCGCGATCTCCGTCAGGGTCGCTCCGAACAGGCCGTCGAAGGAGTGCGGGTCCCAGTCCGTGAAGTAGCCGACCAGACCGACCCAGTCGACGTACGCGTCGCCGGGATAGAAGGCGCTCAAGTCCGTGTGCGTGCCCGGTCGGAGGATGTTCGGTGTCCAGGTCCAGATCACGTTGGTGGTCCCGGCGGCATCGAAGAGGTCGTGGATGTGGCGCCAGGCCCTGACGTACTCCTGCGGCGTGGTCTCGGAGGTCCCCCACTGCTCCCAGTCGCCGTTCATCTCGTCCGCGAAGCTGATCGCGATCGGGACGTTCAGTCTCCGGACCGCCTTCGCGTATTCCCGGAGATAAGTGTCGGAGGCGCTGTCGGCGATGCGGGTGAGCGTCGTGCCGTGCGGCTCCCAGGAGACGGCTGTCATCGCCCCCGAGTTCCAGGCGTTGCGGGTGCCCGAGGCATCGAAACCGTCGCCCCAGCCCGCGAAATAGACGATCAGGTTCGGCTGCTTGCCGACCTTCCGAGCCCAGTCACGCACCGGCTCCATGGAATGCGGGGCCTTGGGCCGGGAGACGCCGAAGTACTTCTTCGACGGGTGCAACAGGGGGCGTACGTCGTACGGCGAGGTCTCGGGAGCCGCCGCGGCACCGACGTCGCGTCCGGACGCCCCGGTCATCGAGGCCGTGAGGGTCATCAGCGCGACGACTGCGAGGGCGCGCGTCACGCGCATCACGGGGTTCCCATCGTACGAGGCTGCAGCAGGGCTCTCGCGACGACCGCAGCGTAGAAGAGTCCGGAGGAGAGGAGAAGGACGAAGTCGACGGGGTCGAGGGTGAGGGTGCGCCAGGCGGCGGCGCCCACCCACAGCAGCGCGGTCCCGCCGCCCCACGACCACAGGCCGATCCGGTGCCGCTTGGTGCCGCCGCGCTTCGCGCCGCGAGAACCGGTCGCCTGCCAGCCCACACGCCGCCCGCGCACGATGTCCCAGATCGCGAAGGTGTGTGCCCAGCCGTACATCATCCGCACGGCCCAGGCTTCGAGGCGGTAGGGAACCTTGTGCCACAGGGGGAAAACGGTGGTCGTGTACACGACGCTGGGCAAGACCAGCCACAGGGTCTCCGCGCTCGGTTTCTCCGGGAACGCCAGCAGGAGCAGGATCGGAACGAGGGGCGCGACGAATGTGAACACGGCCGTGTGGATGTAGTAGAGGAAGCCCGAAAGATAGCAAAGCCTGCTCGAAACGCGCATCTTCGCCCGCCAGAACTTGGAACTGCACAGCAAACTCATCGAGCCGGCGCACCAGCGGTATTGCTGATGGAAGAAGGCCTCCGCGTCGTCCGGGCACACACCCGTCGACAGCGCGATCGGCACGTAGCGCAGGTCCCACCCGAGGCACCGCAGGTCGAATCCCGTGTGGACGTCCTCCGAATGCTCGATGAGCGTGGTGCCGCCGTTCTCTTTCAGCGCCGCCCGCCGATAGACGGCGCAACTTCCGACGCAGATCGCCCCGTCGCTGCTCTGCCGGGAGACTTGGACAGCCCGGTAGAAGAGTTCCTGGACGGCGCCGGCACCTCGTTCGATCCAGTTCTGGGCGTCCAGCACACGGAAGTACTGGGGGGACTGGACGATGGCGAGGCGCTCGTCCTCCGCCAGATACGGAAGGAGTTCGTGGAGCAGATCCGCGCGCGGGGCGAAATCGGCGTCGAGAACCAGGATGTACGCCCCCTGGGTACGCTCGAACCCGAAGTGCAGATTGCCGGCCTTCTTGAACCAACCCCGGTTGGCGCGGGTGGCGTATCGGAATCCGAACTCAGCTGCCATGGCCCGCAGTTCGGGGCTGGCCGAATCGTCCAGGACGAACGGCTCACACATCCCCGGGTAGCGGGCCACGAGTGCACGCACACGGGTCCAGGTGTTGCGCAGGATCTCGATCGGCTCGCCGCACACCGGAAGGAAGACGTCCACCGACGGATAGACTTCGGGGCGCCAGGCACCCACGAGCCTTTTGTGGCGTGAGAGATCGAAATCACGACTGAACAGATTCACCCGGAGCGAGATCAAGTAATAGAGGACGGTGAATGCCAGAAGCGGGTAGAAGTATCGCAGCAGCGGCGTCGAGGAGAAGAGTCGGAACTGGCTCACGGTGAGGCAGCCGATGCTCACCAGCGACGCCACTGTCAACACCCATAGACGGCGTCCGACATAGCAGTACTTCTCGACGTCCGACGGCGGCACCGGCAACAGATCCGAGTCGGCAGATCCGCGGGGACGCCGCTCAAGGGTCTGTTGTTTGTGTGCGGCGGACCGCACCGCGCGGACGGCTTCGACTGAACTCATGCAGGTCTCCCGGACCAACCGCCTCGTAGGGGTCGAGGTCAATATGCCGGGACCATAGGGTGAGACCTGCGATCACCAAAGATAACTCGGTCGAAGGTAGCGATAGTTAACCCGAATTAACGTAACCGCTACCCGAAACGACACAGGAGGCCGTTCATAAGATATTCGAACCACGTTGCCGCGTTCCGGAGCCACTACGGCTCGTACTCGGACGTGTGGCGGACGACTCCCTCCCCTGAGGGCCCGCCCAGCGGATCAGGTACCGCCGGACAGGCCCCCGAGTCGGAGGGACTCGGCGCCTTACACTTCGGCGATCAGTCGCACCGGCCGCACAGGTATTCGCGCGGCAAGGAGGACCGAGGATTCGCCACCCCCGGCACGGGGGCCCACCGGCCGCGGTGCGCCCGGTGCGACGGCGGACCGTACGGCGACTGCCAGGCCGGCCGGTCGCTTCGACCGGAGACACCCAGGTCGAGGAGCTTGTGGTGCGCGTTGGCACGGAACTTCCCGTGCGCCCTGAAGTACGCGGAGGGACACCCGCGGCAACCGGGGAGAACGATCGGCAGGTAGGTGGGAACGACCACCCGGGTTCGTGACATGGAGATACACCGTTTCCAGTGAGAAGACCGCAGCGAAAAGGGGGCGCGGCGCACAGGTGCGACGCGCGACGGTTCAGCGCTCGGGGGTCTCACCTGGTGTACAACGGCACGTCCTTCCCAGGGGCGACTACGGTCGGGAGCACGCTAACGGCCCACGGGTGTACGGTGCCACTGAATTGGCGAATCCACACGCACTTGACGGCGGCTGACGGTTGCTCCGGCAAGCGCCACTGCCGATGATCAATGACATGAGTACGGAAACCGTGGTCGAGAAGACCTGGCGCATGTTGTTGGAACGCCACCCCGAAGCCCGCCGCGGGGATCCTGAGGTGATCGAAGCCGCGTCCGCAGAGCCGCGTCTGCGCCGGCTGTTCCCCTTTCCGAGCCACGGCTCCCTGAGCTTCCACCGGAACACCGACTTCCCATGGAGCAACGACCTTCCCCGCATAGCCGGCGAAGCAGGGGCCTACTTGGTGTACGGCGCCGACCACGCCGAACTCCTCGGCATGGTGGCCACACCCCAGGAGGCCGCCGCGCTCGTCGTCGCACACCTCCCGAGCGACTGCGGGGCCGCCGTGGAGGGTCCCTGGCAGGGGTCGAACGCACTCTGAACCACGGCGAAACGAAGGGACGCCGACCGGCTGTCGCCGCCGTCCCGCTGGACCCCCCGATCACCAGGGCGTCAGGTGGGTGTGTGGGTGGCTTTGTTCGTCGTGGTGCCGTCTTCGTCCCGGGCCTCCGATGCGGCGGGCTGCTGCGGAGCGGCCGGGGTGCGGATCAGCAACGCGACCAGCACGGCCAGGGCGCCGAGCACGGCGCCGATGCCGAAGCCCCACCGGACGCCCGTGGCGAGGGCGCCGGTGGCGTCGGCGCCCGCGGCTGCTGCCGTGGCGGCGTGTCCCGACATGACACTGATGACCAGGGCGGTGCCGGCGGCGGCCGCGACCTGCTGGAGCGATCCCAGGATGGCGGAGCCGTGGGGGTAGAGGTGCGGCGGCAGTACGGACAGGCCGGAGGTGAAGACGGGGGTGAACACGAACGCCATGCCCGCACTCAGGGCCACGTGGAGGGCGAGCACCAGCCACGGCGAGGTCCGTTCGCCAGTGAGGGCGAACAGCGCCAGGCAAAGCGCTGTGAGGACGGCTCCGGGTACGACCAGGCGTGGTGCGCCCACTCGGTCGTAGAGCTTTCCGACCTGTGGTCCGAGCAGGCCCATGGTCAGGCCGCCGGGGATGAGGAGCAGCCCGGTCTGCAGCGAGGTCAGGCCGCACACCTCCTGCAGGTAGATCGGCAGCAGGATGAACGCACCCATGAGGGCCATGAAGGACAGGCACATCAGGGCGAGCGAGACCGAGAAGTGACGGAACGTCAGGGCGCGCAGGTCCAGCAGCGGCGCGGACGAGCGCTGCAGCGCCAGCTGTCGCCATACGAACAGGCCCACCAGCACGGCGCCGACCAGGGTCGTGGCCTCCGGGGGGACGGGGGCCTGGGCCGCGTTCCCGGCACCGAGCCCGCTCAGGCCGTACACCAGCGCGCCGAAGCCCGCTGCCGCAAGGGGGACGGACAACCAGTCGATCGGGCCGGCCTGCGGCTCGCCGATGTTGACCAGTTTGCGTCGACCGAATATGGCCATGGCCCCGGCGATGGGAAGTACGGCCAAGAACAGCAGGCGCCATGACCCCAGCTGCAGCAGCACACCGGAGACGGCGGGGCCGAGGGCGGGTGCGACGGAGATGACGAGGGTGATGTTGCCCATGACACGGCCGCGATCGTGCGGGGGCACGAGGGTCATCAGCGTCGTCATGAGCAGCGGCATCATGATCGCGGTGCCGCCGGCCTGGATGACGCGGGCGACCAGCAGTACCGGGAAGGTGGGCGCGGCCGCGGCCAGCGCCGTGCCGGCGAGGAACAGTGCCATGGCGAGGCCGAAGGCGGTCCGAGTCGTCACGCGCTGCAGGAACCATCCCGTCACCGGGATGACGACAGCCATGGTGAGCATGAACGCCGTGGACAGCCACCCTGCGGCTGCCGCGGTGACCTCGAAATCGCGCATGAGCCGCGGGATCGCGTTGACCATGATCGTCTCGTTGAGGAGGACGACGAACGTGGACAGCACGAGGATCCGCAGCACGGCGGTGACGCGGGCGGGCGAGTGGGTGGGCGTTGCGTGTGGTGCGAGCATGGCGCCTTCCGTCATGTGAGTGTCCTCCGCACGGGGGCGGGTCACATTGACAGACCGCGGCGCCGGGAAGAACTCATCGGTGTTCCCGGATCCTGTCGGTGCCGCCGCCCGAGCTCAAGCCATTTTGCCGACCCGGAACGGCCGAGGCACGGCTTTCTGGAGCCCCCGGGCGGCATACGCCGATGCCGGCCGCGGCCGGGAGCCCGGACCCGGCCGGCCCCTGCGGGCGTCCCGGCCGCCTCCCGCCCCGGGGATGCCCGACCTGCCGCGCCGCGCCACAATGAGCCGTACCTGCTGCACCCGCTGTTCGCGGCGGATTGGAGGCATCCGTGAAGGACCTCAAGTTTGAGCAGAAACGTTCCCTGTCACGCCTTGAGGCCGCCGATCAGCTCTCCGCGCTCGCGGAGGCACTGAGGCACGGCGGCAATGCCGAACTGGAACTCGGCCCCGGCACCCTGAGCCTGCGGGTCCCCGACGAACTGCGCACCGAGATCGAGGTCGAAGTCGGCGACGGGCAGATCGAGCTGGAGATCGAACTCAAGTGGCCCACCCCGCAGACCGGGGCCGCGTCATCGCGGACGGCAGCCGAAAAGGACTAGGGTCACGGCCACCCACGGGACCTCCCGGCCCAATTCTTGAACACTTATTCAATTATCGGCGGCGATGAAGGCGAGCAGCCCTCGACCGCACCGCCTACGGGGTCTGCTCCGGCGTGAACCTCGCGAGGATCAGCAGGGTGTCGACGAGGTCCTCGGCGGGGGCACCGGTGGCCAGGCGGCGCAACTGCTGACCGAAGACCAGGGCGACGGCCGCACCGGCCAGGCGTTCGGGGTCCGGCACGCCGAGTTGGGCCAGGATCCGGGTGGCCAGCAGGTCGTAGGCGGCGAAGGACTCCGCCGCGGCGGCGCGCAGCCGCTCGTCGCGGCCGGCCTGGACGTACAGCTCGAAGGGCGCGATGTGGCGGCTGTCGAAGGCGTTGCCGCCCGCGACCCGGGCCACCACCTCGGCCGCCTGCCCGATGTCGAAGCGGTCGTCGGAGCATGCGTCGGCGAGTGCCGTGAAGTGCCGGGTCTCCTCGCCCACGAAGTGCAGCAGGCTCTCGCGCAGCAGCTCGTGCTGGGTGGCGAAGTGGTAGGTGACGGAACCGAGGGAGACGTCGGCCTCCTTGGCGATCCGCCGGTTGGTGACAGCGGCGATGCCGTCCTGCCCGATGATCCGCAGTACGGCGTCGATGATGCTCTGGCGGGTGGCGGAAGCTTGGGGCATGTCGACATTCTGCCTCATCCCCCGGCGCGACTGTCCGGGGAGGACGGGGAGTTGGGGGCGACCGCGGTGTGGACACGGGGGCGGAGCGATCCCTACTGTTCGTTCGAACGAACAACAACGAGACGCCGCACGGGAGTCGTCGTGGACATATCCAGATCGAACGTTCTACTCACCGGGGCCACCGGAGGCATCGGCTCCGCCCTCGCCGCGCGGCTGACCGCGGAGGGGGCCCGCCTCACGGTCACCGGGAGGCGCGAGGAAGCCCTCAAGGCCACCGCGGACGCCTGGGGCGCCCGTACCGTCGTCGCCGACCTGGCCGTCCGGTCCGATGTCGTCCGCCTCGCGGAGACCTGCGCGGATGCGGACGTCCTCGTCGCGAACGCCGCCCTGCCCGCCAGCGGCGCGCTCCTGGACTACACCGAGGAGCAGCTCGACCGCGCCCTCGACGTCAACTTGCGCGCACCCGTCCTGCTGACCCGGCTGCTCGCGGAACGCATGGCGGCCCGCGGCCGCGGCCACATCGTGCTGGTCGGTTCCCTTTCCGGCAAGGCGGCGACGAGGTCGACCTCCCTGTACAACGCGACGAAGTTCGGGCTGCGCGGCTTCGCACTCGGCCTGCGCCAGGACCTCCGGGGGACGGGTGTGGGGGTGTCGGTGGTCCAGCCCGGCTTCGTCCGCGACGCCGGGATGTTCGCGGCCACCGGTGCCGCGACGCCGAACGGCATCAGGACCGTCAGGCCCGGTCAGGTCGCCGACGGCGTCGTACGAGCCGTCCGCCGCGACCGGTGCGAGGTCAACGTGGCACCGCTGGAACTGCGGCTGCTGAGCGCCGTCGCGGGGCAGTTCCCCGGCTTCGCGGAGCGGGTCCAGGCCCGGGCTGACGTCGATGGCTCCGTGCGACAGATCGTCGACGCCCAGCGCTCACGCCGTTAGGCCGTGTCGTCAAAGCCCCGTCCGGCCGGCGCAACTTGGACGACGCTTCCCAGCGGGCGGCGGTCCCGCGCCGCCGGGCGGGACCGCCCCTCGCCCCCTCTCCCCCACCCCGCCGCGGATCCGTCCCCGCCCGCACGCCCTCGCCCACGTACCTGCACCACCGCCCCCCATTCACACCCGCACCCGCAGGCCCTCCCTGCCGCCTCATGTGAACGGGGACACTGCTGTGCGGCAGCCAAGGGCAATGCGCGGGGTTCGCGCGGGCCGAGGTGCGCAGGCCCGAGCCCCGCCTCCACCACGCTGGACCAGCTGGTGGCCATCACCAACCCGGTGTGGTTCCGCTCCGCGCAACTGCCCCCTTACGGCGTCGAGCGGCGCGCGCTCTTCCACACCGAGCTCCGCCCCGACGGGTCGTGGGGCATTATGCGTCCGCTCCCGGGTGCCGCGCCGGACGCCGCATCGTTCGCGGGAGTCCAGAGCGCCGCGGCCGGCATGGCGGATGGTTCCGTCGTGGTGCTGGGCGTCGCGCCCGACAACGGTTTGTGGCTGACGACCGTACGGGGTCAGAGCACGATCCGGCCCTGGCAGCGCGTCGCAGGACCGGACGGCTCGACCGGGTCCACCGTCCGGGAGGCGGACATCGCCGCCTTCCCCGACGGCACCTGCCAGATCGTGGTGACGGCCATGGACGGCGTCCTCCAACAGCAGCGCCGCGCCGACGGCACCCTGCCCGGGTTCAGGGCCCTGCCCGGACTCACCGCTCAGAGCCGCTGGGGTGCGACGAAGGTGTCGATCACCGGTATGCCCGACGGCTCCGCCCAGGTCCTCGCGATCGGCCTCGACGGGTTGGTGTACCACCAGGAGCGGCGGCCCGACGGCTCCTGGACCGGATTCCGGCCGCCGCGGGGCGTCACCACCTCCACCATGGGAGCCAGCGCCATCGGCATCGCGGGGACGCCCGACGGCTCCGCCCAGGTGGTGCCGGTCGGTCTCGACGGCCGGATCTGGCACAACGCCAGGAAGCCGGACGGCTCCTGGACCCCGTTCTCGCGGCCACCCGGCCCGAACGGGAGGGACCCCTTCCCCGCGGGGCAGGTCCGCATCACCGCTCTGCGCGACGGCACCACGCACGTGACGGCGATCAGCGCCGGCCAGCCGGAGCCGACCGCCACCCGCCAAGACGTGGGCCGAAGGATCCGTGACAGGGGCGGGCCCGGGGTCGTTGGACGGGCGTGATCGCGAAGGCGCTCGCGTTGGCCTGGCGGAAGGGTGGACGGCACTGTGGTGAATCCATGAGCGGCATGCGGAAGGCGCGGGCATGGCGGGGCCCGCTCTCCGTGGCGTTGCTGGCCTCGGTACTGGCGGCGCACGGCCTGCCGGCCGCGGCGGGTTCCGGCGGGGACGGACCGGGTCATGCCGCTCGGGAGGGCACACCGGTCTCGGTTGCCGGCACGACGATCGTGATGCGCGACGGCACGCGGATCGCCGCCACCGCGTACGTTCCGGCGGCGGCGGGTCCTCATCCGTTGATCGTGATGCCGGGCGCCTGGTGGAACATGCCGCAGGACGCGTTGCTCGACGACAAGCGGCAGCTGGCGGAGTCGGGTTACGTGGTGGTCTCGTACGATCCGCGGGGGCTGCGGCGTTCGGGCGGAGAGGCCGACATGGCCGGGCCGTCGGACGTGGCGGACGTCTCCGACGTGATCACGTGGGCGCTGGGCCATACGCCGGCGGACACGAAGCGCGTAGGGCTGTACTCGTCCTCGTACGGAGGGGCGCTGAGCCTGAACGCGGCCGCGCGGGACCCGCGCGTGGTCGCCGTCGCGGCCCTGTGCCCGTGGACCGATCTGTTCGAATCGTTCGTTCGCAACGACACCCACGCCGGACCGATCACCACCTTCCAGGCACTGATCGGCGCCGCCAACGGCCGGATGAGCCCGTCGACGGTCCAGGCCTTCGAACGGCTGAGCGGCGGCCACACGGCGGAGGTGCGCGCCTGGGCGCGGGAGCGCTCGCCCCGAACGTTCGCCGGGAGGCTCAACGCGCGCCGTACGGCGGTGTTCATGGCCGGGGAGTGGAGCGACCCCCTGGTACCGGCCGGCCACACGGGAAGATTCCTGGACCAGTTGACCGGTCCCAAGCAGCTGTGGATGAGTCCCGGCGGCCACGGGGATTCCAGTTCCCGTGAAGCCGCGCTGCTGCAACCCCGGGGCGCCGTCCGCGGACACGCCCGGCGCTGGCTCGACCGGTTCCTCAAGGCCCGTCCCAACGGTGCGGACCGGCTCCCACCGCTGATGGTGCGGCCGCGCAACGCCGAGGAAGTCGAGACCTACCCGGGCTGGTCGGCTCTGGAGCGGTCGCCCTCCGAGGTCACGCTCCGGGCGGACGGCGCAGCGGCAAGCGGCAGCAGGCGGCTGCTCGCGGGTTCGGATTCGCCCGCCGACTCGGGCCCCTTCCCCGTCGCGGGCCTGGCCGACTCGATCGGTCTGCCACCCACCACCGTTCTTCCCCTGCTCGCCCCGCCCCTCGCGGCGGTCTGGCGCAGCGGTCCACTGGACTCACCGTGGGCGCTGCGCGGCTCCCCCAGGGTGAGCACCCGCCTGACCTCCACTGCGTCGCGGGGCACTTTCGTGGCGTACCTGTACGACGTGGACCCCTTGGGAATCGCCCGGTTGATCAGTCATGCCCCGTACAGCTTCGCGGGGGTGGGGCCGGGCACTCCCGTCACTGCCGACGTGCAGATGCCCGCCATGGCATGGAACGTCGCCCAGGGGCACCACCTGGCAGTCGTCCTCGACGGCGCCGACCACCGTTACACCAGCGTCAGCCCCATCGGGTCCTCGCTCACGTTCTCCGCGGCGGACACCCGACTGCGTGTTCCCGGCCGCGCCGGGTGAGTCCCGAGGCCGGCCCCGGACCTCACCCCTCACGTGCAGATGAAAGGACGTGGGCGGCGGTGTCCTCGCGCCCGGAAACGGCGTTGAGGAAGCGGCAAGCCTATCGATCTTGAGCCGCGGCGGTGCCGCGCGATGGAGTCTGGAGTGGTGGTCATGACGGGTATCCCGGCCGGCGGTGCGGAACGAGCGCCTCATGTGGCCGTGTTCAACGTGCCGATGCACGGGCATGTGATCCCGACGCTGGCGGTCGTACGGGAGCTGGTGCGTCGCGGAAACCGGGTGAGCTACGCGGTGACCGCGGAATTCGCCGATGACGTACGCTCCGCGGGAGCACAGCCTGTCGTGTACGAGGCGCCTGCGGCGGGTGAGGCTCCCGAGGACATGGCCGTGGGGGTGACCCAGGCGGTCGTCGTCAACGTGGCCGCGCTGCCGCAGCTGGAAGCCGCTTTCGGCACCGATGTGCCGGATGTCGTTCTGTCCGACGTATACGCGTGGGCAGGCCCCCTGCTCGCGGCCCGCTGGGGGGTGCCCGCCGTCCAGCTGGCGCCGACGCACATCCCCTACGACGGTCTGGTGCGGGAGTTCTTCGGCCTTGAGGACATCTCCCAGATCCCCGGGTTCCCCGAACTCGCCGGGGCGCTGGACCAGTTCGGTGTGCCGGGCGGGGTCCACTCCCTGACGCTGGCGCCGCCGCGGACCGTAGCCTTCTTTCCCCGCTCCTTCCAGCGACGGCCGGAGACGGTGAAGGCGGGCGAAGCGCACTGGGTGGGGCCGGCGATCTCCGACCGGTCCTTCCAGGGCCGCTGGCGCCGGCCGGACAACGGACGGCCCGTGCTGTACGTGTCGCTGGGCTCGCAGTTCAACCGGCGTCCGGAGTTCTACCGGTCCTGCCTGGAGGCGTTCGCCGGCCAGGGGTGGCACGTGGTGATGAGTGTCGGGGCGGAAGTGGCGGCGGCCGGGCTCGGTGCGGTGGGTGACGGCTTCGAGGTGCACGCGAGTGTGCCGCAGCTCGATGTCCTGGCAGCCGCGTCGGCGTTCGTCACGCACGGCGGCATGGGCAGCCTGATGGAGGCGTTCTCCTTGGGCGTGCCGGTCGTCGTCGTGCCGCAGATGGCAGAGCAGCGGGTCAACGCCGGCCGGGTCCGGGAGCTGGGTGTCGGCCAGTGGCTCCCCCGGGAGCAGGCCACCGCCCAGGCGCTTCGTGACGCCGTACGGGCCGTCATGCAGGATGGGCAGGTCGCGGCGGCGGTGGCCGGGCTGCGGCAGGAGATCGAGGCGGCCGGGGGCGCCGCAGCCGCGGCGGACGTGGTCGAGAAGGTTCTGGCGGACAGGCCGATGGTTTCGGGCTGATCCCGCTCCGCGCCGCTCGGCCGCATGCCATGAAGGCTTTGTGGCCGGGCGGCCCCGGCAGCCGGTCGGACGGTGGGTGAGCGGTTCGGCCCAGGAGGCCGGCCGCCGGACTGGGCCGGCCGCCGGACTGGGCCGGCCGCCGGACTGGGGCCGCAACGATGGACTTCAGGTCACCGCCGGCCGCTTCGGCGCGGCCGGTTCCAGGACCTCGGACCGCAGCAGACGGACGGCGGGGCCGGTCGCAGCCGTGGTGAGGGCTCCCAGCACGGCAACGGCCGCACCGCCCCACAGCACTGCCGCCAGCCCGTTCGTGAACTGGACCGGTCCGTCCGTCGAGCCCGTGTGCGCGAACAGCACGGCGGACGCGGCCACTCCGGCCAGCGCGCCGATCTCCCGGACCGAACTGTTGACTCCCGCCGCGGCGGACGCGCTCGCCACGGGCGCGTTCACCAGCAGGGCTTCGGGCGCCGCCGTGAAGAAGAGGGCCATGCCCGCACCTCCTGCCAGCAGGCCGGGGAGCTGCATCACGTAAGCGGTCTGCGGGGACAGGATGAGCGCGAACCAGGCGGAACTCGCCGCGGTCAGCACGAACCCGGCCGCCAGGACCGGCCGAGGACCGGTCCGTGCCATCGTCAGCCCGGCCACGGGAGCCATCACCAAGGGCATCGCCGTCCACGGAAGGATCCGCAGGCCCGCCACCCAGGGGCTGTGGCCCTGAACGATCTGGGGAAACTGCGCCAGCCAGAAGACCGTCCCGAAAACGGCGGCGTGCATCAGAAACCCGCAGACGTGCACTGCCAGAACACCCCGCGAAGCCCGCCCGCGGCGCCCGGTTCCGGCCTCCCGGCCGCGGGCGGTGGGGGTCCGGGCCCCGGCGCTGGTCGCGGGCGGCTCACGCATGAAGCTCAGCGCCGTGGCCGCCAGCAGGAGCCCGAGAGGTACGTTGATCCAAAAAACGTACTGCCATCCGCCCCACTGGACGACGGCTCCGCCGACCAGCGGGCCCACCGCGACGGCCAACCCGCCCAAGGCCCCCCACACTCCCAGCAGTACGGGCCTGCGGGCAGCCGACACGGCGCCCGCCACGAGGGTCAGGCTCAGCGGCAGCACCCCGGCGGCGCCCACTCCCTGCACGGCACGGGCGATCGTGAGCAATTGCGCGGTCGAGGAGGACGCGGCCCCGGCCGACCCCATGCTGAACACGACCAGCGCAGTGGTGAACACGCGCAGCTGCCCGTACCGCGCGGCGAGCCGGGTCATCAGCGGAGGCAGCACCGCCACCGGCACCAGGTAGGCGTTGACGAACCAGGCAGCCGCTACGCCGTCGGCATCCCGACCCAGATCGGAGCGGATCGCGGTCAGCGCGGTGAGCAGCACCAAGTGGTCGAGCCCGCACATGAACACCGCAAGCGCGGTGACCGCGCACGCCGTTCGAGCGGAACGCCGCTTCGCCGTCACCGCCGGTCCCGCCCGGCCGCCCCCGGCCGGGGCGCGACCTCGGCTCCCACCTCGGTGGGATGCCGGAGCGGCCGCGGGGTCGGGCGGCGGGCCGGACGGGGCAGCTGGGCGTGGCCTCGCGCTGCCGTGCTTTGCGAGGCCGGCCGACAGGTCTGCACCAAGGCCACCTGGCCACGCCGCGCGGACGCTCCGGCACGCAGGTGCGCCTCGCCCGCCTCGGTCACCGCGGGCGCTGCGAGACCGAGATAGAGCCGATAGCCCTCGGCGGAGGGATGGAACGCGTCAGGGCAGTACAGCCGGCCCGGGGCACTCCGGAAGGCGTCCGTCGCGAGGGGGACCACACGGCCACCGGCTGCCGCCACGGCGGATCGCTGATGCCGGGCCAGCCACTTCGACCGGATCGAGGCCACGACGGCCGCCGGCCGCCGCAGGGCGGGAGCCGCTCCGATGTCGGCGCACGAGCCGATCACGACCTCCCATCCCGCGCCGCGCAGCTCGCGCACGTACCGGCCCAGACGGTCGGCCGCCCGGCCCAGGGGCGCGGGCAGCAGTACGTCGTTCCCGCCGATCAGGATGAACGCCACACCGGGTGTGCCCCGTCCGGCGACCGACCTGACCTGGCGTGCCATCCCCGCCGTGGTGGCCCCCGCACGGGCCGTGACGTCGAGGTCGACCGGGCAATCCAGCCGGTCGGCCAGCAGCCGGGCCAGCTGGGCTCCCACGGTGTCCGCCGCCGTCAGCACTCCGACGGTCACCGCCGAGGAGTCCCCCAGGAGCACGAACGGCAACGGTGCTCCCGCGCCCGAGCCGTAGCGGCCCGAGGGTGAGGGCACGTCCCGCCCGTCCCACAGCGGCTGCCGTAGCAAAAGCCCCGCGAACCCCTTCAGCGCAGACTTCAGCACCCGGCGGCGGAACCGCTTCCACGTCCGCGCCAGTACCTCGGCACGCATCACGCGCCCCCTTCACGACGACAGCAGACTCCGGGCGCCCGAGCCTTCACCCACCGGCTCCGTCCCGCGGGCACGGCCACGAAGGCCCGGGATCACAGACCCGGTTCGTCAAACGATCAAGAGCGGGCGAGGACACGATCCCCCGGTGTGCAGATGGCGACCGCCCACCGCCGCAGGGTGTTCGCAGCGCATCCGGTCGCTCGCGCCGATGCGGTGCGCACCCAGCCCCGCCGCACAACGGGACGGTGCGCAGGGCTCGTACGGGGTAGGCGTGCCGGGGAGGGGGCGGGCCGGGGATCAGTGGAGGCAGAGGCAGAACGGATGGCCGGCCGGGTCCGCGTAGACCCGCCAGTTGGCGTCCGGGCGGAGCTGGTCCGTCCGCTCCAGCAGGCGCGCGCCGAGGGCGAGCGCCCGCTTTTCCTCACCGTCGAGGTCGTCCACGTCGAAATCCAGGTGGAGCTGCTGCGGGTGCTGCTGGCCGGGCCATTCGGGCGGCCGGTAGCCGTCCACCCGCTGGCAGGCCAGCGGCGTCCCCTCGAACCCGTGCACCTCGACCCAGTCGGGATCGTCCGGTGACTCGACCACCCGGCCGCCGAGCAGCTCCGCGTAGAAGCCTGCGAGCCGTACCGGGTCGGCGCAGTCCAGCGCCACCGCCTGCAGCTTTCGAATCACTTGCGACACCCCTCGCTCTTCGGCGGCCCTTGCGCCCTTCTGTACGGGAGGGGTCGTACCCGCCACCCCGGCGGGCATGCAGGTGGACCGTCCCGGAACGGGTCGACCCCGGCGTGCCGACGCTGACGCCCCGGGGCGTCAGCCGATGCTCTGCCGGTCCTGCACGTCGCAGTCGGTGTAGACCGGCGGCCTGGTCATCAACGTCGAGAGCTGTTGGGCCAGCTCGTTGGTCTCGGGCGCCTTGCTGTTGGCCATGGCGGCCTCGTAGGAGTCGAACTCGACCACGGCGAGGTAGCGGTTGGGGTTGGCCCGGTCCTTGAGCAGGGTGCGGGAGTCGGGGGCGCCGGTCCTGCCTTCCGAGCGGGCCCGCTCCTCGTAGGAGCGCAGCAGGTTGCGCACCTCGTCGATGCGCTCGGTCTCGAAGTCGATGATCTGGGCGAATTTCATGCTTCCGGTTCCTCCTGGCGCATCGCGGCCTCGCGGTGAGGTCCTTGCTGCCGCCAGCAAACACCGCCGTGGGGGCCGCCCCCGGCTCAGACACCCGCCGACCCGGCAATTCCACGAGGTTGGCCGGTACCGGGCGGGCGGATGCAGCCCGCATGCCGATCCGGGGGCCGGAGGGCGTCGCGGCGGACGGGCCGCTCCACCTGCTCTTACCGATCCCCGTTTGACACGCTTGGGAGGGGTGGCAGGGTGGAACACGGGGTCATCGCTGGGAGGCTCGGCATGGTTTCCTGTGAGGCATGGCTTTCGGCTGAGGCATGGCGTTCTACGGCGCGGCAGCTTCCGCTCAGGCTCACGGCCGGCGCGTTCTTCCTGAATTCCGGGCTCGCGAAACGTGGTGCGGACGAGGCCACGGCCGAGGGGCTCCATCAGTTCGCTGCCGGAACGTACCCGTTCCTGGGCCAGCAGGACGCCCAGAAGTTCGTCCGCGTGCTCTCCGCCGGGGAGCTCGCCATAGCCGCCACGCTGCTCGTACCGTTCGTTCCTGCCGCCGTCGCCGGGGTGGCGCTGACCGCGTTCTCCGCCGGCACCCTCGGGCTCTACCTCCGTACGCCGGGCATGCGGGAGGAAGGCGGCCTGCGCCCCACCGAGCAGGGGATCGCGCTGGCCAAGGACGTTTGGCTGCTGGGCATCGGCGTTTCGCTCATCGCCGAGGGCCTGAAGCAACACCGGTGACGTGTCTCCCGGCCCGCCGGTGACGGGCCGGTGGTCACATGACCGGTTCCGGGGCGGGTACGGGGCCCGGCAGGGGTCCCGGCTGCGGGTGCGGATCGGGGCGCGGGGCAGGAGGCGGCTGCGGGTCGGGTTCCGGCTGCGGCGGTGCCGGCGGCACCGGGTCGGGGCCACCCGGGGCGGGCACGGGACCCGGCACGGGCCCGGGCTGCGGGCCGGGTCCGGGACCCGGCGCAGGGGTGGGGGTGGGAGGTACGGGATCGTTGGGAGGGGTGCATGGGGTGCCCATGGCTAGGTTTCCTTCCATCGGGAGCGTTCGACCTTCCCTGAGAGTTCGAACCGGACGAGGCCGGCCGCCAGCTTCGGCAGGTCTTCGGCGTCGACGAGGCGCGCCAAGCCCTCGGCGGTCTTCGGGAGCCCGAGTTCCGCCGCGGCGTGGCGGGCCCGGCCGTCGAACGCGGGGCGCAGCTCGGGCCACAGGCCTTGTGCCTCCCGGCAGAAGATGTCCGCGCCGACTGGTCCGATCCGGGGGATCTCCTGGAGCAGCTCGCGGACGCGGTCCGGGTCGCCGCCCGCGGCTTCGCGCAGTCGGCGCAGGTCTCCGCGGTACCGGTCGAGTACCAGGTCGGCCCCGGCTCCCAGCGCGGTGGCGGTGCTCTCGTCGTAGCGGCGGTAGTGCGCGCGGACCAGTGCGTCCACCCGGTCCTGCCACGAGGCCGCCGCCATCGCGCGGGGCGTGCGCATGCCGTCCTCGAACAGCGCGCGGGCGGCGGCCACCGCGATGTCGGCCTTGATGCGTACGGAGAACAGCACGCACAGCGTCAGCAACTGGTACAGCGGCGCGGGTGTGTTCCGCAGCCGGATGCCCGCTTCCTGGGCGTGGGTCCGCCCGTACTCCTCCATCAGGCGCCGTGCGGTGGTGTGCTGCGTCACGGCGGTCCGGGCGTGGGAGTCGTGCTGCTGGTTCAGGGTCATCGGGTTCCCCCTCGCGCGGCCGCGGCGACCTGTTTGAGCGTGCGTCCCGTACGGGCCGAGCGGGCCCGTCGCGGGTCGGGCGTCCCGGCAGCGGCCGCCCGCCCGTCGGCGTGCTTGACCAGGAGCCACGCTTCCTTCCCGCCGTCCTCCTCCGTGCGGAAGCGGGTGAGCGAGTAGCCGCCGGTCAGCTTGCGGCCGTCCAGCCAGAACGAGGCGTGCCCCCGCTCCAACGCCTCGGCGAGCGGGATCTCGTCTCCGGCGCGATCGGTCGAGACGTTGCGGTACGTGCCCTCGTCCCACACGATCACCGTGCCACCGCCGTACTCGCCCTGCGCGATCACGCCTTCGAAGTCGCGGTACTCCAGGGGGTGGTCCTCCGTCGGTGTCGCGAACCGCTTGTCGTGCGGATCCCTGGACGGGCCTTTGGGCACGGCGAAGGATTTGAGCACGCCGTCCGCTTCGAGCCGGAAGTCGAAGTGCATGCTCCGCGCGTCGTGGATCTGCACGACGTACGACGCCGGTCCGCCGGACGGCTCCGCGAGCCGGCCCTCCGGCTCGGCCGTCCGGGAGAAGTCACGCCGCCGGTGGTACCGGCCCAGCGCTCCCGCGGCCGTCATGGCATCCTCCTCACACCTGTCGCGAAGGCGTTCCCGCGGATGCGGCTACCCAGCTGCGCCGCCGCCACCCACGCTCGACGGGTCCTATCGCCCTCCCCTGCCCGGGTGGTGTCCGACGGTGGGCACGGGCCCTGCGACTCTCCCGGCCACGCTGGCGCGGCAGCGCCCCGCGGCGCGTGGCTGCGGGGCGCCTTGCGTGGCGGGTTCAGTCGATCTGCTCCCCGTCGTGCGTGCCGCCCTGGCAGTAGTTGCCCTGATCGTTGATCGCGGGCGTTCCGCCGCCCTGCTTGCACTCGGAAGGGGTGACGTAGGTGGTGGCACCCTGTGCGGTGGCGGCGGTTGCGGCGGTGGCTGCGCCTGTGAGGCCGAGTCCGGCGAGGGCTGCCGTCGCGATGACGGCGGCGAGGGTTCGTCGAATGCGCATGTGGTTTCCCTTTCACGGATTGCCTCGGTTGGGGCACTAGCCAGTTTGATCTTCACCCATGCGGGTGGCACCTCAGGTTGCCCCATTCGGGTGATGGTGAGGTCGGGTGCGAGCCGGTGACCCGACCCGTCGGACAGGCCCTGAGGCCACACGCGGCGGGCTGACGGCCGCATGGGCAGCCGGTCGCCGGGTAGGCGCCGGGCACCCCGCGAGGAAGGGCGCCCGGACGATCCGGCCGCGGAGTCGAAGCTCCGAACCGGGCTCCGGCCGTCATCGACGGCCTGGAGGCGGCTGTGGCCGACCGGACCCCGGAAACATCTGACAGGCAGCGGAGCGCGGACCGGCCTGGACCCGGCGGCCCGTACCCCGCGGGGCGAGGCCGTCTCCCGGCCGTAGGAAGGACGGTGGCAGACCATGGCACGGGTCAGCGTCCGAGGGTCCGACGTAGTCGTCCGGCTGGGCTTCCGGGAAGGGCTCGCCGCACGGCGCCGCGAGGTCCGCGTACCCGTCTCGGCGCTGCGCCGGGTCGACGTCGAGACCAGCTGGTGGCGCGTGCTGCGCGGGCAGCCGGGTACGGGTCTGTGGGCCCCGGGCCGGTGCATCGGCGTCCGGCACGCGCTCGGCGGCGACGACTTCGTGGCCGTGCGGGCCGGCAGCGTGGTGCTGTGCATGGATCTGGGCCCCGGCGCGCCGTTCAGCCGGGTGGCCGTCTCGGTTGCCGAACCCGAGCGGACGCGGCGGGCCGTGCTCGCGGCGATGCCCGAAGAGCCGGCCCCCGCCTCGGGGGCACGGCGAGGGCCGCTGCCGGACCGGATCCGGCGGGACCACGTCACGCACCGGGCCGAAGGCCAGGGTTAGGCAGCCCTGCCGGCGTGGGTCGGCCTCCCCCGGCCGCACCGCCGTCGACCCACGGTCTCCAATCCTCCGGGCCCTCCGCGCGGAGCCCCGCGATCTGCCCCGCGGGCGTGCGACCAGCTGTGCTCCGAGCCGTTACGGCTCCCCCTCCTCCTCGTCCAAGTCCTCGATGACGTGCACGGCGGCCTCCTCCGCGGAGGCGGCTCCGGCGTCGATGCCGACGTCGTGCGCGAACACGTTGTTCTCGTGGGGGAACGTGCTGGTCGGGGCCAGCCGGCCGGCGCGCGCACCACCCGCCTGCGGATCCACGGGCTCGCCCGCACCACCCGTCAGGTCCCCGATCCCGTCGTCGGCGGGCAGCTCCCGCTCGGGGACTTCGCGGGCGAGGCGCTCGTCGAGGCTGTCCCCCCTCTCGCGCGTGAAAAGCCGCTCGGGCGGCGAGTAACCCTGGTCGATGAGGGCATCGGTGCCGGGTTCCCCGACGCTGTCGTCCATGTCCGGCTGCCGCTCGGAGGGCTCGTCCTCGGGCTGGGGCTGGTAGACGTCGTCGCCGCGGGCTTCCGAGTCGCTCATGAGCCTGTCCTCTCCTCGTGGCAGCGCAAGTTCGGGGCGCGCTGCGCGCTTTCCCCGAGCGTCTCCCCAGTAATGCGCGGAACACGCGGCGCCGCCCCCTGGCCGCGCCCCCGCGGCGGTTCACGGCCCCGCTCCCGGGCGGGCCGGCCGGGCCCCTCGTGGAACGGTCCGGACCCGCGCCCGACGGCCGGGAAGCAGGTCAGTGGTGCGGTGACCAGAGGGCCCTCAGGTACCCCGCACCGGGGGTCAGGGCGTCCCAGCCCCCCGGAAGGTCCACCACCGCGATCGCCGACGTCCGCAGCCTCGCCCTCAGCTCCTCCAGCAGCGTGGGCGGACCGGAACCGCACAGGGCCGAGGCCAGCTCGTGGATGCCGGAATTGTGGCCGATCAGGACCGCGCAGCCGATGCCCGCGGCCCTCTCCGCCAGTACGGTGACCAGCGCGTTCGGCGGCGCGTTGTAGAGGCGCTCGTCGTACACGGCGGACGGCGGCTCCGCCAGCGCCGGGACCATCAACTGCCAGGTCTGCCGTGTGCGGCGCGACGGGGAGCACAGCGCGAGCTCGGGCGTGAAGCCCGACTCGGCCAGCCAGCGGCCCGCCCGCGGCGCGTCGGCCCTGCCGCGCTCGCTGAGGGGCCGCTCGGCGTCCCGGGCCGGATCACCCTTGGGTACGGCCTTCGCGTGCCGCACCAGCAGCAGCCGGCATCCGGCGGCCTCTTCCGGGGCCGAGGACGTCGTGCGTGGGGCGGGGCCCGAGGACATCGCCGCCTCCTTCGCCGCGGGATACCGGTACACGGCCATGGTGCGGTGAGTACGGGATCGGCGCACCCCCGCCCCCGGCCGGCGAGCACGGGCTACGCTCCGCAGGATGGAACGCGCAGAAGTACTCAAGCGGGTGATCGGCATCCTCACCGAAGCCCAGGACATCCGCCGGGCCGTCGAATCCGGCCAGGACGACGACGGCTACGGCGACGTCCACGAGGAGGGCGACGGCCCCGCAGCGACGGCCGGTGTGGCCACCACGCTCCTGAACGAAATGCTGCCGTCCATCAGCGTGCCGGCCGACGCGTCTCCGCAACAGGTGGCGGCACTGGTGGCCGAAGCGCTCGGTCCGGCCCTGCACACGATGGTCTCCGGATTCAGCCTGGCGTTCACGAGCCTCGCCATCGCACACGACAGCGGCCGCACGGACGTCACGTCGATCGAGGTCCTCCGGGAACTCGCCCTGGAAATCGAGGCGGGAACCTACGACGAAGGGGCGTAGGCGGCTCGGCGGGCGGGGACGTGTCCCGGGCGAGGCGACCACCGTCGGCCACCGGGCCCGTCCGGCTTCGGCACATCACATGGAACCGTTCGCCATTCACCGAAACAATCAGGCATCCTGAAGGCATGAACGAGCTGACCCCTTCGGCGCGCGCCGACACCCCGGCCCCCGCGGCCCGCCTGGCGGCCTTCGCAGCGGCCCTCGCCGACGAGACGCGGGCCGCGATGTGCATGACGCTGCTGGAGGGCCGCGCCTGGACGGCCGGAGAGCTGGCCCGGATCACCGCCGTGGCGCCCTCCACCGTCAGCGGCCACCTGACCCGGCTGCTCGATGCCGGCATCTGCGTGACCGAACGGCAGGGACGCCACAGTTACGTGCGCATCGCCGACGCCGCGACCGCGCGCCTGGTCGACGAAATCGCCTCGTACGCGATTCCGGACCGGGACGCGGCGCACGCCGTACCGGTGGTGGCCGCGCCGGACCCGCTGGCTCGCGCGCGCACCTGCTACGACCACTTCGCCGGACGGTTCGGCATGGCGGTCACGGATGCGATGGAGCGACGCGGACTGCTGCGCACCGAGGACGTGTTCGAGCTGACGGAGGACGGCCGGACCTGGTGCACCGAGGCCGGGATCAGCCTCGTCGGGGTCGGTTCGGGTCGCAGACCGCTGGCGAGCTCCTGTCTGGACTGGACCGAGCGCCGCCGCCACCTGGGCGGCCTCGCCGGAGCACGCCTGTGCGCGCGGGCGCTGGACGGCCGGTGGGTGGTACGGCCTGCGGGCGGCGGTCGTGGACTGGAGGTCACGGCGGCCGGGGAGCGGGCCTTCGGGGAGCTGCTGGGGATCACGCCCCCGGCGTGGAGCTGAGCCGAATATGGAGCCGGACCCGGAGCCGAAGCCGGGTCAACATTTCGGTCGACACCGAAACGTTCGCCCCGTAGGGTGGAGCGATGACGTTCCGCTCAAGTCCCCTCCCGTCCGGCGTCCTCACGGTCGGCGCCGTTTCCTTCACGGTGTTCGCCTGGGCCTCCGCCTTCGTTTCGATCCGCAGTGCGGGCGCCGCCTACTCACCCGGGGCACTGGCCCTCGGCAGGCTGCTGGCCGCCTCGCTGGTGCTCGCCGTCCTGCTCCTGGTACGCCGCCAAGGCCTGCCGCCCCGCGAGGCCTGGCGCGGCATCCTGGTGTCCGGCGTGGTGTGGTTCTGCGGCTACACGGTCGCACTGAACTGGGGTGAGCGGCTGGTCGACGCGGGTACCGCGTCCCTGCTCGTGAACACCGGGCCGATCCTCATGGCGCTCCTCGCGGCCCGCCTCCTCGGCGAGGCGCTCCCGCCGCGACTGATGGCGGGCATGGCCGTCTCCTTCACCGGAGCGGTGGTCGTGGGGCTGTCGATGTCATCCGGGGGCGGTGGCTCGACCTCGGTGCTCGGGGTCGTGCTCTGCCTGCTCGCGGCCGTCGCCTACGCCACCGGCGTCATCTCCCAGAAACCCGCCCTCTCGTACGGCACACCGCTGCAGATCACCGCGTACAGCTGCCTGACGGGAACCGCGGCCTGCCTGCCCTTCAGCGGGCAGCTGCTCGCTGAACTGCCCCGGGCACCGGCGTCCGCCACCTGGAACATGGTCTACCTGGGCGTGGTGCCGACCGCCCTCGCCTTCACGACCTGGACCTACGCCCTGGCCCGCATGCCCGCGGGCAAGCTGGGGTCGACCACGTACGCCGTCCCGGCCGTCGTCGTCCTGCTGAGTTGGGCGCTCCTGGGCGAGGTACCGGCCTGGCTGACCCTCCTCGGCGGCGTGCTCTGCCTGGCCGGTGTTGCGGTGTCCCGGTACGCGCCGCGCCCCCCGCGTACTGCGGTCGCCGAAGGCGGCGAGCCGGGCGCGGACCGGCCGATGACCGAATCCCCGCGCCCCTGAACCGGGACCGCCCCCCGCGCATGCCCCTCCTGCGTACGAACACCTGCGTGACTTGCGGGACCCGCTGCTGTCGGAGCCGATATCAGGGCCGCCCCCGGGTAGGGGTCCGGTACCGGGGCACGGTCCGGCCTCCTGGCCGCGACGGGGCCGTGTCCCGGGCCTTCACGCGAGGCGGAGCGCTGCCTCGCACTGGTGGCACCGCTGCTCGTGGAGTGCGGGGGGATACCACGGCTCGCCCGGCCCCGCCGGCCGGTAGTGGGAGTGCTCCATCGCGTCGGTGTCCAGGCCACAGAGGGTCTGCGGGAGCGGGTCTTCGGGCGCGTCGGGGTCCGCGCCCGCCGCGTGGACCCCGCGTACGACCGGCTCCACACCGTCCGGTCCGATGGCCTGGTCCATTTCCAGTTCGAACAACACGATGATCGACCCCATGCATCCAGAGTGATCGATGGGGCCCCGCCGCACCATCGGGGGCGTTTCGAGACGGTTGGCCCACAAGCCCGCATCTGCCTGCCGTGCCCGTCGCCTGGGACGTCCCGGCGCGGATGGCGCGACCGTGGCGCGGGTTACGCCCGTCGCAGTTCGAGCACGGGAATGACGCGGATCCCGTCAGTCTGGCGCGCATACTCGGCAAAGCCGGGATAACGCCGCGCCTGCTCGGCGAAAACACTGTCGCGCTCGGAGCCGTTCAGTTCTCGCACGGTCACCTGGTAGGTCTCGGTACCGCGTTCGACCGTGCCCTCGCCGGCGGCGGTCAGGTTGCGGTACCACTCCGGATTGGTGGGTGCTCCGCCCTTGCTCGCGAAGACGTACACGATGTCCGGCGCGGAGTCGTGCGGGAGGTACATCATCGGACTGACGTACTCCTGCCCGCTCTTGCGGCCGCGGTGGTGGACGAGAACCAGCGGAGCGCCCTCGAAGACCCCGCCGACCCTGCCCTCGTTCGCCCGGAACTCCGCGATGACCTTCGCGTTCCGGTCGACTGCTTCGCTCATGTCGAACTCCTGTCGTTCACGATGCGGATGATGCGCTGGGAGGGCGAGCTGCAGGAACGGAGCGGTCCCTGCCTTGCGCCATACGGTGACGTCGGCGCCGCTCCCGCCGGGAGGCGGGCCACCCTGATCCTTCCACCAGGCGGGTGCGGAGACATCACCGGATCAGGGTGATTCGCACGCCCGGGCCAGTGACGGGCACGACGCCCGGGCGCGCCTCATCGTCGGGCTCGGGGCGGCAGCCTTGTCCGGCGTGGCGGGCTCCCTGGCCGGCATGGCGGCGGCCGGGTTCCGTGTGTGGCTCGCATTCCCCAGGGGCAACCTCTGACTGCGGTCACTCGGCCCTGAGCGCGGCCAGTCGCTGCTCGAACGGCACCACCGTGAAACCGCCCGCCGGGTCCACCGACGTGATCGCGCCCGTGAGGGAGCGCGGCGCGATCGCGCCGGCGGTGTCGACATTCAGAGCGGCGTCCCCGGTGGCGGGCGCCATGAAGCGTGCCAGTTCCGCGCCCGCTCGGCTGACCCGCCGGGCCAGGCCCTCGTCGCCCCAGTCCTCGGACGCGGCGTAGACGGCCGTCGGGAGGGCGAGGGCGCGCAGGTAGGTGAAGAGGGGGCGCAGGGCGTGTTCGGTGACCAGGGAGTGCCGGGCCGTGCCGCCGGTCGCGCCGAGGAGGACGGGTTTGCCGGTGAGGGCGTCCTTGTCGATGACGTCGAAGAACGATTTGAACAGGCCGCTGTAGGAGCCGGCGAAGACCGGGGTCACGGCGATCAGGCCGTCAGCGGCGGCCACCGCGTCGAGTGCGGCGGCCAACCGGGCGGACGGGAACCCCGTGACGAAGTGCTGCGCGATGTCCGTCGCGAGGTCCCGCAGTTCGATCACTTCGGGTTCGGCGTCCACGTGGCTGAGGGTCGCGGCTGTGAGGCGGTCGGCGAGCAGGCGGGTCGAGGAGGGCGAGCTGAGTCCGGCCGATACGACGATGAGCTTCATGCCCGAGTCTCCTCCTTCGCGTCCTTCGCGTCCTTCGCGCCGCCCTGGGGCTCGGTGACGTTCGTGGCCGCCGCCACGCGGGCGGCGTGCGTCGGCGCGTCGGGCACGCCGGCCGGGCGGAGGTTCGCGAACTCCTTGCGAAGCACCGGTACGACTTCCTCGCCAAGCAGGTCGAGCTGTTCCAGGACGGTCTTCAGCGGCAGGCCGGCGTGGTCCATCAGGAACAGCTGGCGCTGGTAGTCGCCGGCGTAGTCCCGGAAGGAGAGGGTGCGCTCGATGACCTGCTGCGGCGAGCCGACGGTCAGGGGGGTCTGCGAGGTGAACTCCTCCAGGGAGGGTCCGTGGCCGTAGACGGGTGCGTTGTCGAAGTACGGGCGGAACTCGCGGACCGCGTCCTGGGAGTTCTTGCGCATGAAGACCTGGCCGCCGAGGCCGACGATGGCCTGCTCGGGGGTGCCGTGGCCGTAGTGGGCGTAGCGCTCCCGGTACAGGTTGACCATCTGCTTGGTGTGGGAGGCGGGCCAGAAGATGTTGTTGTGGAAGAAGCCGTCACCGTAGTACGCGGCCTGCTCAGCGATCTCCGGGGAGCGGATGGAGCCGTGCCACACGAAGGGCGCCACGCCGTCGAGCGGGCGCGGGGTGGAGGTGAAGGACTGCAGCGGCGTACGGAACTTGCCGCTCCAGGTCACGACGTCCTCGTCCCACAGGCGGCGCAGCAACGCGTAGTTCTCGATGGCGAGGTCGATGCCGTCGCGGATGTCCTTGCCGAACCAGGGGTAGACCGGGCCGGTGTTGCCGCGGCCCATCATCACGTCGACGCGGCCGTCCGCGACGTGCTGGAGCATCGCGAAGTCCTCGGCGATCTTCACCGGGTCGTTCGTGGTGATCAGTGTCGTCGAGGTGGACAGGACCAGGTTCTCGGTGCGCGCGGCGATGTAGCCGAGCATCGTCGTAGGCGAAGAGGGGACGAACGGCGGGTTGTGGTGCTCGCCGGTGGCGAAGACGTCGAGGCCGACCTCCTCGGCCTTCTGCGCGATGGCGAGCATCGCCTTGATGCGTTCGTGCTCGCCGGGCACACGTCCGGTCGTCGGATCGGCCGTGACGTCACCGACGGTGAAGATCCCGAACTGCATGGCTCCCCTTCCGAATGTTGTTTACGATTCAACTATACCCGGGAACCAGGAGCGCCTCCCCGGTATTCCACACACGGATGAAGACCCGAAGCCTGGGGGGTCGACCCGAGGGAGGCGGCGGGTGGCCCCGCAAGCCACTGCCGCACTTCCCAAGATAATCGAACATGTGTTGCAATGTAGGGGTGAGAGCACCATTCCGCTTCCCCGAGGATCTCCTCGCCCTCGAACGGGCCCGGCTCACCGCCTACGCCGACCTCGCCCAGGCGCCGGCCGCGGCCGGTACGACCGCACTCCGGCGTCGGCTGATCACTCTGTCCGGGTACCTGCACGCCCACCCCTACTGGACGGCGCACCCCGGCCGGCGGCCGGACATCGAGCTGCGCCGCGCCGCCCTCGGCCGGGCGCGCAACGGACGGGAGGGAGCATGACCGCACAGACGGCATACGCCCGCCCGCGGGCCGCCCGGCCGACCACGTGGGCGCCGTCCCAGCCCGGCCCGGGTGCGAAGTACGGCGCGGGGTGCGCGCGTTACGGAGCTCCGGCGAGCCCCTCGTGCGCGACGTGCAAAGACACCCGGCAGGCGCACAACGGGAGTTGACCCGCATGTCCACACTGCCGCCCGACTTGCCCCGGCTGCGAACACTGGTCACCTACCTGCGCGGCGAGCTCGGCCGGGCCGAGCGGGCCCTGAGCGCGGCCGAGGAGGCCGAGGCCCGCGCCGCGCGCGGGCGGCCGCCGCCCGAGCCGCCCGCGTGGCTGATCGAGCGTGGCATCGGCGCGGGGCGGCTGCCGGTCCGCGTCCACTCCGGGACCTGCTGGGATACAAGGAAGCGCTGTAGGGCCACGACCATGGAGGAGGCGCGCCGGGCGCTGGCCGAAGGGGTGGCCGCCTGCCCTCATTGCCGGCCCGACGCCGCCCTCGGAATGCTGGAATGAGCGGCCGGCCATGGCCTGTTCACCGACGCGGCGAATCTCGAAGACTCACTGCGTTCTGGTAGTTCAAGCTTCCACCACCACCCGTGGCCCAGGGTGCAGTTGGGTGGGCGACGGAGACCCGTTGGTGTTTTGATGGAGAGGAGTGTCAGCGCACATCGGGGAATGATCCGAGGTGGGAATCATGCCAGAATTCAAGATCGGTGAACCACTGGATGACGATGCGGAGGGTCTCGTAAAGATGCCTCCCCCCGTTGTCCTCAGTGTTCAGGCCAACTCTTTCGTCCCCATGCGGACGCCTGAACAGCTTCGGACCTGGGAAGCCAACGTGCGGCTCACCACCGGACTTGAGATCGTCGCCGAAAACCTCGCGGGGGTTGCCTGCGAGACCGGGTCGAACTTCGGAAAGGCGTGCAACAGCGACGACTCCGGAATGCAATGACGTGATAGTGGCCGTCTCCCACCGCGATGACCTGCACGCTCTCGCCGTTCAACACGCAGTGCGCGCCAGGGGGTCCCGCGACTTCCATATCGTGGAGTCCGACAACATCAGCGGCAGAGAGGGAGTTTCCTGGAACTCGCACGGCGAGGAAGAAGACGGGCCCGCTGCTGGGACCTTCCTTACGTCGGAGAACATCAGGATCTCCGTCGAGGAAGCGGAACTTTTGTGGTGGCGCCGGCCCAAGATGGACCAGGAGACCACCGCGCACCGGGGTACCGCCCATGAACGCAGCCTCGTCAACAACGACTGCCGCGGCGCACTGGGCGGAGTCCTCGCTGCCGCCTTTCGAGGGCAGTGGATCTCACCACCTCAGGCAACCGACCAGGCTGCCGACAAGCTGTACCAGCTGAGCGTGGCCCGAGAAGCCGGGTTCCGAGTGCCCAGGACCCTCGTCTCACAGTCCCGCGAAGACGTGATCGCGTTCTCGCGATCCGTCGAGCGAACCATCGTCAAACCGGTTGTCGGCGCTCGCGGGCCGGCGCTCTACACCCGCTGGCTGGACGCCCCCGAAACGATCCCGGCCGCGTCCTTCGAGATATGTCCGGCCATGTATCAGGAGTACATCAAGGGCCGTCGGCACATCAGACTGAACTGCTTCGGCGAGCAGATGTATGCGGCTCTCATTCAGACAGATGCGCTCGACTGGCGCCCCGACCTCAACGTGCCCATGTCCTCATGGCCTGTCCCCGAAGACCTCGGTCGAAAAGTGGGCACGGTGCTGCACAGGCTGGGGCTGCGCATGGGCGTGGTCGATCTCAAGCTGACACCGGAGGGTGAGCCGGTATGGCTTGAGGTGAACCCCCAAGGCCAGTTCCTGTTCCTTGAGCCCCTGACGGGGGAGCCGCTCACCGAGCACTTCGCTGATTTCCTGCTCTCAGCGGCCACCGCCCCACGCCCGTGGCGATGAGGCGGCGCGGCGTGGGTCCCTGCCGCGTCGGCAGGGACCCACGGTACGGGCATCAGAGGAGTACTTGCGTCAGAGGAGTACTGGGGCCGGTCCCGCGGCGAGCCGTTTCCTGCTCAGCGCGGCTTACCGTCAGCTGGTGGCCCCACGGCCCGGCTTCACTTCAGATGGCGGGTGAAGAACTGGTCCGCGGCGTCCCCCGCGAACTGCGGCACGCCGGTGTGCCCGCCGAGATTGGCATGCAGGGTCTTCTCCTTGGTGCCGAAGGCGTCGAACAGATCCAGGGCCGCCTGCCGGTCGTTCCCTTCGTCGTCCCACTGCAACAGGACGTGAAGCGGGATGGTGACCCGGCGGGCCTCCTCGAACATGACGCGAGGTACGAAAGTGCCGGCGAACAGGACGGCGGCCGAGATGCGCGGCTCGACCACCGCCAGTCGGATCCCGATGGAGATGACTCCCCCCGAGTACCCGACCGGGCCGCCGATCCCGGGCAGCGAGAGGAGGGCGTCGAGGGCGGCCTGCCATTCCGGGACCGCCTTGTCGACGAGCGGGAGGACGAGGGCGTCGATGATCTCGTCGCCGACCGGCTCACCGGCCTCCATCGCCCGGCGCAGGTCGGCGCGGGCCTGCTCGACGACGGGCCAACGGGGGCGGTCGCCGCTTCCGGGGAGCTCGATGGTGGCCGTGGCGAATCCTTCCGCCGCGGCGTGCCGGGCCCGGGCCACCAGTCGGGGGTACATCTTGCGCAGTCCGAGGGGAGGGTGGCCGAGCAGGATCAGCGGCGCCGGTGCGGCCGCGGAAGCGGATTTGGGCGTCCACAGGATGCCGGGGATCTCACCGAGCGTGAATTCGCGTTCGACGACGCCGTCGTCGAGGCGCTGCTCAGAAGTGAAGTGCATGGTCGTGCCTTTCGGGAGTGCTCAGAGATGGCGCTCCCGGACGACGACCTATCGCCCGACCGTGACCCCGAAGGAGAGCACCCATGTCGAAATGTTCACGGGTACCACCTCCTCGTTCTCTCGCACGGCCTCCGGAAACGTAGCAGTGGTCGCGGTCGCCTGCCAAACGGTTTCTTGCACTGTCCGTAGCCGGAGGCCAAGCAGTCGGAGCACCAGTCCATGACCTCACCGGTCCCCTCGGGGGGCTCCGAGACGGCCCACGAGCTCCTCGACGAACACCTGAAGATGCGGCGGGAGTTCGCCGGTCCGGGTGGCGCAGAACCAAGTGCGGGTCAGCGGTTTCGCGCCGATCTGCACCACGGCGAGGTCGTGCGAGGCCACGTACGGGGCGGCCACCCAGTTGGGCAGGACCGTCACGCCCTGGCCGCCCGCCACCATCTCGACGACCAGGTCGGTCACCACGGGCATCGTGGTGATCCGGCCGGGCCGGGCCCCGGCGGGGATCGGCAGCGGCAACGACGGGATGCGCTTCTGGTCGTAGAAGTCGTAGAGGACCAGCTCGGCCCCGTCGAAGTCGCGGGCGGTCAGGTGCTTGCGGCCGGCCCAGGCGTGCCCGGCGGGCACCACGGCCACCATCTCGTCCTCGAAGAGCCGGGTCAGCGACACCCGGTCCATCTGCACGTCGGGTTTGGTGACGAGCGCTACGTCGACCAGGTCGGCGAGGAGCGCCGGGACCGGCGCATCGTCGGCGACCGTCTCGATGCGCACGTCGATGCCCGGCTCGCGCTCACGGAAAGCGCGCAACACGGGTGGCAGCCACGGGAAGGTGGTGCTGCACTGCGCGGTGAAACGGACCCGCCGGTCGCGCCCGTCGCGGATTTCCCGCAGGTCGCGGCTGGCCGAATGCAGCTCGGCAAGGACCTGCCGGGCGGCTACGAGCAGCCGGCGGCCCGCGGCGTTCGGCACCAGCCGGCGGCCCTCGCGGTCGAACAGGGGCATGCCGAGGCGCGCTTCCAGCCGGGTCAGCCGCTGACTGAGGGCCGGCTGGCTGACGTAGAGCCGCTCGGCGGCGGCAGTCAACGAGCCGGCTTCGGCGGTGGCGTCGAGGAGTTCCAGGTCACGCAAGTCCACATCCATAACGCTGGATTATCACATGCTCCAAATTCCGTCGTGGTGTTATGGGTTGAGGGCCCATAGCTTCGTGGTGTCAGCCGGACGAACCGATCCGACGATCTGCCGATACACCCCGAAAGGCACTCACCATGACCACTGCTCTCATCACCGGATCCTCCAGCGGCATCGGCCTGGACATCGCCCGGGCCTTCCTGGCGAGCGGCGCGAACGTCGTCCTGAACGGCCGGAACGCCGACCGCCTCGCCAAGGCCGCCGCCGGACTCGGCCACCCGGAGCGGACCGCGTGGGCCGCAGGCAGCATCGCCGACCGGGAGACCGGCGAGGCCCTCGTCCGTACGGCGCTGGAGCGCTTCGGCCGTATCGACGTACTGGTCAACAACGCGGGAACATTCGCCTCCAAGCCCTTCACCGAGGTCACGGAGGCCGAACTCGACGGCTTCCTGACGGGCAACCTCAAGGGCACCTACCTCACCACGCAGGCCGTGGTGCGGGCGCTGCGCGCGCAGGGCGAGGGCGGCAGCATCGTCAACATCGGCACCGTCCTGGTGGACCACGGGCTGGCCGGCTTCCCGGCCAGCGCGCCGGTGGTCAGCAAGGCCGGTGTGCACGGGCTGACCACGAGCCTGGCCGCGGAGCTGGCGGCCGACGGCATCCGCGTCAACCTCGTGGCACCCGGCATCATCCGCACCCCGCTGCACGAGGGATCCGACGTGGACTCCTTCGGCGGGCTCGCCCTCCTCGACCGGGTCGGTGAGGCCTCGGAGATCGCCGAGGCCGTCCTGTACCTGGCGGCCGCGGGCTTCATCACGGGTCACGCCTTGCGCGTGGACGGCGGCCACGTCACCGGCCGGGCCGTCTGAGCCGCCGCGGGTGGGGTACGCCAACGTAAAGATCACCCGTGAAGGCGGGACCCCGACCCGGAGGGCCGAGATCATCGCCGGGATGCCGGACCTACAGTCAGGGCCTTCGGCAAGGCCCCGGCCACTGGGGCATCACCGGCCTCCCGGCAGACGAGCTCCGACGCCGCGCCTTCGGCCAGCCCCCGCGCCTCAAAATCGCCGGCGTCGGCTGGATTCGGCCCGCGTCAGGCTTCAAGTGTGCGCAGCTCAACGGGGGCTGGATTGGCCGCAGGGCGAGCGAGCCCCCGGCGATTGAGAAGGGAGGCCGGATGCGGAGCTTGCGTCTGCGGCGCCGCACCCGATCGGCTACCGGAGGGACCGCCACGCCGTCCAGTTCCACCAGCACCTCCTCTCCCAGGCGGACTCGCCTGCGGCCTGGGGCACCGGCAGCCGCGCGCTGGCCGAGCGAGGGTGCTACGCCTGCCTGCGGCCCTCTGCCCAGCACACCCTGGCGCAGCCTTCGCCCTCGTCGGCGCCGCCAAGGGCGGCGGCGCCGGCGCCGCTGGCGCAGTCGGGAGACCAGTCCCCTTCGACCCCGTCGCGGGCCTGCAGGACCGTGGCCCAGACCTCCGCACCCGTGCCGGTGCTCCGCGTTTGACGACGCAGCAAATACGAACAGATCTACGGTTTACTCCATTTCTGATGCTGCGTCACTCATGCAGACCCTTTTTCCTGCTTACCGTCTATCACTCTGAAATATGCGGTAATGCTCCCCGTGACAACCCGTCACCATGTCTGGCGCGGAGTAGGCCTGCCTCACCGGCTCGGGATGAGCCTGGGTGTCGGCACAGGCAGCTGGCCGGCGGCCCTGACCAGCAACAAGAAAGGTCCTGCTATGGCATTGGATGTCATCCGGTCGGCTCCACCTGACGCAAGCCCTCAACGCAATCTGCTCAAACGGGGAGCCTTCGTCCTACTCCCCGGAGTGCTCCTGGCGTCGGCCGCCCTGGTCCCGACCCTCGCCCACGCCGCAGAAGCTCCCGTTTTGCTGGGACCACCGCCAGTTACGGGGTCTTGGCCGGTTCGACGGTCACCAACACGAACGACACCGTCATCAACGGCGACCTGGGCCTCTATCCGGGCACATCGGTGACCGGCTTCCCGCCCGGCATCGTCAACGGAGTGATTCGCGTAGCCCCCAACGCCGCCGCCGCTCAGGCGAAGTCCGACCTCGTCGTCGCCTACGACGACGCGGCAGGCCGGGGGCCCGGGACCATTCTCGCTTCGGACGAGATCGGCGGACTGACGCTGGCGCCCGGCGTCTACACGGCTCCGGCGTCCCCGCCGTCCCTGCAACTCACCGGGACGGTCACCCTCGACGGCCAGGGCGACCCCAACTCCGTCTTCATCTTCCGGATCCCCTCGACCCTGACCACGGCTTCGTCAAGTTCCGTGGCTTTCATCAACGGAGCAAATGCCTGCAATGTGTTCTGGCAGGTAGGCAGCTCCGCCACGCTCGGCACGACCACGCAGTTCAAGGGCACCATCCTGGCCATGCAGTCCATCACGCTGAACAACAGCGCCGTGATCGAAGGCCGCGCCCTGGCGCGTGAGGCCGCGGTCACGATGGACGACAACACCATTACAAGGCCGGCCTGCGCCGTTGGCCCGCCCGGACCTCCCGGTCCGAGCGGCCCTCCCGGCCCGACCGGCTCCCCCGGCCCGACCGGCTCCCCTGGCCCGACCGGCGCCCCCGGCGCCCCCGGCCCGACCGGCGCCCCTGGCCCGACTGGCTCCTCCGGCCCGACCGGCGCCCCCGGTGCCCCTGGCGCCCCCGGCGCCCCCGGCTCTCCCGGTGCCCCTGGCGCCCCCGGTGCCCCTGGCGCCCCTGGCGCCCCCGGCGCCCCCGGCGCTCCTGGTGCCCCCGGCCCGACCGGCAGCCCCGGCCCGACCGGTGCCCCTGGCCCGACCGGCTCCCCCGGCGCCCCTGGCGCCCCCGGCCCGACCGGCTCCCCTGGCGCCCCTGGTGCCCCCGGCCCGACCGGACCCGCAGGACCTGCAGGACCTGTAGGACCTACCGGACCCGCAGGACCCGCAGGACCCGCAGGACCCAAGGGGCCCCGCGGCGACAAGGGCGAGAAGGGGCACCACGGCCACGACAAGGACAAGGACAAGGACAAGGACAAGGACAAGGGCGAGAAGGGCCGCCACGACAACGATGAGGACGGCGCCCACGACCACGACAAGGGCGAGCACGACAAGGGCGACGGCGAGAACGGTCGAGACGACCACGACGAGGGCAATCCGCCGTGGGCCAACTTCATGCCGAACAGCCAAGACAATGATCTCGGCCCCGAGGGTCCTGGCCACGCGGCCAGGAGCGTCAACTTCGCGCACGTGAGCGCCGCCACCGGTCTGCAGCCGGAGGGGGCCGACTCAAGGAGCGGGACCGGCATCATGGCCACCTCTGCGGCAGTGCTGGCATTCGTCGGAGGCTCGGTCCTCTTCACCAGGAAGCGAATCCGGCGAGGCACGGCGACTCGGCAGGACTAGCTCATCGCAGATGTGACCGCATCGCGCCCCTGATCCTTCGGCCACGAGCACTCGGCCAGATCGGCCCACGTTCCGCCGTCCCGCCGCCGGCTACGACGGGGCGGAGGCAAGGGCTGGGACCCGGTCAAGCACATGGGAAGTCACATCCGCCGTTCGGCGGCTGAGCCCCCGGGACACATCGTCCGGGGCCTCAGCAGCGCTCGCGAGTGATCAGCTCCGAAAACGGCCCTCACGGGGTCGAAGTCTCCGTGAATGCCACCGCGTTCGGCGGTATTCGGTCCGCCGAAACCCATACCGCTCCTGGCGGCGCAGATCTGGCCCCAGAACTGCTCACGCAATGCATGGTGTTGTCGGTGAGGATCAGCCGACAGCCCGATCTACGGGCGTAGTGGCCGGAGGTGCCACAGCTCCGGTCGACGACGAGCCGGGCTGGACTGGACTGCCATGGCATGGCCGAACCGGCACCTGGACGGGTTCGTAGTCAGGGCGTCGCTCACGGGTTCGGCGGGGATGGCGTGTCGGCGTCTGGCTGGAACTCCGGGCCGGCGTACGCCTTGATGGCTTCGTTGATGAAATGCCGGGTACTGTCCGGGCTCAGCGCCTGGGCCTGCAGGTGTGCATACATGTCGCTGTAGAGCCGCACGTCGGATCGTTTCTCCAGATAGAGGTCGCTGGTGAACCTTTCCAGATACACCACGCTCACATCGGTGGCGTCGGCGAACTCAAGCAGCGAGAATTGTCCCGAGACACCCGGGTGGGCACCCATTCCGTGAGGGAGGACCTGCACGGTGATGTGTGGGTGGGCGCTGAGGCGGGTCAGATGGCCCAGCTGCCCCCGCATGACCTCGCGGCTGCCCACCACGCGGCGCAGTGACGATTCGTCCAGTACGGCCCACAAGCGAAGCGGTTTGCGCGGGGCCGCCAGCCGGTCCTGACGCCGCAGACGCACCTGGAGGCGCGCGGCGGCCTGTTCGGCCGTGACATGAGGGATCGTTCCTGCGATGGCCTCCCGGGCGTAAGCGGGAGTCTGTAGCAGGGCGGGGATCATCAGCGGCTCGTAGAGCCGGATCGCCGCCGCCCCGGCCTCCAGGCCGATGTAGTCGCCGTACGGGATGTCACCGTAGGAGTTCCACCAGCCCTGCTGACCCGATTCCCTGGCCAGCTGCATCAGATGGTCAACCCGCCGCTGATCCTGAACTCCGTACAGCTCGCAGAGATCGCGCAGGTCTCGCGTCTTGACGAGGCGGCGGCCGTTCTCCAGCAGACTGATCTTGGGCTGGGAGATCAGGAGGCTCGCCGCCACCTGCTGTGTCGTCATACCGCTGGTTTCCCGGAGCCGGCGTAGCTCCGACCCCAGCCGGCGCCTACTGACGGTCGGATTGACAGTGACGCCCACAGGACGGGTACCTCCGCTCAAAGGCCTGGCACAGGCGAGCAGATTGCCACGGCTGGGTCAGCCGGATCCACTTTGGCGCCGTGTCGCGCACGGCGTGAGAGCCAGGCGAAGGCCAGCTCGGGACGCTTCCGTTCTCACCCAACCGGCCGTATTTTCTCGTTAAAATAACAAGAATCAGAACGATCTCGTGTCGGTTTTTCGCCACGCGAATGGCATATTGCACAGAAATTACCCAGCCGAACCACAGCCGGTACGGATTTCTGCGCAATATGCCGCCGGCTCCGAGGGGATCGCCCCGCGCCAGGCAGTACCGCAGGGCCGCCTCCGAGCAGGACGCCCGTCCGTGTTCGCGATCGCCTCACGGTCCTGTCGGCCGAGGCGCCCTGGAGCGCGTCGACTGGCGGCCCCAGCGCCACAAAAAGCCCCGGCCGCCGGAATCCTGATACCGACATATCATGACAGATCGGTCACTGCACTCCCACGTGCGGCGGCCCGGAAGGGCGGCCCCGGCGTATGAATGTGCCGGGGTCGTTGGTGTTACCCCTCACCGCAGCCGGCCGCTACCTCATCAAGCCCCGTCTGCTCCTCCACCGCCGGAGCGGGCCCCTGCAGGCAAGCCGCCCCGGGAGAAGCCGGAGCGGCCGAAGAGTGTCGCTGATCCCGCCGCACGTGGGCCGACCCCGGCAGGCAGAGCCCTTGGACTGCACAGCGTCCGCGCGACTGCTCAGCTCTGCTCGGACGCGAGCCAGTTGGACGGCGTGGCGTTCGTCTGCGCAGGAACTCCTCGATGCCTGGAGCCGGGTAGGCCGGGCTTGCCCTGCGGGGGTACGATTCCGCATCCTGCCGCTCGGCCGGGTTCCGGCCGCCACATCCCTGCGCGCTGTGCTGCGCGTCGCCACAGGCGAGGCAGAACGGCATAGAAGCGGTCGGGAAGGAACACCGCGTCCGCAATGATCATCGCACCGGAGAAGAGGGGCAGTCCCAAGAGCACTGCGATGCCGATGTGCATGCCCAGCAGCACGGTCAGAACGGGATACTTGAGCCTGCCGAAGAGCACGAACGGGAAGGCGACCTGCAAGAGCACCGTCATGTAGCTCGCGATCGCGATCACCATCGGGTACTCGTCCACAAGGTGGGAGAGCGCGGGCCAGGGCTGGAAGAGTTCGAGGTTCAAGGCGTAGTGGAGAGCCGTGCCGCCGCCCCAGGTCGGGCCCTGGATCTTGTACAGGCCGGCTGATCCGTAGAGGAAGCAGACCTGTGCTGCGATGACGAGGATGCCGCAGTTGTGCACCACCGTCGTCAAGGTGACGCGGGCATCGTGGAGTTGTTGTGCGTAGCAGCTCCTCACCGGCTCCTGCGCGTTGCCCGCGCGAGCTGTCCCCAGGCGGTTTCTGCGTGCGTCCAAGGACCAGCGCCGGCCGCAGGCGGTGAGGACCAGGTAGAGGGCCATCAGCAGGATCAGGTTGTCACCCCCATCCGTCATGAAGATCGATCTGGCATGGAACGAGGTGACCACGACGGCGAAGAGGACGGACATGGCGCGGGTCCGCCACCCCAGCATGAACAGCGCGGACGTGAGGAGGGCCGTCCCGTAGCAGAGTTCGAAGTAGGCGCGGCTGTCGGACAGGATCAGGATGCTGTTCCAGCCCGTCTGGTCGAAGAGCTGTCGGGCCAGCGCCGGTGACCAAGGGGATCCGGGGCCCCAGATCTCGTCTCGGTGCGGGAACTCGCGCAGCAGGAACGTCAGGTAGAGCAGCCCGTAGCCGATGCGCAGAACCGATGCGGCGTACAGGGACATCGGGCGGTCGGTGAGAAGCGCCCGGAGAGCACCGATCCGGTCGAGGAGCCGCCGGCGGGCCGCGCCTGCGCCCCGAGTCTCTTCTTGGGTCGCAGGTCGGTGCGGCGTGGCTGCCGCGGAGGGGGGCTGGGGGATCTGCTCATTTCCCATGGGACGTCACCTTCCACCAGGGCAGGAGCCGGTCCTCGGTGGGTGCCGGCGGACGGGTCCCGGCCGCGAGACCGGGCGCAGCGACAGGCACTGTGACGACCCGAAGCTGAATGAAGTCGAAAGTGCCGCCGTCGTTGTGGGCAGCGACGCGGTCCGCGGCGATGTTGCGCAGATACTCCTGCAACATCACGGCCCGCTCCGAGCGTGCCGTGTCGCTTCCTCCATGTGTCTCGACATAAGAGGTCCAGGCGCGGCGCAGAAGGTTCTGAGACGTATGGCTCGGAAACACATTGTGGTCGACTGCGGAATTGTCCACGGCAGCCAGGTCGAGCCAGGGTGTCACCCGCACCGATCCGTCGGAGTCAGTGCGTGCGGTTCTCGCCAGGATCTTCCGGTTGAAGGAGTCGGGGTCCGGGGCGAAGAGCCGCCAGTTCTGTTCGAAGAGCGGGTACACCCAACCGTTGACCTGCGAGCTGTACCGCTTCGATACAGGGTTGGAGGGGGCCACGTGAAGGAACACCAAGACGACATGGACCAGAGTCGTCACCAGGCAGAGGGCTACGGCTGCGTACAGCCCTGCTTGCACCACCCGAACACCCATGGGCCGCTTGACCGGCCTGGCCGCCTCGTCATGACGCTCCTGGAGGGCCGGACCGGAATCGGACTGATGAAGCATCTTCCCGCCTGCAGTTTCAATTCCGCTCGACACCGCCCACCCGGTCTTTCTCATGTCTGCTGTTCGCCTGAGGTCTCTACGACTCTCACCGGCGGCGCGCCGCGGATTCGATGAGGATCCCGCCGCCCGCCGCCATCCGATGAACCGGCTTCACGCAGCCTGTCGCCTAGCCTTCGTGGCCTTTGGGACCCTCGTATCCCGCGGGCTTGTTGCCGTAGCCATAGTGCTCGCCAGGCTTCACGCCGTGGTCGTGCTCGTGTCCCGGCTTACCGTGTGCCTTGCCCGGCCCGCCGTGCCCCTTGTCCGGCCCGCCGTGCCCCTTGCCCGGCCCGCCATGGTCCGAACCGCCGGGCTTACCCCCGTGCACCCCTCCGGCAACGTTGCCGCCGGTGATCGTCCCGCCAGTCGTGATGCCGCCGGTCGTGTTTCCACCGGTCGTATTCCCGGCCGTGTTGCCAGCGGTGTTGCCGGAGGTGTTTCCGGCGATGTTCCCCGAGGTTCCGCCGGACACGAGGTCCACGATCGGTCCGCCCAGGAGGCCACCACCAATCAGACCCACGGTCGTACCGGTCGTCGATCCGGCGGTCGGCGTTCCGGTCGTCGTGCCCGTCGTCGTCGTGCCGGTCGTCGTGCCCGTCGTCGTCGTGCCGGTCGTCGTGCCCGTCGTCGTGCCGGTCGTCGTGCCCGTCGTCGTGCCGGTCGTCGTGCCGGTCGTCGTGCCACCGGTAGCACACCCACCGAGGAAGATCCGGTTGCTGTCCATCGTCACCTCGCCGTTACGGGCCAGCGCACGGCCCTCGATGTTCGTCCCCGTTCGCAGGAAGATCGAGGTCAGGGCCATGATGGTGCCGACGAAGGTGGTGTTGGTGTTGAGCTCCGCCGAACTCCCGATCTGCCAGAACACGTTGCACGGCGAAGCGCCGTTCGTGAGGAGGATCCGGCTGGAGGTTGCCGTCGTCAGGGCTGCAGGGATCTGGAACACCCAGACCGCGTTGGGATTTCCTCCGGCATTCAGGACCAGGTCGCCGGTGAGTCCGACACTGCCGGCGGGGTCTCTCGTGTAGACGCCCGGAATGAGCTCCGTGGGGCCGGACGTCCCTGACCCGATTGCCGCCGGAAGGTCGAAGTCCTCGGCCTGACCGGCCGCGTTGTTGTACGCCACGATCAGATCGCTCTTGGCCTGGAGGGCCGCCGCGTCCGCGGGGTGCACGGCACCGAGTACCAAGCCGGGCGGGAACCCGGTGATTGCCGGGTTCGGGTGCGTCCCGAGGTCGTGGTCGATCACCGTGGGACCGGTGTTGGTGACACCCTGACCTGCCAGAACGGAGTAGCTGGCGGTGGTGCCCAGGGGCACGGGTGTCGCGATGGCCAGCGCCTGCGTCGGCAATCCGGCGACCATTACAGTGGCAACCGTTACGGCGACGGCCGAGGCCAGAAAGCCGGAGAGAGTGCGGCGCTGAGCGCCTTGGATTTTCAGCTTCATCAAGAGGCCATTTCCTGTGGGAGCTGTGGCGTACCGAGCCCTACCGTTCGCCCGGGAAGCCCTGGTGTGTCGCCGCCGCATATTACACAGGAATTTTCACGCACCAACCACGAGTAAGGCGCGGGGAGGGATTAACACAAACATATTCCATGGCGAAATCTGTGAGAAAATAATCAAACTCACATTATTGATAATCCCAATTCGCCCCGAATGGACAGGGCTCGATTAACCCAAAAGAGGCAGCGCCGCACACCTGTCCAAACAGACTCAGCGCCACACACGAAGATGTACTGCCAGGCAGGTGATCTCGCGAACCCCGCGGGACGGGCGTGGCGGCAGTTCGCCGTCACTTCACCACGGCCGAGGTCACTGGCCCGGGGCTTGCCATGGAGCGGATGACGGGAATCGAAGCCGCGCCATAGGCGGACGCGAGCAGCCGCCAATGCCGCCTTGCATCGAGCGCCGCCGTCGAGTGAGTGCCGCGACGGCGGAGCCGGCCAACAGGGTCGGCAGGCGAGCCAGGAGCGACTCGTCGATGCTGATCGTGCTGAGCACGAGGGCGAATGCGTCAAGCCGCTCCGAGGTCACGCCGGTGGGCATGTCGATCAGCCACAGCTCGTACGGAGACCGGGTGCCGTCGAGGAAACCGAGGGCAGCTGGTCGCGGTCCATCGCCAGGACCTCCTCCGCGAGCCCGTGCGTGCCGGCCCCGACGGACCTGCCGCTGCCGACGACGCCCTGACGCTCGGACAGACGTCAGTGGCGGCTCATCCGGCCACGCGGAGGCGGGCGGCCGCCGCCTCCGCCTCCCGCACCACGCGGGTCGTGTCGATGTCGACGAGTCGGCCACCGAATTTCAGCGGACGTCCGTCCACGAACACGGAGTCGATGTTCTCGGGCCGCCCGTTGAAGACGATCTGGCCGACCCACTCGAAGCGCGGCGCGAAGTTCAGGGCCGCCGGGTCGATGACGACCACGTCAGCCCGTTTGCCGGGAGTCAGGGAGCCCACCCGGTCGGCGATGCCGAGGGCTTCGGCGCCGCCCAGGGTCGCCATCCGCAGGACGTCGTGCACCTGCGGGTACACCCCGGCGTCCATGGCGCGGGAGCGTTGCAGGCCGATGGCGGTCTTCATCAACGCCTGGAAGTCCGAGGTGTCGTTGGTGCCGCCGTCCAGCCCGAGACCGACCTTGACGCCCCGTCGTCTGAACTCCGGGAGCCGCATGACGCCTGAGGCCAGGCGCATGTTGCTCAGCGGGCAGTGGACCGCACGCGTGTCGTGGTGTGCGACGGCGGCGATCTCCTCGTCGGTCAGGTGGATCGCGTGGTTGATCAGGAGCCGCGGCCCGAGGGCGCCGATGTCGGCGAGGACCCCGAGGGGATCGTCCGCGCGCTGCTCGGGGCGTTCCAGGACATGGGAGTTGAGCATGACGCCCAGGTCCTGGGCGGCCTCCCAGTGCGCGCGGTTGAGGTGCTGGACTGCCCGCGCCGCGTGCGTGGCGACCTGGAAGGAACCGAGCGGCACCGGGTCGACGAGGTCCTTCTTCACCTTCGCGAGGAGCGTCCCGTCGGGCTTGGGCGGAAACCACGCGTACGTGAACCGCACCCCGGTGTCGGCCAGGGCCCGTACGTAGCTCTCGATGAGGTCGTAGGCGAAGATGTCCACCCAGTCCACGAGGGTGGTCACGCCCGATTGGACGGCGTCGAGGGCGGCGAGGCGCACGAAGCTGTGGAGCGCCTCAGGGGTCAGCCGGCCGCGCGCGGGGTCGGTACACCGCTCGAACCAGCCGAACAGGTTGCCGTCGGTACACCCTCCGCGGATCGCCGCCTGCCAGAGGTGGGTGTGCGTGTCGACGAAGCCCGGCATGACCAGCTTGCCCGAGGCATCCACCACCCGGGCGCCGGGCGGAGCCTGCAGGGCCGTACCCACGGAGGCGATGGCTCCGTTCCGCATGAGGACGTCGGCGTTCTCCACCGAGCCGAGGGGGCCGCTGCCCAAGGCAGGGTCCATGGTGAGCGCGAGTGCGGCGCCCCGGAGCAGGACCGTACGGCCGGCCGGGACGGGCCGGTGGGCGAGGCTGTCGCCCGGGGCCGAGCGGGCGGTGGCACCGAGGAGGAGCGGGGCGGCGGCGGCCGCGCCGAGGCCGGTGAGGAGATCGCGGCGGCTGCGGGCCCGCGGCGGAGTGGGGTTCGGCTGCATGGCGTGGTACCTCCCGAGAGCTCAGAACGGCAGTCCCGCCCGGACGACGCGGTGACGGAGCGTCGAGCAGAGGCGGGAGGTTACACGCAGCATTCCCAACCAACGCGCCTTCCATAGGCGTTCGCGGAAAACATTTTCCGTTCCGACCATGTGCCGGTCATTCCGGCGCCGACAGCGCTCGCGGACCTGCGGGCGGCCTGGGGACCGTTCGGGTCCGGCCCACGCGCAGCGCCGTGCCACCCCGCCCTTCGCGGAGGGGCGTGCGTCGCGCCTCCGTCACGCATCAGTCCCTTGCGGCACGTCGGGGTCCGGTCCTGCGTACGAGCCGGCCTTCCGGCGCCGCGGTCGGCGTCGGAGGCGATACACGGCGGTCCCGGCTCCGCCGGCTCCCGCGAGGAGGATGGCGGACCACGCATAGCCGGTGCGCGGCTCGGCGGGGGACGGAGGGGCGGCCACGGGAGGCGGACCGGTGCGGGTGGGCTTGGCGGGCGGCGGGAGAAGCGATCCGACCGGGTCCACCCGTCCGGCGGCGGCGAAGCCCCAGTCCAGCAGGGCCCGCGCCTCGTCGTACACCGCGAAGGCGCCGCCTTGCTGGGGGTTCATGACAGTGACCAGGAGGGTACGGCCACCGCGTCGCGCGGCGGTGACGAGGGTGAATCCGGCGCTGGAGGTGTAGCCGTTCTTGATGCCGATGATGCCCGGGTAGCGTTCCACCCCGTCCTCACCCGTGAGCAGCCGGTTGGTGTTCTCGATGCCGTACGTCCAGCTCGGCCGGCCCGCAGCGTCCGTGTCCCCGGGAAACGGGGCGTCGGCCAGCGCCGCGTACCGGGCGAAATCGGGATCGGCGAGGCCCGCCCGGCCGAAGACGGCGAGGTCGTACGCGGAGGACACCTGGCCGTCGGCGTCGTAGCCGTCCGGAGAGACGACGTGGGTGTCCCGTGCTCCCAGGGCGCGGGCCCTGGCCTGCATCTGCGCGGCCGTTTGCGCCCAGCCGCCGTTCATCGCGGCCAGGACGTGGACGGCGTCGTTGCCAGAGCTGAGGAAAACGCCTTTCCACAGGTCTGAGATCCGGTAGGTGCGACCGACGTCGAGACCCACCAGGCTGCTGCCTTCACCCACCTGGGCGAGCTCCTCGTCGGTGACCGTGTGGGTGCCGGTACGCGGCAGGCGGGGCAAGGCCGTCAGCGCGAAGAGCGTCTTCATGGTGCTGGCCGGAGGCAGGCCCAGGTGGGCGTCGTGGGCGGCGAGTACCTCACCGCTGGCGGCATCGGCCACCAGCCAGGAAAGCGCGGAGATGTCGTCGGGTAGTGCGGGGGCGCCCTCGCGTTTCCGCAGGTGGACGCCGGGGCGGTGCAGGAGGGCCGGGTCCGGCGGAGCCGCTGCCCGCGGGGGCGCGGGCTCGGCTCGGGCCGCGCCGGCGAACGACGGCGTGAAGGCGACGCCCACACCGGCGGCCAGAGCGGCCGCACAGGAGAGAAACCTGCGTACGGACGGACTGAGGATCATCCGGTCACGGTAAGGACGCTCCGGCCCGCTCGCAGCCCGGCGTGGGCCGACCGGCGTAGCGTTCCCCGGAGGCGTGCGTCGCGACTCGACCGGTCCCGGGGTCGTCAGGGGGCGGTCAGCTCATCGATGAGACGGGCGAACTCGGCGCGCTGCCGGTCGGTCAGACGGGCGTAGAGCGGCATCTGCATCTCGTCGGTGATCCGCTCGGCACGTTGCCGTCGCACGATCTGCGCCGCGTCGGCGGGCTGCGGGTCCTGCCAGCCGTAGCGGGCCGCCTGCTCGACACCGAGGTTGACGACCATGGCGGCTTGGGCGCTGAGCCCGCACCTGCGCACCGCCGCCAGATGGCAGGCGCCCCGGTGTTCGCGTAGTACGTGTATGCGCTGCATGGCCGTGCCGGCCGGGTCGTCGTCGGGGCACGGTTGCGCGCGCCAGCCGGCGAACAGGGGCAGTGCGTCGGCGTCGGCAGCATCGATCAGCTGTTGTGCCAGGTGGTTGAAGTGCTCCACGTCCGTGTCGGCGGGGATGTGCGCCCGCCCCCACGCGCGGACGGCCTGCGCGTAGCAGGAGGCGGCCTCTTCCGCCGGCATCACGGACCGTCCCGCCAGCCAGCCCGCCGTCACCAGCCGGGGGCCGAGGAAGCCCTGTACCGCTTGGACCACCGCGACCGGTGCCTCGCCGAGCACCCCGAAACGGCCTCGGCAGTAGAAGCCACGACCCGGGGCGAACCCGGCACGCAGACCGACACCGGCGGTCGCCCCGTCGGACATGAACTCGTCACCGAAGTCGTGGATGGGACGGGACACCGCGGCGATGCACTGAGAGATTTCCATGCCCTGAAAGTCGCCCACCACAACACAGCAGGTCAAGAGGTGCTTTTCTGATGGAATCCTTTAGCTAATCTATCGAGTCATGCTCGATGTCCGCCGCCTGTACATGCTCAAGACCGTCGCCGCCCGAGGCTCCATCACCGCCGCCGCCCACTCCCTGGAACTGACCGCAGGGGCCGTGTCCCAGCAACTGGCCGCTCTGAGAAACGACGTGGGAGTCGACCTGCTGCGCCCCGACGGGCGAACCGTCGCACTGACTGAGGCCGGCCGTGTCCTCCTCGAACACGCCGACCGGATCCTCGCTGCCATGGAGGAGGCCGAAAGTGCCGTCGCGGCGGTCAAGGGCGCGGTCGGCGCCACCGCCACGCTCGCCGCGCTGCCGTCCACCGTCGCCAGGATCGTGGCCCCCGCCCTCACCGCACTCGGCTCATGCCACCCCCAACTCGCCGTGACCTGCCTCATCACCGACCAGGCACAGCTACGCGAACTCTCACTGGGCACCGTCCACGTGGTGCTGGGACAGCGCTATCACCAACTGCCGGACGCGACGCCCCGGGGCATCGACGTCTCACCCCTGCTCGACGACCCGCTGCTCGTCGTCACCGCAGCCGACCAAGGCGACGGCCGGCCCGTCATGTTGCAGGACCTCGCCGCGCACGATCTCGCCGTACCGCCGCCGACCACGGATTGCGGACAAGCCGTCCTGCAAGGCTGCCGGCGGGCCGGCTTCACACCCACCCCCCGCTACGTCACCGCCGACATCGCCGCCCAGCTCACCCTCGCCCGAGCCGGCCTCGCCACCGCGCTCGTCCCCCGCACGGCCATCGACCCGACCACCCCCGGCATCCGCACGGCCCCCATCGCCGACCACCCGATCCAACGCCTCCTGTTCGCCGCGACCCGTCACACCGAGAACGCGAATCCGACGACCACCGCCGTCATCGCAGCACTGCACACGGCCGCCCGCTCGACTACTCAGCCGGCAGTCCTCATGTGAGTACGCGTACTCTGACGCCGTCGGCGGGGCGGCACCATCATGGTGATCACCACGGGGCGCGGATACCGGCCCCACGCCCCCTCGCAGCGGTCAGGCACCCGCTGGCAACCGACTCAGGAGAAGCATGCCTTCCGGACTGCGCTCGTTTGCGCGCACCACCTTCGGCAATTGGCTGTCGGTGTCCTACCTCGCCCTTGTCTCCTTCTTGCTCCTGTTCGGCTTCGGGGTGAACGGCAGTTACGTGGCCGGGCTGTTGGGCGTGGCGCTCACCCTGCCGACAGGCGCCGTCCTCCTCGTTGTCGTCAAGTCACTCGGAGCCTGGGCCGAGACGGACCTGGTGGTGTGCTGTCTCCTGGTGTTCTCGTACACCATCCAGGCCCATGTACTGGGGCTGCTCGTACGCGCAGCACGCCGGAGGTCGGAACGCTCACTCCGGTGATCGGCCGCCGCCGTACTGCCGGTCACCCGCGAGGGCCGTGGCCGCAAGGCGGAGCCGCGCGCCACCGCGGAGGCCACGCGTGTCCTGGCGCCGAAGTCACCCGGGGGACGGCGGCCCGGGCTGCGCGCTGATGAGGGTGCAGGGCTGCTCGTCCGCGTCATTCGGTCCAGATGTCGAGCAGTTGGTTCGCGGCGGGCAGGCTGTCGGGGGGTTCCACATTGCACACGACGGCGACTGCGGTGTTGCGGTCCGGGCTGATCTTGAAGGTGCTGTGGAACCCCTCCCAGTCTCCGCGGTGGACCAGGCTCTTGTCGGGGAGGAGGACCATTCCGGCCCCGTACCGGCCTCCTTTGACGCCCCGTGCGCTCAGGGCGTCGCCCGTGTCCACCGCTCCCTCCGTGACTCCGGCGAGCAGTCGTGTTCCACCGATGCGGCCGGTGCGGTAATTGTCGGCCCAGCGGACGAGTTCGCCGGGGGTGGTTTGGACGGACCCGTCTCCGTACTGTTTCCAAGGGGATGAGCTGGGAGTGAACGAGCCGTCCTTCTCGTCGTACGACTTTGCCTTGCCCGGGAGTTCGGTTGCCGGGGCCAAGGTCATGCGCAGGCGCAGCGGGGTGAAGAACTCCTGTTGGACGAAGGTCGGGAATGGTGTGCCCGTGACCCTTTCGACGACGTGGGCGAGGAGGATGTAGTTGGAGTTGGAGTAGGAGAAGCGCCTGCCCGGTGGAGCTTCCGGCTGTGAGGCGAGGACGGCCGTGATCGCCTCCCGCTGGCCGGCTGGATCCGTCAGTTTGACTCCCTTGGCCTCAAGCAGGTCCTGGTAGTCGGGAATGCCGCTGGTGTGATGCATCAGGTCGGCCAGCGTGACGCTTCGAGTCCAGTCGGGTGCGTTGTCGAGGAACTTGGACAGGGGGTCGTCGAGGGCGAGGCGGTGGCGGCCTGCGAGCAGGAGGACGGCGTCCGCTGTGAATTGCTTGGAGTTGGACGCGATGTCGAAGACCGTCCTCGGTGTGATCGCTCGCCCGGTCGCCATATCGGCTTTCCCCTTCCCCGCCTCCCAGACCACGTTGCCGCGTCTGCCGACGGCTGCGGCGCATCCGGGGCCGTCGGCGGAAGGCACCAGTTCGCGGAGAACCTCTGCACTGCGCTTCTCGCGGTCGTCGTCGGCCCCGTACGCCCGGGGGGTTTGGACACCGGCGAGTACGAGCACGACCAACGCGCCCCCCGCGGCCCACAGCGACGCCGTCCGGTTCATGGGCAGCACCCTCTTTCGTTCCCGGGACGGAGCCGGCTCACGGTGCGATCTCGAATGCCGGGGGCTTGAGGTCCTTGAGGCATGCGGTGTTGGGCGCCGTGGGGGTGTCGAAGAAGGAGACGGTGATGGATTGGGCGCACTTCGACGTGGCGAACACGACGTGCGGTTCGTAGGGGATCGTGAGGACGGTGGCCCGAGGCAGGGTGCGGGCCACGTACGGGCCGTTGGCCGCCGCGGTCTGGCCGTCGAACCCGCCGGAGAGGGCGAGGGTCGGGATGTCGCTGCGCGTGACGTCGCGGATGGATCGGGGCGCCGCGGGGATGTTCCAGACGTCGCAGTCCGGACGCAGGGAGGTCAGCAGCGGGGCCTGGGCCAGTACCGAGCGGGGGAACGACGGGAAGGCTTCCTGGCCGCCGCGCACTGCTTCGGCCTGGGTCTCGTACGGGGTCCACTCGCTGCAGAAGACACCGTAGACGAGCCCGTGGGACAGTCGGCCCATGGCCTGGGGGCTGTACTTTCCGCCCGCCCACTGCTGGGCGATCCGCTGCGGTTTGCCGTGGGCCAGTTCGTCGAGGGCCGCGGGTACCTGGGGTGCCACGTGGGTGGCGGCGGTCATCCAGTTGAGCAGGGCTCCGGCGTCCAGGACGACCTTCACCTGCTTCTTGCTGTCGGGGAGCGTGACCGTGGTGGTGACCGGCTTGGCATCGAGGTCGTGGACGAGGCGTTCGAAGGTGGCCGCCAGGTTCGGGTAGCGCCGGTTGCAGGCGGGCTGTTCGGCGCAGGCCTTGAACACGCCGTCGAAACCCTGCTTGGCGGCGCTCCAGGTCACGGCGGAGCCTCCGGTGGAGGGCGGCAGGATGCCGTCGATGCCCACGGCACGGATTCCTTCGGGGTGCAGGCGCATGTAGACGAGCGCCAGCTGGGTGCCGTAGGAGATGCCGAACACGTTCCACTGTTTGAGGCCCAGCGTGGTGCGCAGGTCCGCGAGGTCGGCGGCGCTCTCGATGTCGTTGTAGGCGCTGAGGTCGACTCCGCTCGCCGCCAGTTTGTGGCGGCAGGCCTTCGTGGCCGCGACGTGCTCGCGCTCGGTGGACGGCGCGTCGTAGACGAGGCCGGTCGCACGCGCGTTGAACTCGTCGATGTTGGGGCAGGTGAGCGCCGGGTCGGCCGAGTACGTGCCGCGCTGGGACATGAAGATCACGTCGCGGTCGCGGTTCAGGCCGCCGTCGATCGCCATCTTCGCTTCCCCGACCGCGTCGTCGCCGGGTCCGCCGGCGAGCCACACGATGGGGTCGGGTTTCGGTTTGTCGGCCTTGGCCGCCACGATCGCGACACCGAGGGTGATCTTCCGGCCGTCCGGCTTGGCGCGGTTCTCGGGCACGGTGAGCGTGCCACAACGGGCCCCTTCGAGTTCGGCGACCGGGTCCGCGGTCTTCGGGCAGGGGCCCGGCTCGTAGCGGGCGTCGCCCACGGTGCGGGCGACCGTGCCGGTCGGACCCGGGGGCGTCTCCTCCTGTGCGCCCGCCGGCGCCGCGAGCGCGCCGACGAGGAGGATCCCGGTCGCCGCTGCGGCCGACCTGGTGTGCAACCGTCGTGTCTGCGACCGTGCCATCTGTCCTCCCGGTCACTTCGGGGTGATCGTGAACGGTTCCCACCTGAGCCCCGCCACGCAGCCGGTGTCGGGTGCGGTCGGGCGGGCGAGGAAGGACGCCAGCACCTTCTGGGCGCAGGGCGACTGCGGGACCACCCAGTGCCCGATCCCCGGCACCTGCACGGTGGTCGAGCGGGACAGGGAACCGGCCGCCTTCTTCGCCCAGCTGGGGCTGGTCTTCATGTCGAACGTGCCGTTGATGAAGAGCGTCGGCACCGAGCTGGTGGTGGCCACCCGTTGGCCGGTGGTGCGGTCCGGGACGTTCCAGATGCGGCACAGTCGGTCCTGGAAGGCCAGTTGGGGCGCCTGGGCCTGGACCGGTTCCGGCCACTGGGGGAACGCTTGGCGGCCTGCCTTCAGCACGTCGGACGGCGAGTGGTCGGGCACCCATTCGCTGCACACCACTGATTGCGTCAGACCGTGAGCGGTCTGGCCGAGCACCTGGACCGAGCCGGCGGCACGGGCCCGGGCGAAGCGCTCGGGATGTCCGCGGCCGAGTTCGTCGATCGCGGCCGGGACGTCTTTGAGCGGGATCGCCTTGGCGACGAGCAGGTTCACCAGGGCGCCGCCGTCGAGGACGACCTTCACCGGTTCGCCGCCCTGCGGCGGCCGGACGCTCAGGGTCAGTGGCCGGGCCTGAAGCTTGCGCACCTGCTCGTTCAGGGTGCGTTCGAGGTCCGGGTAGCGGTTCTTGCAGCGCGGCTCGGCGGCGCATGCCTTGTAGAGGTTGTCGAGCCCTTCCCGGGCGGTGGCCCAGGCGAACGGCAGGGAGACGTACGGTGCGGGGGCGATCGAGTCCAGCGCCACCGCGCGGATCCCCTGGGGGTGCAGGCGCAGGTAGGTCAGGGCCAGGTTGCTGCCGTAGGAGTGGCCGTAGACGTTCCACTGCTTGATGCCCAGTGCGGTGCGCAGGTCGGCGAAGTCGGCGGCGTTCTCGGCGCTATTGTAGGCGCTCAGGTCCGTCCCGTCGGCTGCCAGGCGGTCCCGGCACTGCTTCACCGCGTCGAGCATGCCCCTTTCGGTCTGCGGTGCGTAGGACGGGAGCCCTACGGACCGGGCGTAGAAGCGGTCCAGCTCCGGGCAGGCGAGGTTCGGCGTGTCGTAGAGGTTGCCGCGCTGGGCCATGACGATCAGCTCGCGATCCCGGTTCAGGCCGGAGGAGACCAGGAACGGGATGTCATCGAACGTCTCGCCACCGGGGCCGCCCGACATGAACACCACCGGGTCCTGGGCCGGCTTCGCCGAGACGGGCGGGATGACCGCCACGGCCAGCCGGATGGTCCGGCCGTCGGGGCGCTCGCGGTCCTCGGGGACCTCCAGGACACCGCACCGGGCTGTGGCCAGCGCTTCGATCGGTTCGGGTGGCCTGGGGCAGGGACCCGGTACGAAGCGTGACGCGGCGGCCGTACCGGGGCCGGGGGTGTGGGTGCTGCCGGGAGGCGATGGTGCGGCGTCGGCCTGCGTCGGGGCGAGGGCTGTCAGGAGGGCCAGAGCGGCTCCTGCGGCCGGCGCGCCGACATGGAAGCGGTGCTGTGCCATGTGATCCCGTTCCTCTGCCGACATCCACGGCTGCCCCACCGGGCGACGCCGCGGCGATCTGGGCGGAACGCACGTCATCAACGCTACCCGGTGGTCCGAAGACCCGCACAAGGACGGGAAGCGGCCACCGGTGCGCGCAGCCGTGTGGGAGCCGCTCGGCAGGGCACCGGGCGAGAGCCCGGGGCCCCGAGGCCCGAGGCGGGCATCACGCCGGGACGAGGGCGCCCGTACGGCCGGCCGCGGCGAACCGGGGCGTCGAGAGCGGCCGGCCGGCGTCAGCGGCGGGACGCCGCTCCGAGGGTCTGGTCGGCCGTCGCGAAGCGGTGATCCGTCGGCTTCAGCACTTCGTAGAAGTGGCCGAAGTACGCCGTTTCCACCGTTCCCGTGAGCACCGCCAGCAGGAGCGCCGAGCACCCCGTGCCGTGGTGCTCCCACAGGGGACCGCGCCCCTCGTTGTAGAGCACGGTCCACTCGTCGGGATGCTGACCGGGCCGCGCCAGCCAGTACAGGAACGCCCCCGTGCCCTCCTCGAACGCCCACGGCAGGACCCGCGCCCCGACCTCCGACAAGGCGGCGGGCTTCGCCTCGAACTCCCACAGGTCGGCCAGGATCTCGTCCCGCTCCGCGGTCTGCGCGTGCAGGTCGCACTCGCTGTAGGCGGAGTCGGGGGCGAGCAGCCAGATCGTCTCGTCGAAGACGCCGTCGCCGTACGTGTCGACGAGCTGCTTGTAGTCGGCGGGCAGAGCCGTACCCAGGACACGCTCGGCCTGCGCCCAGTCGACCGCGGGCAGCGGACCGGCGGGTGGCGGGCAGAGGCGGACGAGGGCATCGAGGGCGATCATGGAACGGACGCTACCGAATCCCCGGCCGGTGCCGGTGGCCAGGGCGGCAGGGCGGGCGACCGCCTCGGCTTTCGACCGGCTCCGCTTGCGGCACGACGACGGAAGACACGAGGTCGCCTGCGATCCGTGATCAGCTCACGCTCATCCCCCGCTCCGGCCACACGCCCCGTTCCGCGTGAAGCGCGTTGAGCTTCCGCGAGGCCTTCAGGAACGTACGGTCAATCCGCGCGTCCCGAGCCGTCGACGTGCGGGACCCCTTGTCCATGGTCAATCGCCGCTCAAGGGCGTCGGGTTCGTCACCGAATGCGTACTCCACGAGCTCTTCGGTCTCTGAGACCTTCCGGAAGTACACGATCGCAGCCATGGGCCATCCCCCCTTCGGGGCCTTCGCGCCCGCCTGGTGATCCCGCGGGTCATCCCGCGTAGTCGCGAATGACGCGGCGGGCCACGGCGGCGCGGGCTGACGCCAGTTCCTGTGCGACCGCCGCGCCGCGGGCACCGTCGTACGTGACCTGCGCCGCGTACGGGCCGCCCGCCGCGGCACACCGCCTGCGCAGGTGGGTCGGCGGGTGGGTGCTGTCCACCCGGTGGCCGCGCCGGGCCGCGACCCGGCGCAGCCGCTCGTACTCGTGCTCCGGCACCGCGGCGATGCGCGAGGCCAGCCGCTCCCACAGCCCGCGTTCCGCCGCGTCGCGCGCCTCGCGGCCGGCCGAACCCCCGTGCATCTGGGCGCCCACGGACTCCCGGCGCAGCTCGGGACCGACGGTCCCGCAGACCAGCAGGCGGTCCATCAACCCGACGGCGGCCTCCGTGGATCCGACCTCGGCCGCGCTCACGTCGGCCAGGTACTCGGCGCGCTGCGAGGCCCGCAGGGTCAGGTGGTCGAGGAGTACGAGCAGTCCGTACGCGATCCACCGGGGCAGGAACGTCACTGCGTTCACGAACCGGTCCATCAGCCCTATTGGCCGGTTCGGCGCCAGCATGTAGTACCAGGTGGACAGGGCGTCCAGCGCTCCGCCCGTCACGACGCCGCGCCGGGTGTCCCCGTGGGCGAAGTGCCCCAGCTCGTGGCCCAGCAGCGCCACCCGCTCCTGGGGCAGAAGTATCTCCCACAGTCCGAGGCCCAGGACCAACATGCGCCGCCCCCGCATGCCGTACGTGGTCACGCCCGCGTTGGCCCCGGGGTCCAGCACTACGGCATGCACCCCGGCCGTCCCGATGGCGGCCCCGACCTCGTCGATCAGCTCGAACAGCCGTGGCGCATCGGCCCGGTAGAGCACAGGCGCGTCCTTCGGCAGCCGCCCGGGCCGCGGCCGCAGCACCACCGCGAGCGCCAGCAGCAGCGCACCCACCGCCGGCAGCACCCCGGTCTCCCAGCCCAGCACGATGAGCAGGACCCCGGCCACCAGAAGCAGCACGGTCACCCCGTGCACCACCAGGGAGAGCATGAACGCCGACACGGTCGCGGCGTCGCGCCCCACCGGTCCGCTCTGGCCCCGGCCCTGCTCCATCTCGGCCGCGAGCTGCTCTCCGTACGCGTGTGCCAGTCTGCGCCGCGCGGCCGGGATCCGGCCCGGCTCCGGATCCGGTGCGCCCGGATCGACGTTCCAGTCGCATGCGGCGCACCAGTCGACGTGCCGCTCGTCCACCGGAACTGGGGCCCGGCACTCCGGGCATTCCCGAACGGACGTCGCCGCTGCGGTGCTTGTACTTTCCATGGTTCCCTCCCCGCCGCGGATCGGAAGGCCCGCGGTCCGGGCAGGATAGGGCTCCCGCGCCCTAGCCGCGGAACTGGGGCTGACCTGCGCCGTTCGCGCACGCGAGCGTGGTGGTCTCGCGTCGGGACGGTCACCCGCCGCCCCGGCCCCCGCTGGTCGTCCTGCCCTCCGCCGAACTGCTCGGTGTGCGGCGAGCGGTGGGGCGGGCTCTCCGTACGCGGCTTCAGGCGCAGCCGATGGCGGCGGCTACCGTCGTCCGTATGACCCCCGTGGATCCGACCGTCGAGGCGCTGCTCGCCGACATACCCGCCCTTGTCCCGTACTCCCGCAAGGCGGTGCTGCTGCGCCCCGGAGCGGGTGGGCCGTCGCCGGACGCCAGTCATGTCGGTGGTCCGCTGCCGTGGCCCGGCGACGAGGAGTGGCCCCGGTGTCGGGGGCCCCACATGGTCGAGGTGAGGGAAAGGCTCTCCGACGCGGAGCGCGGGACTCTGGAGCGGATCGACCGGGGCGCGCGAGCCCGGCGGACCAGGAAGGGCCGCCACTCGTACGAGATCACTCGGGAGGAAGCCGAGATCCGTTCCCGGATCATGGACGGCGCCGGCGTGCTCGACAGGATCACGTGGGAGCGTATCCGCCGGGTACCGGTCTCCAGCGTCCCCGGCGTACCCCTGGTCGGCGTCCTGCAACTCCTCAAGGAAGACGTACCCACGGCCGATTGGCCTGAGGACATGGACGTGCTGCAGGTTCTGTGGTGTCCCCAGGAGCATTCCGAACTGCCGGGGCAGGCGTACTACTGGGGGCCCGCGGTCGAGATGCACTACCGTTCCGCCGCTTCGCTCACCGCCGTGGCGGACGTCCCCGTACCGATCGACGCCGTGGCCTCGTACGTGCCTCGGCCCTGCCTTCTCGATCCGGTCGAGGTGACGGACCTCCCCGCCCGGGACGAACTGCCCGAGGAACTCTTCGGCGAGGCGGAGGCCTGGGCCGAGCGGCACGGTATCGAGTACCACCGCACGGTGGCCTGCCGGGAGGGATGGAAGGCCGGCGGCTGGCCGAGCTGGCACCTCACGGACCTGGTCCCGCTCGACTGTGCCTGCGGTGCGCGGGCCCGGCTGCTCCTCACGGTCGACAGCGGCCGCGACCCCGACCTCAATGTCGGCCGGTTCGGTGAACTGCGCGTCTTCACGTGTCCCGTGGACGCCTCGCACCCGCTCCGCCTCAACATCCAGTAGTACGCCGCCCTGTGCCGCGGTGGGCTTGGACGCGCGACGGCCCGATGCGGCGATTCTCCGGAGCCGTCGTCGCGGTCCCCGATGCGGACGGAGCGGACGGAGGCGACGGGCGGTGTGGGCCGGTGACCGGTCCCGTGAGGATCCGGCCGAGCCGGCTCGCCCAGGCGCGGTCGTCGGCGGTCGGCTCGGTCCGCCAGCGCCCCCGCAGGACGCCGTCCTCGTCGGGCAGAACGGCCGTCATGAGCGGTTGCCGCCGGTCGAGGTGGAGAGAGAGCGGATACGCCGCGGGCACCGGAGACGTGCACCGCCCGTTCCGCGAACTGGCTCTCGTCGGCGACCACGCTCGCGATCCGGCCGTCCTCGTCCTCCCAGACCAACTCGATCAGGCCTTCCTCCGCAGATCGGCGAGGACAGCCAGCGCCCACGTCTCGGGAAAGGCCGGGCCGGACGGGCACACGAGAGCGAGGCGCCAGCCGAGCTCGGACCTCGTCCAGGGAGTCGCCGTCGAGTCGGTGCCGGCGAGCGGCATTGCCGAGGTGGGTTTCCTCAAGAAGCGCCGCCTGGTGCGTGGCGATGCACCAGCGCACGCGGGCCCAGAAGATGTCGTCGGCGGGGCCGCTGTACCCCCGGCTCGTCCCCCTCGGCGTCGTAGGGGGAGGCTTCCCGGCGCTCGGGAAACAGTCCGAGCGCGCGAGTACGGGCCACGGCCGCCGGGCAGGGGTCACTGCTGCCGACGTAGACCTACTGGTCCCAGCCGACGTGGATCGTGAACCGGCCCTCCGCCTCCAGACGACACCAGGTGCCGCTGTCCCGCAGCACCGCGCGTACCAGCGAGGCATTCGATGCCGGTCTCCTCCGCGAAGGCGGCAACGGCCTGCAGACGGGCGGCTTCGTCCGGCGCCCGGTCGCTGTGCGGCCCTTCGGGGCCTGTGTAGCGAACGCGCTGATCGCGGTCGGCGGGTTCGTACTGGGTGATGCGGTAGACGTAGGGCAGCACGTCAGCGCCTGCCGGCGGGCGCGCAGGGATGGTGCATGTCCGCATCATGCCGCGCGGAAGGCCGCACGCCACCTGTTTTCGGTGCCTCCCCCGGGCCGTCGCGCGCAGGTCGACGCGGCGCTTTCGCAAGCTGAGGACGCCGAGGACACCGAGGACACCGAGACGCCGATTCAACATCGGTCCCCCGAACGGACGGCTCGGCAGGCACCCGCCTGCGGTCGCCCGGAGGATGAGTACGGGGACGCGCGACGGGAGCCGACGAGGATGCCGAACACCACCGGCCGCTCGAACAGGGCGCGCACCGCTCTGTCAGGCATGCTGGTCCTCGCCGGAGTCGTCGCGACCGGTTGCAGCGCCGAGGCCCGCGACTCGGGGCAGGGGCCCGGCGCAGGACCCCACCCCCAAGCAGCGCGCTCCGGCAGTGTCACCGTCGTCTACGAGGACCGGACGGTCGAACCGAAGGACCGGCAGGTCGTGGCTCTGATCCGGAACTCCCGTGTGCTGGAGCGGGCGGCCGGCTGGGTGAACGAAACACTCACCCTCCCCCACGACCTGGTCGTGAAGGTCACCGGCGAGGTGCCGCCCGGTGTCACCGACGCCGTCACCCAGCCCGACGGCAGGACGATCTACGTCCCGCCGTCGTTCCTGACTGAAATCAAGGAGGCCCTCGCCGACGTCGTCAAGACCGTCGAACGGCCTTCCCCGTTCCCCGTGTCCGACTACAACACCGATGACCTGACCGTGCTGTCGACGGAGTTCGTCTTCGGCCACGAGCTGGGCCACGCCCTGCAACGCCAGCTCTTCCTGGCCAACCTCGGCCTGGAGGAGGACGCGGCTGACGGCTTCGCGTCCTTCTACACCATCAACGAGGTCGGGCCCGGTCCATCGCTGGCCGCCGCGCTCCTCTTCGACGAGATCGCCCGCAAGCAAGGTCGGCTGACCTTGGAAAACCTGGCGAGCGACCACCCCGTCACCCAGCAGAGGGTCTTCAACTTCCTGTGCTATCTGGAAGGCAGTGACCCGAAGAAGTACCGGCAGCCCTCGGTCGACGGGGGCTACCTCCCGAAGACCCGTGCCCCCCTCTGCCCACAGGCGTGGGCGATGCTGGACTACGGCTGGTGGACCCAGCTTCAACCACACTTCAGCGGGCCGTTCAAGGCCCGGGGTGGCAAGGAGCAGAAGAAGGCGCACGCGCGGCTGACCGCGGAGACGAACGCTCTGGCGGAGCGGATCGACGAGCTCCGCAGCAGCGAAAGCGGCAGATGAAAGTGCTCGCGCCCCGCTGAGCGAGGTACCGGCCCCGGATTCCGCCTCGTCCGCGCCGGCTGCTCAGCGCTGCGACCGTCGGGTGGGCCGGGCGAGGCGGGCGGCGGCGAGGTCGAGCACGTCGTCGACGGCGGTCCGGGGAGGGCTGTCGAGGCTGACGGCGTGGCTGCGCAGTATCGAGACCAGATGCCGGCCGACCGACGGGGCCTGGGCGGGGATGCCTCGGTCGAGGGCGGCGTCGAGCATGCCGGCGAGCTCGCGGGTGTGGTGGGCGAGGGCTGCGGCGGCGTGCCGCGCGGCCTCGGCGGGGCGGTGGCGGCGCGCGAGCTGCCGGGTGAGGGTGGCGAACGCCTCCCCGGGCAGGGCGACGAGACGCTGCTCGGCGTCGAGCTCGTCGGCGAGGTGGCGCAGCAGGGCAGCGGCCGTGGCACGCGGGAGGTTCGAGTGGACGTCGGCGGGGCCCTGGTTCGGAAGAGTGACGATCAGGCGGTGAGTGTCGAGGGAAGCGACGGTGACGACGTGGGGTGTGCGGGTCACGGGGCGGGGTTCCTGTCCGGGGTCGAGGTGCTGCTCACGAGCGCGGGAGGGGCCGCGACGACTGCGGCGCCTCCCGGGGGGAACTGAGTTCGGGTCTCTTCCGAGTTGAACTGGGTCTGCCAGTGCGGAACTTGGTGGGATCCCCCATCGCCGGGCAGCCTGAAGCGAACCCCGGTGAGGTCCTCGTACGGCTCCGACGGCCGGCGGGCGCAGCGGTTTGTGGCGCACGGCATACCCTCCGCCCCGGCAGGCCCCGCCAGGCCCCCGGGCCGGTCGCGGCGTACCGGAAGGTCTTGGCGCCTTCGGGGTGGCGCGGAAGGCGACGCGGAGCGGCAGGGTCATCGCTCCCCAGAGTGGACCGGGGGCGGTTGGCGCCGCCAGTGAGAACGTTGGTGCGGGTGAGTCGAGGGCGACGGCCTTCTGCGCGGAGAACGCCCGACCGCGGAGTTCGGGTCAAGGCGAAGACCCTCGCCGAGTTGGCGGACCGGGGATTTGCCGAACCGGAAACCGGCGCCTTTGAGACCGACCTGCGAGCGAGCGCGCGGGCACTCGTGCAGAGCATGACGGGCCCGGTGGGCAGGGCATTGCCGCCGCGCAGATCACGCTCGCCGGTGTCCGCGCCCGGCGCGCTGACACAGGACTCCGCCGCAGCGGTCAGGGCGACCGACGCGGAGGCCGGTCAGGAATGCACGTAATCTCCGCGTCGCCGCCTAGGACGAGGAGCAGGCGTAGTGACCGCCACCGGCTGCGAAACCCCGGAGCCCCGCCTTGCGCAGGCTGCCGCGTCCGGGCGCATCGCCACGGTGAGGAACGCCTCGGAGCGCTGCCGCTGCTCCACCTGGTCCGGCCGGCGCGGGACCCGTTGGGGTTCCTGCGCTGACCCGCCAGGTCCTGTGCGACGACGTCCACGCCGGGCCTGAGGTCTTCGACCCCGACCGGTGGGATCCGCGGCGTGCCCCGACTCCGCCCCGTGACGCCTTCCTCGGCCGTCGGAGGCGGGCGCCCGCAAGTGCACGGCGACGCTGTCGGGCTGACCGAGGCCATCCTGGCGCCGGCCACCGTCGCCGCCCGCCGGTATCCGAGCCCCCGTCCCCGGGCACCCGTGCCCTTCCGCGCCGGGGGCGGCACTGACCCGGCGCGGGCTGCGGATCCGCGTCACCGCGGGGAGCGCAGCTCGCCGCCGGCGGCGCGCCCGCCTGGTGTCATCCGAGGACGGCGCCGAGGTCGGTGCCGGTCAGGGCGCAGCTCTCGTCCCACAACCGTGCCGCGACGGAGGCGTCGGCGAGGTGCCGCCACACCGGTTCGCGTCGGGGCTCACCGCGCAGGCCGAAGACACGCGGGCCCCACAGCTGGCCTCCCCGGACGGCCGGGTCGAGCACCGCTCGCACCGCGGGCCATGCGCCGGCGTCCTTGCCCTGGACGAGGAGGGCCGCGGGTGCCGCGCTCAGGCGTGCGCCGGCGGTTCGCACATGGACCGGTGGCCGTGACGGGGTGAGGGAGTCCAGCGCGCCACCGGGATGAACCACCACGCTCGCCACCGTGCTCCCGGCAGCGCGCAGGCGCCGGTCGAGTTCCACGCCGAAGTACATCTGTGCCAGCTTGGAGCGTCCGTAGGTGCGCTTGGGCTGGTAGTCCTTCCGGGACTGCAGGTCGTCCAGGTCGAGCCGCTCGGACTTCGCCGCGAAGCTGCCCACGGTCACGACGCGGGCCGCCGGCGCAGCCGACAGCAGCGGCATCAGCCAATGGGTCAAGGCGAAGTGCCCGAGGTGGTTCGTGCCGAACATGAGCTCGTGACCGTCGCCGGTCTCCTTGCGCGGCGGATCGTCGAGCGCGACGCCGGCGTTGTGGACCACCGCGTCGAGCCGTGCCACCTCCAGCGAATCCACCGTGGTTTCGAGCGACGGGAGTCGGGCGAGGTCCAGCGGTACGGCCCGCACCCGCGCGCCGGGAACACGCGCACGGATCGAGGCCGTGGCTGCCTCGGCCTTGGCCGGATCCCGGCTGCCGAGTACGACGGTGGCTCCGGTTGCCGACAACTGCTCCGCGACGAAGTACCCGATGCCGGCGTTGCCGCCGGTGACCAGGACGACGCGGCCATCGGCACCGGGCAGCCGTAGGACGTTCCAGGGCGGGGTGGAGGACGTGGGCGACATGGCGACGGGGCTCCCTTGCTGTTGAACGGGGCTACGGCTGTTCCCGTAGGCACCCACCGTCCCAGCGGCCACCGACACATCGCCTACGGATCACCGACAGTCCCGGCGGACGGCCGACATCCCAGCCACTCGGAGCTGATTCATCGCCGTACCGCGCCGCCGCCGAGCCGTGGCGGCGAGGTGGAGTCCGGCGTGCCCGCCAGCCGGCCACTCCCGAGCCGACGCGGGCGCGGGCGCGGGCGCGGGCGCGGGCGGGGGCGGGGAAGGGGGCAGGGGCGGGGGCAGCGGAAATCCGATTGCGGCACGCGAGGCGGCACTGATACCTCCTGGCGGATGGAACCGCTGCTGACCCAACGCCTCGTGCTCCTCCCACTGGACGCGGACCGCGCCCGGCTGCTCGCCACCGGAACACCAGCTCCGGGTGACCGCTGCGCCGAGGGGTATCCGGAGGTCGGGGACCGCGCCGGTGCCGAGCGATACCTGCGGGTACTCGCCGACACCGGCGACCCGGCACCGTACGGGGCGTTCGAGATCCAGCGCCGCTCCGACGGGCTGCTGATCGGCGGCGCAGGCTTTCACGGCCCTGCGGACGGGCAGGGCCGGGTGACGGTCGGATACGGACTGGTACCCGCCGCACGGGGCCTGGGCTACGCCGCCGAGGCCCTGCGAGCTCTGCTGGAGCATGCCCGTGCTCACGGGGCGGTCTCCGTGTCGGGCGACACCGGCCGGGAGAACACGGCTTCTCAGCACGTCATGGCGGCGGCCGGCATGATCCCGGTGGGCGAGGACGAACGGCTGCTGTACTACGCGGTGAGCTGGGGCGGGCAGCCGACAGGAAGTTGAGAAACAACGTGGCTTGTGCCGGCCACTGGCGGGCGCCGGGCGCCAGTGGCGGGGTGGGGCTCGTCAGGGTGTGGTGATGTGGCGCAGGGCGAGGTCGGGGGCCGTCTTCCAGTAGGTGACGCGGGCACCGTCGTCGAACGCCACCTGACCGGGCAGCTCGATGTGGACCGGATCGATCACCATCCTGCCCAGGTTGGGGCCTTGGAGACTGAGGGGGATGGTGTTCGTTTCGTACGTGTCCATGCCCCCGCCGCTGGCGAGCACAGCCGCGTACGCCTTCCCGCCCGGGGCAAGAGTGACGGGTGCACCCTCACTGCCCTTGGCCACGGAGAACGGGACCCTGGCATAAGGGAACTTCAGGAAGGGGTAGTGGTAGACGACGCATCCCTTGCTCCCGGTATTGGTGACGGTGAGGAGGAGATGCCTGACACTCTTCCCCTCCCCGTCCTCACCCGTCACGGAAAACCCCAGATCACCCTCAGCACACGCACCAACAGCGGTGCTGTCGCCCTCATTTCCCGAACCGCCGCCCGGCTTCGCCGATGCCGGCTCACCCGCCTTCGGCGAGCTCGTCGCGCTCGACCGGTGCGCCGGCTCGGATTCCCCCGACCCGGCGGCCCCGCTCGGACCGCACGCTGTGGACGCGAGCAGCAGCGCGCCCAGCACGGCCACGACCGCAGATTCCCGGACTACCTTGTTTCCCCTGGTCAACGGATCCCCCTCTGTGGTCTGCTTCGCCCTACACGACCTGTACGCATGCCAGAGGTCACCGGGTTGCATGTGGAACGAAAAACCTTGGGATCGGTGGAGGGCCGCATGACGGAGGACGAGTTCGACGCGTTCTACGCGTCGGCGTTCCCCCGGGTCGTCGGCCAGGTGTACTCCTTCACCGGTGACCACGGCCAGGCCCAGGACGTCGTCCAGGAGGCATTCATACGTGCCTGGGACCGGCGGAGTCACTTCCTCGCCACCGAGGCTCCGGAAGCCTGGATCCGCATCGTCGCGATGCGTCTCGCGGTCAGCCACCGGCGGCGGGCGCGGCGGTGGCTGGAACTGGTTCGCCGCACCCCGCTGCCCGGTGCCGCCCCCGGGCCCGACCCCGGACACGTCGCCCTGGTCGCAGCGTTGCGACAGCTCCCGGAGCCGCAGCGCCTGGCGATCGTGCTGCACCACCTGTGTGACCTCAGCGTGGAGCAGGTGGCCGCCGAGACCGGCGCCCCGGCGGGTACGGTCAAGGCCCGCCTCTCGCGCGGCCGGTCAGCCCTCGCCAAGCTGCTGCCTGCGAACGAGGTCGGCGTCGCGGGCGGGAGTAGCGGGAAGAAGGAGGACGATCATGGCTGATGACCTCTCCTCCGCCCTGCGCGAGCTGGCCGACAGCGCCGGCAGGCCCGCTCCCACCACGGGCGCGGAGGTACGCCGCCGGGCCGCTTCCCGTCGGCGCCGCCGCCACACCGTCCTCGCGGGCGGCACCGCCGTAGTGGCCGCAGCCCTCGTGTTCGGGCTGACGATGGCCCTCGGCGGCCAGGAGTCCCATCGGCGCCCGGCGCCGGCCGTAGCCTCCCCCACCGCGCCGTCCCCCACGGCTCCCCCGCCCACTGCGCCCACCGCTGTTGGTGCGTGTGCTGAGGGTGATCTGGGGTTTTCCGTGACGGGTGAGGACGGGGAGGAGAAGAGTGTCAGGCATCTCCTCCTCACCGTCACCAATACCGGGAGCAAGGGATGCGTCGTCTACCACTACCCCTTCCTGAAGTTCCCTTATGCCAGGGTCCCGTTCTCCGTGGCCAAGGGCAGTGAGGGTGCACCCGTCACTCTTGCCCCGGGCGGGAAGGCGTACGCGGCTGTGCTCGCCAGCGGCGGGGGCATGGACACGTACGAAACGAACACCATCCCCCTCAGTCTCCAAGGCCCCAACCTGGGCAGGATGGTGATCGATCCGGTCCACATCGAGCTGCCCGGTCAGGTGGCGTTCGACGACGGTGCCCGCGTCACCTACTGGAAGACGGCCCCCGACCTCGCCCTGCGCCACATCACCACACCCTGACCACCCCGGCCACAGGCACCGCCCGGCGCATCGGCGCCGAGTGCCGCCGCGCCGCAGCGGGGCGGCACGGCAGCACTCGATGAGCAGCCCGCGGCGTCACACGCCGCCCACCTCCCGAGGCGCCCGGACCGGGTGCACCGAGCCGTCGTACGAGGCTGCCAGGAAGGTGTCCGTCTCCGCGGCGTAGTGGAGGCTGGAGATGCCCGCGGTGGTCGGCTTGGCGACGTACGGCCAGGCTCCGGTACGGGTGTCGTAGACGGCGACCGTGCCCCCGTACGAGCCGGTGGCCACCAGGGCCCCGTCGGCGGAGGCGGCGACGCACTTGATGGAGTGGTCGTGCGGGGTGGACACGGCCGTCGCGCCGTCACCGTCCCACAGGCGCAGGACCAGGTCCCGGCTGACGCTGGCGAACCGGCCTCCGGGCAGCGGTGCGCAGCCGTTGGCGATCCGGGTGTGCGCCTCCTCCACGCGGGCGGTCTCCTGCAGGGTCTGCGCGCTGAACCAGCTGGCCGATGCGTCCGCGCACACCGCGAAGATCGTGTCGCCGGAGACGGCCAGGCCCTTCACGGCGTTGGCGAGCAGCGGGAGCGTCGCCACGTGCTCGACCGCCCCGTCCGCCCGTACGGCGAAGACGAGACCCTCACCCGTGTAGGCGCCGACGACCACGTGCGGTACGCCGTCGCGCTCGAAGGCGGCCGCGCAGTTCAGCGGGGAGCGGTGCTGGTGGAGGGTCTCGCCGGTGTCGGCGTCGAAGACCCGGCCCAGCTGGCCGCCGGTGAGCACCCGGCCGCCCACGGGGACCAGGAAGTTGCACAGGCTGTCCGGGCGTCCCGCCTCGACCCCGTCGACGCGGACCACTCCCGCGTCCCCGACGGTGTAGGTGCGCCCGTCCGGCAGGGTGGTGACGGCGTTCACGCACCGTGTGCCCTCGACCAGGTCCAGGTTCCAGGTCGCGGCGGCGGTGTCGTACGTCGCGTACGTGGAGCCGAAGGTGGCGAAGGCGAGCGTGTGGTCGTCGAGGAACGCGCAGGACCGGGCCCAGATCTCCGCGGGGAATTCGGCGGTGTGCAGCGGGCGCAGCCCCTCGGTCGTGTCCCAGACGCGCAGGGAGCGGTCGTAGCTGAGGCTGACGAGGGCGCCGGTCGCGGAGTTGAGGACGAGGCGCTTGATGCCGGCGTCGTGGGCCGGGAAGTACTCGGTCTCGCCGTTCTCGATGCGGATGATGGCGCCGTCGTCGTTGCCGGCGAACACCACGCCTCCGCGCGTGATCGCGATGGTGTCCGTCTCGACGCCGTCGAGGTCGATGTCGGCGGTCATCTCACCCGTGGCGAGCGACCAGCGCTTGATCGTCCCGTCGTCGCTGGAGGAGATCAGCTCGCCGGTGGCGGGCAGCCACTCGACGGAGATGACGTCGGCGGTGTGGCCCTCGAAGCGGCGGACCACCGCGCCGGAGAAGTCGTACACGCGGACCGTGTGGTCGCGGGAGGCCGTGGCGACCAGCTGCTGCTCGGGGTGGAAGACGGACATCTCCACGTCGTCCTTCTGGTCCCCGAGCACCGCGCGCAGCCTCAGGTCGGGTACCGACCACAGGCGTGCGGTGTAGTCGCTGGAGGAGGTGACGAGCAGCGAGCCGTCCGGGCTGAACGCCGCCTGGTTGACCAGATGGTCGTGTACGCCGCGGGCCAGGGGCGCGTGCCCGGCGGCGTCCCAGAGGATGACCTGGTTGTCGTAGCCGGCGGTGGCCACGTAGCGGTCACCGAAGGTTGCCACCCCGCTGATCGGGCCTTGGTGCTTGATCACGCGATCTTCTCCTTGAGGCTGATGGTGTGCAGCGTCTTGTCGGCCTTTGCCGTGAGGTAAGAGATGTTGTGGGGGTTGGCGAACACCCCTGTCCGCACCGTGCTGCGCACGGAGATGCCGTGCCGGGTCAGCTGGCCGGACTTGTCGGGGTTGTTGGTGAGCAGGTCGACCTCGGTGATCCCCAGCGTCCGCAGCATCTGCGCCGCAGCCGCGTAGTCCCGCAGGTCGTCGCCGAGGCCCAGGGCGCGGTTGGCCTCGTACGTGTCCAGGCCGTCGTCCTGGAGCCGGTACGCGTCGAGCTTGTTGTAGAGGCCGATGCCGCGCCCTTCCTGCCGCAGGTAGAGCAGCACGCCGCCGACGCCGTCGATCATCCGCAGGGCCTCGTGCAGCTGAGGACCGCAGTCGCACCGGGCCGATCCGAAGACGTCGCCGGTCAGGCACTCCGAGTGGAGGCGGACCAGGGGGACGCCGTCGGCCGGGAGGATCCCGAGTCTCAGGGCCAGGTGCTCCTTGCCGTCGACGAGTCCGTCGAAGGTCAGCACCTGGGCGTCGAGCTGGGGGCCGGACCCGAAGCCGATCGGGACGCGCACCTCGGAGCGCACCGTGGCACGGGACCGGAGGGGCCCGGGACGGGTCGTCCTACGGGATACTTCGGCAACTTCCTGCATGGTGTTTCCTCCTAGACGTTCGATTCGGAGGCGACCGGCGCGGACGGCCGGCCCCAGTCCTTGCGGCCGCGCCTCAGGTACCAGAGGGCGGAGCACGCGCCCAGGCCGAGCACGAGGAAGGTCCCCCGTGCTCCGACGGCCTCGGTCAGCGCCGGGGTGACGGCGGGCGAGAGCAGTGCGGCACTGCCGGTGATGAGCCACATCAGTCCCGAGGCCCGTCCCAGCACGGGGCCGGGCAGGTACTTGACCCGCATCATCACGACGGTGCTCAGGACGGCGCCCTCGCCGAGCGCGCCGAGTGCGACCGCCGCGAGGAACACCGGCCACCACGGCACCGCCAGCAGCAGCAGCGACAGGGCGCAGGCCGTCATGCCGAGCGTCAGGGCGATCCACGGGCGGATCCGCTTGCGCTGGGCGACGAGCAGGTTGCCGGCGAGCATGCACGCGTTCATCACGGTGATGACGGTGCTCACGGCGCGCTCGGAGAGGTGCCAGGTGTGACCCAGCGAGTAGACGACCAGGGCTTCGAAGCCCGCACCGCAGGAGATGGCGAGCACCACCTGCACGATGAGCATGTCGAGGACACGGCGGTCGGCGGTGATCGCCTTCCAGCCCTCGGAGAGCTTCCAGTTGCGGCCCGCGCCCGGCACGCCCGGCTGGACGCGGGGCGGGTGCACCCCCATCGCCCAGACCGCGATCGGCGCGAAGAAGGTGGCCAGGTTGAGCCACAGCAGACCCTCGTGGCCCAAGAAGGGCAGGCCGAGGGAGAAGACCACCGGGCCGATGAGGGTGGCGGCGAAGAAGAAGCTGTTCAGCGTCCCTCGCGCACGCACCGGGCAGTCGGGGAACATCCCCGGCACTCCGGTCATCCAGCCCGTCCGGTACGCGGCTCCGCCGATCGCGACGAGCAGCGCGCAGACGAAGAGCGAGGCCGGGGTGGGCGTGCCCGCGTGCAGGACGAGGTTCATGACCAGGGCCGCGGCCGCCTGCAGCAGCAGACCCGGTACGACCAGGGCCCGCGGCCCCCAGCGGTCGGCCACCCAGCCCAGGGAGGGTGCGAGGAGCATGCCGACGGGGACCGCGGCGGCGAGCAGCGTCATGACGGCGAGCGAGCCGGTCAGCCGGTAGGCGAGCAACGGCAGGGCCGTGGCGTACACCGCCTCGCCGATGTTGTTGATCGCGTTTCCCGCGGCGAACACCGTGAACCGCGGGTTCTGGAAGGGCGAGGGCTCGACCACCGCATCCGAGCCGGGGTCGGGGCCCGTCTTGGGCGTGGTGGCCGCGGGAGAGCTCATCGCGCGCCGGCGTTCGGGTAGTCGCCGATGGCGGTGGGCAGCCACAGGTCGCGCACGGCGGTCAGGACGCTGTCCTTGCGGTCGCGGTCCAGGCGGTAGAGCCGCAGGAAGCCACCGCGGCCGCCGATGACGACGTACGCGGTGTCGTCCTGGCCGCGCAGCAGGGCGATGCCCTTGGGGAAGTCGGGCAGGTCCTCGTGGAGTCCGAGCAGCTCACCGGTTTCGTGGTCGTACGCCGCGACCTGGAGGCCGTACGTGATCGCGATGAGGGTCCCGTCCGCCACGACGCAGTTCTCGCCGGTGTTGTCGAGCAACTCGGTGAAACGCTGCGCGAGCTGGGGCTGCCCCACCTCGAACTCCTTGATGCCGCCGCCCCCGGTGGCGCGTACCCGGTTGCCGTCGACGAGGAGGCGCTTGGGGTAGCTGCCGAGTTCGGTGGTCCAGGTGGCCTCGCCCCCGGCGGAGTAGGCCGCCATCACCCCGTTGCGGGTGGCGATGAGCCGGCTGCCGTCCTCCAGGTAGGCGCCCGCCCAGGCGCTGGCGGGCAGATCGTCGATCCGGGAAAGCTCCTCACCGGTCGCGGCGTCGAGCTCGATCGCGCCGGCGTTGCAGGCGACGAGCAGCCGGCTGCCGTCGGGAGAGCGGCTGAGCGTGTGCGAGATGGCGGGCATCCGCCGCTCCCACACGACCTGGCCGGCACCGGAGACGCGGCGCACGGTCCCCGGCCAGAAGACTCCCGCCCAGCCGTCGTCGAGGGTGACGAGGCGGCGGGTGAACCCGAGGCCCGAGAACTCCTGTCCGGCCAGGACGAGCGCCGGGTGGCCCGGGACCTGCTCGACCAGGCGCAGCAGGGCCGTGCCGTCGTCGGTCGCGGCCAGCAGGGCGCGGTCGTCGCCGGGGACGGGCTGGAGGTCCCACACGCACTGGCGCTCGTAGCCGAGCCGGGCGCGTACGGTGCCGTCCGCCGTCAGCGCGGTCACCTCACCGTCCTGGGTGAGGGTGTAGACGTCTCCGTGCTCGTCGACGGTGATGTCGATGATCTGGTGGCTGAAGCCGCCGACCCGCTTGGCCACGCGCAGCTCGGGTTCGGTGTTGTCGAAGATCAGCAGCTCGCCGTCGAAGCCTCCGGTGTAGACGGAGGAGAAGTCGGGTGAGAAGACGAGGCCTTCGACGTCGTTGCGCGCGTAGTCGAAGCGCTCGCCGACGGTGCCGTCCAGACCGAGCGTGATCACGCCGTTGGCGATGTTGTGGGTCTCCCCGATGCCCGCGTCGCCGAGGGCCCACAGGCGGTTGTGCCGGGCGTCGTAGACGACCCGGTGGACGTTGGACCTGTCGACCTGGACGACCGTCGGGAAGGAGAGATCCGGCAGCGAGCCGAGGTGGATGCGGCCGGACCGGTCGGATACGGCGTGCACCCCGGGGGCGTCCGTGCAGAACCATTCGAGCATGTCGTATCCGTGCGGCCACTCGGTGATCCGCTCGATGGTGAAGGTCTCCAGGTCGATGACGACCACCTGGAAGTACCCGTTGTTCGTGTAGAGCTTGCCGTCCCAGACGCCGATGCCGCGGAGCATGGTGGGGGCGGGCTGCTCGCCTTCGAGGAGCAGCGAGGTGTCGGCGGTCGCGGCGGCGTCGAGGCGGTCGGAGAGCCGCAGGGTGTCGGCGTGCCAGCGGGAGATGGTGCCCGTCTTGTCGCGCGTGATGATCCAGTCGTCGACGAAGGTGACGGCGTAGACCGGGTCGCCGGCGGGGTCCTGCGACGGGGCGGAGGAATGGGACGAGCTCAGCACGTTGAGATCGCGGTCGAGCCAGTGCAGACCACCACGGGCATCGGCGCCCAGGAGGCCCCGGCCGGGACTGCTCACGATACGGGTAAGGCGCTCCAGGTTCGCCATGGAAATACCCCCTGTTGGTAAATGGGTTCATTGGGACAGCCCCCGGGGAAAGTCGATCGCTTGCGATCGCTTTCCCCGGGAGACAAGTGCCCGAGGGGGCTTGCCCCTCAGCCGAGATGCAGATTCCGCATCAGATGTCGTGACGGACGACGCGGCGAACGATCTTCTCCATGGAAATCACCCCCTCTTGCGGGCGGGATGGCGGGAGAGATCCGCCCCGGGGACTCAGATCTCGTTACGGGTGACACGACGTACGATGCCCTTGCCCATGAAGTCACCTCCCTCGCTGCGCGAAACCGGGAATGATCCGGCGGTCCCGGAGGACGGGGATCAGATCCGGTTGTTGACGACGCGACGGACGACCTTCTTCTTCATGGAGATTCACCTCCTTCGCGATGCGAGGGGCGGGTACGGAGAATCAGATGTCGTGGCGGACGACGCGACGAACGATCTTCTCCATGGAAATCACCTCCTTCCGCGGGTGTGTCCGAGGGGCCTGACCGTCTAGGCCGCGACGGGGACCCGGCGGTGGCCGCGTACCGCGGCGACGGTGGCGTCGACGACGCCTTCGAGCTCTGCCACCACCGAGGGTTCGGTGATGGTCCCGTCACGGCCGACCAGGAGCTCGGCATTGCCGATGGCCACCCGCGCGTGGTCGATCAGTACGGCACCGCACCTTTCGAGGACCCTGCGGGTGTCGGGCTGCGCATCGGCGCCCCCGTACATGCCGGGGGAAGCGGTGAGGAGGGCGACGGGCTTACCGGAGAGCGAACTCGCCTTCCAGGGCCGGGAGAGCCAGTCGAGGGCGTTCTTCAACGTCCCCGTCATGGCACCGTTGTAGGACGGTGTACTGATGATCGCGGCATCGGATGCGATGAGCAGCTCGCGTGCGGCACTCACCGCCGCCGGCCCGGGACCCACGTCCAGATCCTCGTTGTAGTGAGGAAGGTCGGCGACCCTGATCTCCGACGTGTGGAATTCACCGTCGTACCGGTCGAGAATGCTGCGGATGGTGGCGAGAGCAGCACTGTTCACCGAGTGCCGGCGCAGACTACCGGACACGAGAACGATCCCGGTCATAACCCAACTCCCTACCGATCAACGACCCTCCGTCTCCTTGGCGGTTGGCCTTCCTGGTAGGAATGAGATTGCCGCGTTGAGTGAAATGGCGAGAACTCTGTTTTCAGGCTGAATCAAGTCGGAGCCGAATCGGCCCGGAATCCCGCGTTCCCACCGGGGTGGCTCTGGTGTGGAATGCGTCCGGCCGGCTCCGCTGCAGATGGCGCGCCGCTTGTGCCGCGTGAGGGCGGTGCGGGGCGGCGGTCGAAGCCGGTCGTGGTCGGCCGTGGCGAACCGGGGGAAGGGGCCACAACCGGCCCGAGGATCTCCGTGGTCATCCCGGGCTCGGCGATCGGAGCGGTTCCCGGAGCCGGCTCCTCGGATGCCTGGCGCGCCTGCTGGTCGTGGTCCGGTCGTTGGCCGGATACGCGTCACAGCCGCGGAGGGGGCCTACGGACGGGCGCGGCGGGCTCAACGCGAGGCCCCGGGGAGAGGGGCGCCGGGAGGCGGCCTCCCTCTCCCGGTGCGGGTGGCGAGCCACCACGCGTCGGCGCCCCGGGACGGTGCCCCGGGGCGGCGCGGTGGGTTCGTGGTGTCGGGGAGTGATGTCGGGGAGTGGTGTCGGGGAGTGGCGTCAGCGGGTGGTCTCGCCAAGGTAGGCGGTACGGATGCGGGGGTCGTCGAGGAGGTCGTGGGCCGGGGCGTGCATGGTGATCCGACCGGTTTCCAGGACGTAGCCGCGGTCGGCGATCCTGAGCGCCTGGGCGGCGTTCTGTTCGACCAGGAGCACCGTGGTGCCCTGGGCGTTGATCTCCTTGATGATCTCGAAGATCTGCGCCACGACCAGCGGTGCCAGGCCCATCGACGGCTCGTCGAGGAGCAGCAGTTCGGGGCGGCCCATCAGGGCGCGTCCCATGGCGAGCATCTGCTGCTCGCCGCCGGAGAGGGTGCCGGCCTGCTGAGTGCGCCGCTCGGCCAGCCGGGGGAAGAGGGCGAACACCCGCTCCAGGTCCTCCTGCCGCAGCCGTTTGAAGCGGTAGGCGCCCATGTGGAGGTTCTCCAGGACGGTCATGTCGGCGAAGACCCTGCGGCCCTCCGGCGAGTGGCCGATGCCGAGGCCCACGACCGAGTGTGAGGGGATGCCGTCGATGCGCTCCCCGCAGAACCGCACCGCTCCCGCCGTGGGTTTGTGCAGGCCGGAGATGGTGCGCAGGGTGGTTGTCTTGCCGGCGCCGTTGGCGCCGAGCAGGGCGACCACCTCGCCCTCGCGGACGACCATGTCGATGCCCTTGAGCGCGCTGATCGCGCCGTAGGACACGTGCAGACCGGTGAGTTCCAGGACCGCTCGGGCCGGTGTGGTGGTGGCGGGCCGGTGCCGGTGTCGTGTCGCGACGGTCATCGGGTGTCCCCCTGCCGGGAGTGCGTGTCGGAGGCACCGAGGTAGGCCTCCACGACCCCTGGGTCGCGCTGTACGGCGGACGGCGAGCCGGAAGCGATGACCTTGCCGAAGTTGAGCACGGTCACCCGGTCGGCCACGGAGGTCACCAGGGGCATGTCGTGCTCGATCAGCAGCACGCTGATGTCGAGTTCGTGGTTGATACGGCGGATCAGCGCGGCCAGTTCCCGCTTCTCGGTGGGGTTGGTGCCCGCCGCCGGTTCGTCCAGGAGGAGCAGCCGGGGGCCGGTGGCCAGCGCCCTGGCGATCTCCAACCGGCGCTGGTCTCCGTAGGAGAGGGAGTCGGCCCTCTCCTCGGCCCGGTCGTCGAGGCCCACCAGTGCGAGCAGGCGCTGCGCCCTCTCCTCGGCGGCGCGTTCCTCCGCCCTCGCCCGGGGCAGGCCCAGCATGATGCTCAGCGGTCCGGAGCGGGTGCTGCTCTCCGCGGCGACCTTGACGTTCTCCAGTGCGGTGAGGGCGGAGAAGAGGCGGATGTTCTGGAAGGTGCGGGCCACGCCGAGCCGGTTGATGTGGTGGGGCTTGCGGCCGAGCAGGCTGTGTTCCGTACCGGAGTCGGAGCGGAGGAGTACGCGCCCCTCCTGCGGTGTGTAGGCGCCGGTGAGCGAGTTGAACAGGGAGGTCTTGCCCGCGCCGTTGGGGCCGATCACCGCGTGGATCTCGCCCTGGCACACCGTGAGGTCCACTTCGGAGAGGGAGACCAGGCCGCCGAAGCGCAGGGTCACGCCCGATACCTGAAGGACGGGAGCGGAGGGGCGGGGCGCCGGTGCCGTGCGTTCTGCGAGTGTGGCCGTCATGATTCCTCCGGCGTGCGGACGGTGCGCCTGCGGCGCCTGGCGGGCAGCAGTCCCTGCGGGCGGTAGATCATCATGACCACCAGCAGGGCGCCCAGGTACATGAACCGGTCCTTCTGGTCCACCACGTCCTTCAGGCCGTGCGGCAGGTAGGCCAGCAGTGCGGCCCCCAGCAGGACGCCGGGGATGGAGCCCATCCCGCCGAAGATCACGTAGGCGAGGACCAGGACCGAGTACAGCAGCGGGAAGTTCTCGGGGTTGATGAACCCGACCTTGCTGGCGTAGACGGCGCCGGCGATTCCGGAGGTGGAGGCGCCGATGGCGAAGGCCATCAGCTTGTACTTCACCGTGTCCACGCCGTGCGCGGCCGCGGCGACCTCGTCCTCGCGGATGGCCTCCCAGGCGCGTCCGATCTTGGAGCGCACCAGCTTGCGGAAGAGCAGCACCAGCCCCGTGATCAGGGCGATGAGCAGCCACAGGTAGTCCAGCGGGTCCAGGCCCCAGCGGTACTGCACGGGGCCGAGGTCCACGGAGAAGTGCGGGATGCCGAAGACTCCGAGGGAGCCGCCCGTCACCGATTCGGCGTTCTTGGCGATCAGGTAGATGATCTCGTGGAAGCCGAGGGTGACGATGGCGAGGTAGTCGCCGCGCAGGCGCAGGGTGGGGGCGCCGAGCAGGATGCCCGCGAGGAGGCAGGTGACCATCGCGACGGGGATGGACAGGAACGGGTTCAGCTCGAACGGCGGCTTGACGGGCAGTTGTCCGCTCCAGAAGGCGGTGCTGTAGCCGCCGATCGCGAAGAACGCCACGAAGCCGAGGTCGAGCAGACCGGCCCAGCCGATGACGACGTTGAGGCCGAGGGCGAGCAGGATGTAGATGCCGACCCAGTCGACGAGTACCTGGTTCGTGGACCGGTCGAACAACAGCGGCAGGAACACGGCCGCTGCGAGCCCGGCCACCACCAGCGCCACGCGCAGCCAGGGGCGGCGTTCCAGCGCGGGGCGGATCCTGGTCAGCGGCGCGGCAGCGGCCTTGGCGCCGGAGGCCACGGCCCGGCGCGGGGCGGCGCCGAACTCGGCGACCGCCCAGAGCGCGACGGCCGCGGCGATCCAGGCCCACAGCGCGGTTCCGGTGAGGGTCGTACGGAGGGAGAACAGCAGGTCCGCTCCGGATCCCTGCTCCCCGGTCATCACGGCCAGCAGGACGCCGACCGCCGTGAGGGTGCCGAGCCTGCGCCACCGCGGACGCTGGTACCAGCGCACCCGGCGCAGGGCGGCCAGGGCCCCGGCGGAGGGGTGGCCCGCTGCCGTCGCGGCCGGAGCCCGCCCGGGGGCCACCGCGGTCTTGCCGTGCAGCATGGTGCTCATGCCATCCTCCCGAGCTTCGCGCCGAGGATGCCGGTCGGGCGGAACATCAGCACCACGACCAGGACCACGAAGGCCGCAACGTAGCGCCATTCCTCCCCGAACAGCGGAACGTTGTAGGTCTCGACCAGGCCGAGGAGCATCCCGCCGAGCATGGCTCCGCGGATGTTGCCGATGCCGCCGAGGACGGCCGCGGCGAAGGCCGTGATGCCGGGGACGAAGCCCATGGTGAACGACACCTGGCTGTTGAGCCCGAAGAGGAAGCCCGCGATTCCGCCGAGGGCGCCGCCGATCACGAACGTACGCGAGACGACCCTGTCGATGTCGACGCCCATCAGGCCGGCGGCCTCGGGGTCCTGTGCGACGGCCCGGATGGCGGACCCCAGCTTGGTACGGCGCACCAGCAGGTCGAGGCCGACGATCATCGCCAGCGCGGCGACGATCAGCAGCAGCTTGATGACGTCGACCGGCGCTCCGAGGACGTGGAAGAGCACGCCGTTCTCGAAGAGCGCCGGCATGGACTTGGGGTCGCGTCCGAAGAGCTTGCCCGCGAGGTTGTAGAGGAAGAACGAGGCGCCGATGGCGCTGATCAGGAAGATGAGGGCGGGCGCCTTGCGCTTGCGCAGCGGCCGGTAGGCGACCCTCTCCAGGCCGAAGGCCGTGCCCGCCCCGACCAGGCCGGAGACGCCCAGGCCGAGGAGGACGAGCAGGGCCGAAACCAGCCCGGTGGGGTGGCCGGGGGCGACCTCGGTGAGCACGATCAGCGCCCCGAAGCCGCCCAGCATGAACACCTCGCTGTGGGCGAAGTTGATCAGCTTGAGCACGCCGTAGACCAGGGTGTAGCCGATGGCGATCACGGAGTACAGCGCGCCGAGCGCGAGGCCCGGGACCAGGTAGTCGCGGAATTCCAGGAGTGTCATCGGTTGTCAGCCCGCGCTCACCAGCGTGTCGACGTTCCCCTTGAGGGCGATCCGGCCGCCGTTGACCTCGCTGAGGTAGATGCCGTTGCCGGCGAACTCGCCGTTCTCCTTGAACGAGAACTGCCGGGTGAGGCCCTTGTAGTTGGCCTTCTTCACCTTCTCCAGGACGGCTTCGCGCCGCACGTCGCCGCCGTCGCCGCCACCGAGCGACTTGATCTGCTCGATGATGAGGTTGGTGGCGTCGTAGGATTCGGCCGCGTAGAGGCCGGGCGCGGCCTTGAACTCCGACTTGTAGTCCTCGGCGAACTGCTTGGTGCCCGGGTCGACGTTGGCGTCCAGGCACTGGCAGGTCAGCAGCCAGCCCTCGGCCGCGTCGCCGGCCAGCTCGGCGAACTTCTTGTCGTACGTCCCGTCGCTGGCGATCTTCGGCTTGTCGAAGCCCACGTCCTTGAGCTTCTTGGCGAAGGGCGCCGCGTCCGCGTAGAGCCCGTTGTAGATCAGCGCGTCGGCGCCGGAGTGCTTCACGGCGGTCGCGGCGGCGGTGTAATCGGGGGTCTTCGCCGGGATGCTGGCCTTGACGACCTCGACACCGGCTTCCTTGAGCTGCTTCTCGGCGACCTTGGACAGGCCGACGCCGTACTCGCTCTTGTCGTCGACCACGTAGACCTTCTTGGTCTGCAGCTTCTTGGTGAAGTACGTGACCATCGCGCCGCCTTGGGCGCTATCGTTCGGGACGGAGCGCACGAAGGAGCGGAAGCCCAGCTCGGGCAGGCTCGGGTTGCTGGCGTGGGATAAGGAGACGAGGTTCGCCTCCGAGTACAGCCGGCCCGAGGCCTTGGCCGCACCCGAGAACGCGGGGCCGACGAGGCCGACGACGCTCTCGTCGTCGATGAGCTTCTGCGCCGCGGCCGGGGACTGGTCCGGGGAGCCGGCGTCGTCGGACGCGGCGTACTCGACGTGGAAGGGCAGGTCGCCCCTGGCGTTGGCCTGCTTGACGGCCAGCTTCACGCCGTTCTCCATGTTCACGCCGATCGCTGAGCTCTCGCCCGTGAGCGGGCCCTGGAAACCGATCTTGTATATCGCCTTCCCGTCGCTGCCGACGCCGACGGCACCGCCGTCCTTGTTGCAACCGGTCAGCGCGGTCGCGCCCGTGACGACGAGTACGGCGAACATCGACAACTTCGTGCGGTTCACTTCTGCTCCCTGTGGCTGCCCGTGGATTGACAGGGGTGCCTTGCTCGATCCCCCGAAACCGCACGCCGATCGCGTGCGACTCGGGCACAGTAATCAGCGTCGGCTCGGCGGTCCCGGTGCGCTTCCAGAGCTGGTCAAGTCCGGGAAGACCTGTCAGGTCCGCGGGCGTGCGGGCGCAGTCGGCGGGGATTTCGGGCAGCCGGGGGTCAACACCTCACCGGTGACGCGCGACGGCCCTCCCGTGGGGAGCCGGGAGGGCGCCGGGCCCGGGGGGAAGCCGGAGCCACACCATACGCACGGGCACGTGACCACGGGAATGCATATGCCAGGAGAGAACGCGGTTCCGCCCCGCCGCTCGTACCCCCAGGGCGCGACGTGAAGACGTCGGCGGGAGCGGTCAGGTAGGAGATCAGGGGCGGTTCAGGGCCCACGTCTGCAAGGTGTAGGGCCGACCCTTCTCCTCGCCTTCGATCAACGGGACGTCGAGCAGGCTGAAGCCCGCCTTCTTGGCGACCGCGACGCTGGCGGCGTTCTCGGCCTCCAACTCAAGGATCACCTGGTCCACGCCCAGCTCGTCGAAGGCGTACGCGGCCATCAGCCGTACCGCCCGTGCAGCCAGTCCCCGGCCCCGGTGAGCCGGTCCGACCGCGTAGCCGAGCTCCGTACCCTCGGGAGCGCGCCGCAGCATCACCTCGCCGAGCGGTGCACGGCCGTCGACGGTGATGGCGAGGAGGACGACCGTGCCTTCGGCCCGCATCCGCCGGTCCCGTTCCAGCCGTGCCCGGGCTGCCGCTTCATCGAAGGGCGAGACGATGGGCGTCCAGTACGCGACGTCGGGGTCGTCGAACAGCGCGGGCATGGCGGCCAGGTCGGCCTCCGTCCAGTCGCGCAGGACGAGGCCCTCCCCGGTGACTTCGATGCGCTCGGGAAAGGACGACGTGGTGCTGCTCATGGCGGGGTGGCCTCCCTGGTCCGTTGACGACGGGCCAGGATATCCACGGAGTCATCGGCTCCGCGCCGCCCCGAGACCCTGAACCCCGGTAGGGCGATGGCGCCGCCCCGGCGGCGGCGTGCACGGTTCGCCGGACGCGGGCCATGGGGCCGACCGCATGGCCATGCCATGGCGGGGCCCGCCTCGCGCCGCGGAGGGGCCAGGGCCGACGGCGCGGGCCGTGCGACACCTCCGCCGCTATCCGATTCCGGAGCTATTAGTGCAATAATGGACGAAATTTACTAAGTATCCCTACGCCGGTAGGGACCTCATGCGTAGGCCGGGACATGGACGAGCCGGACACCCCCGAGCGACGCGGACGGCTGAGCCGCCCGCGGGTGCTCGGCGCGGCCGTCGCGCTCGTGGACCGGGAGGGGCTCGCGGCGCTGACCATGCGGCGACTCGCCGCTGACCTGGGCGTCGAGCCCATGGCCATCTACCGGTACACGCCCAGCAAGGAAGCCCTGCTGGACGGCCTGGTCGAGGCCTTCTTCACCGAGGTCAACGACCGGCTGCGGACCACGGCCGACACCCGCGCGGACCCCTCGCCCGACCCTCCCGACGTTCCCCCCTGGCACGCCGAGCTGCGCCGGATCGCCCGCGCCTTCGCCGATGTCGTACACGCCCACCGCGAGATCCTGCCCGTCGTGGCCACCCGCCCGCTCGCCGTGCCGGTGGCCCGGCGGACGACGCCGGCCCTCCAGCTCACCGAGCACATCCTGGCCGTGCTCGGGCGTGCGGGCTTCGACGACGCCACCGCGCTCACGGTCTACCGCGCCTTCGTGGCCTGGAACCTCGGCTGCCTGCTCGTGGACAAGCGCCAGGTGGTCGAAGATCCGGACGAGCCGGACCCCTTGCTGCGCCTGGGCCTGCACCGGCTGCCCGCTGCCGAGTACCCCCGCCTGCGCGCGTTGGTCCCGCAGTTCGCCGAGTACGACGACGAGCAGGAGATGATCGCCGGCCTCGACAGCCTCCTGAGCCGGATGCCCGAGCCCCCTCTTGACTCGTTCTATGACGGGGGCGCACGCTGAGGATACGAGGTACACATCGGGCGTAAGCGTACGTAGGAGACTTCCTGCGCACCCGCCCCCTCGTCCACTCGTCATGAGCGCGCCGTCCCCCGGCTGGGTCGGCCCGGTCGATCCGAAGGCCCGACGGCGCCCGAGAGGGGCCCGTCATGTCCACCGAGTACACCATTCTGCGTGTCCGCGTCACGGCCAAGGACGCCGACACCCTGCGCGCCGTGCTGCGCGACTCACGTCCCGACGTCGGCGGCCGGGTTCTCCAGAACCAGGACGGCACGTTCACCTTCGACGCCTACGTATCCCCCGAGCAGGCCGAAGACCTGGCTCGCGAGGGCGTGTCGGTCGAGACCGTCGAGGACGCCACCGCCACCGGACGCGCCCGCCAGGCCGAGGTGGGCGAAGGAGACCGGTTCGGCCCGGAGGACGCGGTTCCGCAGGGGCTCGCCCTCAAGGTGCGGGACATCTAGGAGGGACGCCATGCCGTACCTGAACATCACCGAAGTCGAATCCGCGGTGACCAGCCTGGCCGCAGCATTCCCGGAGGCCGACCTCATCGAGCTGCCCGAGCCGACCTTCGAGGGCCGGACCTGCCACGCCCTGCGCATCGGCACCCACCGCCTGGCGCCGAAGCCCGCCGTCGTCCTGATCGGCGGCGCACACGCCCGTGAGTGGGGCAGTTGCGAGATCCTGGTCAACCTCGCCGCCGACCTGTTGCACGCGCACACCGGCGGTACGGGCCTTGCGTACGGCGGTACGAGCTTCACCTCCGCCCAAGTGCGCACGCTCATGGAGGAGCTCGACGTCGTCGTCTTCCCGCTCGTCAACCCGGACGGCCGGCACTACAGCCAGACCGTCGATCCCATGTGGCGGCGCAACCGCAATCCGGCCCGGTCCGGCGGCAATCCGGAGGCGGTCGGCGTAGACCTCAACCGCAACTACGACCACCTCTTCGACTACCGGACCGCCTTCCACCCGCTCGCCCCCGTGCGGGTCTCGGACGACCCAGCCGACCCCGACCAGGTCTACCAGGGCCCCGAGCCCTTCTCGGAGGTCGAGACCCGCAACGTGCGCTGGCTGCTGGACAGGTTCATCCGCGCCCACTGGTTCGTCGACGTCCACAGCTACACCCAGAAGATGCTCTACGTGTGGGGCGACGACCAGAACCAGTCCGTCGACCCGGCCAAGAATTTCCGCAATCCCCTCTTCGACGGCAAGCGCGGCCTGAAGGACGGACTGCTCTACGCGGAGTTCCTCGACGCGGGCGACGCGGACGACTCCGCCGTGCTCGCCGAGCGGTTCTGCGAGGCCCTGAAGGGCGTACGCGGCACGGAGTACACCCCTGAGCCGGCCTTCGACCTGTACCCGACGTGCGGAACGAGTGACGACTACACCTACGCCCGCCACATCCTCTCGGGCCAGGAGGAAGAGAAGATCCTCGCCTTCACGATCGAGTGGGGAACGGCCTTCCACCCACCGTGGGCGGAGATGAAGAAGATCGTCCTCGATGTAGACGCCGGCCTCGTGCAGTTCTGCCTGACTGCTTCCGCGTAGGACGCCTGTTGAGCCGGGCATGCGTGCGCGTTGCTTCCGGTGCGTTGCGCCATCCCGCCAAGTCAAGCCTTGGGGGCACTCATGACACAGATGCGGATTTCCACATTCAACCTGGAGAATTTCGACGAGACCGCCCCGACCGACCACCCGACACTGGAAGAACGCATTCGGCTGATGAAGCCGCAGATCAGGCGGCTGCGTGCCGACATCGCTTGCTTCCAGGAAGTCCACGGGCAGGAGCGCCCGGGCCAGCCGCGTGCGCTGCTGGCCCTCAAGGAGCTACTCACGGGGACCAACCTCGACGGGGCCGAGCTGGTGAGCACGAAACCCGATGACGACGCGGTCTACGACGTCCGCAACCTGGTCGTCGCCACCCACTTGCCGGTCATCAAGCACGAGCAGCTGAAGAACGACCTCGTCGCCGAGCCCCACTACCAGCGGCTCACTGCGCTGCCCGCCGACACGCAGCCGATCCCGATCGGGATCGAACGTCCTGTCCTGCATGCTCAGATCGACACCGATCATGCAGCACCCGGCCGCCTGCTGCACGTCATCGTCGTGCACCTGAAGTCCAAGATCCCCACTGTGATCCCCGGTCAGGTGAGCGACCCCAAGAAGGGCATCTGGCGCAGCGCCGACGCCTGGGCGGAAGGCAGCTTCCTGTCGTCCATGAAGCGCATGAGCCAGGCCCTGGAAGTGCGGCGCCTGGTCGACCAGATCCTCAAGGACGACCCCGACGCACGGATCATCGTCGCCGGCGACTTCAACGCCGAGCCGGAGGAAGTCCCGGTCCTGGCGATCTGCGGCAACGTCGAGGACACCAACAACGGCGAACTCGCCCCGAAGGTCCTGGTGCCCATCGAACGCACCATCCCGAGCGATGCCCGCTACACCCTCTTCCACCACGGTCGCGGCCAGATGCTCGACCACATGCTCGTCACCCGCAACCTCCTCGCCCACTACCGCGGCTCGGAGATCCACAACGAAGTCCTCCACGACGACTCGCTCGCCTTCGCCACCGACGACAAGTTCCCCGAATCCGACCACGCCCCCGTCGTTGCCACCTTCGAATTCGACTGAGGCGCGTGGAGCGGCCCGCGTGTGCCGAAAGCCGGTGTCCGCACCAAGAGGCGCGAACACCGGCCGCCCTGGGGGTCACGCCCAACCGCGCGTTCTGCCGGGCGGCCCGCCGGGCGGTGCCGTTTCGCCCGCTGCGAGCAGCCTGGCCCTATTTCGCCGGCTCGTGGCTCATTCGACGCACGTCAGTCATCAGGGCTGAAGAACTCGCGGTCCAAGACCGGAGGCCCTGATTCTCCGGCGTCGCGATACATCTCATCGACTATCTCCACGAACCGGAGGCGACGCGGATCCTCCAACGCAACCATGTGGTCACGCCACATGGGACCGCTGTTCTCCCAATGAGCTCGTGCCACCTCTCCTCGAAAATGAGCCCCCAGCACCACCCGCAGCGCACTGTCATTCAAGCGCCCCAGGTGATGGTCACTGGCCCACATACTCACGATCAAGTTCGTGACGATGAGTTGCTTCCACCTTGCCTCCGTCATCGGAATCCTTGGCGGTTCCCAACAACGCAGCAGTGCCGAGTCACCCAGGGTCAGCATCGTCAGCTCCCGATGGGCCGCACGAAACGTCTGTTCTCCTTCCAGCCGCGCCTGCTTCGCCTGGAACGCGATGGACGTGACGACTCCGAGAAGAGCTGCAGCCGATATCACGAGCGACACCGCACCGTACGACTGACTTATGTCACTCAGCCGATTCCAGTCCAGGGTTTTGGGCGCAACGAGGTTCAGGACGAACGGTGTCGCCGCGACTCCGCACACAAAGACGAGAAGCACCCCGCCCCAGAGGAGGCACCGGCGAATCCTGCGTGACCTGGGAGCGTCTGCCATCCGGTTTCCCCTTCCCCACCGGGGGTCACAGGGCCGGCCCTGCGCTCCCCCTTGCCGCGCCTTCGAATTGCGCGCATCCCAAAGCTCGTCGACCGTGACCGACTTGGCAAGTACCACCCTGTACAACAGCCATTCGAGCCTGAACTCGCACTCCGGGTGCGGGGGATCGGCCCCGCATCAGCGGCCTTGCAGGTTCTTGACGTTGTCGCCGAAGGTCCAGCCCTTTGAGCCGTCCCAGTTGACCGACCAGGTCATGAGCCCCTTCAAGGACCCGCCGAAGGCGTTCCAGGACTGGCCGACCAGGTTCGGCGCCATGTAGCCGCCGCCCGCGCCCGGCTGGGCGGGCAGACCGGGCACCTGCTTGTCGTAGGGCACCTTGATGGTGGTGCCCTGGATGGTCAGGCCGTCGTTCAGGCACGTGGTCTGCGCCGTGAAGCCCTGGACCGTGCCGGCTTGGTAGGAGTCGCCGGAGCAGCCGTACATGCTGCCGTTGTAGTACTGCATGTTCAGCCACCACAGACGGCCGTTGTCAGCGTACTTCTTGATGATCGGCAGGTAGGCGCCCCAGATCGACCCGTAGGTGACGCTCCCACCGGTGACGTACGCCGTTTCGGGGGCCATGGTGGGGCCGAAGCCGGCCGGCATCCGCGCGAGGACGCCGTCGATGATGCGGATCAGGTTGGACTGGGAGGCGGACAACGTGTTGATGTCACCGCTTCCGGACAGGCCGGTCTCGATGTCGATGTCCATGCCGTCGAAGTTGTACTTCTTGAGGATCGGGACGATGGTCGCAACGAACTTGTCGGCGACGGTGCTGGAGCCCAGGTCGATGCCGGCCGTGGCGCCGCCGATCGACATCAGGAGCGTCGCCCCGGCCGCCTTGGCCTGGCACATCTCGGCGGGCGTCGAGACCTTGACGCCGGCGTCCATACCGTCCTGCCACAGGACGGTGCCGTCCGAGAGGATCACCGGGAAGGCAGCATTGATGACGTTGTAGCCGTGCGCGGCGATCCGGCTGTCCGTGATGGGGGTCCAGCCCATGCCGGGGTGGACGCCGTTGGAGGCGCCGTCCCAGTTCTCCCAGTAACCCTGGAGGACCTTGCCCGACGGCCTGGGCTTCGTGGGGCAGGTGTCACCGGGCGGAGTGGTGGTGGGTGGAGCGGTGGTGGGTGGGGTGGTGGTCGGGGGCGTGGCGGTCGGCGTGGGGTCGGTGCCGCCGGGGCCGCTGAGCGACACGTCGTCCGCGTAGTACGCGGGCTGCCCGTACCAACCGTGCAGGTAGATGGTCACCGAGGTGGTGTTCGGCCCGGTGGTGAAGGCGACGCTGAGCTGGCCGTATGACGGGCTGTCCGGCGTCCACGTGGACGGGCTGCCGGTGATGCCGCTGCCTGTGGCGCCCAGGTAGACGTAACTGCCCTGCACGTAAGCGCTCAGTGTGTACTGGGAGTTGGGCTGCACACTGACCGTCTGGGTGCACTGGGCATTGTCCTGACCTGTCGGTGCCGCCTTGAGCGCGGAGCTGCCGGAGCGGACCGGACTGCCGACGGCCGTGGCACCACCGCCGGGGCATGTCCAGTCGGTCAGCCCCTTCTCGAAGCCGGAGTTGGCCACCAGGTTGGTGCCGGCGGCCCCGGCCGTGACGGAGCCGGCCACCGCGAGGCCGGTAGCGATGACGGCAGCGGCACTGATCCCGGCGAGGGAGCGCCTCAGGAGGGCCGGTCTGCGCCGGGCGCGGCCGGTCCGGTTCGCCCGCAGCGTGCGCTCCGCACCTCCCCCGTTCGGGCGCGGAGCCCCGAGCAGCTCGTTCTCGGCCTGGTCGCCCTCGGGTCGACCGGTATCGGGGCAGGGGCGGACGTCGCCCGACGTACGTGGAGCGCGCGACCTTCGACGGAACATGCTGCGCTTCCTTCCCGCCGAGCGTCATGGGCATGACTGACGCGTGGGGGCGTGACGCCCGGCCTGGGTGAGGTGGGGAGATGGGGGGATGCCGGACCGGATCGTAGGAGGACCGGTAAAGCCCGTCAATAGGTCTGGACCATTGGGTCGGAGTTCGTCGCTGATGAGCACCACCTCACGGGTCTCGTCGACCAGTGGCCCACCCTCGGGCCGAGTCGGTGGGGCGGAGCGCCTCGCAACCGGGGTGCGAGAGTCATCACGTAGCCCTGTCAGTAGAGTTGGGCAGAGCAGAGGAACGATCCAGGGGGATTCATGTGGGCAGATGATGTGCCGCCCATCGTCTTGGTGCACGGGACACGCTTCAGCGCAGCGCAGTGGAGTCCGCAGCTCGCCGCCCTCCGCGAATGCTTTCCGGTGACCGCAGTCGACCTCCCGGGCCATGGCACCCGTTCTGCCCAGCCATGGAGCCTTGACGCGGCGACGGAGATCATCGCTTCGGCAGTGGACTCGCTCGGCCGCGGGCCGGCCGTGGTGGTCGGGCACTCGCTCGGCGGATACGCCTCGCTGGAGTTCGCGCGGTGCTTCCCGGACAAGCTGCGCGGGCTCGTCCTCGCGGGTGCCAGCGTCTCGACGCGAGGGGCCTGGGCGATACCGTACCGGTTGGTCGCACAGCTCGCCCCCCGCGTTTCTGCGGACCGGCTGACCCGGTGGAACGACCGGTTTCTGCGCCGCATGTATCCGACGGACGTGGTTGAGGCGACCATTCGCGCCGGGTACGCCTTTCACACCGTACCGGCCGCGTGGGGCGAGGTACTGGGCCGCTTCGATGCGGGTGCCATGCGCCAGGTCGCGGCACCCGTCCTCATCCTCAACGGCGAGAAGGACACCGTCTTCCGGTCCGGTGAAAGGGACTTCGCCCGCGCCCACCCGCAGGCACGGATCGAGCTGATCCCGCGCGCGAGGCACCTCGCCAACTTCGACGACCCGGATGGCTTCACCAGCGCCGTCAGCCGCTTCGCCCGGCAGCTGGCCCTTCCCGGTTGAGCTCCCGGCGCTCCGTCGAGAAGCGTTACGGGCCTCGGCCGTCAAACGATGCCCGACGGTACCCGTCGGACTGGCAGCCGTAGCGGAGGAGCGGTCAGAGCCGCATGGAAGACTCCAATGCTCGACTCGGCGTGGGCGGGGCCGCCCCTTCCCGTGACGTCCGTGCCCGCCTTTCAGGCGGGAGGGCCGCGGCGTAGGCCTCGATGGCGTTGCGCTGGAGGGCAGCCGGGCCGGGGGCCGGGCGTACGGCCCGGTCACGCCCGTAGAGGCTGCCGCAGCGGCAACCACAAGCCCTTACGAACCAACCACTCGTCGCACCTGACCACCAAGCGGTGCCGCCGGCTCACCACAGGTGAAGGAAGCTCCGGACGTCGTCAAAGCCGTCAAGAGCCCGGCCGTCCACATCCGACGGATCCGCCTCGGCACGCGCCGCCAGCGACTCCGAGAGCGCCAGCGCCTCGTCACTGAGATGTCCGAAGCGCCGGGCGGTATGCCCAAGGCAGAGGCCGGCCAGGCCGAGCAAAGGGCTGCCCGGCACAGCCCGCGTCCCGACCTGCACAGACCAGCGCTCGACGAACTCCCGGTCGTCATCGTTCAGCGCGCTCCCGACCAGGACGCGCGCCGCCTCGCCTTCCTGCGAGCGGTCGCGAAGCGCCCGCTCCAGCGTCTGTGCCACCACCTCATGCGGCAGGTGCGGCAGCGCGGGCGGATCCTCGAAGCCCAGATGGGAGTGCATCCTGCGAGGGTACGGGGCCCGGGCGCAGCGGGACCGGGCGGTCGTCGTCTGATGTGGCACCAGCCGTCGAAGGGGTGCGTGGCTTCGGAATCCCGCTCGGTCACCCCGCACCGCTGCGACTTTGACGACACCACCCAGCCGGGCCGGCAGGGGCATCGAGGGCATGGTCCCTAAGGCATCCCCCAGGGCCTTGTGGAGCTCTACCTGCTCTTTCGGGTGATCTCCGGGAGCGTCATGCGGCAGCTGTAGTCACCACCTCCGCCGCGGCGACCGGGGTCGTGACACCCCCGGCTGCCGTACACGCGTGTCCCTCTTTCGCTGCGGTCTGTAGCCATATGACTCCGGATCGGCTAACTTCCCTGCTAGTAGTCGTGGCTCCGAAGTCTCAGCGCCCGCGGTTCGCGTCGCGGGCGTCGTGCTGTACAGCAGTGTCCGAGGACCAGGGCGATCACCTCTCACCCAGGGGTACTGACAAGCCAGTACCCCGCGATCCTCGACAGGGGAAACACATGGCCACGGGCACCGTTAAGTGGTTCAACGCCGAAAAGGGCTTCGGCTTCATCGCGCAGGACGGCGGCGGTCCGGACGTCTTCGTCCACTACTCGGCGATCAACTCCACCGGCTTCCGCGAGCTCCAGGAGAACCAGCAGGTCAACTTCGACGTCACGCAGGGCCCCAAGGGCCCGCAGGCGGAGAACGTCACCCCTGCCTGACCGGACACCTCGGCGCCCCGCACCCGACACCGAGGTGCGGGGCGCCTTGCCATATCCGCGCCCCCCGTGCGGCCTGAACCCGCGCGAGAGCGGCATCCGCGGAGGGGCGCCGGCAGCTGCTGTCGCCGCCGCAGCGAAAGCGCCGGACGATTCGCTCGCCGCGCTCAAGACCGGCCTCGCTTGGTTCCCCATCCCATGGCGCCGAGCTCGAAGCACTTCTCGGGGCACCTGACCGCATCCGGGGTGACCGGCCTGCGCTAGCTTCACCCCATGAACTCATTGGCACAGGTGTACGACAGAGAGTTTCGTGTTCGCGGCCTGCGCGAGCAGGGGTGGGGCCGGGGGTTCATGGCCACGGCCGCCCTCATCTGGCTCTGGGTGGGCTACCTGCTCGTCTTCCCCTTCAGCATCGACCGGGGCGAGAGGTTCAAGCCCGTCGAGTGCGAGTCGCGCGCCTTCCACCAGGACAGCGACTACGCGGTGTCGTACCTCAAGGACGAGGGCGAGCGCTGTGACGCCGAGCGCGACTGGGGACCGATAGTCGCCGCTCTGCTCCTCTCCCTCCCCCTGGCCTCGCTCGGCACCGGCTTGTACGTCTCCGGAACGTCGGCGCTCCGCACCGCCAAGTACGCCGCAGAGATCACCCGTCTGAACGCCACCAAGGAGGTCTGAGCAGGGACGGGGCGCGTCGGGACAGCTCGGGCCGGTCGGGCCGGGTCGGCTGACACGGATCTCGAATGCCGGCTCCGGCCGCAGTTTCCGTGAAGCCGGTTCGCCCCGCCCCGGTCAGAGCGAGTGCCCGGCTCGGTTCACCGATGCACCCATCCGGGTGCCTTCGCCGCGTCCCGCAACGGAGCAACCCGCGGTGGGGGTATGTCGTTTCGCGCAAGGTGACCTTGGGATCCATGAGGAGATCAGCCGTGTACGCAGTGGTTCGACGGTACGAAGGGGTGACCGATCCTGCCGAGGCGGGACGCCGAGTGGACGAAGGATTCGTACCACTCCTCCGCCGAGTCCCCGGCTTCGTGGCCTACTACTGGGTCGACACGGGAGGTGGAGTGATGGTTTCCACCAGCGTCTTCGAAGACGAAGCCGGGGCCGCCGAATCGGTCAAGAGGGCGGCTGACTTCGTACGGGACAATCTCGCTTCACTGCTCCCCGCCCCTCCCGAAGTCACGGCCGGCCAGGTCGTGGCTGCTGGGTGACGACCCTCTGGCGTGTCCGCAATTCCGGGAGACTCCCCCTGGCTCCGGTCATTCGCCGCAGACGCCTTCCACGGTCACCTCGGCGGGCCAGGCACCGTGCTCGATGAAGTACGCCACGGCGCGGCAGGCAACGTCGAAGTCGACCGTGTCACGGTCGGCGTAGCTGTCGACCTGCCCGCTGGAGAGCAGATAGCCACCCGAGGAGCCTGCGCCACGCGGATCGACGAGATGCTCACCAGGGCCACCCTCCCCGTCCAGCGACATGACCATCGCACGGTCGCCGTTGGTGACCACGGCCAGGAGCCGCCCCGCGTCATTCTCGAACCATGTCTCCTGGCTCGCCCAGTCCCACCGACGTCGAAGGAGCTGTCGAGCCTCCTCGCCGGTATAGGTGTAACCGACAGAGCCTCGCAAGTGCCAGCGGTCGGCATTGGTCAAGGTGCTGCTCCCGCCACGATCCGGCTGATCCGAACAACCAGGGCCGGACACGGGCGATGGCAACGCCGGGACAGCACCTGAAGAGGTCCCCATTCTCACAGCCACGACGACCGTCGCCCGTCTGGCGCAGCCGTTGGCCGGCTACAGACGATGTCGGCGGCCACCCGCCGGGTGCGGTTCACGGCCCCGAGGACGGCGGGCGCTTCGGACAGCCGCCGCTCCCCGGCACCGGACATGTGTAGAGGGCGGGTGCAGCGTTCGAACAGGAAGACCCGAGCTCCCGCTCCAGGCGGCGGATCTGCCGGCTCACCGCCGAAGGGACGACGCCGAGCCTCCCGGCGGCGCGCTGCGGGCGAACCACCTTGCCCTCTGCGAGGGGCAGGGGATCTCTCGACAGCCGCCGGACCGAGCAGGACCGCTACGACGTGCACTTCCTCGACGCCTCTGCCCGGCAGGAAGCGCGACGGTCCTGTGCGGCCCGACCGTTCCCGTGCCGTGGCGCTTCAGATGTGCAGCTCGCGGGGGAATCCGGTCCAGCGCAGCTCGGCGGGCAGATGCCTCATGTCGTTGGAGAGGAGGACGCAGGCGGCTCGACCGGGCGCGTAGCGGATGACCGTGAGTGCCGCGTTGCAGTGGTTCAGGCCGAGCCAACGCCAATTCGGGGCATGCATGGCGTCCCGGACGAGCCAGGCGACGAGGAAGTTGTGGGTGACGACCAGCTCGTGCCGGTCCTCGGCGCCGTCCACCGGCCCTGTGAACAGCTCCAGCGCCTGGCGGGCCAGCACGGGACCGTGCTGGCGCTCCTCGTCGCTCGCACCGGCGAGGAAGCGGAGGTAGAAGTCTGCCGAGTCGACAGGAAGCTCCTCCCTCTCCGGTACGTAGGGCACGTAGTCGCCGGCAACCACGGACACGTGCCGGGGGACGTTTCCCAACTGCTCGCCGATCAAGCGTGCGGTCTGCTCCGCGCGGGGCAGCGGACCATGATGAACAGCGGCGAAAGGAATCTCCTTGAGGCGCCGGCCGAGCAGTGTGGCTTGCCGTCGGCCGGCCTCTGACAGTCCGCTCTCGTCGGGCAATGCCTCGCCGTGCCGGACGAGATACAGGTAGCGGGCAGCCATGTCGGTCACTCCGAGCTCCTCTGACCAGGGAACGAACTCTTGTGGATCAAGAGACGACGCCCCCTGACTGCCGGTTCCCTCCACCCGTCCCCGCCCGGCTGAGGGCCTGGCCCCCGAAAAGCCTCGGTGCCCGGCGGTGCCTGGGGGCTGCCGGGCGCGGCGGCTCAGCCGACGGCGCCCAGGATCGGCGCCCAGGCGGCACCGGTGAGTGCGGCCACCACCTGCTGCTCGGAGAGCGGAGGAGCGGTACGGGTCGGCTTCGGTGTGCCGGAACCGCTGCCGCCGCCGGTGCTGTTCCACTGCACCAGCTGAAGCTGCGCGCCGGTCGACCTGAGGGTCACCGTCACCGTCCAGCGGCGGGCGGTGTCCGCCCGGGCCGGATGTCCGGCCGCGTTCTGCTCCGACATCACCACGGCCCCGCCGGGGATCGCGGCACTGCTCGGCAGCTCGCTCAGCGTGCAGGTGTCGCCTGCGGCACGCGCGGGGGTCCGCTCGCAGCTCAGCCCGTCACCGTCCTTGAGCGGCAGCTTGAGCCGCACGGCCGAGACGCCGACGAAGGCGGCGCCGTGCCCGTCGTCGACGACCAGTTCGCCGTTGGCGACGTATCCACCGTTCGGATCCGAGGGGTTGTTGCTCTGTCCGGTCACCTGACTGAATCGGCCCCCGGGGAGCGTCTGCTCCAGGGCCTGGATCATCTGATCACCGGTGATCGCGGAACGGGGCATCGCCAGCGCCGCCGCCTCCATGTCAGAGCCCGCGGGGCGGATCCCAGCCAGCCCGCCGGGAGCCAACAGAGCGGCTCCCGCGATCGCGCCGAAGGCGCCGAGCCCGGCGATGATGCCGGCGCTGCGCCGACGCCGGCGGCTCCGCCCTCGCTGGACGGCTCCGCCCAGGAGCGCGGGGAGATCGGGTTCGAGGGAGTTCGTCGTACGGTCCAGGGCGTGGGCAAGGTCTGCTTCGAACGGCATGGTGTCATCACTTCTCTGTTGCTGATGAGGGTGGTGCGGCGGCATGGACCGGCGTGCTCCGGTGCTCAATGCGGAACCAGATCGGACAGGCTGTCACCGAGCAGGGCACGCATCCTGGCGAGTGCCCTCGTGCCCTGCGAGCGGACCGCGCTGCTGCTCAGCCTGAGCATCCGGGCGGTCTCCTCGATGCTGTGGCCCTCCCAGTAGCGGAGCAGCAGCACCGCCCGGTCGCGGGGCCGCAGTTGGCCGAGCGCGTCCAGCAGCGTGATCCGCAGCGCGGCGTCCGGGCCGGACTCCGGGCTGTCGGGCACGCTTCCGGTCGGGCGCTCGCCGGTGCTGCGCCTGCGCCGCATGGTGAGGAAGGTACGGACCAGAACCGTCTGGGCGTAGGCGGCCGGACTGTCCGCCCCGGCCACCCGCTTCCAGTGCAGGTACACCCGGCCGAGCGTCTCCTGGACCAGGTCCTCGGCGAGATGTGTGTCTCCGGCCGCGAGTGCGTACGCCGAGCGGTAGAGCGCCGTTGCCCTCGTCGCCACGAACTCCAGGTACTCATCCTCCTGTGCTGACTTCACTCGGTCCCCGCCCGTTCGCTCGCTTCGTGATCCCCGTGCATACCCCTCTTGACTACGTGGGACGTCTGGATGTCGCGCGGTCGGGAGCACTTTCTCCTCCACCGCTGATGATGGGCGGCGGCCCGGGCGGGCGGGTGGCCGCGAAGCCCCGGTCAGTTCGCGGCGGCCGGGGAGGAGCCGCCGGGGATCAGGAGGCGGGGTTCGCCCGTGCCGTCCGCCGGGACCGCCCAGGTGTCGGCGGCGCGTCCTTCGCGTCCCGGGAGGGCATAGCCGACGGTCTCGTCGTCCAGCCAGGCCGCCTGGTCGTCGACGCTGCGCGTCTCCGCGAGCGGGTGTTCGCGCATGTCCGCCAGGTCCAGGACGTACAGCCGCCACGGCGCGGCAGGGTCTTCGGAGACCTTCTTCTTGAAGGCGATGCGGGTGTCGTCCGGTGACAGCGAGGGGCATTCGACGTTCTCGCGCAATGCCTTCGCGGACCAGTTGCGCAGGTCCCCCTCGACGAGATGGGTGCGGCCCTTGGTCGACACCGTGGCGTAGAAGCGGTTGTCGTCCCGGGCGAAGGTCACTCCCCAGTAGTTGACGTCGGGGGCGTGGTACCGGGTCCCGTCGATGGTCAGCGGGATCTCCTCCATCGATTTGATCAGGTAGCCGGTGCGCAGGTCGAGGATGGACGTCCGGGTGGAGAACGCGGTCGTGGCGTACGAGTCCCCGGTCGCGAAAGCCGTCCACGACAGCACGTTCCCCGAGGCCGAGACCCGGGCCCGGTTGGGGATTCCGGGTACGGTCACGCGCTTGACCTCGCGCAGCTGCCGGTCCAGGACGAGGGCCTGGGTCCGGGCCGGGATACCGGGCAGCTTCTGCAGGCACAGGGCGCGCTCCCCCGCCGCGTGGAAGCGCTCGCAGGCGGGGCCTCCTGTGGCGGGCGGTCCGCCGGTGCCGCTCCGGCGGGCGATGTGTCCGGTGGCCGAGTCCCGGTAGTAGAGCCCGGGTGCGGACAGGCTGAACGATCCGTCCCCGGCGGCCGTCGGCAGGGCGCGGTGCCTGGCGTGCAGTACGTAGCCCAGGGAGCCGCCCCCGAGCAGCAGGACGGCGAGCACGACGAGGGCGAGGCGGCGGAGCTGGGGCGATCGGGGATTCACGGCGCCTCCGGGGCATCGACGGCGAGTGCGGCAGCGGGGTCGGAAGCCGGGGCCGGGGCGGGAGCCGGGGCGGGGGCGGGAGCCGGGGCGGGCAGGATGCGCCAGGCGGCCGCGAGCGCCCCCGCGAGCGCGAGCGCCGCCGCCCACAGGGCGGGCCCCTGCCCCCAGAAGGTCCAGGCGGCCCCGAAGCCCGCAGCGCCCAGCAGCCGGGCCAGCGCCTGCCCGGTCTGGAGCACCGCGAGCCCTCGGCCCCGGCGGTGTACGGGCAGTACGGGGCCGGCGAGCGCCATCAGGACCCCGTCGGTGGAGGCGTAGAAGACGCCGAGAAGTGCCAGCACCGCGGCCGCGGTCGGCCGGCCGACGGGGAGCAGCATGACGGCGTACGCGCCGAGCAGCGCGGCGTGTCCGGCCAGGAACGGCAGCCGGCGCCCGACACGGTCGGCGATCCGGCCGGCCGGGACGGCGAGCAGCAGGTAGCCGGCGGCGGCGCCGAGCGGCAGCAGCGGGAAGAGGGCGGGCGGCAGGTCGAGGCCGCGCTGGATGAGCAGGTAGAGGAACGAGTCGCCGATGGTGGCGGCTCCGAGCAGGGAGGCGGCGTACAGGATCCGGCGGAAGGCGGGATCACCAAGCGCGCCGCGCTGAGGGGGTGTCGACCGGATGCGTGGGGCGGGCGCGGCGGAGGGGACGTACAGCACCAGCAGGAGCACGCCCAGCAGGCCCGCGCAGAAACTGACGGCGAACACCGCGTCGTAGGCGTCGGCGGTCGCCCACAGCACGGCGAAGGCCGCGAGCGGGCCAAGCAGCGCACCGGTGGTGTCCATGGCGCGGTGCACGCCGAACGCCCGGCCCAGTGTCTCCGGCGGGCCGCTGAGCGAGATCAGCGCGTCGCGCGGGGCGGTGCGCACACCCTTGCCGAGCCGGTCGGCGGCGAGCGAGGCGGCGATCCCCGCGGTGGCGCCGCCGGCGAGGAGCAGCCCGAGCCGCGACAGCGCGGAGAGCAGGTAGCCCGCGCCGGCGACCCGCTTGTGGCGGCCGCCGCGGTCGGCGAGGCGGCCGCCGAGAAGCCGCACGAGCGCGGTGGCTCCGTTGAACATCCCGTCCAGAAAGCCGAATTGGAGCGGTGAGAGACCGAGCCCCAGGACGAGGTAGAGCGGCAGCACCGCCGTGACCATCTCGGAGGAGACGTCGGTGACGAGGCTGACCGCGCCCAGCGCGATGACCGTGGCGGGGACGCGCCGCCGGGCCCCGAGGGGGCGGGGCGGCGCGTCCGGGCGGCCGGTGTTGGCCAGGTACATCAGTGGCAGCTGTACTTCGGGCTGGTGTCCTTGACCCCGTCGGCGGCGACGTAGGTCCAGCTGTAGCCCGAGTCCGTGAAGTCGAGCTTCAGGACCCCGTACTGGCCGCTGATGCGCTTCTGGCTGTTCGGCTGCACCTGCTCGATCGGGTAGGGCTCGGCGCCGCCCATGCCCCCGACGATCTCCACGATCCCGTCGGCGGCCGCCTTGCCGTCGGGGTTCTGCGGCGCGAACCGCTCGTAGTGGTGGTCGTGTCCGTTGAGGACCAGGTCGGCCTTGGCGGCGTAGAGGATCTTCCAGACCGGCTTGGAGACGGGGTCGTTGCCGTGTCCGCCCGAGGAGTACAGCGGGTGGTGCCAGTAGGCGGCTATGCACTGCTTGCCGTTGGCGGCGAGGTCGGCCTTGAGCCAGTCGATCTGGGCGGACTGGTCGAAGGCGTTGGAGTCGAGGGCGATGAAGTGCCAGTTGCCCTCGTCGAAGCTGTAGTAGCTCTTGCCCTGCGGGTAGGCGATGTTCCCGAAGTACGCCTTGTACCCGGCGAGGGAGCCGGCCGGGTCGTACGTCTCGTGGTTCCCGGGCACGGGGTGGGTCTTGTCCTTGAAGGTGCCCCAGCTCTTGTCGTAGTAGGCGCGGAAGTCGGCGATCCGGGCGTCGTCGTACTGGTTGTCACCCATCGTCAGGTAGAACTTCGGGTCGATCTGCCGGGCCAGGGCGGCGGTCTTCGGGTGCGCGCAGCCGCTGTCGGAGGCCGTGCACTGGGCGGCGATGTCACCGGCCGCGACGACCGTGAAGGCGCCGCCAGGGGGTGTCCCGCCGTCCGCGGTGCCGTACACCTCGGCCTCGAAGAGGGAGTAGCCGTACGCCGTGCCGCGCGCGGTGCCGTACACGCGCAGGTACCTGCCCTTGCCGGAGAGCCCGGCGAGGTCGTCGGTGCCGCCGTTGCCGGCCTTCTCCTCGGCGATCTTCGTCCAGTTCGCACCGTCGGCGGAGACCTCGATGCGGTAGGCCTTGGCGTAGGCGGACTCCCAGGTCAGCTTGACCCGGGAGACGGTGGCGCCGGCCCCGAGGTCGACCCGGATCCACTGCGGGTCCTTGCCCTCGGCGCTGGCCCAGCGAGTCGAGGCGGAGCCGTCGAAGGCGTTGGCAGCGCCGAGCGAGGAGCTCTCCGTGGAGGAGGCGGTGGCGGGCTTGCCGCGCGAGATGAGCGGGTCGGCCGCCGCCCCCGCCCGGCCGGGCCACGCGAGGAGGAGCCCGGCGACGAGCGCGAGCACCGCGGCCACGACGAGGAGGACGGGTCGATTCCGACCGGCGGACGGGGGTGGTGGGGTGGAGGTGAACAGGTGCATGCCTGGACTCCTTGGCCTGGGAAGGGCGAGAGCTGGACACCGGTGCGGAAACGCCGCCCCCGGACCGTGCGGCGGGCAGGGGGCAGCGTCACGGCGGCCGGGTCAGAGCTCTCGCTGAGCACGTCATGCCCATGCCATCGGGCACCGCGCCAAGCCGCCGTCGGGAGCGTAGCGGACAGGAAAGTTTCCTACCAGTGGCTCAACACAACGGCCTGCGGGGCGGGATGACACACCGACAGGTACGGCTTACCGGTCCGCGGCGCCCGCGGCGCCCGCAACTTCCTCGGCCCCTGCGGCCCCTTCGGGCTCTTCGGCCTCTTCGGCCTCCCAGCGCAGCAGGTCGCCCGGCTGACACTTGAGCACCTCGCAGAGCGCGGCGAGCGTCGCGAAGCGCACCGCCTTGGCGCGACCGTTCTTGAGTACCGCCAGGTTGGCGGGCGTGATCCCCACACGGTCCGCGAGCTCGCCCACGGACATCTTCCGCCTGGCCAGCATCACGTCGATGTCGACGGCGATCGGCATCAGATCACCTCATCCAACTCGGCCTGCAGCTGCGTCGCTTCCACGTCCCGCGCGACGGCCTGGGCGAGCAGCATCCGCAGCACGAGCACGATGAGCGCGACTCCCAGGATGGCCAGGCCGATCCCGCCCATGATGACGGTGACGCCCGGGTCGTCCCGCTGGCCGGGCGCGTTGACCGCCGTTACCGCGAACCACAGGAGGGCAGCCGCCACGATCGCGCCGATCACTCCGTCCACGTACCGGAAGGCGGCATGGGAGAACACGGTTCCGCGTCGCACCATCGTCACCAGCCGCCATACGCAGACCAGGGCGACCTGGGCCGACGCCATACCCATCATCGTGATCACGCGCAGCGGGGTCAGCGGGAGCGACCCGTCCTCCGGGTCGGAGGCCAACGCCCACACCATCGAGACCTGTACGAACACGGTGCCGGTGAGCACCACCACCAGAACGGCGCGCAGCGCACCCACCGCCAGCTTTCCCATGGCCAGTCCTTCCATCGAGCAACGATGGGAATCTATCGAATATCGATAGCTCAGACAATGGCTGGGGTGAAAGGCCCCGCCGGCGCTCTCCCCCCGGGCTCGCCGGACCCACATATCCGCGCCGTGGTGCCCCTGAACACCTCCTGGTTCACGCACGTCACTCCCGCCCCCGGGACCCGCGTCCGGGTCAAGTCGTGGCGCGCATCAGCGGGCACGCCCGACCACTGGCAGGTCGATGTCACGGACAGCCCCGCACCCAAGGGCCGCGTCGGCCTGCGGGCCCTCGCCAACCAGGTCCGGGGCCGACTCCACTGTCCCGGAACGGTCGCCTACGGTCGGGGAGACCCCGTCGGCGCGACGGCCCGGCCGCGCAGCAGCTTCTTGTCCGGCTTGCCCGCGTCGGTCAGGGGCAGCGCGTCGACGAAGTCGATGCTCGCGGGCTCGTACATGGCACCCTTCCGCTCCCGCACCACGGCGCGCAGCTCCTCCTCGCCGACGTCGCCGCCCGGCGCGCGGACGACGACCGCGTGCACCTGCTCCATCAGGTTGGCGTCGGGGACTCCGAGCACCGCGCTGTGCAGGACCTGGGGATGGGAGTTCAGCACGTCCTCCAGTTCCACCGTGTACACGTGGCCCCCCACCACCACGATCATGTCCTTCAGCCGGTCCACGATCGTGACGTAGCCGTCCGAGTCGACGAACCCTATGTCCCCGGTGTGGAGCCAGCCGTCCCGCAGTACCTCCGCCGTGAGCTCGGGTTGCTTCCAGTAGCCCTTCATCACGTGCGGGGAACGCACGCAGATCTCGCCGTACTCGCCTGCGGGCAGGTGCCGACCGTCGGCACCGCAGGTGACGACCTCGACGCCCTCCATGACCTTCCCGGCGGTCCGCAGCAGCTCCGGGCGGAGCGGATCGTGGTCCTGGGGGGAGAGCATGCTGATCCCGCCCGCTTCGTTCTGGCCGTAGAACTGGTTCAGTACGGGGCCGAAGCGGCGGACCGCGGCCGCCAGCCGGGTCGGGGACGAGGCGCAGCCCCCGTAGGTGAGCATGCGCAGGCTGGAGGTGTCGGTGCGGTCGACCTCGGGGTGGTCCATCAACTGGTAGAGGAGCGGCGGCAGCAGGAACACGTGGGAGATGCGCTCGCGCTCGATGGCGGCGAGCACGGCACCGGCTTCGAACTCGTCCTGCAGGACGACGGCGCCGCCGCGGTGCAGCGTGGCGTCCGCCATGAGGCCCGCCGCGTGCGCGAGGGTGGTGCACACCAGGGCCCGGACCTGCCCCTCCTCGGACCAGTCCGGTCCGATCGAGGCGCACTGCTCGAAGGTCGTGCAGATGGCCTTGGGATGACCGGTGGTCCCGCCGGTGTGACGGATGGTGCAGATGTCCTGCGGGCGGGCCGAACCCGTGAAGGCGTCCGCGGACTCCTCGGCGGCGAGCCCCACCAGGTCCAGGCCCACGCCTGCGCCTCCACCGAGGACCAGCACCCGTTCCAGGGGCACCCGCCGGGCCAGGTCGGCGGCGCGCGACCCGTAGACGGGGTCGACTATCAGCGCCCTGGTCTCGACGTCCCGGAGGATGTCGGCGTGCACGTCGGCCGAAAGGCCGGCGTAGAGGTGGTTCACGGCGCAGCCGAGCAGCCCGGCGGCGTAGCGGGCCGCTATCGTCTCGGGAAGGTTGCCGGAGAGGAGGGTGACCGTCTGGCCGCGATTAACCCCCTGGGACCGCAGCGCCCGGGCCATGCCGTAGACGAGGCCGCGCAGTTCACCCGCGCTCACGCGCCGGCCACGGTGTACCAGGGCCTCACGGCCCGGTTCCTTTCCCAGCGCGTCGAGAATCTCTTCCACGTGGCTGCGGAAGTGTTCGGTGGTGTCGTACATGCCGATCCCTATTGGTTGACCTGAGCAACTAGTGGGGAGGGTAACGGCCGATGATCGACACGCCCAAGCCGGACGCCGACATCCAGCCAACCTCCGGCGCACGCCCCGAGCCCCCGGTCGGATGCTCCGACCGGGGGCTCGTACAGCGCGCGCCGACGCGTGGACAACCCGGTTTCCGCCGGCGTCTCGCGATGTTGGCGCAGAGGAGTATCGGACGGAATTCCGGCGACCGGTGGTTCTGCGGGAGCGGCCCCCGGCCCCGGCCCCGGCCCCGACCGCCGCCTACCGGGCTACGGTTGGGCGTCGAGCCAGCTCAGCTTGTGTCCGTAGAGCAGTCGCCGGCAGTAGTCCGTCCCCTTCGGGTCGGCGGGGTCGGGGTTCGCCGTGCAGGTCGCGGGGTCCTCCCCCGGGCGGTGTTCCGACAGGGACCACAGCCGCCCCGTGCCGCGCTCGACGTAGAGGTCCTCGGCGCCCCGGGCGGTCTTCACGACCTGGCCCCGCTGGAGCAGCTGGCCGTTGCTCCAGGTGAAGCGCCGCAGGTTGCCCGGCTCGTCCGTGCCCGTGGACTCGTTCACGTACAGCGTGCCGTTGTACGCCGCCGCGCCCTGGGCACCGCCCTTGGGCAGGGGCAGGTAGTTGGACCAGCCCTGCGCGCTCACGTCGGCGGAGCGGCCCTCCAGGGCCGCGACCGGGTACGAGGCGATGCGGCCGGTGGAGGGATGGTCGGCATCGGGACGGCAGTACTCGCCCATGAGCAGGCGGTCGGGGACGGTACTGCGGTCGAGCGAGATGTACGAAGCCCTCGGGGCGCCGGTGGAGGCACAGGCGTAGGTGCCCTTGGGGTTGCTCTGCTGCGCCTTGAACTTCCACGCGGCGACCTGCGGCATCACGTACCGGTAGCCGAAGCTGTACCAGACGTTGTCGTGCCGGCCGACCTTCGTCTTGTCCTCGGTGTTGGCGGTGGTCTTCACGCCGTCGGTGTCCGCGCCCATGGCGTCGTGGGTGCCGGGATCGCCGTCCGGGTCGAGGTCCAGGATGTGGCGCATGTCGAAGACGCGCAGGCCGTTGCGGGTGTCCGCGACGTAGAGGTAGTTGCCGTACCAGACGATCCCGCCGGCGTGGACGCCCTTCTGAATGGGGTACTCGGACGCGTGCAGCCCGTCGAAGGAGATGTGGTCGGAGGAGTTCACGTACGTCCAGCCCAGCAGGACGTGCCGGTACTTGACCTCGGGGCTGCCGGTCGCCGGGTTGATCCGGTTCTGTACGAAGGTGATCCGGACGCCCTTCTGGTTGCAGGCGTCGTCGGCCTCCAACTCGGCACTGGTGCAGTCGCCGGTCGCCGGATCCGGGTCGTCCTCCCGGCCCGGGTCCCAGCCGTCGTAGGAGGCGAACAGCTGGATGTTCTTGGCTTCGCCCCAGATCTCGTTGTCCTTGGCGTCGGAGACCCCGGTGAAGCCCTGGGGTATCCACTCCTTCGAGGTGGCGTCGTCGTTCTGCAGGCAGTACTTGATGTCGGGGTCCGGTGCGGTGCCGAACGCGTCGTCGGAGCACCACGGACGGGCCGTGCGGTTCGCGCCGGCCAGCAGGTCCTGCACGCCCGACGTGGGCAGGACGCCGCCCAGGCGGGTGACCCGCTTGGTGGTTTCGGCGTTCATGTCGCCGGGCGACAGCGTGAAGTCACCGGCCGGGGCCGCGCCGCCGGGAACGATCGCGGCCACGCCGGCGCCGTTCGGCGAAGGACTGCTCTGGGCCGCGCGGGGCTCCTGGCTCCAGGAAGCCGGCGCACCGGGCGGAACGTCCTCCGCCTGGGCCGGTGCTGCGAGGCCGGTGAACACGAGCACGGCGGCTGCAGCCGCCGTGCTCCATGCGCGACGTGGTCGGCTCATGTGCATGTGGGTCTTCTCCGTTACTGCGGAACAAGCAAGTTGAACGGAGGGTTCCAGAACGGGCGTGCGAAGCGCAAGCTTGATCACTTCACAATGAGCCTGACCCTTATGGGAGTTGGAGAGGACCTCCTCCCTCTACCCTTCTCCGTGAATCGCGTCGAGCAGTTCGTCAGCCCAGGCGGTGCTGTAGTCGTCCAGTCGCGGGAGGCCGCCCTGATAGGGGGAGCCCGTCCACGTGAACGTGGCGCCGGGGTTGTGCGCGGCATAGCCTTCCGCGGCGAAAAGGTGCGGGCTGCCCTGGATCTGCGGCCCTTCGGCGGTGCGCCACTGCGCGTAGACCTCGGCACGTCCGCTGCCCTTGGCCAGTGCCTCCGCCAACGCCTTGGCGTCGACGTGCTCGCACTCCTCGGCGATGTCGAGGATCACCGCGTGGACGCTGATGCACTTGCTGTCGGCGTAGAACGCCTTGCGCAGTGCCTCGTCCAGCTCGTCGCTGCCCCGCAGCCCGCCTATCGCGGGGTCCTTCGCGGCCTGGATGGCTTCGAGGGCCGGCAGGGTCGTCACCGGGTAGGTGTGCGCCGGTCCGTCCCACATCCGCCAGCCGAGCTCGGGCAGACGGGCGGCGATCGCCATGATCTCCGGGTCCACGATGAACTTGGGTGTGGGCTCGCGGTTGAACAGCTCCAGCGGGAAGGCCTGGTGGTCGATGAGCAGCGGCAGGGACCGGCGCCGGGCTGCGGCGCGCAGAGTGTGCAGGGAGAGGGTCGCCCAGGGGCAGCCGACGTCCGACCAGACGGTCACCGTGGGGCTGTCAGTTCGTGTCACCATGTCAAATCCTCCTGCGGTGGGTCTCATGTGACCGGCGGCCGGGCGCCGGGCGGGCACGGATCGGTCAGAGCTCGACGCGTACGTCGTACTCGGTGACCCAGGTGTTGAACTCGATGAGCCGCTCAAGAACGGCGCGGGCGCTCCAGGGGCCGCCGACGGCGTAGGAGCCGACCGGCCGGTCGAGCAGCTTGCGGATGTCCGCCTCCGAGACCAGCTGGAACACCGGGGCGCCCTCGATGAGGATGCCTTCGACCTTCTCGCGCAGGGCGATCTCGTACGCGCGGTCCTGGGTGGAGGGGTACGGGTTCTTCTTGCGGTCGAGCACCGAGTCGGGCAGGACTCCGCGCATCGCCGCGCGCAGCAGGCTCTTCTCCCGGCCGTCGAAGCTCTTCATCGCCCACGGGGTGTTGTAGACGTACTCGACGAGGCGGTGGTCGGTGAAGGGAACGCGCACCTCCAGGCTCGCCGCCATGCTCATGCGGTCCTTGCGGTCCAGCAGGAAGTTCTCCCAGCGGGTGAGGTTGAGGTACGTCCGCTCGCGCATCCGCTCCTCGAAGCCGCTCTCGCCCTCCAGCCGGGGCACCTCCTCCAAGGCCTGGGTGTAGCGGTCCTTCACGTACTCGGTGAGCCCGAGCCGGTCCCACAGGCCGACGTCGCGCAGCGCGCCGATGCCGCCGAGCTTCTCGAAGGGGTGGTGCCAGGGGAAGCTGTCCAGCTCGACGGCTTCCTTGTCGTGGAACCACGTGTAGCCGCCGAAGAGTTCGTCCGCCGCCTCGCCGGAGAGCGCTACGGTCATCCGCTCCTTCAGCGCGCGGCACAGGATGAGCAGCGAGAACTCCATGTCGCCCGTGGAGACCGGCAGGTCCTGGGCGCGCAGCACGGTGGCGCGGACCTCGGGGTCGAGGACGTCCTCGTTGTCGAGCTCGACGATGATGTGCTCGGCTCCGACGCGCTTCGCGACCTCGACCGCGAACGGGGTGTCCGGGTCGGCCCACTGCATGTTGGTCTCGAAGCGGTTGTCGTGACCGGTGAAGTCCACGGAGAAGGCGCGGATGGGCTGTTCGACACCCTGTTTGGCGAGGGCCTTGGCGGCGAGCGCCGTCACGGCGCTGGAGTCGAGGCCGCCGGAGAGCAGCGTGCCGACGGTGACGTCCGCGACGAGCTGGCGCTCCACGATGTCTTCGAGCAGATCGCGGACGTGGGCGATCGTCGTTTCGAGGTCGTCGGTGTGCGGCGCGGCCTTCAGCTCCCAGTACTTCGTGACGCTGTGCCCATCGCGGGTGAAGCGCACGGTTGTGGCGGGAACGACCTCGTGCATGCCGCGGAAGACCGCGTGCCCGGGGGTCTTGACGATGCTGAAGATCTCCTTCAGCCCCTCGGGGCCGACCACGGCCTCGGCGTCCTGGTGGGCCAAGATCGCCTTCGGCTCGGAGCCGAAGAGCACGCCGTCGGCGGTCGGGTAGTAGTAGAGCGGCTTGACGCCCATCCGGTCGCGGATGAGGAGCAGTTCCTCGGTACGCGGGTCCCAGATCGCGAAGGCGTAGATGCCGTTGAGGCGCTCCGCGAAGCCTGCGCCCCACTCCAGGTAGGAGCGCAGGACGACCTCGGTGTCGCTGGACGTGCGGAACTCGTGGCCGAGTGCGCGCAGTTCCTCGCGCAGCTCCCGGAAGTTGTAGATCTCGCCGGTGTACGTGATGACCGGCTGCGTGTCATCGTCCTCGACGGCGGCCATGGGCTGGCGGCCGCCCTCCAGGTCGATGATCGCCAGGCGGCGATGCCCGAGGATCGCACGGGGCGAGGTCCACAGACCACCCGCATCCGGGCCGCGGCACTCCAAGGTGCACGTCATGGCCGACGCGATGTCCGAATGCGCCGTCAGATCCCGCTGAAAGCTGACCCATCCGGCAAGGCCGCACATAGGTGATCGGTTCCTCTCGACAAAGGGGTATGACCAGGTGGCCGGGTGACCAGATGTCCTTGGCCGGCTCCCCAGAGTCTTGGGCGGTCCGAAACCACGGGTCCACCGGAGCCGGATCAGTTTGTCAAGTGCCCGCGGGGGCAGGAGAAACGGGCCTCGCCGACCTGACACAGGGATCCCCCGTCGATTGCCGCGGCCGGCGCGCGGACGCACATTCCGTGGGGTGACACCGACGTCTCTCGACACCGATCGCCCGGCCGCAAGGCATCCCGTACGCGCGCCCAGGCGCCCGCCTCCCCTCCTGGTGACCGCCGGCTACGAGTTCGCGCTCACCACCGGCATGCTGTTCACCGTGGTCACGGCCGCCCGCTGGATGGCAGGACCCGGCTCTCCCCTCTCCGGCCTGCTGCCGACCCCCCGTGGCCAGATGGTGGTGATGGGGCTGCTGGTCGGCACGATCGTCACCGCCGTACTCGGCCCCTCCATGCGCCGGGAGACCGCCGGCCATCTCAACCCCGCGGTCAGCATCGGACTGTGGCTGCTGCGGGTCTTCCCCGGAAAGGCGGTGCTGCCCTTCATCGTGGCGCAGTCGGCCGGCTCCGTGTGCGGGGTCGTGCTGGCGCGGCTCGTATGGGGCGAAGCGGCCGCCGCCGTCGGCGACGCCGCGCTGGCCCCCGGGCCCGGCTGGGGCGCCGGGGGCGTGTTCCTGGCCGAGGCGGGGTCCATGGCCGTGATCATGCTGATCGTGGCCTACTTCGGGACCCGTCCACCGCTGCTGCGCCATCTGCCGCCCGTCATAGGCGCCTGTGTCGCGGCCGTCGTCATCTTCCTCGGGCCGCTCTCCGGCGGTTGCGGGAACCCGGCGCGCCAACTCGGGCCCGCCCTCGCGTCCGGTACGACCGGCATGCTGTGGGTCTACCTGCTCGCCCCGGTCGCCGGATCGCTCCTCGCGGGCGCGGTATCGGCTCTGGTGCGCCGACGCCGATGAGCCCGTCGGGGCGCCACGGGTGACTCCGCAGGGGCGGCCCCCGGTCCAGGACCGGGGGCCGCCCCTCTTCCATTCCCCGCCCTCGGCGGCCTGCAGATCGGCGAGGGCGGGATGAACCGCTTGAGCCGCGCGGGCGGGCAGGCCGGGGGCGGCCGGGTCCGTCGCCTCAGCCGAGGTCCGTCCCGTGGAGCCATGCGACCTTGTCGTACATGTCGTCGGCCGAAAGCCCCGTCAGTATCTCGTTGCGCTCGCGCGCCGCGTCGCCCACCGGGTGGTACAGCCGGCGGCCTATCTCGCGGGCGACCAGCTGGGTCCGGGCCGTACGCTCCCGGCGCGCCGCGCTGTACTTCTCCAACCGCTGCACGACGCTGTCCTCGCAGCAGTCCAGTGCCTCGGCGAGGACCACCGCGTCCTCCAGCGCCTGACAGGCGCCCTGGGCCGCGTACTGCAGCATCGGGTGCGCCGCGTCGCCGAGCAGCGCCACGCGCCCCTCGGTCCACACCTCGACCGGATCGCGGTCGCACAGCACCCATGCCTTCCAGTCCCGACCGAGCTCCAGCAGCCGCCGCGCCGTCTCGCCCAGCTCCGGGAACTCGTCGAGCACGTGGTCGCGTTCGGTGGGCTGCCCGACGACGGCCACCTGCGCGCCGTTGTCCCGGGTCGCGGCCAGGTTCAGGAACGCGCCGCCGCCGATCGGATAGTGGACGAAGTGCCACTTGGGACCCGCCCACAGGGTCACGGTGTTCCACCGCAGCTCCTCGGGCACCTGCTCCACCGAAATCACCGAGCGGTAGATCGTGTGCCCGGAGATCCTCGGGTCGCCGTCGCCGACCAGTTGACGCCGTACCGCCGAGCGGATGCCGTCGGCCCCGATCAGTGCCGCGCCTGTGAGCCGCTCGCCGCTGCCCAGAACGGCGGTCACCTCGCCCGAGCCCTGGCCGCGCTGCTCGTACGCCACCACCTGGCTACCGCCGCGCAGCTCGATCAGCGGGTGGCTGCGGCAGCCTTCGAGCAGCGGCTCGTACACGTCGGAGCGCTGCACGACCGCGTACGGGTTGCCGAATCTCGTGCGGTAGTCGCCGGTCAGCGGCATCGAGGCGATCCGCTCGTCCGTGGTGGCGTCCATGAGCCGCAGTTCGTCGATGTAGACGGCCCGGTCGCGGACCTGTGCGCCCACTCCGAGCAGGTCGAGCGCGTGGAAGGCGTTGGGGCCGAGCTGGATGCCCGCGCCGAGTTCGGTGAACGTCTCCCTGCGCTCCAGAACGGTCACCCGGTGGCTGCGGCCCGCGAGGCCGAGCGCAGCGGCGAGGCCGCCGATGCCTCCCCCGGCGATGAGTATGTCCGCCATCTGTGGTTCACATCCCTTGGGTTGTCGTGTGTTTTCGAGGAAGAGCCGGCGGTGTTCGCCGTGAAGGCCGGGAAGCCGGGGAAGGCCTTGGCTACGCAGGACGGTTCGTGGAGCGTGATGCCGGCGACGCGTACCGCGCGGGCGTACCCGATCCCGTGGGGCGTGACGGGGGCCCGGGCGAGCGGCGCGGTGGCCGCGAAGACGTACGACGCGGTGGAGGAGTCCGGCGCCCGGCCCGGGGACGGCGTCCACGATCGGACGCAGCGGGCGGGCCCGGAGCCGGTCGCTGCCGCGGTACGGAGGACGAGGTGTCGTCGCTGACCAGCGGCGCGCGCAGCCGGGTCACCCATCGGCCGCGGCGGCCGGCGGCAGGGCCCGGTCGGTCACGCTGTCGGAACGGGTGACACACGCGGCAGGCGCAGCCTCGGACGTCGTCATGCCCGGCCTCTGACCCGGGCAGCAGTGGCACGGGCGGCACTGGCACGGGCCGCCGTCGCCAGGCGCTCGGCCGTCAGTGCGTGCCGCTCGTCGAGCGCCTGGTACCTAGCCGAGGCTCCGAACCCGTCCGGGCACACCGCCTGTCCGACATCGCCCGGCAGCGCCTGCCAGCCGAGCGCGGACCCGGCCTCCACCGAGACCCGGACCCGCTTCCGCGGCGGCCGCACCAGCCCGCGGTACCCCTGGCGCTGCTCACCGAACCACTCGCGCCCGTTCCACTCCGCCCGGTCCAGGCGCACCCGCTCGCCCACCTGCCGGGTCCGCGCGAGGCCCTCGGCCGCCATCGGGAAGCGCAGTTCGGGGTCCGGCCGCATCGCTTCCTTGGTGGCCTCGGCCTCCCGCGAACCCGGCTCGGCCACGGTGCGCAGCGCGACGCGAGGGGGCCGGCCGGTCTCCTCACGGGCGGCACACAGGGCGTCCAGGGAGCTCGCTTCGCGGCTGATGCCCTCTTCCAGCTCGCCGTCGGAGGCGAGGACCCACACCGTGTGGCCGAAGGAGCTCTCGCCGCGGGCTGCCTCCGGGTCGAACGGTCCGCGCTCACGGCGCACGGTCGGCGCCGGGCTCGTGGCCGTACCCAGGTGGCCGGGGCCGGCCCCTTCGACGGCGTCGGCGGCACACCGGTCCAGCCCGCTCCGTTCGAAGCGTCCGGCCGCACTCCTCGGTGGGGTCCTCACGGTTCTGCTCAGGGCTCCTTGACTGATGTTCGGCACGGGGGAAGCTCCCACCGCCACCCTGCAACGACCCCAGCGGGCGCGCGCAGGATGCCGGGATCACTTCGTCAGGTGCCCCGGACCGCCCCGGACTGCCGTACATCAACTGGTGGGACTGAGCGCCCGGACGAAGGGCTGAGAGAGATCGATGCCCGGCGCCCTCCACCCCGGAAGCCCCCCGGGGCCCCGCTGCGCCCGACAAGCACACCGCCCGACCCGCCCCGGGCCGGTGCGGACGGCCAGGGGCGGGCGCAGGGGCTGTGCGGTCCTAGGACGCCGATGCCGGCATGGCGTAGCCGAGTAGGCCTTCCCGGGTGTACGGGCCTTCGCAGTCCGGCCTGTTGGAGACGAAGTGGTCGAAGACGGACGGGATGTAGCACCGGTAGAGGGGCACCGATCCGGGCACCGCGGTCGTGTACACGTATCCGACCGGGCCGAGGGGCTGCTGGCCCTCGCATCCCGGGTCGGGGGTCAGCAGCGAGTGGTTGGCCGCCTTGCACTCGTAGAGCCGGACCGTGCCGGGCGAGGGGTTCCGCAGTACCTTCCAGACCGCCTCGTGGGTGAAGTCGCCGGGCAGGGGGCGCGAGGAGGCGAGGTGGCCGTAGTGGGGGCGGTAGCCGCGGACGAGCGGGGTGTAGGGCGTGGTGTGCCCGCGGCTGCGTTCCCAGGTCCGCAGGTAGCCCTCGGCGCCCTGCATGAGCTCGTCCACCACGTCCTGGCCGCCGGTGACACGGATGTCCTCGATCCAGTCCGGTACGAGGCCGTAGTGGGCACCGCCGCCGTCGGTGTTGACGTCCCAGACACGGTCGCCGGTCACCTGGCGGTCGAGGACGGAACCGCCGTCGGGGCTGCGGAAGGGGTAGTGCACGGGATCGCCGGCCGCGGCCCGCGCGCCGGGCAGCCAGGCGAAGCCGTTCATGTCGGTGCCGATGCCGTACCCGGCGCCGTACTTGGCGCGCAGGGCGGCGTGTCGGCGCGCCTCGGCGGTGAACGCGGGCGCCTCGTACATGTGGCCTGTGATGAAGCCGCCCAGGCGGTAGACCCGCTCGGTCCAGTTGTCGTCCATCCAGCCGTGGGTGGACAGGGCACCGGCGTACTGCTCGGCTTCGAGCACGCGCAGCGCCTGGTTCGCCGCCTTGACGCTCATGTGGTCGATCTCCAGCATCATGCTGCGCTTCATCATGCCCAGCACCGCGTACTCACCCAGGGCGGTCAGGCCCCGCCGGTTGCACTGCGCCGCCTGCAGGGAGCCGCCGTACTGGGGCAGTTCGACCCCTTCCGGCAGGGCGCCACGGATCCGGGCCTGCGCCTGCTCCTCCTCCTCCTTCGCCCCGGAGCGGCCGGTGTTCTCGGCGGCCGCGGTGGCGCCCGCTTCCTGCTGGCCCTCGGCTGCGGCCAGGCCTGCGGCGAGCCCGAAGCCGATCGGGTTGTCGTGCTCGGGGCCTGGGCACGGCTCGGTGCTCCAGAAGGTGCCGGTCGACAGGAACTGGCCGGCGTTGATGGCCATGCCCTGGGTGCCCGAGTCGAACCGGACGCCGCACAGCGCGTTGTCGAACTTGTGGCAGAGGAACATGCTGCGGACGCCGAGCCGGTGCAGTTCGTCCAGGCCGCGGTCGATGTCCGCCATCGTGCAGCGGGCGCTGTCCAGCACCTGCTTGCAGCCGAACGGTTCGGAGGTCTCCACCCCGAGGACGACGGCGAGCTTGCCCTCCTGGATGACCTTGCGGGCCTGGTCGGGCTCGGTGACGACCCGGAACCAGCCCTTGCCGGCGCCGCCGTACATGGCGTCGACGTAGTCCTGGAGTTCGTACGTCTTCTGGATCTGGAGCCTGATCGCGGTCATCTCGTCGCAGCCGCGGTCCTTGAAGAAGTAGAGCGAGCAGATGACTCCGTTGGTGACCATGTCGTTCACCAGGATCCGCTGGCCGCCCCGCCAGGCCCGCTCCACCCAGGCGTAGTAGGTCTGCTGGTGGGTGGCGGAGTCATGGGCCGGCCAGTCGCGGAACGTCGGCCAGCCGTTCGGGTCGTGCAGGCCGTCGCCACCCTTGGTGATCATGTCGAAGAGGGCGAGGACGCCGTTCGGGTAGTGCTCGGGGCAGTCCTTGAGGGCGTCCGTCACCCCCGCCGTGGAGAAGACCTTTCCGCAGACCAGCCGCCCTCCGAAACCCTCGTTGGACATCAGGTGGACGTGCGCGTCGACGTATCCGCGGACCCGGCCCTGGGCGTCGGTCCCCTTGAACGGCTCGCCCGTGACGTTCACCTGCGAGTCCGGGGCCGGGCGCGCGACGGGCTCCCACCACTGGGGTCCGGCCGCCGCGCCGGCGGCCGCGGGACCGAGTACCAGTGCGACCAGTGCCAAGGCCAGGCCGACCAACAGGTACCGGCGTCGTCCGAGGACTCTTCGTCGGTGCATCGCCATCCCTCCCTCTCACGACGTGTTCATGACAACTTGGAGATGGTCTTCGACCTTCAGGGCGCTGCCGCCACCTGTCACCCGGACCGGCGCACCGCCCGCTCCGCTTCATGGGCACGGACCAGAGCCAGGTACTCCCCCGCCAGGCGGTGGCAGTCGCCGGGCCACCGCGCGGAGACGTAATTGCCGTCCCGCACGGCGAAGCCGCGTCCGGGGCGGGCGGCGGTGTCGCGGATGGGCAGCGGCGGGCCGGCGAGGAAGTGGCTCGGATCGGCGAGCGCCGCTGTGACCTCCTGCTGCACGGTGGTGCGGTACGTGCGGTAGTAGCGCCCCAGCCAGAACCGGGTGAGGTTCCAGCCGGTCAACTCCAGCAGCGACGTCAACGCCGTCGTCCGCCGACCGTGGAGGACGGAGCGCCCGGTCGCGGGATCCTTGGCCCGGGCGGCGAGCAGTACGCCGTGGCACACGGCCCCCACCGGCAGGTCACGGGTGAAGACCCGGGCGAACAGCCGCTGCGCGGTGGCGTCTTCGAGCAGGGTCCGCATGCCCTCGGCGTGGCCGCCGGGTACGAAGAGGCCCGTGACCTCGGCAGGGTCGACATCCGCGTACGAGGAGGGGGCGAGGAAACAGGGGTCTTCGGTGAGGCGCCGGTACGCGGCGAGCTCGGCACGGCGGGTCATCAGCCAGGGCGACAGCCAGGAGAAGCCGAGGTCCGTGAGTCTGGGATCGGCGAGCGCGACCTTCCCGCCGGGGGTGGCGAACCGTACCTCGAAGCCGGCGTCCCGCAGTGCGGCCCAGGGAACCGCCGCCTCGGTCGGGTCGTAGTCACCTGCGGGGAGCAGGAAGAGAATCACGGCGTACTCCTCTGAGCGGTGGCGATCAGGGCAGCTCGACTCCGGGTGCTCCGTGGGCCCCTGATCCCCGCAGTGTCCGAAGGCCGACCTTAGAAGCGGCTCGCGGCGCCGTCATTCACTCCGGCGGCCAACCCCTTGACTCTCCCGACCAGCCCCCGGGCGGCCGTCCCCGCGGACGGTGTTGACGGGGTCGGCGTGCCCGCATTGACTGGCGGCCGTGTCCACCATCGAGCCGCCCTCCGTCACCGCCTGCTACGCCCTCGCCGTCCTGCGCGCCTTGGAGGACGGCACCGTCGGGAACGTTGGGGCCGGCAGGTCCGTTGGGGCCGTTGGGGCCATCGGGGCGGCTTCCTGGGCCCTGCCAACGGACCGGCTGGGGTTCGGCGAGATGCGTGCGCTGTGGGACGCCGTGCTCGGAGCCCGGGACGCCGACCCGCACACCGGCCTCCTCGTGGGCGACCGCATCCGGCCCGAGGGCCTGCACATCATGGGCCACCTCGTCCTCACCTGTGCCAGCCTCGCGGACGCCGCTCTGGCGGCCGAGCGCTACCACCCCCTGGTGAGCCAGGCGGGCACGGTGTCCCTGGACCGCCGCAGCGGCGCCAGCCGGGTCCGCTACCGGCCGACCGTCGACCCGGCGGCCATGCACCCGCAGCAGGTGGAGGCGATCGTCAGCAGCATGGTGCGGGCGGGCCGATGGATCGCCGGCGACGACTGGACGCCCCTGTCCGTGTCGTTCGCCCACCCGCGTGCGGGCTCAGCGGAGCCCTACGCCCGCGTGCTCGGGTGCCCCGTCACCTTCGACGCCCCTGAGAACGCGATCACGGTCGCCAACGAGGACCTCGACAGACGCCGCCCCCTCTACGACCCGGCGCTCAACGCCCTGCACCGGGCCTACGCCGACCGGCTCCTGCACCGGCTGTCAGCGTCCGCGACCGTGGCCGAGCGCGTACGGCGGTGGCTGGAGCACGCCACGCTCGAAGACGCCGGGCCCGAGGGCCCCGCCAAGGAGCTCAACCTCAGCGTCCGGACCCTGCGCAGGGCCCTGCACGCGGAGGGCACGTCGTGGCGCGCGCTCCTCGACTCCGCCCGCCACGGCCGGGCCAGGCGGCTGCTGGAGACCACGCCCCTGCCGCTGGACCGGATCGCCCCCCTCGTCGGCCTGAGCGGCGCGACGGCCCTGGTCCGCGCCTTCACCCGGTGGGAGGGCATGCCTCCCGGCGCGTACCGAGGCCGGCTCGGGCCCGCGGCCCCCGACCGGGGCGGGGCCGGCGGCGGGTGAGGAGCGTCACCGTACGACGGAAGGGCCCGGATCCTGTGAGGATCCGGGCCCTTCCGGGTAGTAGCGGGGACAGGATTTGAACCTGCGACCTCTGGGTTATGAGCCCAGCGAGCTACCGAGCTGCTCCACCCCGCGTCGGTGAACCCCACCTTACGGCACCGCACGGGGGGCTCCGACCAGTTTTCGCTCCGGGGTGCTGCCCGGCCGCTCCGGCGCGCCCGGACGAGCAGGCCCGTGAGGACGGCCCGGGCCCGGGTCGGCTACCGCGGATCGTCGCGCATCGTCTCGTCGCGGATCACATTGCGGTGTTCCTCGTAGACGAGGCGCGCATCGTCGCTCGGGAGCGCGTCGGTGCTGAGGCCGCAGGAACACGTCACGACGGTGAGGCCCGAGGGAGTGCGCCGCGTGTGCCCCTCGGGGCTGGTCCAGGCTTCACCGGCGGGGTTCTCGTACCGAAGGCTGTGGCGGTACAGGGGCTTACGGGCATGGCTCGGAGTGCTGCCTGTGTAGTCGGTGCCCGTGCTGGGCGGGTCGACGGTGAAGCGGTGCTGGCTCATGGTTCCAGTGTCGCCGCCCGGGGGCGATCAGCTCGCAGACCCCGCGGGTGCGGGCCCGGGCGGTCCGCAGGCCCGGGCGGTCGCCGTCGCGTGCGCGCGTCACGGGTCGCGTCACGGGTCGCGTCACGGGTCGCGTCACGGCGGGTCGGAACGCAGGTTGGAGCAGGTGATGACGGTTTTGGTGGTCGGCGTGCCGGACGGCGAGCAGCTGGAGCTTCTGCGCGCGGGTATCCAGCGCAATCCGCACTTCCGGGTCTTGTCTCACGCCCACGACCCCGCCGTCGCTCTGGCGCACGCCCGCCTCTTGCTGCCCGACATCACCGTCCTGTCCCTGCCCGCCGGGCTCGACAGCCTCGACGCGGACCCGGACATCCTCGGCGTGTTCCGCGGGGTGCGCTCCCTGGACCCGCCGAGCGGGGTGGTGCTGAGGACGGGTGCCGACCGCACGCCCCGTGCCGTCTCCGGCCTTGCGGTCGAGGGCGCCGTCCACGTGGTGCGCGAGGGGGACTCCGAGGCCCTGATGCGGGCCCTGCGTACGATCGGGCTGCGCCGGGCCGGCTGCGACCCCGACGAGATGCCCTGACCGCGCCCGGCGGTCGGGCCGCCGCGTCGGGCTGCGCGTGGCCGACCTCGTCGTCCCTACCGCCCGGCCCGTCGATCAAGTCGGGCCCGGCGGCGAAGCGGTCGCGGGAGACCGAGACGTCAACGACGGTGCGGACGCCGGGCGGGAGCGAAGCCCTGCCGCGCCGGCGCAAGCGTCACACTGCGGCGGGTGGATCGGGCGTTTCGCCGGCGCGGCGGTATTCGGCGTTGATGCGCTGGGCTTCTTCGAGCTGGTCTTCGAGGATGATGATGCGGCAGGCCGCCTCGATGGGGGTGCCCTGGTCGACCAGTTCCCGCGCCCGGGCCGCGATGCGCAGTTGGTAGCGGGAGTAGCGGCGGTGGCCGCCCGCGGAGCGGAGCGGAGTGATCAGACGTGCCTCTCCGATGGCGCGGAGGAAGCCCTGGGTGGTGCCGAGCATCGCGGCTGCCCTGCCCATGGTGTACGCGGGGTAGTCGTCGTCGTCGAGACGGTCGAACGAGTCGTTTGCTGTCATTGCACCTCTCTGTGGAACGCGTGGAGGGGCCCTGGCGCCGTACGGCACCAAGGCCCCGAAGGAACTGCTACACCATCTGCCGACCCTATTACTGCGTCGGCCCTCTGTTTCCGGCGACCCGTCCGAGAAGGAACGGCGGGACGTACGGGGATCGCGATTGCCTGACCGGAGACCACCTCGCTATCGATGTCCTGCGGTACCCGGACTCCTGACTCCACTCGCCCGGGGGATCCTGATGGTGCTCGGCTCCTCCGTTCTCCCTCGGTGATCAACTGTTGTACCAAACGGGTACTGCGACTGCATGTACTGCTGACCGGCAGTTCGTCTCTGCCAGGCCTCGCTGTCTCCCTGGGTTACGAGAGAAACCATAATCACGTCACAACCCAATGTCTACTCCGGCCGAGACAGATTTTTGCGTTCCCTGAGATGAGATACATGTTCCCGGTCAGTCCGGGAGGTACGGACCGCCCCGCGCCGCGGCCCCCCGCGGCGACAGGAACATGCCCCGGTACGCGGAAGGGCCCGACCGGTGGGATGCCGGTCGGGCCCTCGCTGCTGTTCTCCTGGCTCCTGCCGGCTCGCGCCGGTCCCTTCGGTCAGACGGTCGCCGCGACTCCGAGCATCGCCGAAGCCTGCTGGAGCGGGCTGAGGCGGCGCGCGGGCGCGTCGGCTCGGGGAAGGCCGTGGCAGGTGAATCCGAGCTGGGTCATCGCACGCAGGACTTCGCCGGCGCTGAAGTCGCGCCGGTCCTGGCGGGTGACGGCCTGGCCGACCTGCTTGACGGGGTAGGTACGGCGGCCGATGGTCACGGATTCACCGGTGACCGGCTCGGGCTTGACGCCCTTCATCGTTTCCAGAACGCCGCTCTTGGTGAGGTCGAACGGGAAGCGGGCGATGACACAGCGCATGATGCCTCACAGGGGGGAAGAAGGAGTACGGTCCGACCGCGGTGAGGCGGTTCAGCGTGCGAGGGCGAGAACGAGGGCAGGGGCGCCCGGAGCGCTGCCTCGTTCGCCGGTGACGGGCAGCGCGTCGAGCCGGCGGCGGCCCTTCGCGTGCCCGGTCCCTGCCCCGACCGTCGTGGTGACGGGCGAGGTGAACGACCTGCGGTCGCCGAGGATGTCGCGCAGCCGCACCCGGTCCGTGTACGTGTCGCTGCCCCGGGCGGCGGCGAGCTGGGCCGGGGTGACCAGCCCGGTGCAGAGGCCGTCCTCGTCGCAGACCATCAGGTGTCCCGCGCGGGCACTGGCCATGACGGAGAGGGCCACTTCGACCGTCATGTCGTCACCGACCTGCGGGCAGGCCTCCCCCGTGTCACCGTCCGGAGTCATGGGCGCAGGGCCGGCTCCCGCCGTGCGGGGTTGCGTCTGGAGCAGCGTCAAAAGGTGCCTCCTGCAGAGATGGGTCAGCTTTCTGATCACGTGGTTCTCAGGCAGCCGCGTCGGCGGCGGAACGCCGCCCGCCTCCGCGCCGGGTGCTCGAAGCGGCACTGCGTCGACCGCGCGAGGTGGCGCTGCGCCGGGGACGCTCGGACACCGGCGCGGTGATGGTGACGGGGATGCCGGACGGGGCCTGGGCGCCGGTGATCCGGCTCAGGGACTCCTCGCCCGAGCGGACCTCGGTGGTCTGGGGGACGATGCCGGCGGCGGCCATGAGGCGGCTCATGTCGCGGCGCTGGTTGGGGGTGACGAGGGTGACGACGCTGCCGGACTCACCCGCTCGGGCGGTGCGGCCGCCGCGGTGGAGGTAGTCCTTGGGGTCGGTGGGCGGGTCCACGTTGACGACGAGGTCGAGGCTGTCGACGTGGATGCCGCGTGCGGCGACGTTCGTGGCGACCAGCACGGTGACGTGCCCGGTCTTGAACTGGGCGAGGGTGCGGGTGCGCTGCGGCTGCGATTTCCCGCCGTGGAGGGCGGCGGCCCGGACCCCGCTGTTCAGCAGGTCCTGCGTCAGCCGGTCGACGGCGTGCTTGGTGTCCAGGAACATCATCACCCGGCCCTCGCGCGCCGCGATCTCTGTCGTCGTCCGGTGCTTGTCGGTGCCGTGGACGTGCAGTACATGGTGTTCCATCGTGGTGACCGCACCGGCCGAGGGGTCCACGGAGTGCACGACGGGGTCGGTCAGGTACCGGCGCACCAGCAGGTCGACGTTGCGGTCCAGGGTGGCGGAGAAGAGCATCCGCTGGCCCTCGGGGCGCACTTGGTCCAGGAGCGCGGTGACCTGGGGCATGAAGCCCATGTCGGCCATCTGGTCGGCTTCGTCCAGGACGGTGATCGCGACCTGGTTCAGCCGGCAGTCACCGCGGTCGATGAGGTCCTTGAGGCGTCCGGGTGTCGCTACGACGACTTCGGACCCGCTGCGCAGCGCCCCGGCCTGCTTGCCGATCGACATTCCGCCCACGACGGTGGCCAGTCGCAGCTTGACCGAGCGGGCGTAGGGAGTCAGAGCCTCGGTCACCTGCTGCGCGAGCTCACGCGTCGGTACGAGGATCAGGGCGAGGGGCTGGCGGGGCTCGGCATGCTGACCGGCGGTGCGGGCCAGCAGCGCGAGGCCGAAGGCGAGGGTCTTTCCGGAGCCGGTGCGGCCGCGGCCGAGTACGTCGCGGCCCGCGAGGGTGTTGGGCAGCGTGGCTCCCTGGATCGGGAACGGCACGCTCACGCCCTGCGCGCCGAGGGCGGCCAGCAGTTCGCGGGGCATGTCCAGGTCGGCGAAGGTCTCGACGGCAGGGAGGGCGGGGGTGATCGTCTTCGGCGGGGCGAACTCGCCCTGCACCGCGGCGGGCCGTCGGCCGTAGCCGCCCGAGCGGCTGGGACCGCCGCCCGAACGGCTGGGAGCGGACGATCCGAAGCGGCTGCTCCGGCCGGAACCGGCGGCGGCGCCGAAAGCGGGGCCTCCGGTACGGCTGCGGGTGCGGGCGGAGCGGTTGTTCGTACGTGCGGGGTTCATTCAGAACCTTCCTTGATGCGGCGCGTATCAAGGAATTCCGGCAGCGGAAGAGCATCGCGGGGAATCGCAAGAACGGGCCGAACGGAATGCGAAAGCGAAACTGGCCGCAGGGAGTCCTTGCGGGCGCAGGCGCTGAAAGACAGATGGCGCCGGGAGTGGATATTCCGGTCTGCATCCTGGAGGGAATCCCGCAGGTCAACCCACTGCGGGAGATGCCTGCAGCTGGGGCCCGCACCCCGAAGGATGCGGGCCCCAGCTGCAGAGTGTGCGTCGACGTCAGGCGGGAACGATGTTCTCGGCCGTCGGACCCTTTTGGCCCTGCGCGATGTCGAAGGTGACCTTCTGGCCTTCGTTCAGCTCACGGAAGCCCTGTGCGGCGATGTTCGAGAAGTGGGCGAACACGTCGGGGCCGCCACCGTCCTGCTCGATGAAGCCGAAACCCTTGGCTGCGTTGAACCACTTCACTGTGCCAGCCGGCATGCATGTCTCCTTTGGGGCAGTACATCGGGATCCGCACTTCACGGACACCGTGTCGCCGCGATGATGCCCCGCCGGAAAATTTCCGGAAATACAAAGTGCTTCCATCGACGCGGAGGCCGATCGAGGCGCTTGGAGTTTTTGGGTACCAAAACTGCAACTGAGATCGACAGTAGCACGCCGCAGTGATCCGTGTGCGGTGAAGAATTTCAACCTGCGCGTTCCGGCAAAAACTCTTCTCGCGAGGCCTGTTAAAACCTCACCCCGCGGGCACAGGTATTGGTTCGCCCCGGGTGCAGCGTTTCTCCCGGCGGGCCGGATCGTGCCCTGTAAGCGCCCCGGGGGGCCGCCTCCCGTGCGGCCGGACGCGACGCACGGGTCGCCTCCCCGGGCAACCGGGCGCGCCGACCGGTCAGTTCGACGGACGCCGACGACCGTGGCCGGCCGGGACTCCGTCTCTCCGGCTTGAACCGAGCCGCGACATCCCCATTTCCACACATACGGAAATCAACGAGTGGCACGGCACGCCGGGACCCCGCTGCGGACAAGCCACATTTCACCGGAGCCGGCGGACCGGACGCTTGCCGTCCGGGAGGGGGACGGTCGGGTGGGGTCGACATCGGCGGCCTTCGCCACGGCCCGCAACGACATCTCGGCGTAGCCCCGCTCGGCGAAGGACTTGCGCGCCGCCGTGAGGATGCGGTCCACCTGCTCCCCCGCTCCCCCCTCCCCCGGGGACCTCTGCCTGCTCGTGCCGCCATGCCCGGCCATCTCCTCTGCCGGTTCCCCAAAGGCCCGGCGCGCCGCACCGCAAGCTTCACGGCGCACAGGGCCGTCCTCCGAGAACGGTGCACCGCCGGTGCGCCGCCGGTCGCCCGCCGTGCGCCCCGGCGACGCCGTGGAGGACTCCGCCGTCCGGCCCATCAAGGGCACGGGCCGCGACACCGAAAAGGATCAAGGGGGGTCGTCCCACCCGCGCATTCCCCGGACGCCTCCGCGCCCCACGCCGCCCCGATGACGGCGGTCCCGCTCCTTCGGGCCGCCGAGCCCCGAAGGAGATCCTGCATGCGCGTCTTCCCGCCCTTGACCGCTGTGGCCGGCGCAGTGCTCCTCGTCACCACGGTCACGGGCGCGACTCCCGCGGCAGCCGACCCGAGCCCCTACGGCGCGCCCCTGGTCAAGGTGTCCCACCGTGACCCGTACGCGGACTGCACCATCGGCGCGAGCTCCCCCGACAGCGTCGTCTATCCGGGCACCGAGGTCGAGCCGTACCTGTCCGTCGATCCGCTCGACCCGAAGCGCGTGGTCACCGTGTTCCAGCAGGACCGCTGGAACGACGGCGGCGCCCGCGGCCTGGTGGCCGGCTGGACCACGGACGGCCGCACCTTCCACCAGAGCACGCTGCCGTTCAGCCTCTGCGCCCCGGGCGGCGCGGACTTCGAACGCGCTACCGACCCCTGGGTGAGCACCGGACCGGACGGCACCGTCTACGCGAGCGGCGAGGGCGTCGACTTCACCAAGAGCACACGCACCGCCCTCCTGGCCGCAACGTCCCGCGACGGCGGCCGCACCTGGCGGAACCTCACCACCACGCACGTCGACGAGCAGCCGTTCTTCAACGACAAGCCCACCCTCACCGCCGACCCGATCCGCAGGGGCACCGCCTACCAGGTCTGGAACCGCCTCGACAACGACCCACCCGGCCCCAGCTCCCTCGACGGCCCGGGCTACATCTCCCTCACCCGCGACGGAGGCCGCACCTGGAGCGAGGCCCGGCGGTTCGTCGACACGAGCGCCGTGCCGAACACGCAGACCATCGGTCATCTGATCGTCGTCGACCGGCACACCGGCGCCCTGTACGACTTCTTCGACCGGATCACGTACTCCGACGACCTGAGCACCGTCGTCGAAGCCCACTACGCGATGGTCACCTCGACCGATGCCGGAGAGACCTGGAGCGCCCCGGTCACCGTGGCCAAGGACACCTCCGTACCGGAGGTCGACCCGAACGACCCCACCAAGCTGCTGCGCGCCGCGTCCACTCTGCCCAGCCCGGCCGTCGACGCGAAGACGGGCACGCTGTACATGGCCTACGAGGGCGCGGACTTCTCCGGCGGCAGGTTCGACTCCGTCCAACTGGTGCGCTCCACCGACGGCGGACGCACTTGGGGAGCCCCGGAGCTGATCAGCCCGAAGGCCGTGCCGGCCTTCTCCCCGTCGATCGCGGTCGACGAGCGGGGCACGGTCGCGCTCACCTACTACGACCTGCGCTTCCTCAAGCCGGGCGACACCACCACCCTGCCCACCGCCTACCAGCTGGCCACACTGCCGCACGGGGACCCGAAGCGCCGGACCGAACGACGGATCTCCCGGATCTTCGACTGGCTGCAGGCGCCGTTCGCCGGGGGCTACTTCCTCGGCGACTACCAAGGCCTCGTGGCGGACGGCAAGGGATTCAGGGCGGTGCTGACCGAGACCCACTCGGGCGCACCACAGAACCGTACGGACGTGTACAGCGGCAGTTTCCGCACCCGGTGAGCGACCGGCGCCGCCGGCCGGCCCGAACGCGGGTCTCGACCCCGGCCGACGGCAACAGCCGGCCTCAACTCTCGTCAGCCACGGTCGGGTTCGCCCCGCCCCGATTCGCCTTGCCCTGATTCGCGCGGTTCACGGCTGGCGAATCCCCGCCATGGCGAGGACTTGCCGTCGCCAGGCCTTCACGTCGGTGTTTCCGGGCGGATAAACCCATGGCATGTCCTCCCCCTCTCAGGCTTCCGCCTTCCGGCGCAGGCGCTGGCGGCTGCTCTCGGCCGCCGGCGCGGTGCCGCTGCTGGCGTCCGGGCTCACCGTTCTGCAGACACCCGCTCAAGCCGCTCCGAGCAAGCCCCCCGTTCCCGCCCCGCCCTCGGCCACCCACAAGGTCACCCTGGTCACCGGCGATGTCGTCACGGTCACCACGATGGCCGACGGCCGGCAGACGGCCGACGTCAAGCGGCCCGCCAGCGCCGTCGGCGGCGTGAAGGTCCAGCAGGTCAAGGGCGACTTGTTCGTCATCCCGGACGAGGCGGTGCCGCTGCTGGGCACCGACAAGCTGGACCGGCGGCTGTTCAACGTCACCGATCTGATCGAGATGGGCTACGACGACGCGAAGTCGGCCGCGGTGCCGCTGATCGCGACGTACGCCCCGTCGAAGTCCCGTTCGGCGGGAGAGCCGACGGCCCCCCGCGGCAGCAAGCTGACCCGCGACCTCAAGGGCATCGGCGGCGCCGCGCTCAGCACCGAGAAGCGGCAGGCCCGCACCTTCTGGACCGACGTCGCACCGCGGGGCAGCACGGCGCTGGGCGCGGGCGTGGCGAAGCTGTGGCTCGACGGTCGTGTGAAGGCCAACCTCAAGGACAGCGTGCCGCTGATCGGCGCGCCCGAGGCCTGGGCGGCCGGGTACACCGGCAAGGGCGTCAAGGTCGCGGTGCTCGACACCGGCATCGACGTCAACCACCCCGACTTCGCCGGCCTGATCGACGGCACGGCCAGCTTCGTCCCGGGTGAGGCCGTCACCGACGTCAACGGGCACGGTACGCACGTGGCCAGCACGATCGTCGGCTCGGGGGCCGCCTCCGGCGGTGCCAACAAGGGCGTCGCCCCCGGCGCGGACCTGGTCGTCGGCAAGGTGCTCGGCGGCCCGGAGGGCTCCGGCCAGGACTCCTGGGTCATGGCCGGTATGCAGTGGGCCGCCGAATCCGGTGCGGACGTCGTCAACATGAGCCTCGGCGACTCCTATCCGACGGACGGCAGCGACCCGATGTCGCAGGCCGTCGACGCGCTGTCCGCGCAGTACGGCACCCTGTTCGTCATCGCCGCCGGCAACGCGGGCCCGGAGAGCATCTCCGCCCCGGGTGCGGCCGCCTCGGCGCTGACCGTGGCCGCCACGGACAAGCAGGACCAGCTCGCGTCCTTCTCCAGTACCGGCCCGCTGGCCTACTCCGGCGCCATGAAGCCGGACATCGCGGCGCCCGGCGTGGACATCACCGCGGCCCGCTCACAGGAGATGAGCGGCGGAGGCGAGGGCCTCTACCGCACCCTCAGCGGCACCTCCATGGCCACCCCGCACGTGGTCGGAGCGGCGGCGATCCTGGCCCAGCAGCACCCGGACTGGACCGGCGTCCGGCTCAAGGAACACCTGATGAGCACCGCGAACGGGCTGGGTGACCGGTACTCGCCGTACGAGGTCGGCACCGGCCGTCTCGACGTGGCCGCCGCCGTGCGCACCACGGTCCGCAGCACGGGATCGCTCTTCTTCGGCAACCACACGTGGCCGCACGAGCCGAGCGACGCCGCCGTGACCAAGGACCTGACCTTCACCAACTCCGGTTCCACCGACGTCAGGCTGAACCTGGCGCTGACCGACGCCGGCGGCCCGTTCAGGCTCGGAGCCGCCACGGTGACCGTCCCGGCGGGCGGCACCGCCGCCGTCCCGGTGACCGGCGATCCGCGAACCGCCCCGGCCGGCCGGGACGTCGGCTACGTGATAGGCACCGACGCGGCCACCGGGAAGCCGGTGACCCGCACCTCCGTGGCGCTGCTCAAGGAGGAGGAGCGCTACGACCTGAACATCAAACTGGTCGGCCGGGACGGCGAGCCCGCCGCCGGCTGGGTCACGGTCAACCTGGCCGGTGACCTCTGGCCGTGGTCGGTGTACGTCGACGGCCGGACCACCATGCGCATGGCGCCCGGTACGTACACCGTCGCGGCGTACCTCGACGTGGCCGGCGAGGGCGCGGACCGCTCGGGCCTGGCCGTGATGGTCGACCCGGAGACCCTGCTCAAGGACCGCTCCGCGGAGGTGGTGCTGGACGCCCGCAAGGCGCGCCTGCTGCAGACCGAGGCGCCGCAGCGCGCCGAGGACCGCCAGCGCAAGGTCGACTTCAACGTCCACTACAAGGGCCTCGACCCGTTCACGGACTTCCGCAGCGGGTACGTGGTGCCGCCGACGTACGACGACGTGTACGTCTCGCCGACGGAGCCGATGACGCAGGGCGAGTTCATGCTCATCACCCGCTGGCGCAAGGGCGAGCCGCCGCTCACCCTGAGCGCGCCGGGCGGCCGGCTCGGCTTGGAGGCACTGGTGCAGGCGGGCAGCGCGCTGGGCGCCGTCACGGACAAGCTCGACGCGGTCTACGCGGGCCACGGCGCGGCGGCCGCGTACGAGAAGGTCAGGGCCAGGGGCAAGGCCGTCGTCGTCGAGCGCAGCGACGAGGTTTCGCCGCAGGCGCGCGCCGAGGCCGCGGTCGCGGCGGGTGCGAAGGCACTGATCGTGGTCAACGACGGTGTCGGTGCCCTGATGGAGTACGTCGGCGAGTCGGCCATCCCGGTCGCCACCGTGCACCGCGACGCGGGCAGAAGCCTCATCGCGATGGCCAAGGCCGGCGCCTTCAAGCTGACCGTGAAGCAGACCGAGTACACGCCGTTCGTCTACGACCTGACCCGGGACTACCCCGGCCGGGTGCCGGACCGGCCCCTGGTCTACAAGCCGACCCAGGGTGATCTCGCTCGGATCGACGCCCGCTACTACTCGGCCGCGCAGGGCGGGGCGGCGGAGGGCTACCGTTCCGACTTCACCCTCAACCCGTCGTTCAACCTCCCCGAGCGCGAGTGGCACCCGGGTACCCGTACGGAATGGGTGACCCCCGGCCAGGTCTGGAGGGAGTTCCACGCACAGGGCGTCCAAGGCGCCATGCCGTGGGTGATGGTGTCGGGCGACAACACGTACGCCAAGGGCAGGACGACCCGTCTGGACTGGTTCGCCCCGGCGATCCGGCCCGGCCAGGGCGAGTCCTTCGGCGTGTACAACTCCCGCTGGCAGAACCGGATGACGTGGAACGTGCAGGCGTGGGCCTCCTCCAGCGACACCATGCGGCTGGGCGGCTACCTGCCGTGGGGTGAGACGCCGACCCACCTGCAGGTCTTCCAGGGCAAGACGTTGATCCACGACAATCCGCAGAGCACGGACATGCAGTGGATCGAGGTGCCGAAGGGCAACCTGCCCTACCGCGCCGTCCTCGACGCGGAGCGGCCCGGTGACGTCTTCCGGCTCTCGACGCGCACCCACACCGAGTGGACGTTCATGTCCGACACCGTCGACTCCGACATCTTCGAGCGGTTCTCGGTGCTGAACCTGGACTACAAGCTGGAGTCGGACCTGCACGGCGACGTCAAGGCCGGTGCGAGCCAGCAGATCGCGCTCAAGCCGGTGTCGATGGACGGCGGCGCCCTGCCGGGCTCCGTCAAGTCGGTGAAACTGGACGTCTCGTACGACGACGGCGCCACCTGGCAGAAGGTGACCCTGGCCAAGGGCGCCGACGGCTGCTGGAAGGGTTCGTTCAGGACGGCGAAGAAGCCCGGCGGCTTCCTCTCGGTCCGTGCGGGCGCCGAGACGAACAGCGGCTACAGCGTCAAGAACGAGATCGTCCGGGCGTACGGCCTGCGATGAACCGCACCGTCGGGCCCCGGGGAGGCGACTCCCCGGGGCCCTTCCCGTCGCAGCTGCTTCCGGCAGGGGCTACTCGTGTCCTGCCCCCGTGGCGCATACTCTCCCCGCTGTCACAAGCGGAACGGAGTCGGTCGTCGATGCTGGATGTGCTGGGCCTCGAACCCGATGACGAGCGCGTCTACCGGGCGCTCCTCGGGCTGCCGAACTCCACCGCGATGCTGCTGACGGACCGGCTCCCCGTACCGCGACCCGACGTGGACAAGGTCCTGTCCCGCCTGGTCGGGTGGGGATTGGTGATCAGGTCGGCGGACGAGCGGTTCACCGCCGCGCCGCCGGCGATGGCGCTCGGCTCTCTCATCAGCCAGCGCCGGGACGGCCTGCGCATGGCCGAGCAGGCCCTGGTGACCTTCGCCGAGGAGCACCGGGCGGCGATGACCGGGAGCAGCATCAACAATCTGATCGAGGTCGTCACGGGCGTCGACGCCATCGGTCACCGCTTCCTGCAGGTACAGCACGCGGCCCGTACGCAGGTCCGCACCTTCATCACCGCACCGTTCGTCGCCGTGCCCCCCGACGAGAACACGGCCGAACCCGTGGCCCTCGGCCGCGGCGTGCAGTTCCGGGCGGTTTTGGACCGGGCCGCGCTGGCAGAGCCCGGCATCGTGACCGATGCGGTCCGTTCCCTGCACAACGGGGTGCAGCTGCGCGTCGCCGACCAGCTGCCGATGAAACTCGTACTGGCCGACGCCGACCTCGGCCTCGTGCCGCTCGCGGTCACACCGGACGGGGAGCCCGGCGCCGTGCTGCTGCACCGCAGCGGTCTGCTGGACGCGCTGGACGCGCTGTTCGAGACGGTATGGCGCACCGCCCACCCGCTGGAGCTGTCGGGCGCCGGAGGGGCTGCCGAAACCACCGTCGAGCGCGGGCAGGAAGGCCCGACCGACCTGGACCGCAGGATCCTGGTGCTCCTCCTGGCCGGTCTGACGGACCAGGCGGTGGCGACCCAGCTCGGTGTGTCACCGCGGACGCTGCAGCGGCGCCTGCGCCACCTCATGGACATGGCCGGCGTCCGGACCCGGATGCAGCTCGGCGGTCACGCCGTCCGAAAGGGCTGGGCGGAGCCCCGGTGAAGGTCCGCGAACCCCCTCCGGAAGTCCGGCGACGTCCGAAGAGGGTGTCGTTCCGGCGTACTTGTGCGGTGGTGCCCGGAGCGGACGGGGTCAGCAGCCGCCGCAGTTGTAGAAGGTCACGTCCCAGTGGCTGCCCTCGTCGGCGTAGACGTTGCCCGCCCCGGACTTCCACTGCGGGGCGCCGTCGCCGCGCAGGCCGATGTAGCTGAAGGTGTTCTTGATGTAGTTCCCGAGGCAGGTGTACTTGCTGAAGTCGAGCTTGTAGCCGTTCCAGTGCGAGTAGGTGCCGCTGGCGTGCCCGACCTCGGTGCCCCCGGTGATGTTCAAGGCGCAGCCGCTGGCGCTCTTGAGGGTCTGGGCGCCTTGCGCGGTGGCGAGGTTGAGCTGCTCGAAGGACGTGCAGGTCGAGTTGTTGCGGTCCGAGCAGCCGCCGGACGACGACCAGGTGATGGCGGAGCTGCGGAACATCGAGGTCGCGGTGGTGTGGCTGATCTTGGTGGCGGCGTGGGCGGCGGTGGCGCCGCCGAGGACGCCGACTCCGGGGGCGAGGAGCGCGCCGAGGACGAGGGAGAGCGCGGTGAGGACCGAGCGGAGCTTCATCGGGGTTGCCTCCTGCTGATGGCCGTGACAGGTGGGAGGGCAGTGCGCGCCGAGCCGAGTGAGCCAGCCCGGGCAAGGAGATGGTGGCGCAGGTCTACGCGCGTCCGCCAGAGGGCGGACGGAACCTTTCCGCAATCCCGGAGCGGCGGCCGTCTGCGCCGGCCCGGGCAGGCGGTTCGGTACGCGGCCACGGCGGGTCGGCACCCTAGGATCGGTCGCCATGGACGACATCGGCAGTGAGATCAACGACTACCTCACCGCGTACGCCGCCACCCTCACCGCCTTCGACTCCCACGCGGCCGCCGGGCTTTGGGGGGAACCGGGCATGATCCTCGATGACCGCGGGGCCGGCGTCATCGAGTCCCGCGAGGCCATGGCCAGCGGGCTGGAGCGGTCCTACCCGCTCTACCGCAAGCTGGGTCTGGCGTCGGTGGGATTCGAGCACGTGAGCCATGAACGGCTCAGCGAGAGGATCTTCCTCGTCCGCGTCCGCTGGCTCTTCTACGCCAAGGACGGCAGCCGGCTGACCGACAGCACCGGCAGCTACCTCCTGCGCCGCGATGACGAGGGGTTCCGGGCGTTCGTCAACGTGCCCGCCGATGACCTGGAGAAGCTCCAGGCACTGGCCACCGCCCAAGGGATCGACCTGGCCGACCCGACTTCCTGAAGTCGCGGGGTCCGGCACTCGCGCCGGCCTTCGACCAGGTCACCCCACTGCGACTCGACGGGGGCTGTGCAGGTCCGGCGAGGGGCCGTCATTGCGGCTCGTACCGGCGTTTCTCGACCACCAGCGGCAGTCCCTCGATCTCCGGCAGGCGCAGTTCGGCCGGGACCTCGGCGTCCGGATCGACATCGACCTCCAGTACCAGCCTGCCGTCGCGGAGCTTCACGCCGACCCCGGTGACGGAGGGCAGCGCGAGGATGCGCTGCTCGTTCCGGCGCTGCACCGCCAGTGCCTGCTCCTGATTCATGTCCATTCCGGCATTGTCCACGGTTCGGGGGCCGCCACCCGGCTGCCCCAACCCCCCGGGCGGGTCCCCGGCAGTCGTGCAAGCCTGGAATTCCGCGACCGGAAGGAAATCGGCATGCCGTCGTTGGAGGAGCTCGTTGCCGTCAAGGAACGAGTGGAGCAGCAATTTCTCGACCAGCCCGGCGTCACCGGCATCGACGTCGGCTACAAGGAAGTGGGCGGTCAGCTCACGGACCAGATTGCGGTACGGGTGCACGTGGCGCGGAAGACCGACGACATCCCGTTGGCCGAACGGGTGCCCGCGGAACTCGGCGGTTTCGTCACCGACGTGGTCGAACGCGACTACGAGCTGCAGGTGGCGTCCCGCCCGGTGGACATGACCGCGCTGGCCGACACCCGGCACGTCTCCACCCTCAAGGGTGGTGTGAGCATGGGGCCGAGCAGGTCCATCGACGGCAGCATCTTCGCGGGAACGCTGGGTGCCATCGTCATCGACAAGGCCACCCAGGCCAAGGCCGCTCTCACCAACTTCCACGTCGCGTGCGTCGACTCGACGTTCCAGATCGGCGACCGGATGGTGCAGCCCAGCCTGATCGACACGGGTGTCGCACCCCAGGGCGAGTTCGGTGCCTTGCTCCGCGCCACCCTGTCGGAGGGCGTCGACGGCGCCCTCATCTCCATTGACCCCGGGAAGGCCACCTCGTGCGAGGTCGATGAGATCGGCCCTGTACGCGGTACCAAGAAGGCCGAGCTCGGAATGGTCGTGCGCAAGCGCGGCCGGACGACCGGACTGACGCACGGGTCGGTGGACGGGGTGTCGGGCACCGTCCGGGTGAACTATGGTCCCGGGCTCGGCTTCCATACCCTGAAGAACCAGGTGAGCATCACCGCGGACGCTTCCCAGAACTCCATCTTCTCGGACCACGGAGACTCCGGCTCCGTCATCGTCGACAGCCACGGATTCGTGGTGGGACTGCTTTTCGCCGGTTCCGGCTCCAGTACCTCGGCCAATCCGATCGCCACCGTACTGTCCGAGCTGAACATTTCCATGTGCACGTCGGGGCCGCAGGCACTGCGCGGTGCCCCGGCGACGCACGGAAAATCGGTGGTGAAGGACCTCAGGGACCACAAGGGACTCGTCAAGGAAAAGGAACTCGTCAAGGAGCTCAGCAAGGACACCGTCCTGGACAACAAGCTGCTGAAGGACGTGGTCGACCAGATCAAGCCGCCCGAGGTGCCGCCGATCCGCCCTCCCGGCCCGGTCGACAGCCAAGCCTGGCTCGACCAGCGGCTGAGCGCCGTCGAAGCCCAGCTGGCCCTGCTGGGCAGCTTCATCGAGCCGGAACAGCGCCCCGACCTGCGCGGCGGTGCCTTCCCCGACGCGGCAGAGCCGACGGAGGACGAGACGGCGGCGCTGCGGTCGGAGCTGGAGCGCCAGGTCGCCGAAGCCGTCGCGGCGAAGACCGAGTTCGACACGCCCATGGCTTGAGCCGGCCACCGCCGCGCAACCGAAGGGAACGGCCGTGCTGCTGGTGCTCTGTCCGCTGAACGACGCCCACGCCCTGTGGTTCGCCGAGCAGGCCCGTGCGGACGGACGCCGCTGCACCGTACTGCCCACGGAAAAGCTCTCCTTCCCCCGACGCCGCTCCCACCGTCTGGGCGGCGGCGGGGGGAGCGTGCCGCGGACGGTCATCGAGCTGACCGACGGGACGGTGGTCGACGGCGCCCGCGTCACCGGCGTGCTCAACCGCATGGTCACGCCGCCCGCCGACGCCTGGCAGCACGCCGCGGAGGCGGAGCGCGCGTACGCGACCGCCGAACTACACGCTTTCTCCCTCAGCTGGCTCGCCGCACTGAGCTGCCCCGTCCGCAACCGCCCCACCCCCCAGTGCCTGGCCGGTCCGGCGCCGGACCCGCTGCGGTGCTGGGCCGCCGCACAGGCCTCCGGACTCTTGTGCTCCCCCGTGCGGGCAGGCACCCGCGCCCCCTGGCATCCGGCCGAGTCGGTACTGGCCGGCGCGCGACACGCAGCGGGACCGTCGGCCCGTCCGGTGCATGCGGTGTGCCTGGACGGAGCCGTTCTCACCCCGGACGTGCCGGCACGGGTCGCCGCCGGGGTGGCTGCGCTGTGCGCGGCGATCGGCGCGGACCGGTCCCTCTTCGGCGTCGACTTCCTCGTGGACGGCGAGGGCAGCTGGCGCTACGCCGGTACGACGCCGATCCCCGACCTGCAGGCGGGCGGCCACCGGCTGTACCGGCTGCTGATCGGCGCATTGGGGCAGCGATGGCCGTAATGGTGTGGGGAGTGCCGGCCGAACCCCCGACGGCGATGGTGACGCGGGCCCTGGCGGATCGGGGCGCCGACGTGCTGGCGGTCGATCCGCAGTCCCTCGCCCGGACCACGGTCGACCTGGAGCTGTCGGGCGCAGGACCCGGCGAATCCGGCGAATCCGGCGGACCCGGCGGACCCGGCGGACCCGGCGGACCCGGCGGTTGCAGGCTCTCCGGGGTGATCCGAGCCGGCGGCCGCGCGGTCCGACTCGACCGCGTCACGGCCGCCTACCTCCGCCCGGTGGAACCCGAATTCACGCCCGGACTCGCCCCCGCGGAGCGCACCCACGCCAGACGGGTGCACGACACGCTGTTGAGTTTCACCGAGGTCGCCCACGCGATGGGCGGCTGCCGGCTGGCGAACCCGCTGTCGGCCATGACCTCCAACACGTCCAAGCCGTACCAGGCCCAGCTCATCGCCCGACACGGTTTCTACACCCCTGCGACCTTGGTCTCCGACGATCCGGAGGAGGTCCTCGGCTTCGTGGACCGGCACGGCGGGGCGGTGTACAAGTCCACCAGCGGCATCCGGTCCGTGGTCACGGCTTTCGATCCGGTCCGCGACACGGGCCGCCTGGAACGCCTGCGGTGGTGCCCGGTCCAGTTCCAGGAGCGCCTCGACGGACCGGACGTACGGGTCCACGTGGTCGGCGAGCGGACGTTCGCCGTCCTCGTCGACTCCACCGCGGTCGACTACCGCTACGCGCGGGCCCAGGTGGGGGTCGACGCACGGCTGCACGCCCACCAGTTGGACGACGACACGGCCGAGCGCTGCGTCACCCTCGCTTCCGATCTGGGGCTGCCGTTCGCAGGCGTGGACCTCAAGCTCCTCCCGGACGGCCGGATCGCCTGCTTCGAGGTCAACCCGTCGCCGGGCTTCTCCTGGTACGAGTCCGAAACCGGCCTGCCCATCGCTGCGGCGGTCGCCGACTGGCTGCTCGCCCGGGCCGCCTGACGGCCCAGGAAGGCCGCGACGGCCGCAGGCGGCGCCCCGGCGCGGGTCGCCCGTCTGCTCGGCCGAGGCGACCACATCGCGCCCGTCACCCGCCCCGAGGGTGTCGGTGCGGGCAGCGGCTCCCCCGCTCGGGGGAGCCGGTCCCCCCGTACGGGGGAGGCTGCGGACCGGGATGAGCTGAGAGGTTTGAAGACAGCGGGTCAACGCCCGACTCCCGGCTCTCCATGGAGGATCGACCATGCATCGCAAGCTCATCACCACTGTCGCAATCGCCACCGCGGCCCTGGCCCTCGTAGCCGGAAGCACCGGGGCCTCCGCGGCGGCCCCGGCACCGGTGCCCACCGACCACCTCGCGCTGCGCAGCTGGACGCTGCTCAACGAGCACGGCCCGGGCCCCAACCCCGGCGAGTGGCTCACCGCCCGGGTGGACGCCCGGACGGTCGACGGCAGGACCCGCGGGCACGCGGTCGTCCAGCACGTGTTCACCGGGAAGGGCACCGTCCGGGTCGAGTTCGAGGTCGATTGCCTGAACACCGACAGTGGTGCGGTCACCATCACCGGGCCGGTTGCCACGGCCACCGCCACCCCGGCCGACGGAGGGCCTGCGACCACCGGCCCGGCCGGCTGGCATCCCGAGACGGGTCTCACCTTCTACCCGGCCGACGAGCACGGCGAGCGCCGGGTCGGCTGGGCCGGCGCCGACCTGCTGGACCCGAGCCGGCCCGCCCGGGCCACCAAGTGCACCCCGATACCGGCCGGCCTCTGGGTCATCGGGGGCCGTACCGTCGTCCACAAGTAGCGCCGCCAGGGAGCGTCGCCCCATGGCGTCGGCTGCCCGAAGGGCGGGGCGGGAGGGGTCTGGTGCGTGCGATCGCAAGGTGGGGGAGGGAATCGACGCGACCCTAGAGCGGGGTGCTGTCGTCGGCCTCGAAAGGGCCGCCGTGGCCGGGCACGATCAGGTCCGCGGCGGCCAGCACCCGCAGCCGGGAGGCGCGCAGGACCTCGCGGTCTGGGGCCACCGGGTCGTCCGCCGGACCGTTCGCGTGCCACCACAGGTCACCCGCAAAGGCCACCACACCCGAATCGGTGCCCACCAGCAGCGTGATGTCCTCGTGGCTGTGGCCCGGCGTGCGGATCAAACGGAGCGAGGGGGTGAGTTCATAGCCCTCCGCGTCCCGGTTCCGCCACTGGTCGCCGAGGTACTCCACCTTGTGGTCGTGTACCCGGGCGCGGCCGAAGAGTCCCACGTTCATGGTGTTGTCCGGGTGGTGGTGGCTGAGCACCACGTCGGTGATGTCCTCGGGCCCGAGTCCGAGTTCCGCGAGCGGGGCGAGGATGTCGTCGTGGCTCGCCACCATCCCCGGGTCGAAGATCACGTGCCGTCCCGCGTCGTGCACGTAGGAGACGGTCGCGGCCACTCCGGGACCGGTGGATCCCACGTAGCCGGTGGTCAGGACCTTGTATGCGGCGCTGCGGCCGAGCGGTGCGTCTGTCATGACCCCAATCCTTCCGGGAGCGGCGGCGGTTCACGAGTGGCAGAGATGCCTCTCATCGCAGCTTTCGTGCCACCGTGTGCCACACTGCGACCGTGCCGCCCTTCAAGACCGTCGCCGCGTACGTCCCTCCCGGCGCCGGCATGCTCGCCGTCGGCATCGTCAGCGAGGTGTTCGGCCCGCACGGAGCGGCGGTACCCGGCTTCGACTTCGCCCTGTGCGCCGATCGGCCGGGACTGGTGCCCACGGACTGCGGGGTAGCCGTCTCCATCGCGCACGGCTTGGACCGGCTGGCCGAGGCCGACCTGGTCATCGCCCTGCCCGGGGCCGGATTCCGTACCCCACCCGCGGCCGCCGTACTCGACGTGCTGAGGGCCGCGCACGGGCGCGGCGCCGTGGTCGCGGCCCACTGCGTCGGCACGTTCGCGCTCGCCGCCGCCGGACTGCTCGACGGCCGACGGGCGACCACCCACTGGCGGTTCGCCGAACTGCTCGCCGACCGCCACCCCCGCGTCACCGTGGATCCCGAGGCGCTGTACGTCGACGAAGGGAGCATCGTGACGGGCGCGGGCGCCGCGGCGGGCTTCGACCTGTGCCTCCACCTGTTGCGGCGCGAGCACGGCGCCGCCCTGGCCAACGCGATCGCCCGGGACATGGTGCTGCCGTCCCACCGCGACGGCGGGCAGGCCCAGTACCTGGCCGCGCCCGCCCCCGAGAACGGCCGGGACGAACGGCTCGCCGAGGTCCTCACCTGGGCCCGCGAGCACCTCCACCAGCCATTGCCCGTCACGGAACTGGCCCGCCGCGCCATGATGAGCAAACGCTCCTTCGCCCGCCGTTTCAGCGCCGCGACCGGCACCACCCCGCACGCCTGGCTGCGCAGCCTGCGGCTGACCAGGGCCGAGGAACTCCTGGAAACCACGGATCTCCCGGTCGAGGAGATCGCCCGCCTGGTCGGCTACGGGAGCGCCGCGGTGCTGCGCGAACAGTTCGTACGACGCCGGGGGGTCCCGCCCCGCTCCTACCGCCGGGCCTTCACGCGCGCGACGTAGGAACCGGGCCGGCGCTCAGTGGGCGATGCCGTCGATGAGTTCGCGGGCGCCCTGCCGCAGGAGGGCGACGGCGACGGAGGTGCCGAGGGTGGCGGGGTCGAGCGGGCCGGCCCATTCGTGGGCGCGCAGGATCCGCTTGCCGTCCGGGGTGAAGACCTTCGCGAACAGCGCGAGCTCTCCGTTGCCCTGGGTGGAGGCGTAGCCGGCGATCGGGCTGTTGCAGTGGCCCTGGAGTACGTGGAGGAACATGCGCTCCGCGGTGGCTTCGCGGTGGGTGGCGGGGTCGCCGAGCGCGCTCACGGCCTCGATCAGGGCCGTGTCGCCTTCCCGGCACTGGAGGGCGAGAATGCCCGCTCCGATCGGTGGGCACATCGTCTCGGCGGACAGGATTTCGCTGATCACGTCGAGCCGGCCGATCCGCTCCAGGCCGGAGACGGCCAGCAGCAGGGCATCGGCGTCCCCGGCGGCCAGCTTGTCGAGCCGGCTGTTGGCGTTGCCCCGGATCGGTACGCACTCCAGGTGCGGGTGTGAGGCAGCGAGCTGGGCGATGCGCCGGACCGAGGAGGTGCCGATGCGGGTTCCGGCCGGCAATCCGTCCAGGGTGAGCCCGTCGGGGTGGACGAGGGCGTCGCGGATGTCGTCCCGCTTGAGGAAGGCGGCGAAGGCGGTCCCGGCCGGGAGGGGCCGGTCCGCGGGGATGTCCTTGACGCAGTGGACGGCGAGGTCCGCGCTCCCGTCGAGCAGGGCCGCGTCCACTTCCTTGGTGAACGCGCCCTTTCCTTCGACTGCGGCCAGGTCCCCCATCCACTTGTCGCCGGTCGTCTTGACCGGCACCACCTCCGTGGCGGTGCCGGGATGGAGCGCGGCGAGTTCCGCGCGGACGCGCTCCACCTGGGCGAGGGCCATCGGCGAGTCGCGGGAGACGATGCGGATGAGTTCAGGGGCTGACATGCGGCCCACGATAGCCCTCCGGGGGCGGACTCCGAGAACCAGCCACCACGGTCATCTCAACCGGTGGGAAAGGGAGTTGGGAATTCGGGCGGGCGTTCGAGACGGTCTGTGACGCCAGGTCATCGGGCCGTTCCCGGGGGCCCGTTGTCAGTGGTGACGGTTACGTTCGAGGTGTTGCAAGGCCGTTTCCCGACAGGAGTGGACGATGACCGAGAGCAGTGTTCAGCCCACGTTGAGGGTGGTGCTGACGGACGTGAACGAGCGCGTCGTGGAGGCGTGGCGGGCGGCGTTCGCGGACACGCCCGGCATCGAGATCCGCAGGGGTTCGATCCTCGACGAGGACGTCGACGCCTGGGTCACCCCGACCAACTCCCGCGGCCGGATGGACGGCGGGGTCGACGCCGCCATCAAGCGCCACCTCGGATCCGGCATCCAGCTGCGCGTGCAGCGCGCGATCCGCGACCGGTTCGCCGGCGCCCTCCCCGTGGGCAGCGCGGTCTGCGTCCCGTCGGGGGCCACCGTCCCCCGGTATCTGATTTCGACGCCGACCATGGTGCAGTCCACGCAGAACGTGAGCGCCACCTTGAACGTGGCGCTGGCGTGCGCCGCCGCGTTCCAGGCCGTCCACCGGCAGAACCGGCAGGCCCCGGGCAGCATCCGCTCCGTGGCGCTGGTCGGGATGGGTGCGCAGACCGGCCGGGTCCCGGCCAGGGTGTGCGCCAACCTCATGTGGACCGGCTACACGCTCTTCCACGACCACTGGTTCGAGGATGACGACGAGTTGCGCGCCACCATCGTCACGCAGCTGGGCGGCATCGAGAACGCCCCCGCCGAGGAGCGGATACGCATCGTTCCGCCGAAGGCCGTCCCGCCCGGCCCGGCCGGCGATCCGGCCGGCCACGTCACTCCCCCGCCCACCACCAACGAAAGCCCCTTCCCCGTGACCGACGCGAACGACCCCCTGGCCCTCACCGAACTCTTCGACGGCGGCGGTGAGCCCTGGCTTCCGCTCCTGAAGCCCGTCATCGAGGCGCAGCCGGACGCCGCCCGCTTCATCGGGAAGGGCCGCAGCCCCGAGGTCGTCCCGGTGCGTGAGCTGACCTTCCAGGCCCTCAAGCCCAACCCGCCGCACAAGTGGAAGGTCGTCGCCTTCGGCCAGAACCCCTACCCGCGGCCGGAGAGCGCGACCGGCATAGCCATGTTCGACAACGCCTTCAACGACTGGAAGGACAGCCAGTTCGGCAGGGTCATCAGCATCCGCTGCATCATCAAGGCGGCGGCGATGTGGAAGTACGGCATCGCCAAGAAGACGCCCATCGCCGAGATCCGCGCCCTGTTGAAGGAGCGGGACACCGTCCAGCCTCCGGAGTGGTTCCAGGCGATGCTCACCCAGGGCGTGCTGCTGTTGAACGCCTCGCTCACGGCGAGCGGCGACGGAGCGATGGGGACCGACCGGCACACCGCGTTCTGGCGGCCCGTCGCCGAACGGATCATCGAGGAGATCCTCAAGGCCAAGCAGGACGCCGACGAGGAGGACCGCGGAATCGTGTTCGCCTGGTGGGGCGCGCACGCCCGCAACCTGAAGGCGGTCGTCCTGCGGCTCCAGGAGAAGTACCCGGACGTCGAGGTCCGGCACATCGACCATGTGAACCCGGCCGCGCAGGGCGACGTCTTCTGCGAGGGCGACCACTTCGCCCTGGTGAACGAGGCCCTCGCCTCGCTGGGTGCCGACGTGATCGACTGGCTGCCGAGCAAGGGGTGGAACGCGGGGGCGGCAGCGGGTGCGGACGGTGGCGTCGCCGCCCGCATGGGGGCCTTCATCGAGTCGACCATGAACCTGCACCAGCTGTACCTGGAGCGGCTCACCGGCGTCAAGGACGAGGGCCTGGTCCTCCCCGCGATCACCGGCGTGTTCGACACCCCGCTGATGGATTTCCAGGACGCCGTCGCCCCCGTCGCCAAGACCCTGTCCGGGCTCGCCGGACACATCGACCGGTCACACGACTTCGGCAAGCGGCGGGCGGACGAGACGTCCGGCAGCCTGTCCGCCGACGCGATCGCCGCGCTCTACCTCTACACCTGCGAATCCGCGTTCTACCGCGAGATCAACACCGTCCTCCGCTCCCCCGACCGCGCAAGGGTCACGCCCTACCTGCCGTACCTGCGCCTGCTGTTCTCGGCGGTTTCGGGGCTGCCCGCACACACGCAGCCGCTGTGGCGGGGTGTGTCGCTGGACCTGCGGGCGCAGTACCCGGTGGGCCGGACGGTCACCTGGTGGGGCGTCTCCTCGTGCACCTCCGAGCTGAACGTGGCCCGGTCCTTCCTGGGCAGCCGCGGCAAGCGGACGCTCTTCGAGGTGACGCCCGCCCACGCGGTCGGGATCAGGAGCTTCTCCGCCTTCACCGGGGAGGAAGAGTACATCCTCACACCGGGCACGCAGCTCAAGGTGACGGACGTGAAGAGCGAGCGCGGTGGGCTGTGCACGGTCAAGCTGACCGAGGTGGACGCCGCTCCCGTGGTGTCCTGACGCACGTCTCCGGGTAGCCGCGGCACGGCGGGTGGGTCTCGGGCGGCGCGAACACCGGCGGGACCCTATCGTGGAAATCAGCGGGGATGGCAGGCGCTGAAGCGAGCTGGCATGGCGGATGTGGAGATCGACTACCCGGCGGTGTTCCAGACGCTGCCGGGCATGGTGGCGTTGCTGACCCCCGAGCTGGTGTACGCGGACGCGAACGCAGAGTTCCTGCGCGCCTCCGGGCGCACCCGCGAGCAGGTGATCGGCCGCTACCTGTTCGATGTGTTCCCCGACAACCCCGACGACCCCACCGCGAGCGGGGCGCGCAACCTGCACGCCTCGCTCCGGCGGGTCCTGGCCACCGGTGAACGCGACACCATGGCCCTGCAGCGCTACGACGTCCAGTCCACGCTGCGGCCCGGCGAGTGGGAGGAGCGGTACTGGAGCCCGGTCAACGCCCCCGTGCTCGGCCCCGACGGCCGGGTCGTCCTGATCGTGCACCGGGTCGAGGAGGTCACCGAGCTCATCGCGGCCCGCGGCTTCCCCGACGGCAGCCGCACCCGGGTCCTGGAAGCCGAGCTCTACACCCGTGCCCGGGAACTGCAAGAGGTCAATGAGCGCCTGCGACAGGCCCACGCCCGCGAACGCGAGATCGCCCTCGCCCTGCAAGAGGCGATGCTGCCCACTCCCGCCAACATCGGCCACCACCGCGCCGCCGTGCGCTACCGACCCGCCGTCGGCGCCCTCAACGTCTGCGGCGACTGGTACGACCTCGTCGACCTGCCCGGTGACCGCATCGCGGTGGCCGTCGGCGACGTCGTAGGCCACGGCCTGAACGCAGCCGGCGTCATGGGCCTGCTCCGCAGCGCCCTCAGCGCCGCCTCCCTCGTCTCCGACGGCCCGGCCCGCGCGCTGGAGGTCCTCGGGCTGTACGCCCGCTCCGTCGAGGGCGCCGAGAACACCACCGCGGTCGAGACCTACATCGACTGGGACACCCGCACCCTCGCCTACAGCAGCGCCGGACACCTCCCACCCGCCCTGCTCCGCACCCACGGCGGCGTCGAGTTCCTCGACCAGGCCACCGACCCCCCGCTCGGCGCCCGCCCGGAACCCGTGCCGCGTCCCCAGGCCTCCACGGGCTTCGCCGAAGGCGACACCCTCGTGCTCTACACCGACGGACTCGTCGAACGCCGCCGCGAGGACATCGACACGAGCCTCGCCCGCCTCGCCCGCGCCCTCACTCGCCACCAGGACAGGGACCCCGAGGCCCTCGCCGACGCGATCCTCCTCGACCTCCTCCCACCCGGCGGAGCCACCGACGATTCCGCCCTCGTCATCGTCCGCCTCTGAACTGCAGCGCGTCAGGCGCCGCTGCACACCGTTGACCGCTCAGGACCGGTATAGCAGCGCTCACCCCGCAGCGGCTGACGAGCGGGTCATGGGCCTCGGCGTCGCGGCAGCGCCGCCGCCCGGCTTCGGCCGGCCTCCCCCGCCGGGATGACGGTGATCGATCCGCTCCCCGGCTGAATCCACGGCGGACGCGGCCGGGGCGGCGGGCGCGACGTGGCGTGGCGTGGCGTCCGGATTTGTGCGGGTTGTGGGGTGATGATGGCGCAGTGCGACTTGATCACGTGTCCTATGCGGTGGCCCGCGACAGCTTCGTCTCCACCGTCCAGTGGATCGGATCGGCCCTCGGCGCCGGGTTCGTCGACGGGGGCGTGCACCCGCGATTCGGCACCCGCAATTTCATTCTCCCGCTGAGCGGCGGCACCTACGTCGAGGTCGTCACCACACTCGACCACCCCGCCGCCGACCGCGCACCCTTCGGCCAGGCGGTCGCCCGCCGCGCCGCCGAGGGCGGCGGCTGGCTCGGTTGGGTGGTCTCCGTCGACGACATCGCCCCGGTCGAGGCCCGCCTCGGCCGTACCTCGGCCGAGGGCCACCGTGTCCGCCCCGACGGGTTCGACCTGAGGTGGAAGCAGATCGGCCTGCTGGAGCTCCTGGAGGACCCGCAACTGCCCTACTTCCTGCAGTGGTTGGTCCCCATCGAGGAGCGCCCGAGCGCCGACCCGCGCACCTCCACCACCATCCACGGGGTCTCCATCGCCGGCGACGCCACCTCCATCGCCGAATTCCTCGGCGAACCGGCCGACCACCCCCTCGACCGGATCGACGTCACCTGGGTGGAGGATGAGGAACCGGGCCTGGTCTCGGTCGAGTTCGCCACCGCCCACGGCCCGGTCACGATCTGACCAGGGCCCGAGCGGCCGCGCGGGAGCAGCCGGCCGGGTTCTCCCGGCCAGGAGGTGCCCCTTTGACTCCACCGTCGTCCGCGCCCACCAGCATCCGCCGGAGCACGCAACAGGGGCCGAAGGCGGCGGCGAGCCCGCCGACCACGTCCTCGGACGCTCACGCGGCGGCCTGAGCACCAGGGCCCACCCGGCTGCCGACGACCGTGCACGGCCCCCGGCCCTGACCATCACCGCGGGCCACTCCGGCGACGCGCCCGCCTTCGAAGCGGTCGTGGCCCGCATCCGCGTGCCACGGAGCGGGCCCGGCAGGCCCCGAACCCGGCTGTTGGCCGTGCTCGCGGACCGGGCCCACTCCTCCCGTGCCAGCCGGTCCCACCTGCGACGACGCGGGATCCGCGCGGTCATCCCGCAGCTGTCCGACCAGATCGGCCACCGCCTGCGGCGCGGACGCCGAGGCGGCCAGAACCTAGTCCGCGATGTCGATGTGCATGTTGAAGCGGACGCCGGCGATTCGTACGAGAAGGTTTCCCTGGACCTTGCGCTTGGCAAGGGTGTTGCCGACCTGGCCCTTGCCGAGCGCGGCCTTGTTCTGAGGGGCGTGGCTGACGAACTCGGTGAACACGCCGCCGTCGGCGAGTTCCGCGGCAGCCGTCCACTCGTCGCGGAGGTCGCCGTAGGCGCCGCGGTCCATGGGGGAACCGCCGAGGCCGAGATTGACGCGTTCCCCGCCCACGTAGGCGGCGGCGCACTGGTTGAGGATGGTGACGACGAGCGAGTCCTTCAGGGCGTGGTCGTACGTGATCTGCGCGAGCAGATCCGCTGCGTCCGAGTCGAGCTTCGCTTTGCGGGCGTCCCGGGCGCCCGCTTTGACCAGCTCCTCCTGGTCGGTGAGGATCGTTTTGCGGGCCTGTACGAAGCCGTACTGCTTCTGCTGCGCAATCCTGATGGACGAGGCCCACTTGTCCGGGGCCACCCACTCGGGGTCGAAATCGATCTTCTCGCAGTACGCGATGAGGTCGTTTTCCGCTTCCTCGTCGGAACTTGCGTACTCGGGCATGCGTCCCCCTTCCCCCTCGGCGGTCGTTGCACGTACAACTTCGCACGGCGCCGCGGCCCTGTCAGTCGTTTGGAAGCGATCGTGAACCGGGTTGATTTCATGGGCTGTTGGGACAACCGTCAGTCGATGCTGCGGTGGGGATCCGGGCTCACCAGGTCACGTGCAGGGTCTCGGGTGAACGGTGGATGAGGGTGGGTCGCATGGAGGGCAGCGGGCGGCGCGGGTCCAGCCGCAGACCGGGCAGGGCGTGCGAGAACAGCTCCAGCGTCAGGTGGAGTTGGGCCCGGGCCAGCCGGGAGCCCGGGCAGTTGTGCGGCCCGTGGCCGAACGCGAGGTGGCGCCGGTCCGCGGGACGGCGGATCTCTAACCGGTCGGCCCGCGCGTGGCGGCGATCGTCCCGGTTGGCCGAGGCGTAGGCCACGAGGACGGTGGCCCCGGCCGGCAGCTTCGTCCCGGCCAGCGTCACGGGCCGCGTCGTGACCCGGCGAAAGCCCTGGATGGCCGTGTCGAAGCGGGCACACTCTTCCACCGCGGCGCCGATCAGCGTCGGATCGGAGCAGAGCAGTCCCCACTGCTCCCGGTCGCGGAGCAGGTGCAGCAGGGCGGTGGAGATCAGCGCGCTCGTCGTCAGGAAGCCTGCGATCAAGAGGTTCTGCAGATTGGCCACGAGCTCGTGACGCTGGTCGAGGGTCAACTCGCCCTCTCCGGGGGCCAAGGCGGCCACGAGGTCCGAGCACAGGTCCTCACGGGGGTGCGCCCGGCGGTCGCGGACGTACCCGTCCAGCACGTGCTGGAGCGCCACGACGTCCTCCGCGGCAGCCGCCTGCTCAGGTGGTGTCAACGGGCGGAAGAGCAGTTCCTCGGCACGGTAGCCGCCGTGTACCGCCGAGGGGACGTCTGCGGGATCCAGCCCGATGAGCCGCCCTATGACCAGTCCGGGCAGCCGCCGGGCGTACGCCTCCACCAGCTCGGCCGAGCCGTCCGCGGCGAAGGCGTCCACCAGCCCGCGCGCCTGCTCGCGCGCGTACGGCATCAGCGCCGCGATGCGGCCGGAGGACAGGCCCCGGTTCAGCGGGGCCCGGTAGCGCAGGTGGGCGGCGCCGTCCGAGGAGACCACGGTCGGCCGCGGCCCGAACCCGCGCGGGAGGACGCCGAGCGCGGCCTCCGACAGCGGGACGTCCGGTAGCAGTGCGTTCGCGGAGGAGAAGTCCTCGGCACGTCGCAGGACTTCCCGTACGTCGGCCTCGCGCGCGACCAACCAGGCGTCGACCTCCGGTATCCAGGTCAGCCCCTCGGCGCGGCGGGCGAGCGCGTAGCGGGGGTACGGATCGCGGTAGAACGCGTCCCGGAGCGCTTGTTCCGCTTGCTCGTGCCCTGCTGACACACAGCCTCCGTCTCGCGGCCGGCGCCCGGGGGTTCCCGGTGCACCGGGCATCCTGCCCGACCCCCGGCCCGTTCGAAAGAGCGCGTCGGGGCGTCCGCCGGACGGGCGGGTACGGTCGGCAGCACTCGGTCCCCTCTCGGGTGTCGCCGCCGCCCCGGCGGGGCGAAACCCCGGCGGGAAGCGTCACCCGATGGCATACCCGTCCCACAGCGGGCCGCCGGCCAGGTCCAGCACCTCTGTCACGACCGCGGCGAAGTCGGTCGCATCCCCGGCGATCGCCTGCGCGGCGGCTTCGGACAACGCGCGGTGCAGCCCGGGGTTGGCAGCGGCCAGCCGCCGCGACAACCACTTGCCTCCGCCGAGCCAGTTCCCGCCGACCAGCAGGGCCAGCTCCGAGGCACGCTGCAGCATGTGAGAGACCAGGTACATCCGCTCTGCAGGGTCCGTGCAGCCGCGCAGGTCGTCGAGCAGGTCGGTCAGGACGTACCGCTGGTAGTCACGCTCACGTTCCGACAGGGGCGCAGGGCCCGCGGCCCATCGCCTTCGCGCCTCGTCCTGGAGCGCTGCGCCCAGCCCGTCCGTGTCCACCAGGAGCATGCCGTCAGCGCACATGGCGAGCAGCGGCGAACTCCGCTTCGCGGTCTCCTGGTCGGCGAAGCCGTGCCAGACGGCCTCCGTCTGCACGAACAGTTCCACCGGCCAGCCGCGGTACACCAGGTTCTCCCGGCTGGGGGCGGGCGGCCCGTCCAAAAGGACCACGATGTCCAGATCGGATGTGGGCGTCCGGCGGTGTGTCAGCACGCTGCCGGCGAGGAAGGCCGCCCGCGCGGCGGGAAATCGGTCCCGAACCAGTTCGCGGGCGGTGAGCAGAGGGTCATCCATGATCGCAGTATGTCCTTCGACCTGGCCGCGGCGGCGTGGAGCAGTCCGCCGCGGCCTCGGCGCCTTCGTCGGGGCGTTCTCTTCCTGTTTTCGAACTATCGGTCCAGCATCGCGAGTTCGGCCAGGACTCGGGCTGCCGGTGCCGGGTCGACAAGCCACTTCAGGTGGCTGCCCGCAAGGGTGCTGACGTCGTACGGGTTGTCCGGCGTCAGCGCGTTGCCCTCGCGGATCAGCCGGTCCTGCATGGCGAGCGGCAGGCTCGCGTCATCGGCGAGGCGGATGTAGGTCTTCGGGATACGGCCCCAGGTCTCGGCCCGTGCCCGGTCCGCGGAGGTGCCGACGTCCAGGTTCTCGTCGGGCTGGAAGGTGTTCAGGAAGGCCAGGAACTCCTCGTCGGTGCCGTCGGCGAGGAAGGCCGCCTTGAAGGCCGCGAGGGCTTCCGGATTCGCGGTACGGAAGTTGACGCGGAGCAGGCCGAGTTCGGCCGGGTTCCCAGCCAGCGCCAGGGCCAGGGAGGCGGCGTCGACCGTGGCCATCTCCGGCTCGGCGTAGTAGTCGCTGACGTCGAGGTCGACAGGGCACCAGGCCGAGACGTAGACGACGCGGTCGATCAGGTCCGGTCGCACGTTGGCCGCCGCGGTGGCCGTCATACCGCCGCGGCTGTGGGAGACGAGGACCACCGGCCCGTTCTGCTTGGCCCTTTCGAGGATCCCGATCAGGTGCGCGGCGTTGTCGGCGAGTGTGACGCCCTTGATCGAGCCGGGTTCCGTGGCGAGCCCGTCGAGGTCCTGCGGCACCTGGTAGGAACGCGTGTAGGTCGCCCCGAAGCCATGGCCGGGCAGGTCGACCGCGACCGAACGGTGCCCGAGGAGGCCGAGTTCGGCCTGGAGCGGCGCGAACGAGAAGGAGTTCGAAAAGGCTCCGTGAACCAGTACGAACGTCGGTTGCATCTGTCTACTCACCTTCTGATGTCCTGCGGCATCGGCGGCACGCGCGTGGCAACCGCTCCCCCGCCGCCACCCAGACCCGCAGGCGCCCTGTGTCACTCAACGTCGATGACACAACCTAATGATCATCAGGGTTGGATGGCAACGATCAAGGATGGGAAGCCGATGAGGGAGAATGCCGAGTTGTGATCGGACTCAAGCGCGGTGTCGCCACCCTCGCGGTTGCCCTCGTCGGCGCCTTGGCCCTGGCCTCACCCGGTACGGCTGCTGACAATGCGCTCTACGAGCCCACCCACGGGAGACCGCGCGCGGCGGCCGGCCCTGCGGTGCCCGACAGAGCGACGGTCACCGAAGGGCAGGTCAAGGAGGTCGCACCCGGGGGTGTCATCACCTATCCGAGCGTCACCAGCTGCCTGACGGTGACCGTGCGGTTGCGGGACGGCGGCCTCGTCGGTGCTCACGCCAGCCTGTTCGAGGTAGCGGGTGAACTGCGATCCGATGAGATCCTGGTCGCGCTCAAGCACCTCGTCGGCAACCGCGCCGTGACCGCGGTCCAAGTCAAGGGGGCCGTCGGCGCCTGGCACCCGGGCTACTTCGTGAAGGCGATCGAGAGCTACGGCGAGGACGAGCAGCCGCCGTACCCGGTACGTCCGGACCCCGAAGGACTCGCCGACGCGGTATCCCGGGGACTCGAACGGCCCCGCCGCCTCGTCACGGTCGAGGACGTACCTGACGGGGACCAGATCGCCGGCTTCGCAACCCCCGTGGGCACCGGCGGACTCCCGCCAACGGGAACGACCGCCCGACCGGGTCAGGAGGAGGCAGCGGCACCGTAGTGGTCGGCGTACGACTGGAGGCGGGGAGCGAGCGGGCCGTCAGGCTTGGCGGAGTTCAGCTGGATCCACAGCTCGTTCTCCACGACGAAGCGGTACGCGAACTCCTCGAAGGTGCCGGCGCAGCGCATCAGCGAGGAGGCGACCGCGACCCGCACCTCCTCCGCCGGCTCCCCGTCCGACCCCCACCCGGCGGACTCCAGCTCCACCGGCGAGCAGACGACGAACGCCTCACCGGAAGGCCGGAGGTACAGGTACCAGATGACGCAGTCCTGCTGGTCCCGCAGGAACCGCACGAGGCGTGCACCTTCCTCGGCCGGGCTGCGCAGCGGACCGGAGAGGTTGCTCCAGCAGGCCGTCACCGAGACCTCGTCGAAGGAGCGGCAGAGGCGCTCGCTGCCGTAGAAGGCGGCGAAATCCTCGGGGAGCGCCAGCCCGACCGAGGCCAGATCCCGCTCCACGGCCGCGAGATGCTCACCGTGCTCGGACCCCGGCCCGTCCACCCCGCCCAGCCAGCCGAAGCCGCCGTCGAGTCGCGCAGCATCCAGCGGCGGCAGGCTGTCCAAGGGGTACACCTCATAGGTGGACGCACAGGAGCGGTATCGCCCCAGGTCCGTGGCGCACCAACCGGTGGAGAACCGGACGGACGCGATGTCTGCAGCAGGACCGGAAACGGATACGGACATGGAAAACCCCTCGGAATGCTGTCGGCTCAGCGATACGTCCCATGCTCTCGCCCACCACTGACAACGGCCCGGGTCCTCGCCGTCACCGCCGGCCACGCCTGCAGTGCACACCCGACCGGAACGTCCGGACGCAGATGCCGGCCGGCGTGTCGGCGCGTCGTATCGCGGCCGTCAGCGGGTGCGCCGGGGGCCGCCTCGGTGCGGGCGGCGGCGGGAGACGGCTTCGGGAGCGGCCTCGGGGGACGAGAAGCCGCCGGCCACCGCCACGCGTGCCGGAGTCGGGGGCGCGGCGTGGGGCGAGGCGGGGGCGGATGCCGCGGCGGGACGGGGAGGCGTCGCCTGCTGGGCGCGGCCGAGGACGGCGGTGTGGGAGATCAGGGGTGCGCAGGCCTGGCAGATCTCGGCGAGGGTCCAGACCTGGCCGACGGCCGGGTTGTGGATGAGGACGAGCAGCGGGGCACCGGTGCAGGAGGCCCTGGTGTCCTCGTGGAACCCGCATTCGGCGGCCCGGCAGGCACACGCCGCGTGGGGGCGGACGGTGGCGAGGCGGGCGTGCGCGCGGGCGTGCTCGGCGGCGAACCGTCGCATGGCCGCCGTGTCCTTGGACCGGGGCGGCATGCGGCACGCCTCGGTGGTGCAGGTGACGGAGACGGTGTGGTCACCGTGTCCGGTCAGACGGACCGTCCAGGTCCGCCCCGGGACACGGGATCCGGGAATCGTGGTCAAAGGAGAGTTGTCCGTTCACATGTGTGCGGTGGTGTGCCCACTGTTCGACATTCTCGCGTGTGGCGACAGTGCATTTTCACCCGGCCCCGGTCCCGGCGTCGGCACGGGAACCATGGGGCCTTTGTCGCACGCCGTTCGGCAGGTGTCAACGACGTGCCGCCACATCCGGGCTTCCCCGGGGGACGGCACCACCTTTACTCCAGCCAGGTTCCGTCGCGCATGATGACTCTGCCTTGCAGCTCCCGTTCGCCCCTCCAGGCGCGCACGGTCTGCGGTACGGCACGTACGTACTGAAAGGGGCCGTCCTCCGTGCGCGGGTCCCACCCGAACTTCTCGGCGAACGCATCCGCCGCGTCTCCGGGCACTTCCCGGACGGTGAAGCACTCCGCCTCGCACTGCAGAAGCACCACGTCGAACGTGTCCGGCAGCGACAGGCGCACCCGCGGTTCCTTTCGGATGTTCCGCACGGTCGCGGAGGTCGCGCCGGTGCACATCCACACGGCTCGGCCGTCCCACGAGAACCACAACGGCACCTGATGCGGTCCGTGATCAGGATGGGCCGTGGCCATCCATACGTCCCGTTCCGCGGCCAGTCGTTCCAGACAGTCGCGCCTGCGGTCCGCCACCTCGCGACGGACGAATTCCCTGTTCTGCATGGGTACCGACCCTAGGCAGTGGCATCGCGGCGCGCATCGGGCGTCGGTCCTACTCCCCATGACCGACGGGGCGGTGGGCGCGAGCCTCAGCGGTGATCTTGAGGTCGCTCAGCCATGCTTCGAGTCCCTGGCGGAGCATGGCGGTCGCGGTGGGAACGTCCGCGTCGACCTGAGGGCCCCTGTGGGTCTCCTCGGTGCTCACCCTGACGCCACCGGGGACCTCGGTGAAGTTCCACACGTGGACGCCGTCGATGTGCAGTCCGTCGCCGATCGCGGGGCCCGTCCAGCGGATGCAGGAGCGGTACCCGAGCTGTTCGACGGTCGAGGTGATCTCCAGGCTGGTGGCCGGAGTCGGGTTGGGGGGTACCGGGGTGGTCCACCGGAAGACCGAACCCTGGCGGAGGGGGCCGTGGTCGAGGCGTTCCGCGGTGGTCACCGGAGTCTGCCAGGACGGCCAGCGCTCGACGTCGGTCTGCAGCTTCCAGACCGTGCGCAGCGGCGCGTCGATGAGGATCTCGGCTCGGTGGCGGACTCGGGCGGCGGGGTCGACGCCGGCGCCGCGGCAGGTGAGGGACTTGGCGGGGGGCCCGCCGCGGGTGGCGGCCGCGGCTGCGGGTAACGCGGCGGTGCCGAGGAGGCCGATGGCGAGCGGGATGGCGAACAGGGCGTGGCTGCGGGTGCGGTGGATGCCGGGCACGGGTTCCCCTTCGGCGTGTCGGTGGGTGGGCGTCTCCGAGCGTCAGAGCTTCAAGCTGTCGTTAGAGGCTATAACAGATCGGTGTGATGGGCAATAGGTTTCGTGACACCCCATAACTCACCATGGAAGGCCACCGGTTGGACGGGGCATGGTCCGGCGCCGGGCCCGCGGGGGCGCTCTCGTCCGTGTGGCGGTGAAACCGGCATGTGAAGACGACTGGACGGGGCGGGCGCCGCGTACGGTCGGCGGTGGGCCGCGGCTCGCCGTCACGGCTGTCGCCCCTCGTCCGGTCGGGGACCGGTCTCGTCCGTTGACGGCGCCGGAACAGGAGTACGCCGATGCGTCTTTACGCCCAGACCCGAGCACGTCGCTGCCGGCAGATGCTCGCCGACCTGATCGCCGTGGTCCTGGTGGTGGTCGCGGTGAGGTTCGCGCTGGCCGTCCACGACGGGATCATGCTGCTGGCCGAGCCGGGGCGGAAGGTGGAGGACGCGGGCGGCAGCCTTGCCTCCGGCCTCGACGGCGCGGGGGACGCGGCCTCGAAGGTACCGCTGGTCGGGGGCGTCCTGAAGAAGCCCCTTCAGTCAGCCGCCGAGGCCGGCAACGGGCTCTCCGATGCGGGGCAGTCGATGCAGGACGTGGTGGGCCGTGTGGCCGACCTGACCGCATGGGTCCTGATCGTCACCTCGGTGGCGATCGTGCTGGCGCTCTGGCTTCCCCCGCGCGTGCGCTGGATTCGGCGCAGTGCTCGGATCCGAGGTCTTCTCGACGCTCCCGGCGGCGCCGACCTGCTCGCCCTACGCGCCCTGACCGGGCCGGTGAAAGACCTCGCGTCGGTCTCCGTTCCGCCGCAGGGTCTCGCCGATGCCTGGCGCCGGGCAGACGAGCAGGTCATCCGCGACCTGTCCCAAGTGGCGCTCAGGCAAGCCGGCCTGAGCCCCTGAGGGCGCGCATGCGCCCATGACGCGGCGGCCCGAGGGCCCGGGCAAACGCCTCCGGACCCCGCCTCCGGGTCACGCCTCCGGATCCCGCCTCCGGGTCACGGGACGTCGACCGGAGCCGGGGGGTCACCGGCGCGGGCGGTCCTACTTGTCGGCGATGAGCGTGCCGGCCGCGCCCCAACTGTCCGCCGGGACCTCGTGGATCCACACCTGGACGGTCTCGGCCGGGATCTTGTACGCGTCGACGAACGCGTCCGTGACCCGCTTGACGAGCTCGCGCTTCAGCTCGACGTCGCGGGGACCCTGCTGAACGGTGACGATGGGCATGTCCGAACTCCCTTGCCAGCGGCGGCTTCCCGGCCTGTCCGGGTCGCTCACCGACGTGACCCCAGTCCATCGGATCCGTGCCGAGCGACCAAGAAGCAGACCGCGACCGCAGCGATCAGCTGTTGTGATCGTCGCCGGTCGGGAGCCCGGTGAGCGCCTTCAGGAGTACGTCGAGAGCAGCCGGCGGGTCCTCGCGGCGGACGGCCAGGCCGATGGGCAGGGCCAGGCCGGGGCTGCGGAACGGGCGGAAGGCGACCCGGGGGCTGAGCAGCACACGCGCGTGGGCCGCGTACACCACGGTCCACATCGGTACGGAGCCCGCGCCGATGGTGGCGAGGGTGTCCTGGAGCGAGCCGCTGACCGGTCCGGGCAGCGGCTCGAAGCCGGCCGAGTGGCAGGCTCCGACGACCAGATCGACCAGGGCCGGATTGTTGCGGCGGGCGGTGATGCAGAGTCGCAGGCCGGCCAGGTCGGCGACGGCCAGTTCCGTCTCGCGGGCGAGTGGATGGGCCGCCGGGAGGGCCGCCACCAGGGGGTCTTCCCACAGGGGCAGGATCCGCACGCCCGGCGCGGGCTCCAGGGAACGTACGAACGCGGCGTCGAGGCGGCCGTCCGCGACCTGTTCCAGGCGGTCGTGAGCGGAGGCCGAAACCAGCTGGACCGGGGCGTCGGGGGCGAGGACGGCCAGGTCCCCGAGCACCCGGTCCAGGTGTTCACCGAGGCCGGTGCTGGTGCCGAGGCGCAGGCCGGCCTGTACCCGGACGGCGGCCCTGGCCCGTTCGGCGGCGGCGAGCACGGCCCGCGCCTCGGGCAGCAGCCGCTCCCCCGCGCCGGTGAGTCGAACATGGCGTGGCGAGCGGTCGAACAGACCGGCCCCCAGCTCCCTTTCCAGCCGCTGCACTTGCTGGCTGACCGCCGACTGCACGATGTGCAGGCGGTCGGCGGCCCGACCGAAGTGCAGTTCCTCGGCGACGGTCACGAAGTACCTCAGCTGCCGCAGTTCCATCCGCCGACTGTAACCACGGCGTCTGACGGGGCGTAGTCGTTTCGTGTCCGCAGGGAGTAGACAAGGGCAGCCTTATTTAGGTTAGCCTCGCCTTATGCATTTCATACACCTGGCTGCCGAGGCCGGCTACACCACGCCTCCGCTCTGGCGCGTCCTCACCAAGGCCGGCTATTTCATCGGCCTGTCCGGAGCCATCGGCGCCACGGTGACCTACGCGGCCTCAGTACGCCCGGCACTGCGCGCACCGGAGAGCCACAGCGGTGACGCGGAGGTCATGAGACGAAGAACGGCGGGGTACCTGGCCTGGGCCGGGGTCGTCCTCCTCGTCGCCGGCTACTTCCAGCTCGCCGCACGCCTGGCCCGGGCCGGAAAGGGCATGCCGTTCGGCGACGCCCTCTCGCCCGGCCGGATCTGGGACTTCCTCCTCGCACCGGCGGGCAAGGGCGCGTGGATCGCGCAGGGCACGATCCACCTGGTGCAGAACGCCGTTCTGGTGCTCGCCTCAGCTGCCTTGATCGCGCTGTTCGTTCCGCGGGCACGCCTGCACCTGAACACCCTCGCGCTGACCGCCCTGCCGCTGAGCCTTGCGGTCACGCTCATCGGGGCGGTACCGGCGACCAAGCCGAAGGACGCGGACAAGGTACTGGACCTCGTGTTCGGCCAGACCCACATCATCAGCGGCGTCGTCTGGGTCGGCGGCCTGGCTTTCCTCGCCGCACTCACCGCCTCCCGCAGCCGCCTCGGCGACGGCGCGGGCCTGCTGTGGGCGGACATCTGGCGCCGTTTCGCCCTCGTCGCCCTCGTCAGCGTCGGCGCGGTGCTCACCTCCGGACTGTGGATGAGCTGGAAGCACGTCGGCTCCGTCAGCCAGCTGTGGACGACGACGTACGGGCTCTTCGTCCTCGTCAAGGTCCTCCTGGTCCTCGGCATGGTGACGGCGGGCGCCGTGAACCAGTTCTGGCTGATGCCCCGCATCGCCAAGGCCCGCGCCGAGGACGACACCTCCTCGCTCCTGCACCTGACCCTGCGGCACTTCCCCAAGGTCGTCTGGGGCGAGGTCGTCCTCGGGATCGCCGTCCTTGCCGTGGTCCCGTTCCTGAGCGGCTCCGCCCGCTCCGAGGCCGGCAGCCCGCCCGCCGTCTCGGACGGCAGCATCTTCACCGTGGGCGCCCTGCTGGTGCTCACCCTGGCAGCGTCCCTCTACGCCACCGTCAAGGCCTCCGACGCCCTCGCCCGACGGACGACTTCGGTCACGGCCTGACCCTGGGGCCGGGACGGGGCCGGGGGCCAACGCGCCCCGGGGCCGCCCGAGCAGCCCCAGGGCCGCGGCGGGCAGTCCGCGCCGGCCTCCGGAGTTCTTCGCCGCCGGCGCGGCCTTCCCCACGGTGACGGCCACCCGCCGCCGGTCTCCGCTCGCCCGAACCGCGGCCTCGTCCGCCCGGCGCTCCACGGTGTACGCGACCTCGTGGCCGTCGAACGCAGCAACGGATGCACGGCGGCGGCCAGTCGGACGGCAGCGGTGAAGAGAGGGTGGTGGCCCCGCACATGCTCCCTCCCATGGGCGAGCATGACCTCCCGCTCAGCGGCGTATGCCGGTGGTCACCCCGATGCGAGCGGGCAGCCCCGGTATCGCGAACGCGTCGGCGGCCCGTTCCTTCCAAGGCGACCACCGGACCCTCTCCGGGGAGGCAGGGGCCTCCAGGACCGCCGCGCACGCCGCCCGCACCCGGCGGAACGCGAAGCGCGAGCCGGTCGCCACGACGGAGAGCAGCGGCAGGGCGGCCACCACGGCGAGCGGGACGAGCGCGGGACCGGCGCGCTGCGGCACCGCCGGTGACGGCTCGGTCAGCGGGGCGATCAGCGGAATGCGGACCGGACCCGCGAGGGCCGGCGGTCCCAGCACCGTCGTGCTGCCCGCGGCGCGCACCACCGCACCCGCCGTCAGCAGCGGCGCGGCCGGCCGCGGCTCCAGGGGGTCCGCCAGCCGGCGGCCCCCGGAGCGGCGAACAGGGGGAGGAGCAGCGGGAGATGTACGGCCAGACGCACGGCAGACCCCGCGGCTACCGGCCCGCGTCCGGATCGCCGCCCAGCAGTCGGCGCGGCAACGCCTCGTCGCCGTGGGAGAGGTCGTCGAGGAAGCGTGTGAGAACCCCCTCGCGGTCCTGTACCCCCTCCACCGCCCGGAGCGTCTTCCGTACGGCGAATCCCCGTTCGTCCGCGGCGGGGCATGGGCGAAGGCCCGCCCGTGCGCCGCCCGGGCGAGCACGTCCTTGCCGTACGGGCGCCTCAGGATCGTCGCCCCGTGCTGTAGGCCGGGCAGCCGCCGATGCGGTCAACACCTCCCGGGGCGTGAGCGCTACGGAGGCCGACCGGCGTACGGCGAGCACCTCGGCCTCCCGCCTCCCGTGGGCCAGGCGGCGGTCCCCTTCGTGCGCGGGACCGGCGTGGGCGTGCCCGTCCACTGTTGGCCGCCTCCCTGCCCATCCTCTACAGTCACCCTCGTCTTCTACACGCGTGTAGACGGTGAGGGTCTTCCCCGAGTGCGCCATGCCCGCGCTCCTCCCACGGCACCCGCCGCGTCACGGCGACCGGCTCGGCACCCGCCGGCACCCGAGGCCCGGTCGGCGCTTCACCGCCAACACATCGGACCAACCCCAGGGACGGACGAATTGAGCACCATCGGCATCGGACAGGCAGCGGTCCTCGGCATCGTCGAAGGGGTCACGGAATTCCTGCCGGTCTCCTCCACCGGCCACCTGAAGATCACCGAGGGGCTGATGGGGATCCCGGTGGACGACAAGGCCGTCGTCGCGTTCACCGCGGTCATCCAGGTCGGCGCCATCGCCGCCGTCCTGGTGTACTTCTTCAAGGACATCGTGCGGATCGTGACCGCGTGGGGACGCGGCCTGGCCAACCGCGAAGAGCGCTACCACCACGACTACAAGTTCGCGTGGTGGGTCATCTACGCCACCATCCCCATCGTCGTCGTGGGGCTGGCCGCCAAGCCGCTGATCGAGAGCACCCTCGCCTCCCTGTGGGTGGTCGCCGGCTCCCTCATCGTCGGCAGCGGCCTGATGTGGGCCGCCGACCAGATGGGCCGTCACAAGCGCGGAGAGGACGACACCGACCTCAGGGACGCGATGCTGGTGGGCTGCTCGCAGATCCTCGCCCTGCTCTTCCCCGGCTTCTCCCGCTCCGGCGCCACCATGTCGACCGGTCTCATCCTCGACCTCGAACGCGTCGCGGCCACCCGCCTCTCGTTCTTCCTGGGCATCCCCGCCCTGACCGGCGCGGGCCTGTACGAGCTGAAGGACGCCGTCGGCGCCGGCGTGGACACCCTCCCCCTGGCCGTCGGCACCGCGGTCTCCTTCGCCGTCGCCTACGCCTCGATCGCCTGGCTCCTGAAGTACGTCGCCAAGCACTCCTTCAACGCCTTCGTCATCTACCGGATCGTCATCGGACTCCTGCTCTTCGGCCTTCTCGGAACCGGGGTCCTCACCGCCTGAGCCGGCCTGCGCTCGCCGGCCGGTCTGCGATCGGCCGGCGACCGGCCATTGACACCACCCTTACCCCACATTGGTCTACAGTGCAGTAGACCACCTGCGGCGGCGTGGTCGGCCGGGTGTCACGCCCGGTCGCCTCTCGCCCGGTTCCCTTGAGAGGCTCCACCTGCATGGCCGCTTCCGCCCACACCGCAACCCCCCTCGCGGTCAGCCCGCTCGACGAGCTCGCGGTGGCGGACCGGCCGAAGGCCTGCCCGACGCGTCCGGCCTCCCCGTGACCCGCGCCCGACTCGCACACCGAGCCGGCTGGCTGGCCCTGACCGCCGGCGTGCTCTTCGCCCTGCTGGCGCTGTGGGTCGTACGCGCTCCGGATCATCTGCCGCCCGCCGATGCGGCCCTGCACCGCTGGTCCGTGGAGCACCGCCCGGCCGTCCCCTCGGCCCTGGCCCGCATCGTCACCCACACCGGCACCGGGTTCGTCCCGTACGCCCTGCTCGTACTGGCGGGCATCCACGCCGGCCACACCGTCCGGCAACGGGCCGTCACGGCCGCCGCACTGGTCCTGTGCCTCGGTGCGGGCCAGGCGGTGCGCTATGCGGTCATGATGCTGATCGCCCGCCCCCGCCCGGCGGTTGCGGACTGGGCGACCCAGGCCTCGGGCTGGTCCTTCCCCTCGGGCCATACGAGCACCGGCGCGATGACCGCCGGGCTCCTGATCGCCGCTCTCTTCCTGCGCGGTTCCAGGGTGCCCCGGGCCGCGGCCGCAGCAATCGCCGTGTGGGGTGCGACGGTCGGCCTCACCCGCGTCTACCTCGGAGTCCACTGGTTCACCGACGTCCTCGGGGGCTGGCTCTTCGCCACCGCCTGGCTGTCCCTCCTCGCCTTCGCGTACCTCTCGCGCACCGGCGACCGGCCCACGGCCGAGAGCCGAGGGCCGAGGACTGAGGACTGAGGACTGAGGACTGAGGACTGAGGCTGAGTTGCGACGCGGGGGCGGGAGGGTTCTGGCGGGCACGATCCGGTGACTGCAGGAGCCGCCGGTCCGAGCAGGTCTGCGGGCCGGTCGGACTTCAGTCGGAGGGGTGCTCCCCTTGAGCGATTTCGACCCCGCGGTGCAGCCAGACCGCTCCGGCCACGGAGGAGGCGCCCGCCGCGCCGCACAGCAGGGCCATGGCCAGTACCGCGGGGGCGATGCGCCGGGCGGGCGCCTGTGCGAGCAGGGCCTTCACGCGGGCGGGGACGGGTCCGGTGACAGCGCCCGCCGCAAGCACGGATCCCTCGGACCGCCTGCCGCCACGCGTGCCGGCCAGCGCGGCGCGCCCCACGGCCTGCGCGGCGAGCGACCGGTCGCCGGTCGCGAGGGCGGCGGCCTCGTCCGCGGCGCGTTCCGCGGCGAACGACACCTGGGGAACGACCGCGGCCAACGCCGGGTGGCACCATCCGGCGAACTGGGCGGCGGCGAGGAAGAGGTGGTGGCGCGAGGCGAGGTGAGCGCGCTCGTGGGCCAGGAGCACCTCGCGCCCGTGCGGGTCCAGGGAGCGCAGCATGCCGCTGGTCACCACGACCCGCCCCGTACCGGTCAGCCCGGGCAGGGCGTAGGCGTCCGGGCGGGGGTCGTCCAGTACGCACACCCCTGCGACCTGCGGAAGGTGGGCGACATCGCCGTGGGCACTGCGCAGGCGCTTCACCTCGGACCATCCGCGCCGCACCACGGTGGCACCGGTGACCGCGACGACCGCTGCGGACAGTGCCGACGTCCCGAGGGCCAGTGGCGCCGGCCCCGCCTGGAGCGGCTGGACCAGGTGTACGAGGGCGGCCAGGGGCGGGACCGCCAGCGCGAGCGGCAACAGCAGGACGCCCAGGCACGCCACGACCCCGACGGCGAGCGCCGCGGAGGCGGTGGTGATCGTCCACAGCGCGACGTCGGGCCTCACCCGGGCGGCCACGCGGCGGGCGAGCGCCGGCAGCGCCCAGGGCAGCAGGAGGGGGACGACCAGCAGGACGATCACCGACCGCCTCCCTCCAGCAGGCGCCTGAGCTCCGCCTCGTCGTCGGGGCTGAGCCCTTCGACGAACCGCGCCAGAACGACACTGCGGTCGCCGTCCTGGTCGAGCTCACGGTGCATCCGGCGGGCGGTGAGGCCGTGCGCGTCCTCCAGCGGGAAGTACAGGAAGCCCCGCCCGCCCGGGTTCCGGTCGATGACGCCCTTCTCGTGCAGCCGGGCGAGCAGCGTCGCCACCGTGGTCCGGGCCAGCGGCTGCGGTATCGCCTCTCGCACCTGAGCCGCGGACTGCGGTTTCCCCGCCGCCCACAGCGCCGCCAGAACACTGGACTCCAGCTCGCCGGCCGGCCGTCGTTCGCTCGCGCTGTCCGCCATGAAACCTTCCCCTCGGAGAGATCGCCTACAGTGAGGTAGACGGACTACTGTCTTGTAGACGATGAGGTGGCCGGCACCCGTGCGGTCCGGCAGCCTCTTGCCTGCGGCGGCGAACCCCGCCCCGACCACCATTATCGATGGGACCGTGCCGATGCCCCTGACACAGCTCGCCGCAGCGCCGCCGGTGCACCTCGCCGTGAACCTGCTCGACGCCCAATCCCTCCTCGCAACGTTCGGGACGATCGGCATCGCGGTCGTCCTGTTCGCCGAGACGGGCCTGCTCGTCGGCTTCTTCCTGCCCGGGGACTCGCTGCTGTTCACGGCCGGACTGCTGTGCGCGGGCTCGGCGGCCTCCCCGGGACACCTGTCGCTTCCCTGGGTCCTCCTCGCCTCCGCGGGCGGCGCCCTCGCCGGCGCCCAGACCGGCTACCTGCTGGGCCGCAAGGCCGGGCCCGCGTTCCTTACCCGGACGAAGTCCCGCAAGATCGGCGAAGGCGCCGCACGGGCGGCAGAGATCCTCGAACGCTACGGGTACGCGAAGGCCATCGTCCTGGCCCGCTTCCTGCCCATCGTACGGACCGTACTGAACCCGCTCGCCGGGGTCCTGAACGTGCCGGCCCGCACGTTCGCCCTCTGGCAGGTCCTGGGTGGTCTGCTGTGGACCGTCGGCCTGGTCCTGGCCGGATACGCGCTCGGCGCCTCCGTGCCCGACGTCGACCGCTACCTGCTGCCGATCATCGCGGTCATCGCCGCGGTCTCGCTGATCCCGGTCGCCTTGGAGGTACTCCGCTCCCGTCGCGCCGCCCGCCCCTGACTGCCGCCCGAAGGGCCACACCCCGGGCGCCGGCTGACGATGGTCTGGCTGGACATCAAGGACCCGAATTACTGCGGAGAGCAGGAGAACCGCGGGTGCAGCGTCGCCGGACTGCGGGACAAGGCCCAACGGCTGACGGCGGCCGGGATCCAGGTGCTCTACGGGTTTACGAGTACCACGGCGGCAACACCCCGGACGTCGGCGGCAGGGGCTGGAAGAGCCTGGAGGGCAGGCTCGGCAGCCTGGAGGGCATCACGACGACCGGAACCCGCGACCAGGTCCGAGGCGCCTTCGACCGGTCCGGTTCCGGATTCCCGGCCGGACGCCGGGTGATGGACTACGGCGACAGCGACATCACCATGGGATTCGGAAACGGGATCATCGCGGGTTACGGGGCCTTCACCGGAGTGCGCGAGTACGACGACAGCCGGCAGTGCGCCAACGCCGTCAACCTCGTCCGCGACCGGGTGAACCGCCACGGCGGCACCCACCGCATGGCCACCCCCGGTGACCACCTGTTCAAGTAGCGGCGGGGCTGCGCCCCGGCGCCCGGGGCCGGTACGGGACAGCGGGTCTCCCCCAGCCCGGCCCCGGTCCCGGCGGCTACTGGTGGTCGGGAACGTACTTGTAGCCGACGCGGCGTACGGTCGAAATGCGGTCACGGTAGACGGGTCCGAGCTTGCGGCGTAGCCGGGCCACGTGGACATCGACCGTACGGCCGTCGCCGATGTGCCCGTACCCCCAGATGCCCGAGATGAGGGCATCACGCGTGTGCACCGTGTACGGGTGGGCCACGAGGTGGGCCAGGAGGTCGAACTCCAGGTAGGTGAGATCCAGTTCGCGCCCGTCGACCTCGACCAGCCTACGGGCCCGGTCCACCTGTATCGCGTCGTCGAGCCGGACGGGGTCGGGGCGCGGGGCCGGCTCCGACCCGGGCGCCTGGGGCAACCCGATCCCGAGGGGATGGATCTCCGGACGTATGCCGTGCGCCTGCATCAGCGCCACCGGGTCGACGTTCGCCGGCAGGAACACGAGGTATCCGACGCGCCCGCCGCCGGTCCCGCCGGCGGGGACTCCGGTAGGGCGGTCGCCGACCAGCTGGAGGCGCGGGGCCGGGGAACGGCGGACGGCGGGTGCAGGTGCGGATGCGGGAATGGCGGTGGTCACGATGAGCCCCTTCGGCTGCGCGGAGTGAGGTACGGAGGCCGGGCGTTCGGGCGCGGCAGGGCACCGTGTCTCCGTGACGGAGTCGACCGGGAGGGTCGGCGCGGCGCGCGCCGGGGTGACGTGCACGCCGCCCCCGAGGGGAGGGTTCACGAACGGTGCGACGCACGGAGACGAGCGCGGCCGGAACGCCGGCGCGCATCGGGGAATGCCCTGAGGAAGAGGCCCTAGACGGGTCGGCAGACGGCGCTGGCGACGCGACGGAGGTCAACGTGCCTGCGGCGTACGAGCAACGGCTGCGACGGGGACATGGGCACATCGTGGGGTGCGCGGCGGACACGCGTCAATACTTCCCTACTGATTGCATAGGAAATGGCCGGCGGGAGGGTCTGCGGGGACGGGGCAGGGCCGGGCCGAACTCCCCTGACTGCACGCACTCCTTGACGGAGAATCCGGTCGCGACCCCACGCACCCGCCGCTGACCGGCATCGTCTTTCATCCCGAGATCGAATTGTCCATCATTCGGTCACGCCCTTGCCGGGAAGGCCTCTTCGGGCGAGTATCCCTATCAATCCGATGGGAAACGTGGGGATTCTTCGACCTGCCGGTCGCGGTCGGCTCGCACGCCCCCCGCCTCCAGCCTGCGTGCGCCTCCCCCACCGCCCAGCAACCGGCCGACGCCACCCAACAACGTTCCGGAGTAGCCGACATGACCACCGCCAGCCCCGACGGCACCGCTGTCCGCCCAGCCCCCGCGCCACACCGCGGCACCGGGGCCTGCCGGTGACGCCCACGGGTACGACACCGGCCCCCGCCGACGGCCGGTCCGCCGACGAGCGGCACCGCGCGCTCCTGCGCACCGCCCGCGATGTTGCGGACGACCTCGCCGCTGACGCCATCGTCCGCGACCAGGCCGGCAAGCCGCCGACCGACGAGACGGCCCGGCTGCGCGAGGCCGGCCTGCCTGCGGCCCTCACCCCGCCCGGGCCCGGCCGCGGAGCGGACTGGCGTACGGGATGCGCCGTCATCCGGGAGATCGCCGCAGCGGACAGCTCCGTCGGCGACCTGCTCGCCCGGCACTATGTACACGCCTGGAGCGGACGCTTCTACGCGGATCGCGAGCACGCCGCCGCCCTCGAAGAGGAGTCGGTGCGCGAGCAATGGCTGTGGACCGGGGCGGTCCGTACCCCCGCGCCCCACGACGACGCCGAGGGACCGGACCTCGCATTGAGGCCGCGGCCCACCGGCTACCTGCTGAACGGGCGCCGGTCCGTGGACACGGCGGTGGCCGCAGCCGACCAGATCGTGGTGGATGCCGTCTGCGCCGCGACCGGCGAGGTACTGGTCGTACGGGTCCCACCCGGCGCACGGGGCGTGACCGTCGAACCCGCCCACGACCGGCTCGGGCAGCGGGTCGCCGGAGCGGGCCAGGTCGTCCTGGACCGGGTCACCATCACGCCGGACCAGGTGCTGGGCCGCCGGCCGCACGACGAGGAGTCGACGGCACCCGTCACCGCGCTCGCGGAACCGGCGCTCCGGCTCGCCCTGTGCCACGTCGGCCTCGGCATCGCCGAGGGCGCCCTCACCGAGGCGCGCGACCTCAGCCGGGGCGGCCGCGCACACCGGCTGCCCGGCGAGGACCCGGACCTCTTCCTGACGTACGGGGAACTCGCCTCTGCCGCCCAGACGGCCACCGCCGTGGTCGACCGGGCGACGGAGGTCATGGCGCAGGCCCTCGCCAGGGGTGCGCAGCTCGATGCCGAGGTACCGGCGGGCGTCGCCGCCCTCGTCGCCACGGCCGAGGCAGTGATGTCGAAGGCCGCGTTGCACATCACCGCCCGGGTGCTGGAACTCGCCGACGCCCCGGGCCTGGACCGGTTCTGGCGCAACGCCCGGGTCCTGACCGCCCACCGCCCGGTCGCGCACCGCCTGCGCTCCATCGGCGAGCACTACCTCAACGGCTCCCACCGCGCGGTGGCGGCCGCCTTCCACTGACGCGGGGCACCGCGGTAGCCGCGGATCCGCGGCCCGGACCCTCGGCTGCCGGGCACGAGCACCCGCCCGGCAGCCTACGACCACCCACGGCGGACGCCGGTCGGATCCATGCCGGATAATGGCCTTATGCGGATCTCAGCCAGGGCGGACTATGCGGTACGTGCCGCACTGCAGCTTGCCGCGGCACAGGATGACGGGCCGGTCAAGGCCGAAGCCATCGCCGACGCCCAGGACATCCCGCACAAGTTCCTTGAGGGCATCCTGAACGACATGCGCCGCGGCGGCCTCGTCCTCAGCCAGCGCGGAGGCAACGGCGGCTACCGGCTGGCCAAGCCCGCCCGGTCCATCAGCATCGCGGACGTCATCCGCGTCGTGGACGGGCCGCTCGTCTCGGTGCGCGGCGTCCGCCCACCGGACCTGTCCTACACCGGCCCCGCCCAGTCGCTGCTCCCCCTGTGGATCGCGCTGCGGGCCAACGTGCGCGAGATCCTCGACGGCGTGAGCCTCGCCGACGTCGCGGCCTCCGACCTGCCCTCCGGCGTATCGGCACTGGCCGATACACCCGGGGCCTGGACCAATCCCTGACCCCTCCCTGACCCCTCCCCCACCTGCGGTTTCTCGTATCGCGAGATGTGGACGTCCACCATGCGGTCAACCCCTTGGGGCTGGTGTCCGGCTCTGCCAATATGCCTACCAACCAGGTAGGAAAACTAGGGATCAAGGGAGGCTGGCCGTGCGAGAACTCCACCACGCAGGCCGGATGCCGCCTCTGACCTCCCGCCGACACATCGACCTCGGCCGCACGTCCAGCGCCATCTGTCAGCCCGGCTGACACCCTCGCCGGGCCGGCTCCGGGTGCGCTGCGCACCATTGACGCCGTCCCACTCCGCTCTCCGTCGGCCGGGCAGGCCCCTCGGCCGCCCGCACCGATCGCGCGCTTTCCAGCGCGGGCGTCCGACGCACGGGCTCGACGACCGTCTCCGGGGCGTCCGACACCCACCGATTCAATCCGACACCCACCGATTCAAGTCGTGTGTGCCGGTGGCTTCGCGTCGCCCTTTTCGCCGCACATCCCCGAACACCATCCCGTGAAAGGACACCTCCGTGTCTGCCGCAAGACCGCTCACCACCCTGCGCGCCATCGCCGTCACAGCGGCGCTTCCCCTGCTGCTCACCGCCTGCGGCTACGGTTCCGAGGCGAAGAAGGTCGACGACAAGGCCAACGCCGCGGCCACCGGCGACAAGAAGCTCTCCGCGTCCGAGGTCCGTATCGGGTACTTCCCGAACCTGACCCACGCCACCGCGCTGGTCGGTATCCAGGAAGGCCTGATCGCCA
>NZ_JBITFF010000015.1:0-191203 GCF_044455885.1 Streptomyces sp. NPDC051109
CCACACCAGGCCAGAAGGCCCTCACCCATTTCAAGATCCCTCAGCGGAGACCTACATCACCCGTCCACAACCTCCCTGGACAGAACACCTAGGGCGCGCCGAGCTCCGCGCGGAGGCCGGCCTGCCAGGCCAGCGTCAGGCCGGGCAGATCGCCGCCGACGGTCTCCTCCAGGGCCGTGGCCAGGGGCTCGCGGCCCGCCCGTTCGTAGAGGCTGACCAGCGTGGCGTCGCCCCACTTGGCCGCGATCAGCCGGCAGGCCAGCCACGCGCCCTCGTACGCGCGGGCCAGGGCCTCCGGGTCGCCGCCGAACGTGAACGCCGCGTCGGCGGGGAGCGCGGCCGGCAGCTCCCCGCGGCGCACCGCCCGGCCCAGCGCGGGCGCGGCCTGCTGCGCGGTGGCGGCCGCGCCGCGGTACGCCGCCCAGTCCGCGAAGCCTTCCGACAGCCACAGCGGGGTCCGGGCGGTGGTCGCGGTCCGGGTGGCGACGTGCGTGACCTCGTGGGTCAGGACGACGCCCCGGCCCGCCGCGCTGAGCTGCGTCCAGCCCTCCGGGTTGACGACGACCCGGTCGGCGGGGGCCGCCGCGGCGCCCACCCGGCCCGTCGTGACGGCCCCCATGCCCCGGTACTCGGCGGCCGGCCGCCCCAGCAGCTCCGCCATCCGCTCCAGGGAGCCCGGCACCAGCACCACCACCCGGCCCGCCCACGCCCGCGGCCAGGCGGCGCCCGCCGCGGGCACCGCCCGCTCGGCCTCCGCCGCGACCGCGGAGAGGGTCTGCGGGGACTGCCCGACGCCGAGCACCAGCGCGTGGGCGCCCTTGACCGCCTCCACCGGGCCCTGGTCCCACAGCTGCGGCGGCGCGCCCGGCGCGGGCCGGTCCCCGGTGACCCGCCACGGCCCGCCGTCCGCGCCGTCGCGGCTCAGCAGCACCTCGCGCGCCGATCCGGCCGGGGCCGTGTCGTAGCCGGTGAGCCGGTAGCGCAGTTGCGCGCGGGCGGTGGCCCGATCGCCGTCCCGGCGGACCGCGGAGACCTCGTACGCCCATCCCTCCAGCGGGATACCGGCGAGCGGCGCGGGCGGCGTCCGCGACCAGGCGGCGACGGCGTCCCGGACGTCCCCCTCGGCGGGGTCCCGCACCGCGGGCGCCCCGCATCCCGCGAGCAGCGCGCTCAGCAGGAGCGGCAGTGCGCGCACGAGGAGCCGGTGGAGCGGGGACATCCGACGATCGTACGCACGCCCCGCGGCGGGGGCGGGTCAGGGACGGGTGACGGAGGACACGGGCATCATCCCGACCGGGTCGTACCGCACCCGCGCGCCCGGGTAGGGGGCGTGCACGACCTGGCCGTTGCCGACGTACATGGCGACGTGGCTGGCGTCCGAGCGGTACGTGACCAGGTCGCCCGGCTGCGCCTGCGAGAGCGGGACCTGGCGGCCCGCGTACCGCTGGGCCTGCGAGGTGCGCGGCAGGGAGACGCCCGCCTGCCGGTACGACCACACCATCAGCCCGGAGCAGTCGAACCCGGAGGGCCCGGTGGAGCCCCAGATGTACGGACGGCCGACGGCTGCCCGGGCGGCCATCACGGCGGTCGCGGCGCGGCCCGAGGAGGGGCCGGGCGAGTTCAGCTCGGGCAGGCCTCCGGGGCGCTCGCCGGAGCGCGAGGCCCGTTCGAAGTCGGCCCGTTCCTGGCTGGGCATGGCGTTGAGGAGTCGTCGGGCGGCGGCCAGCTTGGCGGTGACGGCGCGCTTCTGGCGGGCCACGTCGGCCCGTACGGAGTCGAGTTCGGCGAGCTTCTGCGAGGCCTCGTGGCGCTGCTGGCCCAGCCGGCGCTGCTCCTTGCGCAGTTCGTCGAGCCGCCGGGTCTGCCGGTCCGTCAGCCGGTTCAGCTGGGAGGCCTTGTCGAGGTATTCGTCCGGGTTCTCGGAGAGCATCAGCTCGACGGCGGGGTCGATGCCGCCGGAGCGGTACTGGGCTCCGGCGAAGGTGCCGAGGAGGCCCCGCATGGTGTTGATGCGGTCCTGGCCGCGGGCGAGCGCGTCCTGGGCCCGGTCGATCTCGGTGCGGAGCCGGTCGGCCCGCTCGCCCGCCCGGTTGTAGCGCTCGGTGGCCTGTTCGGCCTCCTCGAAGAGCCGGTCGACCTGGGCGCGGGCGCCGGCCGCGGGCTCTTGCGGCAGGGTCGGGGCCGCGCTCGCCGTCGCGCCCGTCATGGCGGCCGCGGCGGTGGCCGCGGCGACGGTCAGGACGGTGGCCTTGGTGTTCCTGTCGAGGCTGCCGAGCCCGGGCCGACGATGGGACGCCACTGGAACCGCTCCCTTCCGCTGCGCGGGACCGGGTCCGCCCTCCGTGGGCGGCAGGGTGCCGGGTTCCGCGCTGGCAGACAGTAACCGCGCCGCCACGCACCGGCCAACGACCCCCCGAGGGCGCACACGACGACGCCCCGCCGGAGACGCAGGTCACCGGCGGGGCGTGTGGTCACAGCGGGGACGCGGAATTCGCCCGGATGGGCGGTGTGGCGCGTCCCGTGGAGGAGCCCCCGCAGGGGGAGTTCGGACCGGGGTGCGTCAGCCGACGCGGACGCCGAACTGGAACGGCATGTTGCCGATGGCCTCGTACTTGACGCCGCCGCGCGGGTTCGAGGCGTGCAGGACCATGCCGTTGCCCGCGTACAGGCCGACGTGGTGCAGGTCCGAGTAGAAGAACACCAGGTCGCCGGGCTGCAGCTGGCTCTGGCCGATGCGCGTGCCGTCGTTGACCTGGGTGAAGGTGGTGCGCGAGATGCTGACGTTGGCCTGCTTGTAGGCCCACTGGGTCAGCCCGGAGCAGTCGAACGCGCTCGGGCCGGTGGCGCCGGAGACGTACGCGCTGCCCAGCTTGGTCTTGGCGGCCGCGAGGGCGGCGCCGGCGCGGCCCGAGGCCTTGACGTTGCCGAGGTCGGCGCGGTCGCTGTCGCTGCGGCTGGCGCGGGACTCGTCGTCCCTGAGGGCCGTGCGCTCCTGCGCGGTCAGGGTGTTGAGGAGGGCCTGGGCCTCGGCGAGCTTGTCCTGCGAGGCCTTCTTCTTCTCGCCGAGCTCCTTGCGGGTGGCGTCGAGGTCCGCGAGCTTGCCGGCGGCCTCCTGGCGCTTCTGCGCGAGGGAGCGCTGCTTGGCCTGGATCTTCTGGACCGCCTCGACCTGCTTGCCGCTCAACTGCTCCAGGGTGGAGGCCTTGTCGAGGTAGGTCTCGGGGTCACCGGAGAGGAAGAGGGCGACGGACTGGTCCATGCCGCCGGTGCGGTACTGGGCGCTGGCCATCGAACCCAGCGTGCCGCGCAGCTGGTTGAGCTCGTCCTGGCCGCGGGCGACCGCGTCCTGGAGCTGGCCTATCTCCTTCTCCAGGGTCTCCTGGCGCTCCTTGGCCCCGTTGAACTTCTCGGTGGCCTGCTCCGCCTCTTCGTAGAGGGCGTCGACCTTGGACTTGACCTCGTCCTTGCTCGGCTGGGCCGGAGCGGCGGAGGCGCCGTGTGCGGAGAGGGCGACGGCCGCGGCGGCCGTGGCGGTCAGCACGGTCACACGCGTGCGGGTCGGCTGCTTGGGTCGACGGTGGGACGCCACGGAGGCGAGCTCCTTCTTCCTGGAACCGCCGAAGGGAACGCGACTCGGCGACACCTCCGCCGGCACCCCGAATGAGTGACCTACCGCACGAAGGTTTGACCCGACCCTAGTGACCTCGCTGTGATCACTTCAAATCCTGTCGGCAAAAAACTTCGCCGCCGACCAGCTTCTTTACCTACAGTCCACGCTCCGTGCAGGACACTTGACGGTACGTTCCCTGTCGGCCCTGCCAAATCGGGCATTGCGCCGAGGAGTTACGAAACGCGCGAAAGCCGCTTCAGCAACAAAGCGGACGTCACGGGCCGGGCGCCGGCCTTCGCCACGCCGTCGGCCACCTCGCGGTCGGTGGAGACCACGACCACCGGCCGGCCGGGCGGCTCCGCGCGCACCAGCTGGCGGATCAGCTCGTCCGCCGTCACCCCGGGCTTGGAGAACAGCACCCGCACCCCGCGCGGCGGCGCGAGCAGCACCGGGGCCGCCAGTTCCGCGCCGTCGAAGACGCACGTCATCTCCGCGCCCGTCTGCGCGGCCAGCATCGACAGCCCGCCCAGCAGCCGCAGCCGCTGCTTCTCCAGCGGCATCGTCGGATAGCCGGTCTTCGTCACGTTGTAGCCGTCGACCACCAGATGGGCCTGGGGCAGCGCCAACAACTGGTCCAGCAGCGCCGGATCCGTCTCCGACAGGGCGCGTGCCGCGATGTCCTTCGGGGTCATCCGGCCCGGCTCCACCGCGTCCACGGTGTCGGCCGGCCGCGTCGAGACCGGCGGCAGCGCCAGCTCGCGGCGCAGCCCCTGGGCCGCGTCCAGCACCGTGTCCAGCAGCAGCCGCAGCCGCATGTCCTCGACGCTGCGGCCCTCGCGGGTGGCCCGGCGGGAGGTCTCCAGCGCCGTCTCGACCTCCGCGAGGCGGGACTTGAGGCGCCGGGTCTCGCTCTCTGCGGCCGCCACCTGCGCGGCCGCCTCGCCCCGGATCCCGTCGATCTCGGCGGTGACCTTGCGCAGGGCCGCCTCGCCGCGCTTCACGTCGCTCTGGGCGCTGCGCAGCTTGCGCTGAAGCGATTCCGCTTCCTTGCGCGCCGCGTCCAGCTCGGTCCGTACCTGCTCGCCGCCCAGGCGCTGCGCGTCCCGTGCCTGGGCCAGTTCCTCGCGCAGCCGGTCCAGTTCGCGCCGGGTCTCCTCGCCGACCCGCTCGGCGTCGGCGCGCTGCGCCTCCTCGCCCGCGGCGGCCACCAGCTTCACCCAGCCGACCGGGCGCAGTACGTACGCGGCGGCCGCCACGTCCAGCGGGTCGGCGGCGGCGGGCGGGGCGCCCGAATCCAGCGCACCGGCCAGGTCGGCCTGGGCCTCGCGGAGCTTCTCGGCGACGCGGCCCCGGAAGACGGCGTCCGTCTCCACCGCCGCGGCCATGGCGTTGCCCGCGAACTTGGCGCGCCGGGTCGGGGTGAACCGGGCGTACTGGCGCAGCTGCGCCGGGAGGTCCGCGACCGTCAGTCCGCCGAAGGCGTCCGAGACGAGCGCGACGACCCGGCGCCGCACGCCTTCCGGCAGCGGGCGGTCGAGCACCTCGGCGGCGTCGCCGGCCGCGTCGGCCGGCTCAGCGCCGCTTGCTGGCTCCACAATCCGTCACCCCTACCGTCATTCACCTGTGGGCGGGGCTCCGTCAGGAGTCCGCGCCCGGCCTGTCCACGAGCTCGATCTGGTCCACGGCGTTGCACCACCGGCAGCGGACCGACTCGATGGTCTCATTGACCACCTCGCGCTCCTCGACCTTGGGCTCCCCGGCAAGGTCCAGGTGGACGTACTCCACGACCTTCGACGAACGAGTGACGTCGAAACGCGTGAGGTTGCCGCACAGCGTGCAGCGCCACCGGGTGGTGTCGGTCGGCAGGGGAACCGTCATCAGGCCGCTCTCTCCTTCGTAGCTGATTCAATTAAAGCCGCCGTCCGCGTCAATCGGCGGACCGCAGCACGTAACCCTACGGCCTGCCGGTGCTTCGGGCGGGTCCGCTTGGGTCATGCTCGATCGCATGATCGTAAAGTGGCAGGCCCTGCGGGAAGCCGCTCGGGGCCCGGTGGTCGTCCACGCGCTGATCGCGGGCTGCTGCGTGGTGTTCCTGCTCGGCCCGGCCTCGGGGCTCGATCCCTCGTACGGGACCGGTGAGCGGTTACTGGAGACGGGGACCGCGTACTTCCGGCGCTGGGGCGTGGTCCCCGACGAACTCTTCACCGGCTCGGCGCGGGCCCTGCTGACACCGCTGACCGCCTTGTTCGTGCACGGCAGCTGGCTGCACCTGCTCGGCAACATGCTGTTCCTCTACGTCTTCGGCGTGATGACGCAGGAGCGGATGGGGCGGCCGGAGTTCCTGTCGTTCTACATCTGCACGGGCTACCTGGCGCTGGCGGCGTACGCGGCGGCCAACGCCTCCTCGGCTCAGACGCTGGTGGGTGCGTCGGGTGCGATCTCGGCGGTGCTCGGGGCCTTCCTGTGCCTGTTCCCGCGGGCGCGGGTGACCAGCCTCTTCCCCTTCCTCCTCTTCCTCCCCCTGCGCTTCCCGGCGTGGGTGGTCCTGCTGTTCTGGTTCGCCCTCCAGTGGGTGGCGGCGCACCGCGCGGGAAGCGGCCCCGGGGTGGCCTACCTCGCCCACGTGGTGGGCTTCTCGCTCGGCTTCGTCTACGCGTGGGTGCGCTATCGGCGTACGACTAGAGTGAGGCGACCAGCGACGGCCACCGAGGGAGACAGCCAGCCGTGATCACCGCGATCGTGCTCATCAAGACCAGCGTGGACCGCATCCCCGAGATCGCCGAGTCGATCGCCGCGCTGGACAACGTCAGCGAGGTCTACTCCGTCACCGGGACGTACGACCTGATCGCCCTGGTCCGCGTGGCCCGCCACGAGAACCTCGCGGACATCATCCCGGGCCGCATCAGCAAGATCCCGGGCGTCGAGGCGACCGACACCCACGTGGCGTTCCGCACGTACTCCCAGCACGACCTGGAAGCGGCCTTCGCCATCGGCCTCGACGCCTGACGCCTCCGGCCCGGCCCGGCCCGCAGTACGCCACACCCCGCGCCGCGCCCCCCGCCGCCGCCGCCGGTCACGGTACGCCGGGGCACCTCCCGTGCGGCCGCAAGGGCGCAGACGGCCGCGGCAGGACCGCTGAGCGTGATCCCCACGGGTGTCAGACGGCCGGGACGCAGCGGCCTTCCTCCGTGCGGTACTGCCACTTGGCTCCCGAAGTGACCAGTTCCCTCACTGCGCCGACGAAGCGGTCGACGTGCTCGTCCGGGGTGCCGGCGCCGAAGCTGACGCGGATCGCGTTCAGGGAGCGCTCACCCGGGGCCGCCTCGGGGGCTCCGCATTCGCCCTGGGCCTGCGGCTCGCTGCCCAGCAGGGTGCGGACCAGCGGGTGGGCGCAGAACAGGCCGTCGCGGACGCCGATCCCGTACTCCGCCGACAGCGCCGCCGCGAAGTGCGAGCTGTTCCAGCCGTCCACCACGAAGGAGATGACGCCGACCCGCGGGGCGTCGTCGCCGAAGAGGGACAGGATGCGGACCGCCGGGACCTCCGCCAGGCCCTCGCGGACCTTGGCGATCAGGTGGCGCTCGCGGGCGACGAGGCCGTCGAAGCCCGCCTCGGTCAGGGCCTTGCAGGCCGAGGCGATCGAGTAGACGCCGATCACGTTCGGGGAGCCGGCCTCGTGGCGGGCCGCCGTCGTGTGCCACTCGACGTCGACGCCGCCGTCCGCGCGGCGGGCGACCTTGCGGGAGGCGCCGCCGCCGGCCAGGTACGGCTCCGCCTGCTGCAGCCAGTCCGCGCGCCCGGCCAGTACGCCCGAGCCGAACGGCGCGTACAGCTTGTGCCCGGAGAAGGCCACCCAGTCGACGTCCAGCTCCTGCACGGAGACGGGGTGGTGCGGCGCCAGCTGGGCGGCGTCCAGGACGATCCGCGCGCCGTGGGCGTGTGCCGCGGCGGCGAGCTCCTTCACCGGCCACAGCTCACCGGTGACGTTGGAGGCGCCGGTGACGCAGACCAGTGCCGGGCCGTAAGGGTCGCGCTCGGCCAGCGCCCGCTCCAGGGTCTGCACGGCCTGGGCCGGGGTCCGCGGCGCGTCGAGGTACGTGACCTGCGCGTCCGCCCACGGCAGCAGCGAGGCGTGGTGCTCGGTCTCGAAGACGAACACCTGGCAGTCGGCCGGCAGCACGGCGGCGAGCAGGTTCAGCGAGTCGGTGGTGGACCGGGTGAAGACCACCTGATCGGACGGACGGCAGTCGAGGAACTCGGCGACCGTCACCCGGCTCTGCTCGAAGAGGTCCGTGGACAGCTGGGAGAGGTAGCCCGCCCCGCGGTGCACGCTGCCGTAGTACGGGGCGTAGGCGGCGACGTCGTCCCAGACCCGCTGCAGCGCGGGGGCGCTGGCCGCGTAGTCGAGTGCCGCGTACGTGACCTCGCCGCCGGTGACGAGCGGGACGGTGACGTCCCGGCCGAGGACCGGCAGCGGCCGGGCGCAGGCGGGGTCGACGGCCTCGGTGGCGGCGGCGGTGGTGGTGACGGCGGCGTTCGGGTACGTGGACATGGCGGTATCTCCCGGCAGGACAGGCTGAATGGCTTCGGACGGCCCGTACGTGGGGTGCACCCCGCATGCTGCGGGCATCCCCGGAAACGGGTGTGCGGATGCAGCGGATGCGCGGATGCACATGTGCCAGAGGTACGGGAGTTGCCTCGACGCGCGGACGATTCGGGACCGCACGGAGGGTGAAGAAGGGGCGGAGTCGCCCTATCGCATTCGCTTGCTCACGGAAAAGCTCCTCGACAGACCAGGACCCCTGGTATCGAGGGATCCGCGCTTGCCGCAGGCCTTTCTGCCCACGACCTGGTCATCACCCGGGGCACCCCGCCACGGAAGGAGGGTTGCCGGACAGCAAGCCGGGGCCAAAACGCTGTCACTCGTGACCTGGTCAGCATCCTGCCACAAGATCCCGCATGCACAAGGCCCCGGTCCGCATGGTGGACCGGGGCCTTGGCCGGAAGCGATCAGGAGCCGCTCGGAGAGCTCAGGCGTTGCTGGCCGCCACCCAGCGGTCCAGGGCCGCGCGGGCCGCGCCCGAGTCGATGGAATCGGCCGCACGGGCGATCGCGCTGCGGATCTGGTCCTCCAGGGAATCCGTGCCCGGGTCCAGGGCCACCAGGGCCGCCGCCGAGTTCAGCAGGACCGCGTCGCGCACCGGGCCCGGCTCGCCGGCCAGCAGCCGGCGGGCCACGTCCGCGTTGTACGAGGCGTCCGCGCCCCGCAGCGCCGAGACGTCGACCAGCGGGATGCCGACGTCGCGCGGGTCGAAGGACCGCTCGTCCACCCGGCCGTCGCGGACCCACCACACCCGGGAGGTCGCGGTCGTCGTCAGCTCGTCCAGGCCGTCGTCCCCGCGGAACACCAGCGCCGAGGAGCCCCGCTCCGCCAGCACGCCCGCCACGATGGGCGCCACCCGGGCGTCCGCCACGCCCGTGGCCTGCGCCCGTACCCGCGCCGGGTTGGTGAGCGGGCCGAGGAAGTTGAACGTGGTCCGGATGCCCAGCTCCTTGCGGGCCGCCGCCACGTGCCGCAGCGCCGGGTGGAACTTCACCGCGAAGCAGAAGGTGATGCCGGCCTCCTCCGCGACCTCGACCACCCTCGCCGGGGTGAGGTCCAGGTTGACCCCGAGCTTCTCCAGCACGTCCGAGGAACCGCTCGCGGACGACGCGGCCCGGTTGCCGTGCTTGACCACCTTGGCCCCCGTGCCGGCCACCACGATCGAGGACATCGTCGAGATGTTCACCGTTTTGGCCCCGTCGCCGCCCGTGCCGACGATGTCCACCGTCCGGCCCGGCACCTCGATCAGGTTGGCGTGCCCGTACATCGAGCGCACGAGGCCGTTGATCTCCGCGACCGTCTCCCCCTTGGCCCGCAGCGCCACCACGAAGCCGGCGATCTGGGCGTCCGTGGCCTCCCCGCGCATGATCCGGTCCATGGCCCAGGCGGTCTCCTCGGCGCGCAGGTCCTGGCCGGTCAGCAGGGCGTCGAGAAGACCCGGCCAGCCGCGGGCCGCCACGCTGTCGCCGCCTGCCGGGGTCGCAACGTTCATGGTCCGCTCCTGCTGTTGATCGGCCACCCGGTATGCCGGGGCCCACTCGAATGGGAAGGGGTTCAGCCTATCCAGCCCCGGGGACGGCAAAGAGCCCCGTCCGGACACTGGACGGGGCTCTTGCCGTGGCGACACCAGGACTGACCTGAATCAGTCCCTCAAGCGGGATCAGTGGTGGCCGTGGCCGCTCTGGATCTCCTTGTACTCCTCCACCGTGGGCTTCGGAATCTGGCTGTCCTCCGCGTAGTAGCCCTTGCTGAGCTTCGCGCGGAGCTTCTCCATGCGGCCGACCTTGCGCTCGACACCGTTCTCGTCGACCGTCGGGCCGATCTCGACCGGCTTGTACTGCTCGTGCGCGGTCAGGGTGTGCAGCTTGCCCTGCGCCAGCGGCTCGTGGACCTCGACGAACTCACCGTGCGGCAGGCGCTTGATGATGCCGGTCTCGCGACCGTGCAGCACCTTGTCCCGGTCCCGGCGCTGGAGGCCGAGGCAGATCCGCTTGGTGATGACGAAGGCGATGACCGGGCCGACGAAGAAGCCGATACGGGCGAACCAGGTGATGTTGTTGATCGACAGGTGGAAGTACTGCGCGAACATGTCGTTTCCACCGGCGATCAGCAGGATGACGTACCACGTCAGCCAGGCCACACCGAAGGCCGTACGGGTCGGGACGTTGCGCGGGCGGTCCAGGATGTGGTGCTCGCGCTTGTCCCCGGTGACCCAGGACTCGATGAACGGGTACACCGCGATCGCGGCCAGCACCAGCGGGAAGATCACCAGCGGGATGAACACGCCCAGGACGAGCGTGTGGCCCCAGAGGTTGATCTCCCAGCCGGGCATCGCACGGATGAGGCCCTCGGAGAAGCCCATGTACCAGTCGGGCTGCGCGCCGGTGGACACGTGGTCCGGCCGGTACGGGCCCAGCGCCCAGATCGGGTTGATCGAGGCGATCGCCGCGATGGCCGCGATGACACCGAAGACCAGGAAGAAGAAGCCTCCGGCCTTGGCCATGTAGACCGGCAGCAGCGGCATGCCGACGACGTTGTTGTTCGTCTTGCCGGGACCCGCGAACTGGGTGTGCTTGTGGTAGAAGACCAGGATCAGGTGGGCCACCAGCAGGCCCATCATGATGCCGGGCAGCAGCAGGATGTGGATCGAGTAGAACCGCGCGACGAAGTCGCCGCCGGGGAACTCGCCGCCGAAGAGGAAGAACGACAGGTACGTGCCGACGATCGGCACGGACAGGATCGCGCCCTCCATGAAGCGGACACCGGTGCCCGAGAGCAGGTCGTCCGGCAGGGAGTAACCGGTGAAACCGGTGAACATGCCGAGGACCAGCAGCAGGAAGCCGAAGATCCAGTTGACCTCGCGCGGCTTGCGGAACGCGCCCGTGAAGAACACGCGCATCATGTGCACGAGCATCGCCGCGACGAAGATCAGCGCCGCCCAGTGGTGGATCTGCCGGATGAGCAGACCGCCGCGGACCTCGAAGCTGATGTTCAGAGTCGAGGCGAAGGCCTCGGACATCTGGACACCCTGCATCGGCACGTACGAGCCGTGGTACACGACCTCGTTCATGCTCGGGTGGAAGAACAGCGTCAGGTACACACCCGTGAGGATGATGATGATGAAGCTGTAGAGGCAGATCTCACCCAGCATGAAGGACCAGTGGTCCGGGAAGATCTTGCGCATGTTGGACTTGGCCAGGCTGTAGATGCCCAGGCGTCCGTCGGCCCAGTCCGCTACCCGCTCGCCCTTGGAGGGCGCCGGTCGCTTCGTGTCAGTGGCAGTGCTCATCCGCGCTCCCAGAATGCAGGACCGACGGGCTCTTCGAAGTCGCCGAGCGCTTCGAGGAAGCCTTCACCGTTCACGCCGATCCGCAGCTGCGGAAGCGCGTGGCCGGCCGGACCGAAGATGACTCGGGCGCCGTCGGAGAGGTCGAAGGTGGACTGGTGGCACGGGCAGAGCACGTGGTGGGTCTGCTGCTCGTACAGGCTGATCGGGCAGCCGACGTGGGTGCAGATCTTCGAGTAGGCCACGATGCCCTCGTGGGACCACTCAAGTTCCTGCTTGTCCTTGATGTCCTCCGGCTTGATGCGGACGATCATCAGGGCGGCCTTGGCGATCTGAGTCTGGAAGTCGTGCTGCTCCTCCTCCAGGCCCTCGGGCCTGGCGAAGGTCAGCGAACCGACCTGCACGTCCTCGGGACGCAGCGGCTCGTTCGTGTTGTCGTTGATGAGCAGCTTGCCCTTGGCCCACACGGTCTTGCGCAGCTTCTCCTCGGGCAGCGGGCCCAGGTCGCGCATGATCATGAGAGCGGACAGCGGCAGCATCGACAGCGCGCCCAGCATGGTGTTGCGGATCAGCGGGCGGCGGGCGATGCCCGACTCCTGCGCACCGTCGGCGAAGTCCTGCATGACCTTCGCCTTGAGCTCCGGCGAGGCCGCGATCTCGTGGCGCTCGTCGGCGACCTCGACGTCGGACATCAGGGTGCGGGCCCAGTGGACCGCGCCCGCGCCGATGCAGAAGAGGGCGGTGCCCAGGGTCAGACCGAGCGCGAAGTTCAGCGCGCTCACCTTCCCGATCGGGAAGATGTAGACGATCTTGTCGACCGGGATGGCGACGTACGAGGCGATGAAGCCGATCGTGGCCAGCATCGACAGCGTGAAGAGCATCGCCACGGTGCGCTCGGAGCGCCTCGCGGCCCGCTCGTCGATGTCCTGGATACGGGGCTTGTGGACCGGCAGGCCCGGGTCGGCGAACGGGTTGTCCGCGACTGCGACGCCACCGTGGTGCGCGTCGCCCTGCTCGCTCGGCAGGTGCTTCTCTTCGGGAATGTCTTGGCTACTCATGACTTCTTGGCCTTAGCGGTGTGGGCCGCGACCCAGACGGCGACAGCGATCAGCGCACCCAGACCGAAGATCCAGCCGAACAGACCCTCGGAGACGGGGCCGAGGCCACCGAGCTTGAGACCACCGGGGCTGTTCGACTTGTCGCCGTTCACGTGTTCGAGGTACGCGATGATGTCCTTCTTCTCCTTCGTCGGCATGGTGCTGTCCGGGAAGGAGGGCATGTTCTGCGGGCCGGTGAGCATGGCCTCGTAGATGTGCTTCGGCGAGACGCCCTCAAGGTTCGGGGCGTACTTGCCGTTCGTCAGCGCGCCGCCTTCGCCGGTGAAGTTGTGGCACTGCGCGCAGTTGTTGCGGAAGAGCTCACCACCCCTGGCGATGTTGGCGCCCGCCGGGTCGTACTGCTTCTCGGTCGGCACGCTGGGGCCGGCGCCGAGGGAGGCGATGTAGGCGGCGAGCTGGTCGATCTGCGCCTGTTCGTAGACGACCGGCTTCTTCGGCACCTGCACGCCGGGCTGCTGGGCGGGCATGCGGCCCGTGCTCACCTGGAAGTCGACGGCCGCGGAGCCGACGCCGACCAGGCTGGGGCCGTCAGTGGAACCCTGACCGCCGGTTCCGTGGCAGCTTGCGCAACCCACGGCGTAGAGCTTCTTGCCCTCCTCGATGGCGAGGGACTGGGCGGTTTCATCGGCCTGCGCCTTGCCCGCGGGGGCGAAGGCGGCGTACAGCCCCCCAGTGGCCGCCAGCGCGAGGAGTAGAACGACGACCGCCGCCAGCGGATGGCGTCGTCGTGCGGAGAGCTTTTTCACGGATTACCCCGGTGTCAGGATCTTCTGCGTCGGTGTTTCTGGATGGAGTGCCGGGTCTGGCCCGGTGACGTGTTCGCTACTTGATCAGGTAGATCGTCGCGAAGAGGCCGATCCAGACGACATCGACGAAGTGCCAGTAGTAGGACACGACGATGGCCGACGTGGCCTGTTCGTGGGTGAACCTCTTGGCCGCGTACGTCCGGCCGAGGACCAGCAGGAAGGCGATGAGACCGCCCGTCACGTGCAGACCGTGGAAGCCGGTGGTCAGGTAGAACACCGAGCCGTACGGACCTGACTTGAGAGACATGCCCTCGTGCTTGACCAGCTCGGTGTACTCGAACACCTGGCCGCCAATGAAGATCGCACCCATGACGAATGTGATCATGAACCACGACCGGAGCTTCTTCACGTCACCGCGCTCGGCCGCGAATACGCCGAGCTGGCAGGTGAGGGAGGAAAGCACCAGGATCGTCGTGTTCGTCGCCGAGAAGGGCAGATTCAAGGCCGAAGCCTGCTCTGACCAGTACTCGGCGCCTGTCACGGATCGCAGGGTGAAGTACATCGCGAAGAGGGCCGCGAAGAACATCAGCTCGGAACTCAACCAGATGATGGTTCCGACGCTGACGAGGTTCGGCCGGTTGACCGTCGGGTGCGCGTGCCCGGTATCTACTGTCGTTGCTGTCGCCACGACCGACATTATGTCGGTCGCTTATCCCGCCCTCACCCCGGGGGGTGCCGTTCGGAGTGTCAGGGGCGTGTGCAAGGCCCGAACGGCCCATCAGATCGGCCCCGGGACCTACATCGGCGAGGCTGCCCGAACCGATGTTGACACCGGGTCGGACGGAGTAGCATCCCGCGCAACATCAACGTGATTCACGGCACCGTGGAGGAACGAAATGCGGTCGACTGCACGGGTTCTGGTCTACAGCGACGACGCGAGCACCCGCGAGCAGGTGCGGCTGGCGGCCGGGCGCAGGCCGGCCGCGGACCTTCCGCCGGTCGAGTTCGTGGAATGCGCCACGCTCCCGGCCGTCCTGAGCGAGCTGGACGCGGGCGGGATCGACGCGTGCGTGCTGGACGGCGAGGCAGTTCCGGCCGGCGGCATGGGCGTGTGCCGGCAGATCAAGGACGAGATCTTCCAATGCCCGCCGGTGCTGCTGCTGATGGGCCGTCCGCAGGACGCCTGGCTCGCCACCTGGAGCCGCGCGGACGCGGCGGTGACCCTTCCGGTCGACCCGGTGGAGTTCGCGGACACCCTGGCGGGCCTGGTGCGTTCCCGGCTGTCGTCGGCCGCCTGAGGCGCGGCCGGCACCGGCGCGCCGAAATCCGTACGTACGGGCTTCGGCGTGCCGGTATGGGGCCGTACGGGCCTTCGGCCCGGGTCGCGGGCCGGGGCCGGCCGGGCTCAGACCTGCGGGCGCAGCCGGGCCTGGTCCATCGGACTGCGGCCTTCCTGGGTGCCCTTGAGGAGGGCGCTGCCGTCGCGCCACTCCTTCCAGTCCAGGTTCCAGTCGCCGAAGCCGTTGCCGAAGGGCTCCATGTCTTCGCCGATACTGTTGATCACCCGGACGATGTCGCCCTCGGTGATGTTCTCGTAGAACCAGGCGGCGTTGCCCGTGCTCATGCCGGTGCAGCCGTGGCTGACGTTCTCGGAGCCCTGCGAGTCCACGGACCACGGCGCGGCGTGCACGTATTCACCACTCCAGGTGACACGGGTCGCGTAGTAGACGGGCAGGTTGTAGTACTCGCTGCCGCCGATGCCGACGGTGTCGCCGCGCATCTGGACGAAGTACTGCTTGCCGAGCACCACCTTGACCCCGTTGCGGGTGGAGAAGCCGGGCTTTCCGGTGGTCACCGGAATGGTGTTGATCACTTCTCCGTTGCGCTCGAACGTCAGGTAGTGCGCGGACGCGTCCGTGGTGACCTCGACGCGGTCCCCGATCTCCAGTGTCAGCGGCTTGGACGCGGCCCCGTGGAGCTCGTCGGAGATCTTGATGCCCTCCAGGTTGCTCCGTACGGAGACGGTGGAGTGCGCGGGCCAGTAGTCCTTGGGGCGGAAGTGCAGGTGCTTGTCGTCCACCCAGTGCCAGGCGCCCTCGACGCCCGAGGGCGTGGAGACGACCAGGCCCCGCTCCACGATCGCCCGGGCGGCCTTGTCCGCGATGGGCTCGTTGAGTTCGGCCGTGAGGGGCTGTCCGACGCCGTACTTGCCCTCGTCCGGACCGAATTCGACCTTGAGGACCTTGTCGGCCGGAGTCGTCTCGAACGTCAGCCTGCGCTGCCCCGGAGCGCCGCGCTCGTCCTCGGTGTTCACCAGGACCGTGTAGTGGACGCCGGCGGCCATCGGGACGGTGCTGTGCCAGCGGTCGCCCTTGGCGCTCAGCTCGCCCGCGAGACGGCGTCCCTGGGTGTCCACGGCCGACACGTCGGTGATCCGGCTGCCGCCGGTGCCCTTGGCGGTGATCTCCAGGGGCTTCTCGGGGTCGACGGGCCGCCCGCCCGGCGGCTGGTTGAAGACGACCAGGTCGCCCGCGTCGTACGGGCGGGCTGACAGCGGGTTGTCTCCGGGCCCGCAAGCGGTGGCGCCGGCCCCGAGGGACGCCACCAGCACGGAGCCGCTGAGTACCGTCCAAAGACGCGGTGAGTGCTTCATGGAGCCCACGCTATGAAGGTATGACCATTGCTGCGCGCGGGGTGACTGCAAACGAGGGGCCCGGACTCCTCCATTGGAGGTGTCCGGGCCCCAGGTCTTGTCTCGGTGCTGCGGTCCTACTGGTTCTGGTTCTCACCGCGGTAGTACTCGTACACCCAGCCCCACAGGCCGATCATGATGATCGGGGCCGAGAAGTACATGAGCCACCAGCCGAAGATGACGCCCATGAACGCGAGCGCACCGCCGATGCCCAGCGAGAGCGGCTGCCAGCTGTGCGGGGAGAAGAACCCCAGCTCGCCCGCCTCGTCGGCGACGTCGGCCTCCAGGTTGTCCTGGGCCATCTCGTCCACGCGCTTGGCCGTGAAGGCCAGGTAGTAGCCGATCATGACGCTCAGGCCGAAGGCCAGGAAGAGCGCGGTGGTTCCGACGGGCTCCTTCGACCACACGCCGTACACGACGGCCATGATCAGGATGAAGAAGGAGAGCCAGAGGAACATCTTGCCCTGGATCTTCACTTGCCGGCCTCCTTGCCGCCCGCGACGGACTTGGGGGCCACGCCGTGGTCCTCAAGGTGGTCGAGGGCCGCGATCTCAGGGTGGTGCAGGTCGAACGCCGGCGACTCCGAGCGGATGCGCGGCAGGGTGAGGAAGTTGTGCCGCGGCGGCGGGCAGGACGTCGCCCACTCGAGCGAACGGCCGTAGCCCCACGGGTCGTCGACCTCGACCTTCTTGCCGTACTTCGCCGTCTTCCAGACGTTGTACATGAACGGCAGCATCGACATGCCCAGCAGGAACGAGCTGATCGTCGAGATCGTGTTCAGGGCGGTGAAGCCGTCGGCGGCGAGGTAGTCCGCGTAACGGCGCGGCATGCCCTCGGCACCCAGCCAGTGCTGCACCAGGAACGTGCCGTGGAAGCCGATGAACAGCGTCCAGAAGGTGATCTTGCCGAGGCGCTCGTCCAGCATCTTGCCCGTGAACTTCGGCCACCAGAAGTGGAAGCCGGCGAACATCGCGAACACCACGGTGCCGAAGACGACGTAGTGGAAGTGCGCGACGACGAAGTACGAGTCGGAGACGTGGAAGTCCATCGGGGGCGAGGCCAGGATGACGCCGGTCAGACCACCGAAGGTGAAGGTGACCAGGAAGCCGATCGTCCAGAGCATCGGGGTCTCGAAGGACAGCGAGCCCTTCCACATGGTGCCGATCCAGTTGAAGAACTTCACACCGGTCGGGACCGCGATCAGGAAGGTCATGAAGGAGAAGAACGGCAGCAGCACACCGCCGGTGACGTACATGTGGTGGGCCCACACGGTCACGGAGAGGCCGGCGATCGCGATCGTCGCCGCGATCAGGCCGATGTAACCGAACATCGGCTTGCGCGAGAAGACCGGGATGATCTCGGAGACGATTCCGAAGAACGGCAGCGCGATGATGTACACCTCTGGGTGTCCGAAGAACCAGAAGAGGTGTTGCCAGAGCAATGCCCCGCCGTTCGAGGCGTCGAACACGTGGGCGCCGAACTTGCGGTCGGCCTCCAGCGCGAAGAGCGCGGCGGCCAGCACCGGGAAGGCGAGCAGGACCAGGACACCGGTCAGCAGCACGTTCCAGGTGAAGATCGGCATGCGGAACATCGTCATGCCGGGGGCGCGCATGCAGATGATCGTGGTGATGAAGTTGACCGAGCCGAGGATCGTGCCGAAGCCGGAGAAGGCCAGACCCATGATCCACATGTCGGCGCCGATGCCCGGCGAGCGGACCGCGTCCGACAGCGGGGAGTAGGCGAACCAGCCGAAGTCGGCGGCGCCGTTCGGCGTCACGAAGCCGGCCACCGCGATGGTCGAGCCGAAGAGGTACAGCCAGTACGCGAACATGTTCAGCCGCGGGAACGCCACGTCGGGCGCGCCGATCTGCAGCGGCATGATCCAGTTCGCGAAGCCCGCGAAGAGCGGGGTGGCGAACATCAGCAGCATGATCGTGCCATGCATGGTGAACGCCTGGTTGAACTGCTCGTTCGACATGATCTGCGTGCCCGGACGAGCCAGCTCGGCGCGCATGAGGAGCGCCAGCAGGCCGCCGATGATGAAGAACACGAACGACGTGACCAGGTACATCGTGCCGATGGTCTTGTGGTCGGTAGTGGTCATCCACTTCACGACGACATTGCCCGGCTGCTTGCGCCGCACCGGCAGCTCGTTTTCATACGAGTCGGCGGCGGCACCCTGAGATTCGTTGAGGATGCTCACAGTTTGTTCGTCTCCGCATTCCGGGCCGGGTCAGTCTGCTTGATGCCGGCCGGGAGGAAGCCGGTCTGCCCCTTCTCGGCCAGTTCCTTGAGGTGCGCCCGGTAGACCTCGGGCGAGACGACCTTGACGTTGAAGAGCATCCGGGAGTGGTCGACGCCGCAGAGCTCGGCGCACTTGCCCACGAAGGTGCCCTCCTGGGACGGGGTGACCTCGAAGACGTTGGTGTGGCCTGGGATGACGTCCTGCTTGAACAGGAAGGGGACCACCCAGAAGGAGTGGATGACGTCGTTCGACGACAGGATGAAACGGACCTTCTCACCCTTCGGCAGCCAGAGCGTGGGGCCGGGGTTGCCGGTCTCCAGGTTCCGGTCGCCGGGGACGCCCTTCTCGTAGACGCCTTCGGCGCCCGCGGGGAATTCCTTGGTGAAGCGGTCCGGGATGTTGGCGAGCTCCTTGGGAACCTCGCCCGCCTTCGGGGTCGCCGCATCGCCGTCGACGTTCTCGACGTAGTTGAAGCCCCAGCTCCACTGGAAGCCGATCACGTTGATCGTGTGAGCCGGCTTCGGGGTGAGGGCGAGGAGCTTCGACTCGTCACGCGCGGTGAAGTAGAAGAGCACCGAGACGATGATGAGCGGAACCACGGTGTACAGCGCCTCGATGGGCATGTTGTACCGGGTCTGCGGGGGGACCTCCACCTTCGTCCGGCTGCGCCGGTGGAAGATGACGCTCCAGATGATCAGGCCCCAGACCAGGATGCCCGTGATGAGGGCAGCTGCCCACGACCCCTGCCACAGGGACAGGATGCGAGGCGCCTCCTCCGTGACCGGATAGGGCATTCCGAGCCGGGGGAAGTCTTGCCAGTTGTACGAGCAACCAGTGGCGGTCGCCAGGACCGCGCCCGCAGTCAGCGCCTGCAGCAGCTTCCGCCGCATCGGGCGCCGCGGCGAGCGGTCGGAGCCGTAGGGACTCACGTAGCGCCTTCCCGAGAGTCTCGGCCCGCGCGGCCGGCCGCGGCCGTATTCGGGTCGGTCGCCGGCCCTGACGCAGGCAGGGGTTTGGATGTTTATGCGGACCAAACCCTACTGGACGCTATTTGGGGTCGCGCGGGGAGGGTGCCCAACGCGCCGCTACTGCCCCCGAAGGGATGGATCCGCCGTACGGGGGACGGCCCAACACCCCCTGAATGGCGGCTTCCGGAGGGCATCTGACGCCCCCTGACCTCGGACGTCCCCGGTCGCCGGTTAGCGTGCCCGTATGCCGTACTTCGACACCGCGTCCGCCGCTCCCCTGCACCCCGTGGCCCGGCAGGCGTTGCAGGCCTCCCTGGACGAGGGCTGGGCGGACCCCGCCCGGCTCTACCGGGAGGGCCGGCGCGCCCGGCTGCTGCTGGACGCGGCTCGGGAGGCGGCGGCGGAGGCCGTGGGCTGTCGCCCCGACGAGCTCGTGTTCACTCCTTCGGGGACGCACGCGGTTCACACCGGGGTGGCGGGAGCGCTCGCCGGGCGCCGACGCGTCGGCGGTCATCTGGTCGTATCGGCGGTCGAACACAGTTCTGTGCTCCACGCCGCGGCGGCCCACGAGGCCACCGGGGGGACCGTGACCCAGGTCCCGGTCGACCGCGCGGGCGCGGTCTCCCCCGCCGGATACGCCTCCGTACTGGACGCGTCGACGGCCCTGGCCTGCCTCCAGTCGGCCAACCACGAGGTGGGCACGGTCCAGCCGGTGGCCGAGGTGGCCGAGGTCTGCGCGGAGGCCGGGGTGCCGCTGCTCGTGGACGCGGCGCAGTCGCTGGGCTGGGGACCGGTGGAGGGGGCCTGGTCGGTGCTCACCGCGAGCGCCCACAAATGGGGCGGTCCTGCGGGGGTCGGGCTGCTGGCGGTCCGCAAGGGCGTCCGCTTCTCGCCCCAATTCCCCGCCGACGAGAGGGAGTCGGGCCGCTCGCCCGGCTTCGTGAACCTCCCGGCCGTCGTGGCGGCGGCGGCCTCGCTGCGGGCCGTACGGGCCGAGGCCGACGCGGAGGCGGCCCGCCTGCGGATCCTGGTGGACCGCATCCGGCGGCGCGTGGCCCGGCTGGTGCCGGACGTGGAGGTCGTCGGGGATCCGGAGCGGCGGCTGCCGCACCTGGTCACGTTCTCCTGTCTGTACGTCGACGGCGAGACGCTGCTGCACGAGTTGGACCGGGCGGGCTACTCCGTCTCCTCCGGCTCCTCCTGCACCAGCTCCACGCTGACCCCGAGTCACGTGCTGAGGGCGATGGGCGTGCTGTCGGAGGGGAACGTACGCGTCTCCCTGCCGCCGGGGACGACGGCGCAGGAGGTGAACGGCTTCCTGGAGGTGCTCCCGGGGGTGGTGGCGGGGGTCCGCGCCACGCTGGGCGTGGCCGAACCGGCCGCCGCGGCGCCGGTGTCGGACGCGCTGGAGATCGACGCCCTGGGCCTGCGCTGCCCGCAGCCGGTGATCGAGCTGGCCCGCGCCATCGGCACGGTGCCGGTCGGCGGCACCGTCACCGTCCTCTCGGACGACGAGGTGGCCCGCCTGGACATCCCGGCCTGGTGCACGATGCGCGGCCACACGTACGTGGGCGAGGCCCCGCGCCCGGTGGGGGTCGCGTACACGGTCCGCCGCCGGGTGTGACCCCGGGCGGGGCCGGATCCGGCCCCGCCCGGGGTGTGGCGCGGGGGGCTACGCCGCCAGGTGGGCGCGGACCTCGGACGCCGCGTCCTCGCCGTAGGCCTTCGTGAAGCGCTCCATGAAGTGGGCGCGCGCCAGGGTGTACTCCTGCGTGCCCAGCGTCTCGATCACGAGGGTCGCCAGCATGCAGCCGATCTGCGCCGCACGCTCCAGACCCACGCCCCAGCCGAGGCCGGTCAGGAAACCGGCGCGGAACGCGTCGCCGACGCCCGTCGGGTCCACCTTCGCCGTCTCGTCCGGGCAGCCGACCACGATCGGCTCCTCGCCGACCCGCTCGATGCGCACGCCCCGCGAGCCCAGCGTGGTCACGCGCGTGCCGACCTTGCCCAGGATCTCCTCGTCGGTCCAGCCGGACTTCGACTCGATCAGGCCCTTCTCGTACTCGTTCGAGAAGAGGTACGTCGCGCCCTCCATCAGGGTGCGGATGTTCTCGCCGTCCATCCGGGCGATCTGCTGCGAGAAGTCCGCCGCGAACGGGATCCCCCGCGTCCGGCACTCCTCCGTGTGGCGCAGCATCGCCTCGGGGTCGTCGGCGCCGATGAGGACGAGGTCGAGCCCGCCCACCCGGTCCGCGACCGCCTTCAGCTCGATCAGGCGGGCCTCGCTCATCGCGCCCGTGTAGAAGGAGCCGATCTGGTTGTGGTCGGCGTCCGTGGTGCACACGAAGCGCGCGGTGTGCAGCACCTCGGAGATCCGCACGGACTCCGTGTCGACGCCGTGCCGGTCCAGCCACGCGCGGTACTCGTCGAAGTCGTATCCGGCGGCGCCGACCAGGATCGGGCGGGTGCCGAGCTGGCCCATGCCGAAGCAGATGTTCGGGCCGACGCCACCCCGGCGCACGTCGAGGTTGTCCACGAGGAAGGAGAGGGAGACCGTGTGCAGCTGGTCCGCGACGAGCTGGTCGGCGAAGCGGCCGGGGAAGGTCATGAGGTGGTCGGTGGCGATGGAGCCGGTGACTGCGATACGCACGGCGTGGACGCTCCTGCGGAGGACGGCGAGGGGGACAGTCAAAACTACCCCGGTCGCCGCCCGGTCGCCGACCGCACGAAACTACCCCGTAGTAGGTCTTTCTTCGCCCACCGGGCCGCGCCTACGGTGCCCCCATGACCTACACCGATGGTTTCGGGTACATGGGCATGCCCAAGGAAGGCGCCGAGAAGGGCGCCGCCGACACGCGGCCCGGGTTCGCGCAGCTGCTGGGTGACTGCGCCAGGATGGCTCCGCACTGGGCGGTCCCGGCGGACCCCCGGCCGGACCGCGTGGCGCCCTCGCAGATCCACGGGATCAGCGTCCCGCCGGCCTCGGCCCGCCTGATCGCCTCGACGGCCGAGTACGGGGACTAGCGACCGGTCGCCGAGGGATCGGGGAACCGGTTCGCCGTCTGTTCCGTCACAGCCGCATCAGCCACTGCGGCGAGGGCGAAGGAGCAAGCGGTGACCAGCGAACAACCCGACACATCACGCGGCACACGGCGGCGGCCGGCCTGGGCCATCGGCTCGATCGCGGCCGCCGTCCTGCTCGCGGGCGGCGGTACGGCGTACTGGGCGTCTGCGGCCTCGGGCGACGGCAAGCAGGGCGTCCGTACGGCCGACAGCGCGGCGTCGGCGCCCCGCGTCGCGCCGAGCCCTTCCGGGCCGGGCATCGCCCCCGGCGAGCCGGACCCGCACGGCAGCGGGGTGACGTACCGGGCCGACGTGAAGCTCCCGGACGCCCCGGCGACCGCGCCGTCCTTCGCCGCGACCGGCGAGGTCGGACCGGAGGAGGCGGCGCGGCTCGCGACGGCCCTGGGCATCCCGGGCGCCCCGCGGCTCACCGGTGAGACCTGGCAGGCCGGGGAGGGCGCCGACGGCTCCGGACCCCGGCTCACGGTGAACCACAAGGCCCCCGGCACCTGGAACTACTCCCGCTTCCAGGGGACGGGGGGCCAGGGGACGGGCGGCGCCGGCGACGACTGCAAGCGCGGCAAGGACACCTGCGGCCCGGCCACCCTGCCCCAGGCGGACGGCGCGGACGGCAAGGCCGGGGCGGACGCCAAGGGCGGGACCCCGGTGAGCGAGGAGGCCGCCAAGGCCGCCGCCGCCCCGGTGCTCGCGGCGCTCGGCCAGAGCGGGGCCAAGCTGGACGCCCGGCTCACGCAGGGCTCCGTACGCGTGGTGACGGCCGACCCGGTGATCGACGGGCTGCCCACCCAGGGCTGGGCCACGAAGATCAGCGTCGGCGCGGACTCCCAGGTGGTGGCGGGCGGCGGCGAGCTGAAGGCCCCGGTACGCGCCGCCGAGCAGCCGGTGGTCGGGGCCGTCGAGGCGCTGGCCCGGCTGAACCGCTCCTCGGCGGGATCCGGCGGTACGGACCCGGGGCCCAGCGGCTGCGCGACCTCGGTCCCGCTGACCCCGGACACCCCGGTCGGCCCCGGGGACACGCCTCCCTGCAACCCGGAGCCGCGGCCGATGAAGCCGCCGCGGACCGAGACCGTGAAGGGGGCGGTGCTCGGGCTGGCCCCGGGGACCGTGGACGGGGCGCGCGGGCTGGTCCCGGCCTGGCTGTTCGAGGTGGCGGGCAGCAACGGCGGGCCCGGCCGCACGGTGGTCCAGCCGGCCGGTGAGAGCGGCTCCGCGGTGCCGTCGGCCCCCAAGGGCGGGCGGACCCTCCCCGGCGCCTCGTACCGCGAGGCCGACCGGACGCTGACCGTGAACTTCTGGGGCGGGGTGTGCAGCACGTACGCCCTGGAGGCGCGGGAGGAGGCCGGTTCGGTCTCGGTGAGGATCACCGACACCCCGAACGAGCCGGGCCGGGCCTGCATCATGCTCGCCCAGGACATGACGGTGTCCACGACGCTCCAGCAGCCCCTCGGCGAGCGCAAGGTGATCGACGCCACCACGGGCAAGCCGCTCCCCCGGCAGTAGCCCGTATCCCGCCGAGCACACGGGAGGCCCCCGGCACCGAAGGTGCCGGGGGCCTCCCGTCGTCCGTACTCGCTACGGGCTTAGCTGAAGGAGTCGCCGCAGGCGCAGGAGCCGGTGGCGTTGGGGTTGTCGATCGTGAAGCCCTGCTTCTCGATGGTGTCGACGAAGTCGATCGAGGCACCGTGCAGGTACGGGGAGCTCATCCGGTCCGTGACGACCTTCACGCCGTCGAAGTCCTTGACGACGTCGCCGTCGAGCGAGCGCTCGTCGAAGAAGAGCTGGTAGCGCAGGCCGGAGCAGCCGCCGGGCTGGACGGCGACGCGGAGCGCCAGGTCATCGCGGCCTTCCTGCTCCAGCAGGGTCCTGACCTTCTCGGCGGCGGCGTCGGACAGGAGGATGCCGTCGCTCACAGTGGTCTTGTCGTCCTGTACGGACATCTGCATTCACTCCCGAAGTGGGCGGCTCCCCGCCGAAGGCAGGGAAACGTCGGACTCTTGCCGTCGATGGCAACGAGCGGGTCCGCGGATTCATTCCGGACCCGACGCATGTTTCAGATATTCATGCTCGCACACCGTCGCGCGGAGGCGGACCTGACGGACCGCGGGGTTCATCCCGGGCGAATTCGTCACATCGACACTATCGGCATCGTCAAAGTGACGTGAAGCGGCTATCATAGATAGCGTCAAATAGACGAGAAGTCGAAGCTCCGCTTCAGAAGTCCCCTAGTCGCAGAACAGAAAGGGTGCGTGTCGTGACCACCGCCCAGCCTTTGGACGTCCAGCCGACGCCCCTTGCCCTGCTGCTGCTCGGCCGCGAGGCCGATCCCAAGAGCGAGCGCGGGGTGGAGTGTCCCGGCGACCTGCCGTCGCCGTCGGACCCGGACCTGGTCGCCCGCGCCCGCGCGGCCAAGGAGAAGCTCGGGGACAAGGTCTTCATCCTCGGCCACCACTACCAGCGTGACGAGGTGATCGAGTTCGCCGACGTCACCGGCGACTCCTTCAAGCTGGCCAAGGACGCGGCGGCCAAGCCGGAGGCCGAGTACATCGTCTTCTGCGGCGTCCACTTCATGGCGGAGTCCGCGGACATCCTGACCTCGGACGACCAGAAGGTCGTCCTGCCGGACCTGGCCGCCGGCTGCTCGATGGCCGACATGGCCACCGCCGAGCAGGTCGCCGAGTGCTGGGACGTGCTCACCGAGGCCGGCGTAGCCGGGGCGACGGTCCCCGTCTCGTACATGAACTCCTCCGCCGACATCAAGGCGTTCACCGGCAAGCACGGCGGCACGATCTGCACCTCGTCCAACGCGAAGAAGGCCCTGGAGTGGGCCTTCGAGCAGGGCGAGAAGGTGCTCTTCCTGCCGGACCAGCACCTGGGCCGCAACACCGCCGTCCGCGACATGGGCATGTCCCTGGACGACTGCGTGCTCTACAACCCGCACAAGCCGAACGGCGGCCTGACCGCCGAGCAGCTGCGGGACGCCAAGATGATCCTGTGGCGCGGCCACTGCTCGGTGCACGGCCGGTTCTCGGTCGACTCGGTCAACGACGTGCGCGCCCGCATCCCCGGCGTGAACGTCCTCGTCCACCCCGAGTGCAAGCACGAGGTCGTCGCGGCCGCGGACTACGTCGGCTCGACGGAGTACATCATCAAGGCGCTGGAGGCGGCCCCGGCCGGCTCCAAGTGGGCCATCGGCACCGAGCTGAACCTCGTCCGCCGCCTGGCGAATCGATTCGCCGCGGAGGACAAGGAGGTCGTCTTCCTCGACAAGACGGTCTGCTTCTGCTCGACGATGAACCGCATCGACCTCCCCCACCTGGTGTGGACCCTGGAGTCCCTGGCCGAGGGCACCCTCGTCAACCAGATCCAGGTCGACAAGGAGACCGAGAGCTTCGCGAAGCTCGCCCTGGAGCGCATGCTCGCCCTCCCGTAGCCGTCCCCTCCCGTACGCCCGAAGGGCCGCCCCTCCCCGACCGGGGAGGGGCGGCCCTTCGGCGTTCACCGGACCGTGCGTCAGACCCTGACCGGAGACTCCTCGTCCGAGGACTCCTCCGGGGACGGGACCACCGTCAGGCGGGCCGTGCGCTTGGCCTCGCGCTTCGCGCGGCGGCGCTCCTTGCGGAGTTCGATCATCGTGTAGAGGGTCGGCACCAGGAGCAGCGTCAGCAGGGTCGAGCTGACCAGGCCGCCGATCACCACCACCGCGAGCGGCTGCGAGATGAACCCGCCCCCGCCGGTGACGCCGAGCGCCATCGGGAGCAACGCGAAGATCGTCGCGAGGGCCGTCATGAGGATCGGGCGCAGGCGGTGCCGGCCGCCCTCGATGACGGCCTCGACCACGCCGAGCCCCTGGGCGCGGTACTGGTTGACCAGGTCGATCAGGACGATCGCGTTGGTCACGACGATGCCGATGAGCATCAGCATGCCGATCATCGCCGGGACGCCCAGCGGGGTGCCGGTCACCAGCAGCAGGCCGAGCGCGCCGGTCGCCGCGAAGGGGATGGAGACCAGCAGGACCAGCGGCTGGACCAGCGACCGGAACGTGGCCACGAGCAGCATGAACACGATCGCGACGGCCGCGAGCATGGCCAGGCCCAGGGAGGCGAACGCGTCGCCCTGGTCCTCGGAGACGCCCCCGATGGTGGCGGTGGCCCCGTCCGGAAGGTCCAGGGCCTTGATCTTCGTCTGGAGCTCGGCGCCGATCGCGCCGGTGTTGTCGCCGACCGGCTTCGCGGTGACGGTGGCGGCGCGGGCGCCGTCGATCCGGGTCATCGAGACCGGGCCGGGGACCTCCTTGACCTCGGCGACGTCGCCGAGCTTGACCGGGCCGACGGGGAGCGCCTGCAGTTCGGCCAGGGTGGTGGCCGGGTGCGCGGACTTGATGACGACGTCCCGCTCGGTGTTGTCCAGTACGGCCTTGCCCGCCGGGTTGCCCCGTACGGCCTGGGCGACGATCGCGCCGAGGGCGGCCTGGTTCAGGCCCGCCTCCGCGGCCTTCGGGGTGGCGGTCACCGAGATCCGGGGCACGGACTGGGAGAGGTCGCTCTGGACGTCGGTGACGTCGTCGAGCGTGGCCACCTCGGCCCGGACCTGCTCGGCGGCCTTGGCGAGGACCTCCGCGTCGCCGGCCTTGACGACCACGCTCAGGTTCTGGCTGCCGAAGCCGCCGCCCGCCGAGATGCTGGTGTCGCCGATGCCGTCGAGCTTGCCGAGCGCGTCCTCGATGCGCTTCTTGACGCCCTCGGAGTCGCCGGAGTCCTCCAGGGTGACCTGGTACGAGGCCTGGTTGGAGCCCGTACCGCCGCCGAAGGCGGCCAGGAAGCCGGAGGAGCCGACGGTGACCTGGTAGTCCTTGACGCCCTCGATCCCGGTCAGGGCCTTCTCGACCCGCCGGCTCGCCGCGTCGGAGGCGGCCAGCGAGGTGCCCGGGGGCAGCTGCTGCTTGACCGTCAGGACGCTCTGCTCGCCCTGGTCGAAGAAGTTGGTCTTCAGCAGGGGCGCCATCCCGAAGGTGGCGATGAGCAGGACGACCGCGACGGTGAGGGTGGCGATCCGGCGGCGGGTGACCAGGCCCAGGGTCCGTACGTAGAAGCGCTGGAGGCGGCTCTTCGCCTCCTTCTCCTCGGCCTCGCGCCGCGCCTTCTCCGGATTCTCGGCAGCGCCCTCGGGCGCGCGCAGGAACCAGTACGAGAGCACGGGAACGACGGTCAGGGAGACGATCAGCGAGGCCAGCAGGGCCGCGGCGACGGTGAGGGAGAACGGGCCGAAGAACTCGCCGACCATGCCGCCGACGAAGCCGATCGGCAGGAAGACGGCGACGGTGGTGAGCGTGGAGGAGGTGACCGCGCCGGCGACCTCCTTGACCGCGGCGATGATCGCGGCCTCGCGCTCCTCGCCGTAGCCGAGGTGGCGCTTGATGTTCTCCAGGACCACGATCGAGTCGTCGACGACGCGGCCGATGGCGATGGTGAGGGCGCCCAGGGTCAGCATGTTGAGCGACAGGTCGCGGGTCCACAGCACGATCAGCGCGAGGACCACGGACAGCGGGATGGAGACCGCGGTGACCAGCGTCGAGCGCAGCGAGGCCAGGAAGACCAGGATCACGATCACCGCGAAGAGCAGCCCGAGCAGGCCCTCGGTGGTGAGGCTGGAGATGGACTTGGCGACGGGCGGGCCCTGGTCGCTGACGACGGTCAGCTCGGCGCCCGCGCCGAGTGCGGAGCGCAGCTCCGGCAGCTTGTCCTGGACGGCGTCGGAGATCGCGACGGCGCTGCCGTCCTTGTCCATGGTGAGGACGAGGGCGAGGCTGGGCTTGCCGTTGGTCCGGGTGAGGGAGACGGCCTTGGCGGGCTCCTGCGTGACGGTGGCGACGTCGCCCAGGCGCACGGCCGGCCTGCCGGGGCCGGCGCTCAGGCGCAGGTCCTGGAGCTGGGCGAGGGAGGTGTAGCCGCCGCCGACGCGGACGGTCCGGTTCTTGCCGGCCTCGTCGAAGGAGCCGGCGGGGACGGTCGCGCCGCCCGCCTGGAGGCCCTGGGCGAGGGAGGCGCCGTCGAGGCCGGCCGCCGCGAGCTTGGCGTTGTCGGGGGTGACGGCGACCTGGAGGTCCTGGACCCCGTCGACGCTCACCTGGCCGACGCCCTCGATGTCTTCGAGGACGGGGACGACGGAGCGGCCCAGCTGGTCCGCGAGCGCCTGCTGGTCCTTGTCCGAGGTGACGGCGAGGACGACGGTGGGGATGTCGTCGGTGGAGCCGGCCACGACCTGCGGGTCCACCTCGGCGGGCAGCCGTACGCGGGCCCGGTTCACGGCCTGCTGGACGTCGGCGACGAGCTGCTTGGTGCCGCTGTCGCCGTAGTCGAACCTGGCCATGATGAGGGCGTTGCCCTCGCTGGCGGTGGAGGTGATGCCGGTGATGCCGTCGACGCCCTTGAGGGCGGCCTCGATGGGCTCGATGACCTGCTTCTCCACCACGTCGGGCGAGGCGCCCTGGTACGGCGCGAGCACGGACACCATCGGCAGGTCGATGGACGGCAGCAGCTGCTGCTTGAGCTGCGGGATGGCTATGGCGCCGAAGAGCAGTGCGGTGATCGACACGAGGCCGATCAGCGCTCTTTGGGCCAGGCTGAAGCGGGACAGCCAGGACATGGGTGTGGGATCTCTCTGCAGTGGCGTGCGCGGGGCTGGGCCTGAAGGCCGCGGGCCTTCAGCCTTCCGTACGCCGGGGCGGCGCTGCGTCGCCCCCAGGTCCCGCGTCTTTATGTGCCGCATACCGCGTCCGCAGTACGCGGCCGTACTCCACGGCTGTGCGCGCTGCCGCGCCCCCGGGCCCGTGCGCGACCGGGCGCTATTCGGCCCGGGGCCGGACCAGTCCCGATTCGTAGGCGACGACGACCAGTTGGGCCCGGTCACGGGCGCCCAGCTTGGCCATGGCCCGGTTCACGTGGGTCTTGACGGTGAGCGGGCTGACTTCGAGCCGTCCGGCGATCTCGTCGTTGGACAGGCCCGCGGCGACGTGGACGAGCACCTCGCGCTCGCGGACGGTCAGTGCGGCGAGCCGCTCGGCGTGCGCGACGGGGGCGGCGGGGTCGGCGCCGCCGCCCTGGGCGAGGAAGGTGGCGATGAGCCCTTTGGTGGCGGCCGGGGAGAGCAGCGCCTCCCCGGCGGCCGCGACGCGGATGGCGTTGAGGAGCTCGTCGGGCTCGGCGCCCTTGCCGAGGAACCCGGAGGCGCCGGCCCGCAGGGACTGGACGACGTACTCGTCGACCTCGAAGGTCGTCAGCATGACCACGCGGACGGCGGCGAGTTCGGGGTCGGCGCTGATCAAGCGGGTGGCGGCGAGCCCGTCCGTGCCGGGCATCCGGATGTCCATGAGGACCACGTCGGGCCGGGTCTCCCGGGCGAGCGCGCAGGCCTGGGCCCCGTCGGAGGCCTCGCCGACGACCTCCATGTCGGGCTCGGAGTCGACCAGCACCTTGAACGCGCTGCGGAGCAGGGCCTGGTCGTCGGCGAGCAGCACCCTGATGGTCGTCGGCGTCTCTTCCACGCCCCGCACCCTACGCGGTCGCCTGACCGGGGAGGGCTGTCAGCCCAGGGCCAGGACGACGAGGGCCGAGGTCGCCCCGATCTCGGCGAGGGCGCCGAAGACGTCGCCCGTGACCCCGTCGAAGCGGCGTACGCACCGGCGGAGCAGCAGCTCCGCCGTCGCCAGGGCGATCAGGACCGCACCGGCGCACTGGACGGCGGCGCCCGGCCCCACCGGCAGGGCGGCGGCCCCGGCCAGGACGGTCACCAGAGCGGCGAGCCCGGCGGCCGAACCCTTGGGGAGCACCCCGGCGACCGCCGCCCCCAGCCCCTCGGGGCGGGCCGGCGGTACGCCGTCGCGGGAGGCCAGCGTCATGGCCAGCCGGGCGGTGACGGCGGCGATGACCGTCGCCAGGGCCCCGTGGACCCAGCTCTCGGCGTAGAGGTCCGCCAGCGCCCCGACCTGGACCAGCAGGACCAGGAGCAGCGCCACCACCCCGAAGGGGCCGATGTCGGACTGCTTCATGATCCGCAGCGCCGCCCCGGCCGGCTTCGCGCTGCCCAGCCCGTCGGCGGTGTCGGCGAGCCCGTCGAGGTGCAGCCCCCGCGTCAGGGCGGCCGGTACGGCGACGGTGACGGCCGCCGCGAGCATCGGGCCGCCGCCCAGGACCAGCAGCAGCACCCCCGGCAGGGCCGCGAGGGTGCCCACGACGAGCCCGGCGAGCGGCGCGCAGGCCATGCCGGTACGGGCCGCGGGCCGGTCCCAGCGGGTGATGCGGGCGGGCAGCACGGTGAGCGTTCCGAAGGCGAAGCGCACGCCGTCGCGCAGCGAGGCGCGCTCGTCGGGCGGCGTCAGGGGCTGCTCGGGCGGCTCGGGGAGCTGGTCGTCGAACGAATCTTTCATCGGCGCGAACGCTACCTGTTCGCCGCGGGCGGTAAATTGCCGCATACGGGAAAAATCGGGGGAGCTGTCACAACAGGGGAGCCGACGGCATGGGGCACTGGTGGTACCGGAACATCGTCGAGCCGGGCAAACTCCCGCTGCTCCTCGCCCTGCTCTCGTTCGTCCTGTCGTTCCTGATCACCCGCGTGATCACCCGCCTGATCCGGGCGGGACGGGGGCCGTTCAAGAACATCACCCCGGGCGGCGTGCACGTCCACCACGTGGTGCCCGGCGTCATCCTCGTGATCATCGGCGGGTTCGGCGCCGTGGGCAGCGGCCGGCACGGTTTCGGCGCCATGCTCTCCGCCGTGATCTTCGGGCTGGGCGCGGGGCTCGTACTGGACGAGTTCGCGCTGATCCTGCACCTCGACGACGTCTACTGGAGCGAGCAGGGCCGCAAGAGCGTCGAGATCGTGGTCCTGACCGCCGCACTGGTGGCGCTGGTGCTGGGCGGGTTCCTGCCCTTCGGCGTCAACGACCTGACCGCCGACGAGCGGCAGAGCCGCGGGCTGGTGGTCCTGAACACCGCCACCAACTTCTTCCTGGCCCTGATCGCCCTGTGGAAGGGCAAGGCGCGCACCGCGTTCTTCGGCACGGTCGTCCCCTTCGTGGCGCTGATCGGGGCGATCCGGCTGGCCCGGCCCGGCTCCCCTTACGCGAAGCGGTTCTACGCGAATCGCCCGCGGGCCCGTGCCAAGGCCAGGCTGCGCGCGTTCCACCACGACCGGCGCTGGGCGGCCCCGCGCCGCAAGTTCGAGAACTTCATCGGCGGGACCCCGGATCCGGAGCGGGCGCAGATCTCGAAGCCGACGAAGCCGACGAAGCCGACGAAGCACTGAAGTACCGGAGCCCCGGGGCACCGGAGCACGGGCGAGGCCCCGGGAAACACGGCGGCGCCCGGCCCGCCCCCGCGCAGGGGGACGGCCGGGCGCCGTCACATCCGGGTCAGCCCGGGATCAGCCCGTCGTCGCTGAGCATCTCCTTGACCTCGTCGAGCGAGGCGTCCTGCGCCGGGAGGATCAGTTCGGAAGGCTCCAGCGCATCGTCCGGCAGCGGCTCGCCGAGCCGCCGTACGGCATCCAGCAGTGCGCCCAGCGTCCGCCGGAAGCCCTCCTCGTCGCCGCTCTCCATCTCCGCGAGCAGCTCGTCGTCCAGCTTGTTGAGCTCGGAGAAGTGGCTGTCGGCCACCTTCACCTGGCCTTCCCCCATGATGCGGACAATCATGACGGACCCCGTCCTACTGCTTGTCGAAGCGGTGCTGGGTCTGGGAGGGCTGCTGGGCGTTGCCGGGGGCGCCGCCCTCGATGGCCTGCTGCTGCGCCGACGAGCCGCCCGCCAGCTCGGCCTTCATCCGCTGGAGCTCCAGCTCCACGTCCGTACCGCCGGAGAGGCGGTCCAGCTCGGCCTGGATGTCGTCCTTGGAACCGAGGCCGCTCTGGTCGTCGAGGGCGCCGGAGGCCAGCAGCTCGTCGATCGCGCCGGCCCGGGCCTGGAGCTGGGCGGTCTTGTCCTCGGCCCGCTGGATGGCCAGGCCGACGTCGCTCATCTCCTCCGAGATGCCGGAGAAGGACTCCGCGATGCGGGTCTGCGCCTGCGCCGCCGTGTACGTCGCCTTGATGGTCTCCTTCTTCGTGCGGAAGGCGTCCACCTTGGCCTGCAGGCGCTGCGCGGCCAGCGTCAGCTTCTCCTCCTCGCCCTGGAGGGTCTGGTGCTGCACCTCAAGGTCGCTGACCTGCTGCTGCAGCGAGGCGCGCCGGGACAGCGCCTCGCGGGCCAGGTCCTCGCGGCCCAGGGCGAGGGCCTTGCGGCCCTGGTCCTCCAGCTTGGCGGACTGGCCCTGGAGCTGGTTGAGCTGCAGCTCAAGGCGCTTGCGGGAGGTCGCCACGTCGGCGACGCCGCGGCGCACCTTCTGCAGCAGCTCCAGCTGCTTCTGATACGAGTAGTCGAGGGTCTCGCGCGGGTCCTCGGCCCGGTCCAGGGCCTTGTTCGCCTTCGCGCGGAAGATCATCCCCATACGCTTCATGACACCGCTCATGGGCTTCGCGCGCCCCCTTCTAGACGGACTGTGCTCCAGGTCACCGACAGGACCCACAGTACGGGCCCTGTCTCCATTACCGCACTGTTCGTGTACGGATGCGCTCCTCCTCCAGGACGACTCCACTCGCGCCCGTGTCAGGCGTAGGGAGTAGGTGCTCCCCCGACCGGCGCGCCCGCCGTACGAACCCTGCACAGGGAAGACGCCCGCCGTTGCCGGATCGTTCCCCGGCGGAGTGGGGTACCCGGCCGCGACCACGTACGCTTGGGTTTTGTGTTTGGTAGCCGTTCCTCCAAGGAAGAGAAGGCCGCCGCCACCGACAAGGTGAGCGCCGACCTCTCGCAGCCCCGTGACCCGCAGGCCCCCAAGGGCCGCCCGACGCCGAAGCGTGCTGTGGCCCAGTCGCAGCGCAAGGCCGTCGTGGCATCGACCGGCAATCGCAAGGAGGATGCAAAGCGCGCCCGCGAGCGCCGTCGCGAAGAGATGGCAAAGCAGCGCGAGGCCCTCGCCAACGGCGACCAGCGTTATCTGCCGGCCCGCGACAAGGGCCCCGTGCGCAAGTTCGTCCGCGACTACGTGGACTCCCGCTTCTCCGTCGCCGAGATGTTCCTGCCGCTGGCAGTGATCATCCTGGTGCTGAGCATGGTGCGGGTGCCGTCCATCCAGAACATCGCCCTGCTGCTGTGGCTCGGCGTGATCGCCCTGATCCTCGTCGACTCCGTCGGCCTCGGCTTCCGGCTGCGCAAGGCGCTCGCCCAGCGCTTCCCCGACGAGCCGCGCCGCGGCGCGGTCGCGTACGGCCTGATGCGCACCCTGCAGATGCGCCGGCTGCGCCTGCCGAAGCCGCAGGTCAAGCGCGGGGAACGGCCCTGACCGGAGGAAAGCCCGGAGCGTCGGGGGACGGCTTCGCGGGGGGCGCCAGGCTGTGGCTTGAGGGACTGGGCGGACTGCGCAACGCCGTCCGCCAGGAACTCGTGGGCCGGCAGGTCGACGAACAGATCGCGCACCGCTTCCCGGTCGGGCAGCGGCTGCGCGTCCTCGACGTCGGCATGGGCCAGGGCACCCAGGCGCTGCGTCTCGCCCGCGCCGGGCACAAGGTCACCGGACTCGAACAGGATCCCGCCATGCTGGCCGTGGCCCAGGAGGCGCTGGCGGCCGAGCCCGCCGGGATCCAGGACCGGGTCGAGCTCCTGGAGGGCGACGGCCGCGAGACCGGCGCGCACTTCCTGCCGGGCAGCTTCGACGTGGTGCTCTGCCACGGCGTACTGATGTACGTGCCCGAGCCGGACGCGATGCTGGCCGGGCTGGCCCGGATGCTGGCGCCCGGCGGACTGCTGTCCCTGCTGGTGCGCAACGGCGACGCCCTCGCGATGCGGCCCGGACTGGCCGCCGACTGGTCGGCCGCGCTCGCCGCCTTCGACACCGTCGACTACACGAACCGGCTGGGCCTGGACGTACGGGCCGACCGGCTGGCCGGGCTCACGGCCACGCTGTCCGGGATCGGCGCCCCGCTGTCGGCCTGGTACGGCGTACGCGTCTTCACCGACGGCACCGAGGCCGGCGACAAGCTCCCCCCGGACGAGGAGCTGGAGCGGCTGCTGGCCGCCGAGGACCGCGCCGGGCGGACCGACCCGTACCGCGGGGTCGCCGCGCTGCTGCACCTGTGCGGCGTACGGGGCTGAAGCCAGCGAACCCCGAGACACCGGCAGAAGCCCGGACCCCGTACGGGGTCCGGGCTTCTCGCGTCGGCGGCTGCCGCTCAGGCGTCGAGCGCCGCGCGCAGGCTCATCGTGTACAGCTCGGTGCCGTTGTCGTCGGACAGCTTCACCGTCTCGGTGCCGCCGTCCAGCAGCTCCTTCCACACCTCGCCGATCCACGACTCCGCGTCGCCCTGCGTGGTGAACTCCTCCGGCTCGACCGCCGGGCTCGTCTCGGTGCCGTCGGCCGTCTCGAACCGCCACGTCCACGCCATGTCCGCCTCCGTTGCTCGTCCGCTGCTCGCACGTTCCCGCACGCTTCCCGCCCAGGGGTGCCCTAAGTCTGCCCGCAGAGTAGCCGGGCGCGCAGCACTCTCGGGGACGCGGGAGGATCTTCCTGTGGAACTCACTCTGCTCGGCACCGGCACACCCGAAGGACTGCCCCGCCCCGGCTGTCCCTGCGCGGCCTGCGCGGTCTCCGTCGGCCCCCGCGCGCGCACCGCGACGTCCCTGCTCGTCGACGGGGCGCTGCTGCTCGACCTGACCCCCGGGGCGGTGCTGGCCGGCGCCCGCGCGGGGCATTCGCTGGCCGGCGTACGGCAGGTCCTGCTCACCCATCCGCACGACGGACCGCCGGTGGAGCTGCCCCCGGGGCTGCCGGCCGCCGGGCGGGTGCCGGACGGGCGGGAGCTCGCGGTGATCAGCGGGCACCGGGTGCGGGCGGTGCCGATGGACGCGCCGGGCACCGGGTACGAGGTGACCGGCCCCGACGGGAGCCGGCTGCTGTACCTCCCGCCCGGCGGTGCGCCGGCGGGGACGGACGGGGTCGTCGGGCAGCGCCCGTACGACATGGTCCTCGCGGACGTGCTCGGCCGGCCGGAGGCGCTGGCCCGGCTGCGGGCGAGCGGCGCCGCCGGGCCGACGACGGACGTGATCGCCGTGCACCTGGACCACGACGTCCCGCCGGGCCGGGAGCTGGAGCGCCGGTGCGCCGCGGCCGGGGCGCGGGCGGTGCCGGACGGGACGACCGTGACGGTCGGCGAGTACCACGCGGTGCCGGACCTGCCGCGCCGGACGCTGGTGCTCGGCGGGGCCCGCTCGGGGAAGTCCGTCGAGGCGGAGCGGCGCCTGGCCGGCTTCCCGGAGGTGGTGTACGTGGCAACCGGCGGCTCCCGGGCCGGCGACGCGGAATGGGCGGCGCGGGTCGGCCTGCACCGGGAGCGGCGGCCGGCGAGCTGGCGGACGGTGGAGACCTGCGAGCTCGCGCCGCTGCTGGCGGAGGGAGGGCCGCCGCTGCTGATCGACTGTCTGGCGCTGTGGCTGACGGACGCGATGGACCGGGTGGGCGCCTGGGACGACGCCGTCTGGGCGGGGCAGGGCCAGAAGGAGCTGCGGGAGCGGGTGGCGGAGCTGGTGGCCGCGGTGCGCGCGACCCGCCGCACGGTGGTGGCCGTCAGCAACGAGGTGGGCTCGGGGGTCGTTCCCGCGACCGCTTCCGGGCGGCGGTTCCGCGACGAACTGGGGCGCCTGAACAGCCTGGTGGCGGGCGAGTGCGAGCACGTCCTGCTGGTGGTGGCCGGGCAGGCGGTGGTCCTGAAGGAGTGACCGCGCGCACCGCCCGGCGAGGTCGCGGGACGGGGCTTGGGGAGGGCCTTACCCGCTGTACGCTCTGGCAGATGACCACGCTGAATCTCGACGACTTCTCCGATCTGATCGAGCGCCCCGACGGGGGCGTCCGGCGTGACGCCGAGGAACGCCGTGAGCGGCTGGCCGTGCCGGCCGGGGCACTGGGGCGGCTCGACGAGCTCGCCGAGTGGCTCGCCGCCGCGCAGGGGCGGGTGCCCGTCCGTCCGATCGAGCGGCCCCGCGTCGTGCTGTTCGCCGCCGACCACGGGATCGCCGCCGCGGGGGTGTCCGCCCGGACCCCCGGCGGCGCCCACGCGTTGGTGCGCTCGGTGCTCGACGGGAACAGCCCCGTGTCGATCCTCGCCGGGCGCCTCGGCGCCGGCGTACGGATCGTGGACGCCGGTCTGGACTGCGAGCCCGGGCTGCTGCCCGAGGACGTGGTCCGCCACCGGGTGCGCCGCGGCAGCGGGCGCATCGACGTCGAGGACGCGCTCACCCGGGAAGAGGCCGAAGCGGCCCTGCGGCTCGGCATGCGGATCGCCGACGAGGAGGCCGACTCCGGCACCGACCTCGTGGTCCTGGGCGACTTGAGCGTCGGTGGAACCACGGTCGCGGCGACGCTCGTCGCGGCCCTGTGCGGAACCGATGCCTCCGTGGTCACCGGGCGCGGCGGGCGGCCCGTCGACGACCTGACCTGGATGCGCAAGTGCGCGGCGATCCGCGACGCGCTGCGCCGGGCCCGCCCGGTCCTCGGCGACCAGGTGGCCCTGCTCGCGGCGGTCGGCGGTGCGGACGTGGCCGCGATCACCGGCTTCCTGCTCCAGTGCGCGGTGCGCCGTACGCCCGTCATCCTCGACGGGGTCGTTTCCGCAGCGTGCGGGCTCGTGGCCCAGCGCGCCGCGTTCCGGGCTCCCGACTGGTGGCTGGCCGGACAGGCCAGCGGGGAGCCGGGGCAGGCGAAGGCCCTGGACCGGATGGCACTCAACCCCGTGCTCGACCACGGCGTCACTGTGGGAGAAGGAACCGGGGCATTGCTGGCCCTCCCCCTGGTCCAGGCGGCCGCCGCACTCGCGGCGGAACTCCCGGAGCAGGCGGCGCAGGAGCCGAACGACCAGGGGGACACCCCGTAGCGCCCGCTCCGGGGCGCTGCGGCCCGACCGGCCGCGCGCCCCCGGACCGGGCCACCCGTGCACGGCGGCGCCCCATATCATCGCGTTTCATGGGAGAGGCCCGCTTGACCAGCGCAGACATCGACCGGACCGCCGTGAAGGCCGCCAAGGCGGCCCAGGCGTCCGGCAAGGACACGAACAGCAGGAAAGACGAGAAGAAGGACGAGGGGGGCGGCCGGGAGACCGGCCGGGGATCGGCCCGCTCGCGGCGCAGCGCCGCGTTCGCGGTCTGGTACCTGCGCGCCGTCACCTTCGTCAACTTCCTGAGCGCGGTGTGGCTTTCGCTCGGCCAGGACCTGCGCCGGCACAACACCGCCGACTTCTACACCCCGTACCTGCTCACGGCGGGCTTCGCCTCCGGCCTGTTCTCGCTGCTGCTCGCGGTCACCATGGGCCGCCGCAAGCGGGCCGCCTGGATCCTGAACCTGGTGCTCAGCGGCATGCTGCTGCTGGCCTTCGCCACGGCGGCCTTCGCCCCGTGCACCAGCGGTGACTTCAACCTCTGCTACCCGGAGTTCCGCGACCACACCCAGAACTGGGTCTCCCTCGCCCTGACCGCGGCCTTCGTCGGCGCCCTGCTGCTCGGCCGCCGCGAGTTCTACGCCAAGGGCGACCGCTCCAACCCCAAGCTGGCCACCGCCGTCGGCGCCGTGGGCCTGCTGTGCACCTCGCTGCTCGCCGCGCTGATCGTCGGCGCCGCCAACACCGACCCGGACGCCGCCGAGGCCACGTTCCTGGCCCGCTGGCGGTACGGCGTGATGCGGCTGATCACCCTGGAGCCGAACGCCCGCGACTACGCCGCGATCACCACGCCCGGCTGGGTGGACATCGTGATCAACGTCATGTCCACGCTGCTCCTGATCGCCGTGCTGCTCGCCGCCTTCCGCTCGCGCCGCGCCGTCGACCCCCTTACCGCGGAGGACGAGGAGAAGCTGCGCGCGCTGCTCGCCAAGCAGGGCGACCGCGATTCGCTCGGCTACTTCGCGCTGCGCCGCGAGAAGTCCGTCATCTGGTCCCCGACCGGCAAGGCGGCCGTCACGTACCGCGTCGTCGGCGGCGTCTCGCTGGCCTCCGGCGACCCGATCGGCGACCCCGAGGCCTGGCCCGGTGCCATCGAGCCCTGGCTGGCCGAGGCCCGCGAGCACGGCTGGGTGCCGGCCGTGATGGGCGCCAGCGAGGAAGCCGGGCAGATCTACGCGCGCCACGGACTGGACGCGCTGGAGCTCGGCGACGAAGCCATCGTGGAGACCGACGAGTTCACCCTGGAGGGCCGCGCCATGCGGACCGTCCGGCAGGCCTACAACCGCGTCAGGCGCGCCGGGTACACCGTCCGGATCCGCCGCCACGCCGACATCCCGGCCGACGAGATGGACGTACTCCTCACGCGGGCCGACGACTGGCGCGACGGCGCCACCGAGCGCGGCTTCTCGATGGCACTGGGCCGACTGGGCGACCCCGGCGACGGCCAGTGCGTGATGCTGGAGTGCACCGACGGCAACGGCGATCTGCGCGCCGTGCTGTCCTTCGTGCCGTGGGGCCCCAAGGGGCTGTCGCTGGACCTGATGCGCCGCGACCGCGATTCCGAGAACGGCCTGATGGAGTTCATGGTCATCGAACTCCTCGAACGCTCCAAGGAGATCGGCGTCACACAGGTCTCGCTCAACTTCGCGATGTTCCGTTCCGTCTTCGAGCGGGGGTCCAAGCTCGGCGCGGGTCCGGTGCTGCGCATGTGGCGCTCGCTGCTGAGCTTCTTCTCCCGCTGGTGGCAGATCGAGTCCCTCTACCGGGCCAACGCCAAATACCGGCCGATCTGGGAGCCGCGGTTCATGCTCTTCGAGAAGAGCTCCGACCTGCTGCGGATCGGTATCGCGGCGGGGCGGGCCGAGGGCTTCCTGGAGGCTCCCGGGCTGCCGAAGTGGCTGAACCGCAAGCATCTGGAGACCAATCGTTGACGGCTTGGACGACCACCCCCCTGCGGCGGTTCGCCCGCCGCGAGTGGGGGCCCCTGTTCTGGACCGTCCGGGACGCCCTGGTCCGCGACAAGTGGCGGGCGGCCCCGATGACCCTGGGGGCCGTCTGCCTGACCTCGGTCTTCCAGATCGTCCAGAACACGTCCTGGGGGTTCCAGCCGGTCCAGAACCTCGGCTCGGTGAAAGCCGCCGACCCGCTGTGGCTGGCCCTGCTGCGCACCCCGCTGTCCTTGTTCGTCCCCGCCCTCGACCTGCCCGTGTGGGGGGCGCTCGCCCAGATCCTGCTGGTCTTCGGGATCTCGGAGATCTGCATCGGCTGGTGGCGCACGCTGGCCATCGGCTACGTCGCCACCCTCGCCGGGACCACGTACGCGCGGATCGGGCTCTCGCTGGGCCCCGGCCACCCCTTCGGCCTGCCCGTGTCGGACCGCGTCGTCAACGACACCGGGCCCTCGGCGGCGGTGGTCGGCCTCGCGATCTACGTGTGCTGGCGGTACCGGGCCTACCTGACCGGCGCCATCGTGATCGCGGTGATGATCGGCGAGGTGCTGGTCAAGGACAACCTGGCCGGCAAGGAGCACCTGGCGGCCATCGCCGCCGTCATGGCGGTGTGCGTGGTCCGCGCGAAGTGGGGACCGGAGCGCTCCCGCGTCCCCCTCGGCCGGCGCCCGCCCCCGCCGGCCCCGCTGCCCCCGCAGCGTCCCGGCACCTGACGGGCCCGCCCGTCCCGCCCGGGGCAGGCCGTACCGTATCGGGGTGACGACAGACCTCGGGCCGTTCGCCCCCACCCGGCACTGGATGCGGGCCCATCCGCTCGCCACCGATGCCGTCCTCGCGCTCGGGGCGCTCGTCTCGATGGTCGTCGGCTCCTTCGCCGATCCGCACGGGCCGCACGGGCCCACCTTCGGGACCCAGACCCCCGAGCCGCTCTCCCTCCTGCTGATGGTGCTGGGTGCGGCCGCGCTGGTGTTCCGGCGCCGGCACACCCGCACGGTGCTCGCCGTGACCATCGGGCTGTGCCTGCTGGAGCTGGCCACCGGCGAACCGCGGGCCCCGGTCGCCATGTCCACGGTGATCGCCCTGTACACGCTGGCCTCCCGTACCGACCGGCCCACCACCTGGCGGATCGCCCTGCTCACGATGGCGGGGCTGACGGGCGTGGCCATGCTGGCCGGCCCGCTGCCCTGGTACGCGCAGGAGAACATCGGCATCTTCGCGTGGACCGGGATGGCCGCGGCCGCCGGCGACGCCGTGCGCAGCCGCCGGGCGTTCATCGACGCCATACGGGAGCGGGCCGAACGGGCCGAGCGGACCCGCGAGGAGGAGGCCCGGCGGCGGGTCGCGGAGGAGCGGCTGCGGATCGCCCGGGACCTGCACGACGTGGTGGCCCACCACATCGCCCTGGTCAACGTGCAGGCGGGGGTGGCCGCGCACGTCATGGACAAGCGTCCCGACCAGGCCAAGGAGGCCCTGGCCCACGTACGGGACGCGAGCCGTTCGGCGCTGAACGAGCTGCGGGCCACGGTCGGGCTGCTGCGGCAGTCCGGCGACCCGGAGGCGCCGACCGAGCCGGCGCCGGGGCTGGCCGTCCTGGACGAGCTGGTGGACACCTTCCGGCACGCCGGGCTGCCGGTGAAGGTGATGGTCGAACTGGGCCGGGACCGGGATCCGCTGCCGGCCGCCGTGGACCTGGCGGCGTACCGGGTGATCCAGGAGGCGCTGACCAACGTGCGCAAGCACGCCGGGCCGGAGGTCCGGGCCGAGGTCAGCGTGGTCCGGGTGGACGCCTCGGTGGAGGTGACCGTGCTGGACGACGGCGGCACCGCCGCTGCCGGGGAGGACGACGGCGAGGGCGGCGGCCACGGGCTGCTCGGCATGCGCGAGCGGGCCACGGCCCTGGGCGGCTCCTGCTTCGCCGGGCCCCGGTTCGGCGGCGGCTACCGGGTGCACGCCGTCCTCCCCGTCACCTAGAGGGGCAGAACTGCCGCCAGGCGCCCAGTTCGTACTTCTTCTGCAGCGAGCTGAGCTTCAGTTCCTGCGACTGCCCGCACCACTGGCCGATCCGGCCCTCGTACTCCACGTGGAAGACGGCCTTGCCCGCCGCGATGAACGGGGTGAGCCGCTCGCACTCGTCGTACTGGGCGCACTGCTCGTTGACGGCGAAGTCGAAGTCCCCCACCAGCTGCGGGACCTGGTCGAGGTCGTTCTTCAGCCCGACCGCCAGCCCCCGGTCGTGCGCCAGCTTCGCGATCAGCCGGTTGTACGCCAGCTGGTCCTCGGCGGTGAGCGGGAAGCCCGACGTGTTGCGGTAGCCGTCCATGTTGTCCGGCTCCACCGCGTCGAAGCCCTTCTCGCGGCACATGTCCAACCGCTTGGCCATCAGCGGCTCCAGTTCGGCGAGCCGCCGGATGTCCAGCCAGCGCTCGCCCTCCCAGCCGTTGCCCTCGCCGAGCAGCGCCTTCGGGAAGGCCTCGGCGTCGGGGCGGAACTCCTCCCAGGCGCCGGTGGACAGGTAGCAGACGGTCCGCCGGCCGGCCGTCTTCAGGGCGCCGACCTGCTCCTTGGTGGTGGTGAACCCGTCGACGTCGTACACCGCCGCCCTCACCGAGGTGTCCAGCTCCCCGGTGAGCTGCCACTGCCAGCTGACGCCCGGTGCGGGCTGCCAGCGCTCCCCGGGCGCCGGGGCGGGCGACACGTCGTCCGGCTCCTCCGGCCCCTCGGTGGCGCAGGCGGCCAGCAGGAGCAGCAGGGCGAGCGGCAGGACGCGGCCGACGCGCACCGCGCCGCGCGGCGAGCGGGTCATCCGGCGGCCTCCAGGGCGTACGGGAGGGTCCCCCACGGGTGCGCGCCGGTCCCGGGGACCGCGCAGTGCACCCCGGCCCCCCGCTGCCGGGCGAGCTCGCCGGCGGGCGCGCCCGGCGGGACCGCGTACACGAGGTGGCAGAACCGCTGGGCGGGGTGCTCGGCCGTCCAGGGCGGCACCGAGGCGTCCCGGTAGGCGTCCCAGGGCCCCTCGAAAGTGACCAGCAGATCGGCGAGTTCGGCGTAGCCGGGGTGCGGGTGGACCCCGTGGTTGAGGACGAGGGTACGGGCGCCGGCGGCCCGGGCGGCGATGCCGAGCCGCCCGTAGTGCGAGAGCAGCGCCGGATCCGCGGAGGCCTGGTCGAGGAAGGCCCCGTCGGCGCCGTACCAGTCGCGGTGGCGCAGCAGGTCCTGCACCACGGCGGAGTGCGGGCGCCGCCCGTAGTCGGTGTCGGTGTACCCGAGGACGGGCACCCCGGCGTCGCGCAGCCGCTGCGCCACGGCGGCGAACCGCTCGTCGGGGGCCTCGCCCGGCCCGCTGGCGGGGTTGAGGACCACGGAGTGCAGCCGGCCGGCGGAGCGGATGAGCCGCTCCCAGTCCTCGGGCCGGTCGGCGGGGTGCTCGTAGAGCGGCACCAGCAGCATCAGGACCTTCTTCTTGTACGGGGTCACGTTGTACCAAGTCGCTGTGTACGAGGACGTTTTACGGGATCAGCGGGATCGGCGGGATCAGCGGTGGGCCGTCGCCCGGCCCAGCAGGAGGCAGACGAGCGCACCCAGCACGGCCGCGGCCGCGCCCGCCACCACCAGCTGGACGAGCCGCGGCTGCCCCAGCCCCAGCAGCAGCGCCAGGCTCTGGGCGAGCGCCGCCGAGGCGCAGACCGCGGCCGCGGGCCGGACCGCCCCGAAGGACTGGAGCAGCAGCCCGGTCCACATGACGGCGCCGAGCAGCAGCAGGGTCGCGGCCCGGACCCCGGTCAGGCCGGGGGCGCCCGGCCAGAGCAGGGTGCCGGCCAGCCCGAGGGCCAGCAGCACCGCCAGGTACGCGGCGAGGCAGCGGCCCAGCGTGCCGAGCATCCGCAGCCAGAACTGCCGGGGCGAGCGGGCCGCCCGCAGCCCGGCCAGGCTCCCGCTGCGGAACCGGTGCAGGAGCCACTCGGCGGGCCCCATGCTGAGGGTGAGCGCCACCGCCGAGGGGGCGGCGACGGCCTCGGCGGGCCCCCCGGCGAGCACCTCCCCCAGGGCGGCGTACAGGACCAGCAGGCCGGTGCCGAGGCCGAACATCCCGTACGGCACGGAGTCCCCGATCCCGGGTCCGCGCGGGCCGTACTCCTCCTCGGCGCCCCGCAGCATCCGCCAGCGCACCGGGCCTTCCCCGGGCCGGTGGCCGGCCCGGACCCGGATCCGGCGCACACCGGCCCGTACGCCCTCGGCCACCGGCAGCTCCCGTACGGCGAGGGCGCAGGCGGCCAGCAGGGACACCGCCAGCAGGCCCACCCGTACGGGCACGGGCGGGTCGGTGAAGAGCGCGAGCACCGCCCCGGCGGCCATCGGGCCGAGCGCGGCGAGCAGCACCCGCTCCCGGCCGAGGACCAGCAGGACGGTGGCGGCACCGACGTACAGGGCCTGCCCGGCGGCGAACGCGTAACTGAACGGCGGCCCGCCGGGCACGGTCAGCGCGGCGGCGATGCCGAGCAGGGCGCCGACGGGGGCCCCGACGAGCAGGGTCCGCCCGGCGGCGGCCCGGTCGCCGAGGCCCAGCCAGGTGTAGGCGCGGTGGGACAGGGTCTGGTCCCACACCCAGCCGATGAGCGCCCCGGCGAGCAGGGTCAGCGTCCCGGCGGGTAGCCCGAGCCGGTCCTTGGGGCCCTCCAGCAGGGGGGCGCCCAGGACGTAGGCGAGGCCGGGCAGCGCGAAGACGACCCCGCGCAGCAGGCAGGCGGTGAGGGAGACCTTCCAGGGGTCGGGGACGTGTTCGGGCTCCGGGAAGGCGCGGGGCACGCGGGCGTAGAGCTCCTCGGCGAGGCCGAAGGAGTCGTGGCGCCCGTAGGTGAGCCGGATGTGTTCGTCGGTCATCCCGTCGGATTCGAGGACGGCGGCGATCTCGTCCGGGTGGACGGCCGCCGCGATCAACCCGTCGAGGCGTTCGGCGAGTTGGTCCATGGGGTCGCCGGCCGGGCCGGGGTCCCCCGGCCCGGTGCGGCGGGGCCGGGGGATGGCGGGGAGGGTGTCGCCGCCGGGGACGCGCAGCCAGAGGGATCCGCTCACCACAGGCTCCCGTCGGCGGCGAGTTCGCGGTACCAGGGGTCGGCGAGCCGCTGCGTCCAGTCGTCGCCCGCGCGGACGGGCAGGACGGGCTGGCCGGCGAGTTCGCGGTAGATGTGCCGGAAGCCGTCCACGGACTGGTGGAGCGTGAACTTCTCGACGACCCGTTTGCGGGAGCGGCGCCCCAGTTCGGCCCGGCGTTCGTCGTCGCGGAGCAGGGCGAGGGCGGCGCGGGCCATGGTCTCCGGTTCGCGCGGCGGGACCACGAGCCCGGTGTCGCCGACGGCCTCCCGTACCCCGCCGACGTCGGTGGAGACGGTGGTGCGGCCGCAGGACATGGCCTCGATGATGCTGAAGGGGAAGCCCTCGCTGATGCTGGACAGCATGACGACGCTGCCGGCCGCGTACGCCTGCGCGACCTGCTCGATGCGGCCCTCGTACGAGATCCCGTCGGCCACGCCGAGTTCGGCGCCGAGTGCCTCCAGGCTCAGCTTGTACTCCTCGCAGCCGGCCGGGACCGGGCCGAACAGGCGCAGCCGCAGGGCGGGCAGCTCCTCGCGCATGAACGCGTAGGCCCGGATGAGGGTTTCGAGGTCCTTGATCGGGTCGATGCGCCCGCACCAGCTGAGGGTGGGCACCTCGGGTTCGGGTCCGGCGTCGGGGAAGGCGTACGGGTCGACGCCGTTGTAGACCGTGCGGATGCGGTCGGGGGCGGCGCCGCCGCGCTCCTCCCAGCGGCGGTTGTACTGGTTGCACGGGGTGATGAGGTCGGCCTGCCGGTAGCCCTCGGTGTTGAGCTCCCGGTAGAAGCCGAGCAGCAGGGCCTTGACGGGCCAGCGCTGCTCGGCGGTGCGGTAGCCGAGGTAGCGCTCGCGCAGGTAGATGCCGTGCTCGGTGAGGAGGAAGGGCACCTTGTCGAGGTACTTGGCGGCGAGGGCCGGGAGGGTGGCGAGCCCGCTGCTGACCGCGTGCGCGACGCTGTCGGGCGGGATGCGTACGGACAGCGGCCGCAGCGCGTGCTCGATCAGGTCGGTGGCGGTGAGCGCGTCGTGGATGGTGGGCTCCGCGGCGGCGGTGGGGAGGCCGGGGCGGGTCCACACGGCCATCAGCAGGCGCAGGACCGATTCGGAGCGCAGGGCCGCGGCGAGGCGGCCGGCCCGGGCCAGGACGGCGAGTTCGTGCAGGGCTTCGGAGAACCCGCCGTGGGCCGGGTCGAGCAGGGAGTGCAGGAAGGTTTCGTAGGTGGCCGTGAACCGGCGGTGCGCCTTGCCCCGCAGGGCCGAGCGGCGGCCGCGGCCGGGCACCGGTCCCCAGAGCGGGACGGCGGTGTGCCGGTAGACGTTGCGGGGCAGCTCCCACGTGACCGGCTCGCGTCCGGAGCCGGTCAGGGCTATGACGTTGAAGTCGACCTCCGGCATCCCGCGCACCAGCTGGTCGCACCAGGTGCTGACTCCCCCGTGGACGTGCGGATATGTGCCTTCGGTGAGCATGGTGACGTGACGCCCATGGCTCATGTGCTGTGTCCCCCCAGGACGGAAAAGGGGCCGGCGCCCGTGTGTGGAGCGCCGGCGCTGGGTGGTACCCGGTATCGAAGCCGGACGGTGGTCGGCCGGGCAGCGGTCAGCTGGGCAGCTTGAGGGTGACCGCGCTCTGCAGCAGTTCGGGTGCGGTCCACGCCGAGCGGCTGCCCGCGTAGGCGGTGCCGAAGTCGGCGGCGCCCAGCAGGAGCTGCTTCTTGGTGCCGGTGGGCGCGGTCACGGGGGCGACGACGCCCGAGGGTGCCTTGACGGTGACGGCGGTGCCGATGCGGTAGGCGGTGACCTGGTTGTTGGCGATGGCCTTGTCCCAGGCGGCCCGGCGGCTGAGCTCGACCCCGGTGTCCTTCATGCTCTGGTTCACGATCGGGGCGCTGGGCGCGTAGAGCGCGCGGTAGGTGTCGAGGACCTGGTTGAGCACCGGGTAGAGGGTGCGGTCCTCGGCGAGGTTGGACTGGTGGACGTAGTGCGGGCGCGGGTCGTTGGCCAGGACGTGGCGCAGGGCGGTCCGTGCCTCGGCGGGGACGATGTAGTCCAGGTAGCCGGTGCCGGTGTCGAGGGGGGCCGGGAGGCAGGTGGAGGTGGCGGGGTTGTCCTCGCAGACCCCGCTGCCGCCGTCGGCGCGGCTGGTGTAGATCCAGTTGTACTCGTCGGCCATCTCCGCGTTGGTGCCCGTGTTGTAGTACACGTTCATCGGGTAGCGGGGGACGGTCAGGGCGGCGCCGACCGCGCGCTGCGCGGGTTCGCGCGAGCTGTCGCTGCCCGCCCACTTGACCCCGTTGTCGGCGAGGGCGCCCGCCAAGTTGGGGTTGTCCTGGGCCTGCTGCGGCAGGGTCTTGAGACCGGAGTGCTCGCCGGTGACGAGCTCGGTGCGGTCGGTGGTGATGCCCTTGGCGGCGGCCCAGTTGTTGTTGTCGCGGATCTGGGCGGAGATGTCGGCCCGGCTCATCCAGTTGATCGCGCCCGCGGTGTTCTTCGTACAGGTCCACGGGATGGTGGCGGTGTCCTGGACGCAGCCGAGGAAGGGGTGCGTGTACGTGTGGTTCATCCAGCGGTACTTGGCCCGGTCGGCGACCAGCTGCGCGGTGAGGGCGTCGGTGCCGCCGTTCTCGGTCTTCCACTCCTCGCCGGCGCCGGCGTTGAAGAGGAGGTCGAGTTTGAAGTTCTTGCCGGTCTGCCACTGCGCCGCGTACTGGGCGTCGGCGGCGGTCATCCGGATGGTGCTCTCCTTGCCCTCGCCGCCCGCGCAGGCGTAGTCGCCGGGCGTGCAGTTGAGCTCCTTGCTCCACCGGGCGTCCGGGGCGAAGACGTCGTCGACGTGGACCGCGAAGTAGTTGCGCTCCTGGCCGAGGTGGACCCCCTGGGTCAGCCAGTCCACGATGCCGCGGGCCAGCAGCCGGAACTGCTGCTGGTACTGGTTGTAGCCGAAGGTGACGACCAGTTCGCTGCGCCCGTCGTGCGCGTACTCGCCGACGAGCGAGGCCCGTCCCCCGGCGACGGGCGCGTCGAGGTAGCTGGTGTAGCCGGCCCGCGGCTTGCCCATGAAGCCGTAGCTCTCGGGGACCAGGGCCGAGTTGTCCTCGAAGGCGACCTGGCCGCCGAGGTAGCCGAAGGGGCCCGCCTTGCCGGCAGCGGTGACGGCGGCCTGCGTGCCGTCGAGCTGCCCGCTGTAGCCGCCGTTGTCGGTGTATTCGAGGCCGACGCCCGGGTGGGCCCAGGTGTACGCGTCGACCTGGCGGATGCTGTACGTCGTCTCGTACGCGCTGAGCGCCGCCATCTCGGCCGAGCCCTCGCCGAACGGGTTCTCGTTCGGCAGCACGACGCCCTGGTACTTGGCGCGCGGCCGGCCGTCGACGGTGTCGCTGAGGAACCCTGCGTCGATGACCGGGCGCCCGGAGCTGCCCAGGAGGACCCTGGTGTAGGGGACGCCGGTGTCCCGGAGCTCCGCTGTGATGGCCTCGACCGAGCTGCCGCCGTCGTCGACGACGAGCACTTTCAGGTCGATGCGCGGTGTGACGACCGCGTGCGCGGTCGCGGCGGGCAGTGCCACGGACATCAGCGCTGCCACCCCCATCGCGGCGGCAGCCCTGTTCATCCGGTTCTTGTTGACCATTTCGGCCTTTCCCCCCGCAGGCATCACTCGACTACGGCCCTGTGGCGGTCGGCCGGGCCGAGGAGGCTCTGTGGAAATCATGCAAAGGGACCCCGCGCCCCCTTGCGAGAGTGGGTCGAGTCTCTCGGACCTCGTCAGGTCTAAGGGGCAAACCTGGTCCGGAAACCACGGATGGGTGAATCTCCCGGCGTCTTGATCGAACAACTTGCCAAACCTTCGAGTGCCGTGCGGACCAGCCGGTACGCGTAGGCTCATTTCTGGCGGCCGTCGGGCCGGAATACGATCGCTGCGGATGGCCGGCCACCCACTCGGCCCACAACACAAACGGAAGCGAGACTTCACCACCGTGACTGCTCTGACTCTCAGCACTGCCGGCGCGGCGACGCTGCGCGCCGACGCCCTCGTGGTCGGCGTGGCGAAGGGCCCCAAGGGTCCGGTCGTCGCCGCGGGCGCCGAGGCCGTGGACAAGGCGTACGACGGAAAGCTCGCCGCCGTGCTCGACGCACTCGGCGCCTCGGGCGCCGAAGGCGAGACCACCAAGCTGCCGGCGCCGGACGGCCTGAAGGTCCCGGTCGTGCTGGCGGTCGGACTCGGCCCCGTCCCCGAGAAGGACGAGGCGTTCGACGAGGAGGCCCTGCGCCGCGCCGCCGGCGCCGCCGCCCGTGCGCTGCACGGCTCGAAGAAGGCCGCGTTCGCCCTCCCGCTGGAGGACGCCTCCGCCGTCACGGCCGTCGCCGAGGGCGCGCTGCTGGGCGCGTACGCCTTCACCGTCTACCAGGGCGGGGAGAAGAAGTCCGGCAAGGGCGCCGAGAAGAACGGCGGCCCGAAGCAGCCGCTCGCCGAGGTGGTCCTGCTGGGCGCCAAGCCGCGCGACAAGGAGCACAAGGCCGCCGCCGAGCGCGCCACGGTCGTCGCGACCGAGGTGAACGTCGCCCGCGACCTCATCAACACCCCGCCGAACGACCTCACCCCCGAGGCCTTCGCCGCCGTCGCGTCCGCGACCGCCAAGGAGCACGGGATCAAGGTCCAGGTCCTGGACGAGAAGGCGCTGACCAAGGGCGGCTACGGCGGGATCATGGGCGTCGGCCGGGGCTCCGAGAACCCGCCGCGCCTGGTGAAGATCGCCTACACCCACCCCGACGCGGAGAAGCACCTCGCCTTCGTCGGCAAGGGCATCACCTACGACTCGGGCGGCATCTCCCTGAAGCCGGCCGGCCACAACGAGACGATGAAGTGCGACATGGCCGGCGCCGCCGCCGTGTTCACCTCCGTCGTGGCCGTGGCCAAGCTGGGCCTGCCGGTCAACGTCACCGGCTGGCTCGCGCTCGCCGAGAACATGCCCTCGGGCTCCGCCACCAAGCCCGGCGACGTGCTGCGCATGTACAGCGGCAAGACCGTCGAGGTCCTGAACACCGACGCCGAGGGCCGCCTGGTCCTGGGCGACGCGCTGACCAAGGCCTCCGAGGACAACCCGGACGCGATCGTCGACGTCGCCACCCTGACCGGCGCGATGGTGCTGGCCCTGGGCGACCGCACCTTCGGGATCATGGCGAACGACGACGCCTTCCGCACCTCGATCCACGAGATCGCCGAGGAGGTCGGCGAGGCCTCCTGGCCGATGCCGCTCCCCGAGGACCTGCGCAAGACCATGGACTCCCCCACCGCCGACATCGCCAACATGGGTGTCCGGATGGGCGGCGGCCTGGTGGCCGGCCTCTTCCTCCAGGAGTTCGTGGGCGAGGGCATCACCTGGGCGCACCTCGACATCGCGGGCCCGGCCTTCCACGAGGGCGCCCCGTACGGCTACACCCCCAAGGGCGGCACCGGCTCGGCCGTGCGCACCCTGGTGCGGCTGGCCGAGCGTACGGCCACCGGCGACCTGGGCTGACGCAGCCCCGCAGCGCCGGCTGTGACATGTCTCAAGCCTTGATCCCACTCGATCAAGGCTTGAGGCCTGTTCACTGACAACGAAATCCGTAGGTTTCTACGCACTGGTAACCCTCACTTCGGGCGGAACGACCTGCCACATCCTGGGCCCGGCGTCCCGCGTTCCCCCGACAAATGCGAAGATGGGTTCTCGGCAGGACAGGGCCCCCACCACAGGGCCGAACAACTAGCGGCCGATTACCAGCCGCCGCCCGGTCACAGAGGACCGGTGCCCGGCGCACATGCATGGAGGACGTGACGTGGCGAACGACGCCAGCACCGTTTTCGACCTAGTGATCCTCGGCGGTGGCAGTGGCGGTTACGCCGCGGCTCTGCGCGCATCCCAGCTGGGTCTGGACGTTGCCCTGATCGAGAAGAACAAGCTCGGCGGCACCTGCCTGCACAACGGCTGCATCCCCACGAAGGCACTGCTCCACGCGGGCGAGATCGCGGACCAGGCGCGCGAAGCCGCCCAGTTCGGCGTGAAGGCCACCTTCGAGGGCATCGACGTCGCGGGCGTGCAGAAGTACAAGGACGAGGTCGTCTCGGGCCTGTACAAGGGCCTGCAGGGCCTGGTCGCCTCCCGCAAGCTGACGTACATCGAGGGTGAGGGCCGCCTTTCCTCGCCGACCTCCGTCGACGTGAACGGCCAGCGCATCCAGGGCCGCCACGTCCTGCTGGCGACCGGCTCCGTGCCGAAGTCGCTGCCGGGCCTGCACATCGACGGCAACCGCATCATCTCCTCGGACCACGCGCTGGTCCTGGACCGCGTCCCCGAGTCGGCGATCGTCCTGGGCGGCGGCGTCATCGGCGTCGAGTTCGCCTCGGCGTGGAAGTCCTTCGGTTCCGAGATCACCGTGATCGAGGGGCTCAAGCACCTCGTCCCGGTCGAGGACGAGAACAGCTCGAAGCTGCTGGAGCGGGCCTTCCGCAAGCGCGGCATCAAGTTCAACCTGGGCACCTTCTTCGACAAGGCCGAGTACACCGAGAACGGCGTACGGGTCACCCTCGCGGACGGCAAGACCTTCGAGGCCGAGGTGCTGCTGGTCGCCGTCGGCCGCGGCCCGGTCTCCCAGGGCCTGGGCTACGAGGAGCAGGGCGTCGCGATGGACCGCGGTTACGTCCTGGTCGACGAGTACATGCAGACCAACGTGCCGACGATCTCGGCGGTCGGCGACCTCGTCCCGACCCTGCAGCTCGCGCACGTCGGCTTCGCCGAGGGCATCCTCGTCGCGGAGCGCCTGGCCGGTCTGAAGACCGTCCCGATCGACTACGACGGTGTTCCGCGCGTCACGTACTGCCACCCCGAGGTCGCCTCCGTCGGCATCACCGAGGCCAAGGCCAAGGAGATCTACGGCGCGGACAAGGTCGTGGCCCTGAAGTACAACCTGGCGGGCAACGGCAAGAGCAAGATCCTGAAGACCGCGGGCGAGATCAAGCTCGTCCAGGTCAAGGACGGTGCCGTGGTCGGCGTCCACATGGTCGGTGACCGGATGGGCGAGCAGGTCGGCGAGGCCCAGCTGATCTACAACTGGGAGGCTCTGCCGGCCGAGGTCGCGCAGCTCATCCACGCGCACCCGACCCAGAACGAAGCGCTCGGCGAGGCCCACCTGGCCCTGGCCGGCAAGCCGCTTCACTCCCACGACTAATCCACAGTCACGGGCGCGACGACCACTTCCGCACTTTCGTAAGGAGCAACTGAAACCATGTCGGTTTCCGTAACCCTTCCGGCGCTCGGCGAGAGCGTCACCGAGGGAACTGTCACCCGCTGGCTGAAGGCCGAGGGCGAGCGCGTCGAGGCCGACGAGCCGCTGCTCGAAGTCTCGACCGACAAGGTCGACACCGAGATCCCGTCGCCCGTCTCCGGCATCCTGGCCTCCATCAAGGTCGCCGAGGACGAGACCGTCGAGGTCGGCGCCGAGCTGGCCGTCATCGACGACGGCTCCGGCGCCCCCGCCCCCGCCGAGGCCGAGACGGTCGTGGCCGAGGTTCCGGCCGCCGCTCCGGCTCCGGTCGCCGAGGCCCCCGCGGCCCCGGCCCCCGCCGCCGAGGCCCCGGCCGCCGCCGCGCCCGCCGCCTCCGGCACGGACGTCGTTCTCCCCGCCCTGGGCGAGAGCGTCACCGAGGGCACCGTCACCCGCTGGCTGAAGCAGGTCGGCGAGTCCGTCGAGGCCGACGAGCCGCTGCTCGAGGTCTCCACGGACAAGGTCGACACCGAGATCCCCGCGCCGGTTTCCGGCACCCTGCTGGAGATCCGGATCAACGAGGACGAGACCGCCGAGGTCGGCGCCGTCCTGGCCGTCATCGGCGCCGCCGGTGCCGCTCCGGCCGCCGCCCCGGCCCCGGCCGCGGCTGCCCCGGCCGCCGCTCCGGCTCCGGCCGCTGCCGCCCCGGCCGCCGCCCCGGCTCCGGTCGTGGCCGCTCCGGCCGCCCCGGCCGCCCCGGCTCCGGCCGCTGCCCCGGCTCCGGTCGCCGCTCCGGCCCCCGTGGCCGCTCCGGCTCCGGCCGCCCCGGCTCCGGCCGCCGCTCCCGCTGCCCCCGCCGCCGCGGTCTCCGCCGGTGACGAGGGTGCGTACGTGACCCCGCTGGTGCGCAAGCTCGCCTCGGAGTCCGGCGTCAACCTGTCCTCGGTCTCGGGCACCGGCGTCGGTGGCCGCATCCGCAAGCAGGACGTCCTGGCCGCCGCCGAGGTCGCCAAGGCCGCCGCTGCCGCCCCGGCTCCGGCCGCCGCCGCCCCGGCCGCCAAGGCCCCGGCCGCCGCGGTCTCGGAGCTGCGCGGTCAGACCGTCAAGATGACCCGCATGCGCAAGGTCATCGGCGACAACATGATGAAGGCGCTGCACTCGCAGGCTCAGCTCAGCTCCGTGGTCGAGGTGGACATCACCAAGATCATGAAGCTGCGCGAGCAGGCCAAGGGCTCCTTCCTGGCCCGCGAGGGCGTCAAGCTCTCGCCGATGCCGTTCTTCGTCAAGGCCGCCGCCCAGGCGCTGAAGGCCCACGCGGTCGTCAACGCCCGGATCAACGACGACGAGGGCACCATCACCTACTTCGACTCGGAGAACATCGGCATCGCCGTGGACTCCGAGAAGGGCCTGATGACCCCGGTCATCAAGGGTGCCGGTGACCTCAACCTGGCGGGCATCTCCAAGGCCACGGCCGACCTGGCCGCCAAGGTCCGCGGCAACAAGATCACGCCGGACGAGCTGTCGGGCGCGACCTTCACCATCAGCAACACCGGCTCGCGCGGTGCGCTGTTCGACACCGTGATCGTTCCCCCGAACCAGGTCGCCATCCTGGGCATCGGTGCCACGGTCAAGCGCCCGATGGTCATCGAGACCCCCGAGGGCACGGTCATCGGCGTCCGCGACATGACGTACCTGACCCTGTCCTACGACCACCGCCTGGTGGACGGCGCGGACGCGGCCCGGTACCTCTCGGCCGTCAAGGCGATCCTCGAGGCCGGCGAGTTCGAGGTCGAGCTCGGCCTGTAAGGCTCACGCCGCATCGGCAGCCGACTCGTACGGCGCCCCCGCCCGGAACCACTTCGGGCGGGGGCGCCGTCGTCATACCCTGGTGGGTCCATGTGTGACATCTCGGGGGGCTGCGTATGGCACGGGCACAGGTGACGGATCTCGTCGTGGTACTGCCGGGGATCCTGGGCAGCCGGCTGGCGGACGCCGACGGCAGAGCGGTCTGGGACCTGTCCGGCCCGGCCCTGTTACGCGGCCTGCGCAGCTTCGGCCGCTCGGTGGGCGCCCTGCGCCTCCCGAAGGACATCGGCGACGGTGACCCGGGCGACGGCGTCGTTCCCGTCGGCCTGATGCCCGATCTGCACGCCCTGCCGGGCATCTGGCACCCGGTGGACGGCTACACGGACCTGCTGCGCTGGCTGGAACGCCATTTCACCCTGTCCGTATCGGACAACCTCCTCACGTTCCCCTACGACTGGCGGCTGTCCTGCCGCCACAGCGCGGGGCGGCTGAAGGGCCGGATCGACCTGGAGCTGGAGCGCTGGCGGGCCTCGGCCCCCGAGCGCCGCGAGGCCCGGGTGGTCTTCCTCTGCCACGGGATGGGCGGACTCGTGGCCCGGCACTACGTGGAACGCCTCGGCGGGCACGCGATCACCCGTCGCGTGATCACGCTGGGCACCCCGCACCGGGGCTCCGTACGGGCCCTGGCCGACCTGGTGGAGGGCGGGCACAGCGCGGGCCCCGGCCTCGGCCCCTTCGCCCGCAGCCTGCCCTCCCTGCACCAGCTGGCCCCCGACTACGCCTGCGTGGAGGGTCCGGACGGGCTCGCGCACCTGCGCGACCTGCCGGGGCTGCCGGGCGTGGACGAGGCGCTGCTCGCGGACGCGGCCCGCTTCCACGCCGACCTGCGCAGCGCCCCGCCGCAGGCCGGGCTGTACGCGATCGCCGGCACCGGCCAGCCCACGGCGACGACCGCGCGGTACGCCGGGGGCCGCCTGACGCTGCTCCCGGGGGCCGACGGAGACGGCACGGTCCCCCGCCTCGGCGCGGCCTCGGGGCCGGGCGCCCCCTACGAGCTGTGCACCCCGTACGAACAGCACGGCTCGCTCCAGAACAACCGGGCCGCACGGGAGGCCCTGCGCGGCCTCCTGGGCGACGGATCCCCGCTCCCCGAGACCGCGGACGGCGTGGACCGTGCGGACGGCGCGGGGGGTGCGGACGGCCCGGACCCGGCCGCCCGGCTGGGAGTGCAGGTGGTGCCCGTGCTGCCCGCGGGGGTCCCGTACGAGGTCGTGGTCACGGCCCCCGACGACGCGCGGCTGCCCGTGGCGGAGCTCCGCCCGGCCGACGGGGGCCGTCCGGTGGCCCGCGCCCTGCGGAGCCTGGGCGGCGGCCGCCACGGCGTCGCGTTCCCGCCGCCCGAACCGGGCGCGTACCGGCTGTCGGTGGGTCCGGTCACGGCCCTGAGCGTGATCCGGCGCAGCGCCTTGTAACCAGCCTCACCCGGCGGCCCTGACCAGGAACGCATCCCTGCGGCCCACTCCGCCGTATTGTCTACGCATCAAGCGATGCGCGCCCCACAGGAGATGAAGCCCCGATGATCACCCCACCCGTCGTGCACTCGCTGCGCGAGCAGATCCGCGAGCACATCGTGGAGGGGATCGTCAGCGGGCGCTGGAAGCCCGGCGAGCGGATCGTCGAGCGCCGGATCGCCGTGGAGCTGGAGGTCAGCCAGACGCCCGTGCGCGAGGCGCTGCGCGAGCTGGAGACGCTGCGGCTGATCGAGTCGGCGCCGAACAAGGGCGTGCGCGTACGGAACCTGTCGGCGGCCGACCTGGAGGAGATCTACCCGGTCCGGGCCGGCCTGGAGCAGATCGCGGCCGAACTGGCCGCACCGCGGCTGGCGGCGGACTGCTCTGGGCTGGAGCCGCACGTGGCGGCGCTGTGGGAGGCCGACCGGACCGAGGACGGGACCGCGCAGGTGCGGCACACCGTCGGCTTCCACCGGGAGCTGGTGCGGGCGGCCGGGAACAGCGTGCTGCTGCACACCTGGGAGAGCCTGGGCATCGAGGTCTTCACGGCCCTGTCCATCCGCTGGCTGGGAACCGTCCAGAAGTCGTACGCGGAGGAGCACGCGGCCCTCGTGGAGGCGTTCCGCAGTCAGGATCCGGACATCGGTGTGCTCGTGAAGCGGCATGTTCTGGGGTGTGCGCCCCGCGCCTGACGGGTTGGTATGCCCTGGTTTGCCCGGCACCGGGTGCCCGATTCCATGGCACCGGGTGCCGACTTTTGGCCGGATGGCCATTTCAATGTCACATTCGTTTGATCGATCATCGATCAGCGATTTACAGTCGTCGACGGACCCCAACCGGGCCCATCGACCCTGTCCTGCCCGTCAGGGATTTTTCACCACCTCTCCTTTGTCCGGAAGGCGGCGCACACCGATGTCCGACCCCGTAGGAAACCTTCCGAGCGAGCTCGACCAGCTCCCGGACCGCGACACCGAGGAGACCGCCGAATGGGCGGCCTCCCTCGACGCCGTCGCCAAGGCCGCCGGTACGCGCCGCGCCGAATACCTGCTCCGCCGCACCCTCCAGCACGCCGAGGCCGCCGGCCTCGCCCTGCCGAAGCTGCTGGAGACGGACTACGTCAACACCATCCCCACCTCCGCCGAGCCCGAGTTCCCGGGCGACGAGGAGATGGAAGCCAAGATCACCGCCTGGAACCGCTGGAACGCGGCCGCCATGGTGACCCGCGGCTCCAAGTACGGCGTCGGCGGCCACATCGCCACCTTCGCCTCGGCCGCCTGGCTCTACGAGACCGGCTTCCAGCACTTCTTCCGCGGGAAGGAGGCCGACGGATCGGGCGACCAGCTCTACATCCAGGGCCACGCCTCCCCCGGCATCTACGCCCGCGCCTTCCTCGACGGGCGCATCTCCGAGCAGCAGCTCGACAACTTCCGCCAGGAGTCCGGCGGCAACGGCCTGCCGTCCTACCCGCACCCGCGGCGCCTGCCGTGGCTGTGGGAGTTCCCGACGGTCTCCATGGGCCTGGGCCCGCTCTCCGCGATCTACCAGGCGCGGTTCAACCGCTACCTGCAGAACCGGAACATCAAGGACACCGCCAACTCGCACGTCTGGGCCTTCCTCGGCGACGGCGAGATGGACGAGCCCGAGTCGACGGCTGCCCTGGCCCTGGCCTCCCGCGAGCAGCTCGACAACCTGACCTTCGTCATCAACTGCAACCTGCAGCGCCTCGACGGTCCGGTCCGCGCCAACTTCCGCGTGGTCCAGGAGCTGGAGGCCCAGTTCCGCGGCGCCGGCTGGAACGTCATCAAGTCGCTGTGGGGCTCCGCCTGGGACGAGCTGTTCCAGCTCGACACCACGGGCGCCCTGGTGCGCCGCCTGCGCGAGGTACCGGACGCGCAGTTCCAGACGTACGCGACCCGCGACGTGGCCTACATCCGCCAGCACTTCTTCGGCGCCAACGCCGAGCTCGTGCAGCTGGCCGGCGTGCTCTCCGACGCGAAGATCGCCGAGTGCTTCCACAGCTCCCGCGGCGGCCACGAGCCCCGCAAGGTCTACGCCGCGTACAAGGCCGCCCTGGAGCACAAGGGCGCGCCGACGGTCATCCTCGCGCAGACCGTCAAGGGCTACACGCTGGGCGCCGGGTTCGAGTCGAAGAACGCGAACCACCAGATGAAGAAGCTGACGATCGACGAGTTCAAGGGCATGCGCGACCTGCTCGGGCTCCCGATCCCCGACAGCGCCTTCGCCGACGGCGTCGTCCCGTACGGCCACCCTGGCGCGAACAGCCCCGAGGTGCGGTACCTCAACGAGCGCCGCGCGGCGCTCGGCGGCCCTGCCCCGGCCCGCAAGGTGCACCACGTGGCCCTGCCGGCTCCGGCCGAGCGCTCCTTCGCCCCGCTGATCAAGGGCTCCGGCAAGCAGGAGATGGCCACCACCATGGCCTTCGTCCGGCTCGTCAAGGACCTGATGCGGGACAAGGAGACCGGCAAGCGCTGGGTGCCGATCGTCCCCGACGAGGCCCGTACCTTCGGCATGGAGTCGCTCTTCCCGTCGGCCGGCATCTACTCGCCGCTGGGCCAGACGTACGAGCCGGTCGACCGCGACCAGCTCATGTACTACAAGGAAGCCAAGGACGGCCAGATCCTCAACGAGGGGATCACCGAGGCCGGCGCCATGGCCGACTTCATCGCCGCCTGCACGTCGTACGCGACGCACGGCGAGCCGATGATCCCGTTCTACATCTTCTACTCGATGTTCGGCTGGCAGCGCACCGCCGACCAGATGTGGCAGCTCGCCGACCAGCTCGGCAAGGGCTTCATCGTCGGCGCCACGGCCGGTCGTACGACCCTGACCGGTGAGGGCCTGCAGCACGCGGACGGCCACTCGCACCTGATCGCGTCCACGAACCCGGCGTCGCTCAACTACGACCCGGCGTTCGCGTACGAGATCGCGGTGATCGTCAAGGACGGTCTGCGCCGCATGTACGGCGAGAAGCCGGAAGACGTCTTCTACTACCTGACGGTCTACAACGAGCCGAAGGTGCAGCCGGCCATGCCGGAGGGCGTGGAAGAGGGCATCCTGCGCGGCCTCTACCGCTTCAACACGGCGGCCGACGTGGCAGAGGCGGCCGCCGCCGTGGCCGCCGACGCCCCGAAGATCCAGCTGGTGGCCTCGGGTACGGCGATCCACTGGGTGCTGGAGGCGCAGAAGCTGCTCGCCGCCGACTGGAACGTGGCCGCCGACGTCTGGTCCGCCACCTCCTGGGGCGAGCTGCGGCGCGACGCGCTGGAGTGCGACGAGGCGCTGCTGCGCGGCGAGGTGCGCACCCCGTACGTCACCCGCGCCCTGGAGGGTGTCACCAGCCCGGTGCTGGCCGTCTCCGACTGGATGCGCCAGGTCCCGGACCAGATCAGCCAGTGGGTGGAGCAGGACTGGACCTCGCTCGGGACGGACGGCTTCGGCCTGTCCGACACCCGCGAGGGCGCCCGCCGCCACTTCGGTGTCGACGCGCAGTCGATCGTGGTGGCCGCGCTGGCCCAGCTCGCCCGCCGCGGCGAGGTGCCGGCGTCCGCCATCAAGGAGGCGCGCGAGCGCTACGGCCTGTAAGGCAGGCACGCCTTGGGACAGAGGCCGGTGTCCGATCCCCGATCGCAGGGGTGGGACACCGGCCTTTGGCCGTATGAGCGGTGGCGGCGAGGGGGCGCACCCGTGATGCTGGAGCGGTGATGGACGAGACGGAGTTCTGGGAGATCGTCGACCGTACCCGCGAGGCCGCCGAGGGCGACCCCGAGGAACACGCCGAGCTGCTCGTGGAGCGGCTGGCGCAGCTCGATCCGGACTCCGTCCTGGACTTCGCCCGGCACTTCGAGTCCCGGTACAACCGGGCGTACACGTGGGACCTGTGGGGCGCGGCCTGGGTGCTGCTCGACGGGGCCAGCGACGACGCGTTCGACTACTTCCGGTGCTGGCTGATCGGCCAGGGCCGGGAAGTGTTCGAGGGCGGGGTGCACGACCCCGACGCGCTCGCGGAGCTCCTGGACGAGTTCGACGAGGAGATCGACGGGGACGGCGAGGAGCTGGGGTACGCGGCCGACGAGGCGTACGAGCAGCTGACGGGGGCGGTGGCGCCGGACCTGGGCATTCCGTTGCAGGCGGCGGAGCCGGAGGGCACCCCGCTGGACTTCGAGAACGAAGCCGTGCTCGCGGAGCGCTTCCCCCGGCTGTGGGACCGCTTCAGAAGCTGACCGACCTGGCAGCCGGCCGGGGGCGGTCTAGTAGTGGGTCCCGCCGTCGATGCGGATCTCGGTGCCGGTGATGAAGGCGCCGTCCTCGGAGCCCAGCATGGCGACGACTCCGGCGACGGTCTGCGGGCCGGCGAAGCCCTGGTCGAGGGCCGGGGCCAGCTTGGCGAACAGGCTCCAGTCGGTGTCCTCGGGCAGGCCCGGGCCGTTGCCCGTGGTCATGCCGCTCTCGATGGAGCCGGGCGCGACGGCGACGAAGCGCAGGCCCTGCTTGCTGTACTCGGCGGCCAGGGCGTGGGTCATGGACTGGATGCCGCCCTTGCTGGCCGCGTACGCGGCCATGTAGGGGTGGGCGAAGGACGCCGAGGTCGAGCTGAAGTTCACGACGACCGGCTGCTCGCCCTCCAGCAGCGCCGGGAGCGATGCGCGGATCACCAGGAAGGTGCCGGTGAGGTTGACCGCGATGACCTTGTTCCAGAAGTCGAGCGTGGTCTGGTGGGTGTGCGCGGAGCGCAGGATGCCGGCGGCGTTGACGAGCACGTCGAGCCCGCCGAGGAGGTCCACGGCGGCGGCGACACCGCTCTGCACGGCCGCCTCGTCGGATATGTCGAGGACGGCGGTGGTGAGGCGGTCCGCGTGCCCGTCGGCGGCGGCCTGCGCGGCGGTGCCCCCCAGCCCCTCCTCGTTGACGTCCACGGTGTGGACGCGGCCGCCCTCGGCGAGGATGCGGTGGACGGTGGCCCGGCCGATGCCGGAGCCGCCGCCGGTGATGAGGACGCGACGTCCTTCGTAACGGTTCATGGCGCGAGCGTACCCGCGCCGTGACACGTTTTGCCAGCCTGGCAGAACATGCATTCAGACAGGGACCGGGAAGGTAGGCTTCACGCGTGAGATCCCCTCGTCCGTACGCTCCCCTGGCCGGCCCCGGAGCCCAGTCGCTGACCGAGCGCCGCAAGGCCGCCACCCAGCTCGACATCGCCCGCGCGGCCTGCGAACTCTTCGCCGAACACGGCCCCGACGGCACCACCGCCGAGGACATCGCGCACCGCGCCGGGGTGGCCCTGCGCACGTTCTACCGCTATTTCCGCAACAAGCAGGAGGCCGTGGCCCCGCTGCTCGCGGGAGGCGGTGACGCCTGGCGCGCCCTGCTCGCCGAGGAAGACCCCGCCACCCCCCTCGCGGAATCCCTGGAACGCGCGGTGACCCGCTCGCTGAGCGACTCCCAGGCGGTCGAGGAGGGCCTGGAGGTGACCCGCGGCCTGCTCCGGGCGGCCGCCACCGACGAGGCCCTGCGCGCGGTCTGGTACCGCGTGAACCAGGACTCCGAGGAGCGCCTGGTCCCGGTGATCGCCCGGCTGGCCGGCGAGGACGCGGAGCCCCTGGGCGTACGCCTCCTCGCGGCCGCCGCGACGGACGCCATCCGCATCGCCCTGGAACTCTGGTCGACCACGGACGCCCCGGTCTCGGGCCCGGGCTCCCCACCCGAACTCGCGGTCCGCTGCCTCCGCGACCTGACGTCCGCGATGCCCCTGCTCCGCAAGCCGAAGGCGGCCTCCCCGCCCTCACCCTGAGCCCACGCCCGGTTCGGGTCCCGGCGACCGAGCCGGACCACGGCACCCGCGCACGGCCGATACCGGCGGGCAGGGACGGGGGGCGACAGCGCAGCGGCCCCGCCGCTCTCCGGGGAGAGTGGCGGGGCCGCTGCGCGCACTGCTTCTTAGATGTCGAAGTACATCTCGAACTCGTGCGGGTGCGGGCGCAGTGCGATCGGGGCGATCTCGTGCGTGCGCTTGTAGTCGATCCAGGTCTCGATCAGGTCCGGGGTGAAGACGCCGCCGGCCAGGAGGTACTCGTGGTCGGCCTCGAGGGCCTTGAGGACGTCCTCAAGGCTGGTCGGGACCTGCGGGACGCTCGCGTGCTCGTCGGGCGAGAGCTCGTAGAGGTCCTTGTCGATCGGCTCCATCGGCTCGATCTTGTTCTTGACGCCGTCGAGGCCGGCCAGCAGGAGGGCCGCGAACGCCAGGTACGGGTTCGAGGACGGGTCCGGGGCGCGGAACTCGACGCGCTTGGCCTTCGGGTTCGAGCCCGTGATCGGGATGCGCATCGCGGCGGAGCGGTTGCGCTGCGAGTACACCATGTTCACCGGCGCCTCGAAGCCCGGGACCAGGCGGTGGTACGAGTTCACCGTCGGGTTGGTGAAGGCGAGCAGCGACGGTGCGTGCTTGAGGATGCCGCCGATGTAGTAGCGGGCGGTGTCCGACAGGCCCGCGTAGCCGGCCTCGTCGTAGAACAGCGGCTCGCCGCCGGCCCACAGGGACTGGTGGACGTGCATGCCCGAGCCGTTGTCACCGAAGATCGGCTTCGGCATGAAGGTCGCGGTCTTGCCGTTGCGCCAGGCGACGTTCTTCACGATGTACTTGAAGAGCATCAGGTCGTCGGCCGCGGCCAGCAGCGTGTTGAACTTGTAGTTGATCTCGGCCTGGCCGCCGGTGCCGACCTCGTGGTGCTGGCGCTCGACCTGGAGGCCCTGGGCGTCGAGCTCCAGGGAGATCTCGGCGCGCAGGTCGGCGAAGTGGTCGACCGGGGCTACGGGGAAGTAACCACCCTTGTAGCGGACCTTGTAGCCGCGGTTGTTCTCCTCGGAGCCGGTGTTCCAGGCGCCGGCCTCGGAGTCGATGTGGTAGAAGCCCTCGTTCGCGGAGGTCGCGAAGCGCACGCTGTCGAACACGTAGAACTCGGCCTCGGGGCCGAAGTACGCGGTGTCGGCGATGCCGGTGGAGGCGAGGTACGCCTCGGCCTTCTTCGCGATGTTGCGCGGGTCGCGGCTGTAGGCCTCGCCCGTGATCGGGTCGTGGATGAAGAAGTTGATGTTGAGCGTCTTGTCCTTGCGGAACGGGTCCAGGCGCGCGGTCGTGATGTCGGCGCGCAGCGCCATGTCCGACTCGTGGATCGCCTGGAAGCCGCGGATCGAGGAGCCGTCGAAGGCGAGCTCCTCCGCCGGGTCGAACGCTCGCGCCGGAATGGTGAAGTGCTGCATCACACCAGGCAGGTCGCAGAAGCGGACGTCGACGAACTTGACGTCGTTCTCCTCGATGTACTGCTTCACTTCGTCGGCGTTCTGGAACATCCAACTCCTCCTACTCCCGACCCCGGGGCAGGGCGGGCTTTATAGCTCGTGGTGCGTCAGTGCGGTGCCGCACGCTGACCCGACCATAAGCAGGCGGGATTTCTCAAGCATGACCCATTTGTTTCGCTCAAGTTAACCAGGGTCCCGTCGGAACGCTGTCGGACACCACCGGTACCGTGGTCGGGTGGACAACAGACAGGCAATCGGATCCTGGCTCTCCGGCCCCCGCGCGGCCGCCGAGGACATGGGCGTCGACTTCGGCTACCGGGGCCAGCGACTGGGCCTGCCCCAGCAGGGGCCCGGCTCGGTGGCGCGCTTCGGCCGGCGCCTCGGCGCTCTCGCCGTCGACTGGATCGGCTGCCAGGTGATCGCATACGGGCTGATCACGCACGGCAGCGCGAGTGCCACGGGCAACTGGACGCTGGCCCTCTTCGTGGTGCTGAGCATCCTCACCGTCGGCACCGTGGGGTTCACCCCCGGGAAGCGGCTCCTGGGCCTGCGCGTCGTCGCGGAGGGCGGCGGCCGCCTCGGCTTCGGCCGGGTCGTGCTGCGCACGGTGCTGCTCGCCCTGGTCATCCCGGCACTGATCTGGGACCGGGACGGGCGCGGCCTCCACGACCGCCTGGCGCGCGCCGTCCAGGTCCGCCTCTAGACCGCACACGGACCACGCAGGGGCGCCCCCGGAGCCGTTCGGCTCGGGGGCGCCCCTGCGTGCATGGTGCGTCGTATACGAAAAGCGGATCAGCGCATCTTTCCGCCGCGCGGCATCCGCATGCCCTTGGGCATCGGACCCTTCGGCAGCGGCATGTTGCTCATGAGATCGCCCATGGCCCGCAGCTTGTCGTTGACCTGCGTGATCTGCGGACCCGCCAGTACGCGCGGCAGCTTGAGCAGCGTCGTACGGAGCTTCTTCAGCGGGACCTCGCCCTCGCCGGTGCCCACGATGAAGTCGTGGACCGGGATGTCCGGCATGATCCGGGCCAGCTTCTTCTTCTCCGCTGCCAGCATCGGCTTCACGCGGTTCGCGTTGCCCTCGGCGATCAGCACCACGCCGGCCTTGCCCACGGCCCGGTGGACGATGTCCTGGCTCCGGTTCATCGCGACGGCCGGGGTGGTCGTCCAGCCCCGTCCCACGTTGTCCAGTACGGCCGCGGCCGCGCCCGGCTGCCCCTCCATCTGCCCGAAGGCAGCCCGCTCGGCCCGTCGTCCGAAGACGATCGCCATCGCGAGGAACGCCACCAGGAAGCCCAGGATGCCCAGGTAGACCGGGTGGTCGATCAGGAAGCCGATCGCAAGAAAGACACCGAAGGTGACGATTCCCACGCCCGCGACGATCAGACCGACCTTCGGGTCGGCCTTGCGCGTCATCTTGTACGTCAGGGCGATCTGCTTCAGTCGCCCGGGGTTCGCAGCAGTCTCTGCGTTTGACTTCCTCGCCATAGAGCGAAGTTTACGTGGCCTGCGGGGTCCGGGTGGCCGCGGCCTCCAGTACGTGCTCGGTTTCGACCCGGTCCTTGGCCCTGCGGCGGTCCTCCAGGACGGCGCTCCACGCGTTGCGGCGGGCGCCGCTCATGAGCAGCGACTCGAAGCCCCGGAAGGCGTCGGTGAACGACGGAATGGCAATGGCGCGTACGGGCGCGGCCTGCATGATGTCGATCCCTTTCACGGTACTGGGCGGTGCTCGGGACGTTCTGGGGCGCACGGCGGGGTGCGGCAGCGTGTGCGCCGGCGTGCGCGGTGCGTGGAGCCATCGTCACTGACTGGTGTTACCAGGGCATGACCGGTCGGTCAAACGGTGATGAAACATTTACGCGGCCCGCCGGACCCTCGTTACAGAGAGCCTAGGGGCCGCGTCGATGCGGTGTTACCCGTTGGTAAGACTTTGTGCGTGAGTTCACACAGTCCGGTTGGTAGCGCGCGTCACACCGCGGCGCGCTTCTCCATCGCCTGCTGGTAAAGGCGCCCGGCCCGGTACGAGGAACGGACCAGCGGGCCCGACATCACACCGGAGAAGCCGATCTCCTCGGCCTCCTTCGCCAGCTCCACGAACTCGGCCGGCTTCACCCAGCGCTCGACGGGGTGGTGCCGCGGCGAGGGCCGCAGGTACTGGGTGATGGTGATGAGCTCGCAGCCGGCCTCGTGGAGGTCCTTGAGCGCCTGCGAGACCTCTTCGCGCTCCTCGCCCATGCCGAGGATCAGGTTCGACTTGGTGACCAGGCCGTAGGCGCGCGCCCGGGTGATCACGTCGAGCGAGCGCTCGTAGCGGAAGCCGGGGCGGATCCGCTTGAAGATCCGCGGGACCGTCTCCACGTTGTGCGCGAAGACCTCGGGGCGGGAGGCGAAGACCTCCTCCAGCAGCTCCGGGACCGCGTTGAAGTCGGGGGCCAGCAGCTCGACCTTGGTGTGGCCGGCCTCGCGGCCCGCCGTCTGCTCGTGGATCTGGCGCACGGTCTCCGCGTACAGCCAGGCACCGCCGTCGGCCAGGTCGTCGCGCGCGACGCCCGTGATCGTGGCGTAGTTCAGGTCCATCGTGACGACCGACTCGCCGACGCGGCGCGGCTCGTCCCGGTCCAGGGCCTCGGGCTTGCCCGTGTCGATCTGGCAGAAGTCGCAGCGCCGGGTGCACTGGTCGCCGCCGATGAGGAAGGTGGCCTCGCGGTCCTCCCAGCATTCGTAGATGTTGGGGCAACCGGCCTCCTGGCACACGGTGTGCAGTCCTTCGCCCTTCACCAGGGCCTGCATCTTCGTGTACTCGGGGCCCATCTTCGCCCGGGTCTTGATCCACTCGGGCTTGCGCTCGATGGGGGTCTGGCTGTTACGGACCTCCAGGCGCAGCATCTTGCGTCCGTCGGGTGCGACTGCGGACACGACCGGCTCCCTGTGACTTCGATTCTTCGGCGTCCACCAGGGTACGCCCGTAATTTCATACGCTCTTACGTCCGCCAACCTGGGGGGCGGCGGACGCATTCCCCCGGGCGTCAGCCGGCGGCCGGCTCTATCTCCCGGGGCCGCAGCTCGGCCTGCTCCAGTACGTCCTTCAGGTGGCGTTCGACGACCGGCAGCACCTCGGTGATGGTGATCTCCCGGCCCAGTTCGTACGAGAGCGAGGTCACACCGGCGTCCCGGATCCCGCACGGGATGATCCGGTCGAACCAGGTGCTGTCCGGGTTTACGTTGAACGAGAAGCCGTGCATGGTGACGCCCTTGGCGACGCGGATGCCGATCGCGGCCAGCTTGCGGTCCTCGCGGCGCTGGCCGGCGTTGGAGGGGGCGTACTCGGGGCCGTTCAGACGCGGGTCGAACTCCTCGTCCGCCAGCCGCGGGTCGAGGTCGAGGGAGAGGCCGCCGATCTTCGGCCGCTCCTCCAGCGGGTCGCCCAGGACCCAGACCCCGGAGCGGCCCTCGACCCGGGTGGTCTCCAGGCCGAACTCGGCGGCGGCGCGGATCAGCGCCTCCTCCAGGCGGCGCACGTGCGCGACGACGTCGACCGGGCGGGGCAGCTTCATGATCGGGTAGCCGACGAGCTGGCCCGGGCCGTGCCAGGTGATCTTGCCGCCGCGGTCCACGTCCACGACGGGGGTGCCGTCGAGCGGGCGCTCGCTGTCGGCCGTGCGCCGCCCCGCGGTGTACACGCTCTGGTGCTCCAGCAGGAGGCAGGTGTCGCCGATCTCGTCCGCGAAGCGCGCGGCGTGGACCCGCCGCTGCTCCTCCCAGGCCCGGGTGTACTCGACGTAGTCGGGTCCGAAGCCCAGACGGACAAACCCAAGCTCAGCCACCGCAGCGCCTCCTCGTTGAACCTGCCGTGTGCACGTATCGCACCAGCCAAGGGTACGGCGGCCGGTTTCCGCCCCCTCAGTGGCCCGTCGGCGCGGGGCCGGCGGGGCCGGGAGCGGGACGCTCCGCGCCCTCCTGCGGGCCCGGCGGGAGCGGCCTCGGCCGCCGGGACCGGCCCCGGGCCGCCGGCCGGTCCGGGTCCTCGTCGGCCGTCGGCAGCCGCCGGTGGCCCTCCGAGTGGTCGTTGACCCAGCCGCACACGCCGCACGCGTACCGCCCGTCCAGCCCCGCGATGTACGTGCCGCACCGCCGGCACTCGGCCTCGGTCAGCTCGGGCGCGGGCAGCGGGGCGGGCAGTCGTGCGGTGGCGCCGTCGGCGGGCTCCGCCGCGGAGGGCCTGGTCGTGCGGGTCATGCCGCGCAGCATACGCGGACGGAGGGGGTCAGTCCGTAAAGGGCCCTACCGCTTCTGCACACGATCGGATGAAGGTGGGGCAGAGGGGGCGGCAACAGCGGAGTTCGCCGCTACATTCACGCCGTTCACAGGGCCGGGACTCCGGTCCGTCACGTCAGGAAACCGTGGAGCCGATGACGGAACGACCTGCCCAGCGCGTCCCCAACCGGCAGCTCGCGGCGCTGATCGCGGAAGCCGGGTTCTCCAACGCCGGTCTGGCCCGCCGCGTCGACCAGCTCGGCCTGGAGCACGGTCTCGACCTGCGGTACGACAAGACCTCCGTGACCCGCTGGCTGCGCGGGCAGCAGCCGCGCGGGACCACCCCGGCGCTGATCGCCGAGGTGTTCACCCGGCGCCTGGGCCGGCGGCTCTCCGCACAGGACCTGGGTCTGGACGCCTGCGCGCCCGTCTACGCCGGTCTGGAGTTCGCGGCCACCCCGGAGGAGGCCGTCGACATCGCCAGCGGACTGTGGCGCAAGGACTCCGGCTCCCACGCCGAGCTGCGGAAGATCGCGTTCACCCCGGCCGGGCTGGTCGTCCCGAGCCGCGACTGGCTCATCGGGCGCGCCGACGAGCGCGTGGGCCGCGGCGCGGATCCGGCGGCGGCCGCCGCCGCCCGCGTCCCGGTCCAGGGGCGCGGCTCGGTGCCCCGGCAACGGCAGATCGACCGGGGGCCCGGCCAGCGGGTGACCAGCGGGGACATCGCGGCCCTGCGCTCGGTGAGCGAGCTGTTCCGGACCCTGGACCACACGTACGGCGGCGGCCACGCCCGGCAGGCCCTGGTGCGCTACCTGGAGCACGAGGCCGAGCCGATGCTGCGCGGCACCTACGGGGAGACCACCGGGCGGCGGCTCTTCTCGGCGGCGGCCGACTTGACCCGGCTCGCGGGCTGGACCTCGTACGACATCGCCGCGCACGGGCTCGCCCAGCGCTACTTCGTGCAGGCCCTGAGGCTGGCGCAGGCGGCCGGGGACCGGCCGTACGGCTCGTACGTGCTGGTGACCATGAGCCGGCAGGCGGTCTACCTCGGCCACGGCCGGGAGGCGGTGCAGCTGGCCCGCGTCGCGCAGCAGGGCGTCGGCTCGGGGCCGCCGCCGGTGGTGCAGGCGCTCCTGCACTCGGCGGAGGCGCGCGGGCACGCGGTGCTGGGCGAGGTCCGGGCCGCGACGGCCTCGCTGGTGCGGGCCGAGCGGGCGCTGGGCGCTGCCCGGCCGGGGGACGACGTACCGTACTGGGCCCGGCTGTTCGACGAGGGGCAGCTGGCGGACGAGTTCGGGCACTGCCACCGGGACCTCCAGCAGTACCGGGCCTCGGCGCAGCACGCGGAGCGGTCCCTGCAGTTGCGGGCGCCCGGGTTCGCCCGCTCGCGGCTGTTCTGCCGGGTGGTGCTGGCGACGGCGCGGCTGGGGCTGGGCGAGCTGGACCAGGCGTGCGCGCTGGGCGCGGAGGCGGCGCAGCAGGCGATGGAGATGCGGTCGGTGCGCGCGGTGGAGTACGTACGGGACTTCGAGCGCCGGCTGGAGCCGTACCGGGACGCCTCGGCGGTGCGGACGTACCGGGAACGGGTGGCGGCGCTGTCCTGAGCCGTTCGGGGTCGGGTCAGGGCCCGGTCCCCCTGGGGAACCGGGCCCTGACCCGTTGCCTGTGGTGGCTGCCCGTGCAGGTTGCCCGTGGTGGTGTTCAGGCGGCCGCCGCGACGGCGGGCTCCGCGCTCGCCGGGAGCCGGATGCCGAAGTCGCGCAGGACTGCGGTGGCGGCGCGGCGGGCCGAGTGCAGCGCCCCCTGGACGGTGTTGGAGTCGCGGTGGTCGCCGCACACGTACAGCCCGGCCAGGACCCGGACCGGCCTGCGCAGGTCGTACGGCGGCGGCATCGCGGGGACGGCCTCCGGGGTGTGGTGGACGGCCAGCAGCTCCCAGTCCCGGGTGCCGGTCTCGTACAGCCGGGCCAGGCGCGAGGCGACCGTACGGTCGGGCGGCGGCGGGCCGAGCACGGTGGTGGTGACCAGGCTCCGGCCGGCCGGGGCCCGCGTCGGGTCGACCGCGCTCATCACGGCGGTGTGGGCGACGGGCCACCTCTGATCGCCGTCGAGCAGGAGCGAGCCGTCCCACTGCAGCGGGGTGGCGGTGGCGTGGTGGACGACGGTGACCTCGTGGAACGCCGGCACCCGCAGCCCCGGCAGCAGTTCGGCGGCGGCCCGCGCGCCGGTGGCCAGGACGGCGGAGCGGCAGCTGAAGTCGCCGTGCTCCTCGGTGGTGACCAGTTTGGTCGCCACCGACCGGACCCGGACCCCGGTGCGCACCGTGCCGGGCGGCAGAGTGGCGGCGAGGAGGTCCGGCAGGGCCGCGGCCCCGCCCTCGGGCACGGCGAGCCGGCCGCGGGCGAAGGTGCGCAGGGCCAGGTCGGCGACCCGGCTGGAGGTGGTGAGCTCCGGATCGCGCAGCAGCGCGGTGAGCAGGGGGCGCAGGGTCGCGCCGAGGGCCCGGGAGCGCAGGGCGGCGTGCGCGGTGCGCTCGGGGCGGGCCAGGAGGCGTTCCACCGGCAGGGCGGCGAGCCGGCCGAGGTACGCGCTGAGCCGCGCCTGGTCGAAGGATCCGCTGGCCAGCGCGCGGGCCGGGGTCAGCGCCCCGGCCCTCGACTGCCGGCCGTCGGTGTGGACGAGGACCCCCGGCGCGAAGGGCCGCAGGACCAGGTCGGCGAGGCCGGGGGTCCGGTCGAGCTCCGTGTACGAGGTGTTGAGCAACTGTCCGATCCGGTCCAGCCGGAATCCGTCGAGGTGCTCGGTGGCCATCCGGCCGCCGGGATCGCCCGCGGCCTCCAGGACGGTGACCGTGACCCCTGCGGCGATCAGGTGGTGCGCCGCCGCGAGTCCTGAGACCCCGGCTCCTACGATGACGACGTCCGCGTGCTGTGCGGTGCGGTGCGAGTTGGTGAGCACGTGCCCCTCCCCGAGGTCGGCGCGGCTGTGTGGGAATCCTCCTTCCCCCAACGAGCTCCAGGGGAACCCGAGTTCGGTGGGGTATTACGGCCAACTCCGGTCGCACACCGGTCGCATCCGGGTCACGAACGGTCGCACGGGGGCGGGGGCGTGCCGTGGGGCGGCCCGAACGCCCCCGACGAGACACCCCCTAGCCGGCGAGCGCGGCCCGGATCGACTCGTCGATCCCCGGGTGGCGGAAGGTGAAGCCGGATTCCAACAGCCGGGTGGGGCGCACCCGCTGGCTGCCGAGCACGTCCCCGGCGAACTCGCCCAGTACGACGCGCAGGGCGGGGGCCGGTACGGCGAACAGCGTCGGCCGGTGCAGTACGCGGCCCATCGCAGCGGTGACCTCGCGGTTGGTCAGCGGCTCGGGGGCGGTGAGGTTGAGGGGGCCGGAGAGTCCGGGGGTGTCGATGGCGTGCCTCAGGGCGGCGACCTCGTCGTGCAGGGAGATGAACGACCAGTACTGGCGGCCGTTGCCGAGCCGGCCTCCGATCCCCGCCTTGAAGATCGGGAACAGCTTGCCCCAGGCGCCGCCCCCGGCGGCGACGACCAGTCCGGTCCGGGCGAAGACCGTCCGTACGCCGGCCAGTTGGGCGGGGGCGGCGGCCGCCTCCCAATCGACGCAGACCTCGGGCAGGAAGCCCCGGCCGGCGGGGGCGTGCTCGTCGACGGCGCGGTCGCCGGTGTCGCCGTAGTAGCCGACGGCGGTGCCGCAGACGAAGACGGCGGGCGGCACGTCGAGCGCGGCGATCGCACGGGCCATGGCCGCGGTCCCCGCGACCCGGCTGTCCCGGATCTCCTTCTTGTACGCGGCGCTCCAGCGGCGTTCGCCGACCCCGGCCCCGGCGAGGTGGACGACGGCCCCGCAGCCGGCGAGCCCTGCCGGGTCGACGTAGCCGCGACGCGGGTCCCACTCGGCCTCGTCGGGCGCGGCGGGCGTACGCCGTACGAACCGCACCGCCTCGTGCCCGTCCTCCCGCAGGGACCGTACGAGGGCCTGGCCGATGAGCCCGCTGGAACCGGTGATGGCGATGCGCATGCCCCCACTATGCCGGTCCGCCGGGCGGCGGATCCGCCGCCGCCGCACGGGCCCGTGTCAGGACGCTCCCAGCCAGGTGCCGGCCGCGTAGGTGACGGCCATCGCCAGGGCGCCGCCCGTGACGTTGCGCAGGATCGCCCGGGCGGCCGGGGCTCCGCCCAGGCGGGCGCTGATCAGCCCGCACAGCGTCAGAGCCGCCAGCACCGCGGCCACCGTCACCGGCACCCGCTCCGACGGCCCCGGCAGCGCGATCGCCAGCAGCGGCAGCAGCGCCCCCACCGTGAACGCGACCAGGCTCGCGAACGCCGCGTGCCAGGGGTTCACCAGCTCGTCGGGGTTGATCCCGAGCTCCACCCGCGCGTGCGCCTTCAGCGCGTCCCGCTCCGTCAGCTGCACCGCCGCCTCCCGCGCGAGGTCGCGGCTCAGCCCCCTGGCCTCCAGCAGCCCGGTCAGTTCCGCCAGCTCCGCCTCCGGCTCCTCCGCCAGCTCCTGCCGCTCCGTCTCCAGCGCGGCCCGTTCCGAATCCCGCTGGGAGCTCACCGAGACGTACTCCCCCGCCGCCATGGACAGCGAGCCCGCCAGCAGTCCGGCCACCCCCGCCGCCAGGATCGACGCACGCGAGGTGGTGGCCCCGGCCACGCCCACCACCAGGCCGGCGGTGGAGATGATCCCGTCGTTCGCGCCGAGCACCCCCGCCCGCAGCCAGTTCAGCCGCGAGCCGATCCCCGCGCTCTGCTCCACCCCGCCCGTCCCCGCCCCGCCTGTCCCCGCTCCTCCGGCCGCCGCCCCGCCCGCTCCCGCGCCGCCCGCATCCGCATCCGTCACGGGACCACTGTCGGCGCCCGGACCCCGTACGGCCACCCGGCGGACCGGTCCGGCGTGCGCGCCCCCCGCCCGCGTACCAGGGTGGAGGGGTGAGACGCCGACGGGAGGAGCCTGGCTGGCTGCACGGGAAGCCGCCCCCGCGCTGGGCGCGGCTCGCGCCCCCCGTGGCCCTGGTGGTGCTGGTGTTCGCGCAGGCCGCCACCCCGGGCGACATCGAGCTGGGCTACTTCCTGGCCGGCCTGCCGCCGGTCGCGGCCTTCGCGTACGGGGCGGCCGGAACCGCCGTCTTCGCCGGGATCGTGCTGCTGCTGCTCGGTGTGTCCTCCCTCGGGGTCGGGCACGCCCAGGGCGCCGACCTGGCCACGGTGGCCGTGGTCGCGCTGCTGAGCGTGGTCATCGCCTGGGTCCGGCGGCGCCGCGACGCGCAGCTGGTCAGCGTGCGGACCGTCGCGGAGGCGGCCCAGATGGCGGTGCTGCCGCCGGTGCCGGACCGGGTCGGTCCGGTGCGCTGCGCCGGGCTGTACCGGGCCGCACAGCGCGGCACCCTGGTCGGCGGCGACCTGTACGACGTACGGGTCGGGCCGTACGGGGTGCGGGCGCTGGTCGGGGACGTGCAGGGGCACGGCCTGGCGGCGGTCGGCACGGTGGCCGCGCTGCTCGGCGCCTTCCGGGAGGCGGTGCTGGACGATCCGGAGCTCGCGGGGGTGGCGGCCCGGCTGGACCGCAGGCTGCTGGCGGACACCGGGGGCTCGGCGGCCCCGCCCGGCTCGGCCGACCCGCCCGGATCCACCCGATCGGCCGGATCGCCCGGATCACCCGAATCGACCGGATCAACCCGGCCGACGGCCCCCGCGGGATCGGCAGACGGGGCCGGGGAGCATCCGGAGCTGTTCGCCACGGCGCTGCTGCTGGAGTTCCCGCCCGGGCTGGACCTGGTACGGATCCTCTCGTGCGGGCATCCGCCGGCGCTGCTGCTCCGGGCTTCGACGGTCTCGGAGGTGGGGGTGGAACCGGGCCCTCCGCTGGGGCTGGGGCTGGCCGGCCCGGATCTGGCGGTGGTGACCGACGTCCCGCTGCTGCCGGGAGACCGGCTGCTGGCGCACACGGACGGGGTGACGGAGGCCCGCGACTCGGCGGGCGAGTTCTACCCCCTGGCGGTCCGGGTGCCGGCCCTGGAGCGGGATCCGGCGGGGCTGGTCGAGGCGGTGTGGCAGGACCTGGTGGAGTTCACCGACGGCGGCCCCCGCGACGACGTGGCCCTCCTGGTCCTGTCCCTTCCGGAGGCGTGATCCGAGGGCGCGGGGTCGCACCCCCGACCGGCGTCCGGCCGGACGCCGGTCGGGGGAAGGGCGGGGCTCAGGCTCCGTTGCTGACGATGAAGGCGCGGACCAGCTTGCACGTGACGTTCGACGGGCGGTGGATGCCCGTGCGGACCGCCATCGTGCGGATCTTCCGGTTGGTGGCGCGCCGGGCGTCGTACGTCCCCGAGTCGAGCAGGGATATCGCCAACCGCATCGCCTTCAGACGGCGGTTGTGGCTCTCGTACCACTCGCGGGGCAAGCCCGCCGGCAGCGGCTTCTTCTTGACGGGCTCAATGGTCGTGGCAGTGGCCATCTACAGCCTCCCAAACGGTAGTTGGCTTCCTGTCGTTCTCCCTCGATTTTACCGGGGACCACTGACAGAAGCCCCTGGCCAGACAGGCTCTGGCTAGGGTGGGGGCCATGGAGATCTGGATCAATCCCGCCTGTTCGAAGTGCCGTGCCGCGCTCACCCTGCTGGATGCCGAGGGAGCCGAGTACACGGTGCGCCGCTACCTGGAGGACGTGCCGTCCGAGGCCGAGATCCGCGAGGTCCTGGGTCGGCTCGGCCTGGAGCCCTGGGACATCACGCGCACGTCGGACCCGCTGGCGAAGGAGACCGGCGTACGGGACCTCCCGCGCGAGGAGACGGACGCGGCCCGGGGGCGCTGGATCGCCCACCTGGCGGCGCACCCCAAGCTCATCCAACGCCCGATCATCACGGCGGAGGACGGCACGGCGGTGGTCGGCCGCTCGGAGGACGCGGTCCGCGAGGCGCTGTCCCGGCGCGCCTGAGCCGCGCCCGCTCCTCATCTCGCCCTCACCTCCTCACCCCATAAGGTGTGAAACGAAGCAAAGGGGATGTACCACACCAGAAGGACCGCGCCGAAGGACAGCGATGACCGACGAGCAGACCCAGCCGGACCGACCGGACCAGCCGGACCAGCCGGACCAGCCGGACCAGCCGGGCGCACGGCACCGGCAGCAGCTCACCCGACCCCGCATCCCCCCGCCGCGCCGGGGTGCCGACTGGATGTTCGGCGGGGTCTACGGGACCGTGCTCGCGTCCGGCCTGCTGGCCGCGCTCGATCAGGCGGGCGACGAGTACACCCCGTTCTACGACGCGACCTGGGTAGTGGTCACCGCCGGCGCGGCCGCGCTCGCACACGGCTACTCGCACCACATGACCAGTCATCAGGCCGGCTCCGCCGCGCACCGGTGGCGGGTGCTCTCGCGGGCGCTGTGGAACGAGTGGCCGATGATCTTGGCCACCGTGCCCACCGTCCTGCTTCTGGTCATCGCCGGGATCGCCCACCTGGACTCCCACACGGTGACCGCCGTCGGGCTCGGCCTGAACACCGCGCTGCTGTTCGCGTGGGGCTCCTTCGTGGCCCTGCGCGTCGGCTACCGGCTCGGCTCGGCCCTGCTCATCGGCATGGCGGACGCCACCATCGGCCTCGCCATCATCGTGGCCAACGCGGTCATCAAGTAGCCGGCGGACCGCCCCGCCGCGCCCCGGCCCCTCAGGCCGGGAGCTGGGCCTCGGCCTCCGAGAGGATTTCCGTCAGGCGGGCCGCGAACCGCGCGTCGCGGGGGTCCGGCACGCCGGTGCGGGCGGCGATGAGCAGCGCGTCCAGGGCGCGCCCGTACGCGCCCGGCACATCGGTCCAGTTGGGCAGCGAGAACACGCCCTCGGCTCCGCGCAGCTCCAGACCCACCCCGGCCGCCGCCGTCGGCGCGCCCAGGCTGAGTACGGCCGTGCTCGCGGCGCCCGAGGCGTGCCGCAGGGCGAGCTGGACCACGTCGGAGGGGCCGCGGGTGGCGGTGACGGACGTGACGTCGCCGAGCACCGGGATGAGGACGGACAGGGCGTGCGGGCCGACGTCCCACAGCCCGCCCTTGGCCTTGCGCCAGGGCGAGGCCGCGTAGGCGCTGGGCGTGCCGTCGGGCGGGAACACGGCGCCGAGCCAGTGGGCGCTCGCCGTGAACCACCCCGAGCGGCCGGCCTGCTCGGCGACCCAGCCGGCGGCCGGCTCGGCGAAGCGGAGGGTGAGGAAGACGACGGAGGCCACGCCGTGCCGGGCGGCGGCGTCGGCCACGGCGCGCGCGTCCTCGGCGGTCGTGGCGACGGGCTTGTCGAGCAGCAGTTGGCAGCCCGCGGCGGCGGCGCGCACGGCCAGCGGGGCCTGTACGTCCGGCGGCAGGGCGAAGGCCACGACGTCACAGTCGGCGAAGAGCGCGTCGGGGTCTTCGTACACCTTCACGCCGTACTCGTCGGCCAGCTCGGCGGCGGCTTCGGGGCGGCGGCCCCACACTCCGGCGAACTCGGAGCCGGCGTGCGCGGCGAGGGCGGGGGCATGGGTGCGGTGGGCCCAAGGGCCGGTGCCCAGCAGGCCGACCCGGGGGCGGGCCGGCGGGCGGGGGAAGTCGATGGGGTCATCGGCCGAGGTCAAATCGCACGAAATGCTCACCTGCTCAGTCTGCCCCACTCGGACGGGTGTGCTGCCACCAACCCGCACAACCCACCCGACCTGCGGCGTAAACCTCGGTAACACGGGGTTCACACACGGGCAACGGAAGAGAAATCGCGACCGGGCACGCTGCGGGCTACACCGCAACGCACCGCAGTACGACAAGCACAGCGCAACGCACAGCACGACCAACGCAGCACCCGCAGAGTCTGCGCCGGAGCGACGCACCGAAGGATGGGGCCCGTGAGCTACAAGGCTGAGTACATCTGGATCGACGGCACCGAGCCGACGGCGAAGCTGCGCTCCAAGACGAAGATCCTGGCCGACGGCGAGGCGCTGTCGATCTGGGGCTTCGACGGATCGAGCACCAACCAGGCCGAGGGCCACGCCTCCGACCGCGTGCTCCAGCCGGTGTTCTCCTGCCCGGACCCGATCCGCGGCGGCGACAACGTCCTCGTGCTGTGCGAGGTCATGAACATCGACATGACCCCGCACGCGTCGAACACCCGCGCGCTGCTGCGTCCGGTCGCCGAGCAGTTCGGCGACCAGGAGCCGATCTTCGGCATCGAGCAGGAGTACACCTTCTTCGACGGCATCCGGCCGCTCGGCTTCCCGGTGGGCGGCTTCCCGGCCGCGCAGGGCGGCTACTACTGCGGTGTCGGATCGGACGAGATCTTCGGCCGCGAGATCGTCGAGAAGCACCTGGACCACTGCCTCGCGGCGGGTCTGAGCATCTCCGGCATCAACGCCGAGGTCATGCCCGGCCAGTGGGAGTTCCAGGTCGGCCCGGTCGGCCCGCTGGAGGTCTCGGACCAGCTGTGGATCGCGCGCTGGCTGCTGTACCGCACCGCCGAGGACTTCAACGTCTCGGCGACGCTGAACCCGAAGCCGGTGAAGGGCGACTGGAACGGCGCGGGCGCGCACACCAACTTCTCCACGAGGGCGATGCGCGAGGACTACCGCGCCATCATCACCGCGTGCGAGGCGCTGGGCGAGGGCTCGAAGCCGCTGGACCACGTCAAGAACTACGGCGCCGGCATCGACGAGCGCCTGACGGGTCTGCACGAGACCGCTCCGTGGAACGAGTTCAGCTACGGCGTCTCGGACCGCGGCGCCTCGGTCCGCATCCCGTGGCAGGTGGAGAAGGACGGCAAGGGCTACATCGAGGACCGCCGCCCGAACGCGAACGTCGACCCGTACGTGGTGACCCGCCTCATCGTGGACACCTGCTGCACGAGCCTGAAGAAGGAGGGCCTGGTCTAGGCGACCCGGCCCTCCCGCCCCGCGCCGCTCCTGCGACGCGACGCCCGTCGAGCCCCTGCGGCCCGGCGGGCGTTGCGCGTTGCGGCGCCGCTCGCCGCTCGTCACGGTCCCGGTTACCGGAGGTCCGCTGGAGAGGCTCTCGCGGAATTTGAGATTCCGCTCCATCAGGTGAGACGGGATCTGCCCCGGGCCCCCTGTGTCTGCTTCAATGACGCCATGGCCAGCCACTCACACACCTCGAACGGTCGCAGCGACCTAGAGCCGTTCTGGCCCTCCCGTCAGGATCACGATTTCGACCGGGTGTGTTGCCGCGCGGAGAACGCGCCGGCCCTCTAAAGCCTTTCGGGATCCGCCAAGAGAGCTCCCCCGAGGCCTTCGGTCTGCGCGGTACGCGATGACGTACGTACGTCTCCTGCCGGCCACTTCGCGTGAAAGAGCTGACCACTCATGTCTCACACCCGTTCCCTGACCTCCGCCGCCTCCGCCGCCTCTGGCGCGACCGCTGCGAACGCGCCCCTCGCCTATCCGCCCAGTCCCCGCCACCGGCTGCGCGCCGTGGACCGGCACGAGGCCGCCCGCGTGGTCGACCTCCTGCCGCCCGGCGCCACCTGGCTGCCCGCGCCTCAGCACGCCGTGCCGACGCTGCCGGGCCAGCCGCCGATGGTCGGCTACCTGGTCCTCGTACCGGCCGGGCCTGACGATCTGCAGCCGCCGATCGCCTTCGCCCCGCAGTCCGTTCCCCGGCCCCCGGCCCCCGCCCCCGCCCCCGCCCCCCAGCAGACCGCCGCCGGGGACGGGCTCGTCCGCATCGACCCGGCCCAGCGCACCGCCGAGGTCGACGGCCGGGTACTGGACCTCACGTACCTGGAGTTCGAGCTGCTGGCCCATCTGGTGGCGCACCCGCACCGGGTGCACAGCCGCGACCAGCTGGTGACCACGGTCTGGGGCTACGGCCACGTCGGCGACGGCCGGACCGTGGACGTCCACGTCGCCCGCCTGCGCCGCAAGCTGGGCGCGGCGCACCGCGGCGCGATCCAGACCGTGCGACGCGTGGGCTACAAGTACGCGCCCTGAGCAGACGGTCGGCGGGCCCGCACTCCGAGGAGGAGTACGGGCCCGCCCGCCTGCGGGCTACGCCGCGCGGCGCGCCGCGACCGCCCCCAGCAGCACGTCGATGGCCAGGAACGCGACCAGGCTGATGCCGAGCAGCGGTACGAACCAGCCGACCACCGCCGTCACGGCGGCGAGCGGGAGCAGCATCGTCAGCGGCACCTTGCGCCAGGCACCGCGCGGCTGGGCGCGGCCGGCCGACAGGGCGCGGTTCTTGGTGGGACGGCGCAGCCACCACATCCGGTAGCCCCAGAAGACCAGGAACATCACCGCGACCGCGAGCGCGCCGAGCGCGATCTGGTTGGCGAGTCCGAAGGTCTTCCCCATGTGCAGGTCGATGCCGAAGCGCGTCAGCTGCGCGAGGACGGGGTAGTCGGCGAAGCGCAGTTCGTCCATGATCCGGCCGTCGGCGGGGTCGACGGCGACCGAGTCGAGGTGGACCGGCAGCTGCTTATCCTGCTCCTTGATCACGTATCCGTTGCCCTTGGCGGGCAGGGTGACGCGGAGCTCGTGGCTGACCCCGGCGGCGCGGGCGGCGGCCACGGCCTTGTCGATGCCGATGTCCGCGGTGGGCGGCGCCGCGGGCATCTCCATGCCCTCGGTCATGACGTGCCCGGTGTGTCCGGCGTGTTCGCCGGAGCCGGCGCCCGAACCGGGGGCGAGGGCCGCGGACAGCGAGGGAGTGGCGCCGCCGAGCCCGTCCTGGAGCTGCCCGATGTTCTCGCCCGCGTACTTCGACCAGGTCAGGCCGGTGGCGGAGAGCGCGACGAGTCCGGTGACGGCCCAGAGGCCGACGGTCCCGTGCCAGGACAGGGTCTTGCGCCGGCCGGCGGCGGCGCGGTCGGGCAGCACGAGCAGGGCCTTGCGGGAGCGGCGGCGGCCGATCCACAGGGCGAGTCCGCCGAGGGCGACGACCCACAGCCAGCTCGCGGCGAGCTCGCTGTAGTTCCGGCCGAACTCGCCCAGCCGGAGGCTGGAGTGGAACTCGCTGAGCCAGGCGCGCAGCGGCAGTGCGTCACCTTCGGTGGTCAGCTGTCCGTTGACGTGGGCCGTGTACGGATCGACGAACACGGTACGGGTCCGGCCCTCCCCCAGCCCCGGAACCTCCATGATCACGCGGGTGGTCGCCTCGGGGTCGGGCGCGGGCCACACACCCACGACCTTCCCCTCCGGCACGGTGGCCCGAGCGGCCGTCAGCTGGGCGCTGAGCGGCACGGTGCTCCCGCCGACCCTGGTGACGGTCAGCTCATCGGCGTAGATGATCTTCTCGGCCTGCCAGGAGGCCGCGTACAGCAGGCCGGTGGCGGCCGCGAGGAAGAGCAGGGGGGCGACCAGGATTCCGGCGTAGAAGTGCATGCGCAGGAGCAGCGGCCGCAGGGCGGCCCAGGCTCCGGGTTCCGAGGACGCGGCGGGAACCTCGGGGGTGGCGGGGGTGGCAGGTGTGGCGGTTCTTGCGGTGGCGTCCGGGGTGCGGACGTCCTGGACCTCGTCAAGGGACATGGGGAACCTCGCTCTTGGCGCGTGGGCGCAGACATGGGTGAACCGGCCCCAGGCCTCGCCCCCTCGCCGATGCGGGAGGTGCGCCTGTCGGTCAGACGGCGCGGGCAGGACGGCCGGGGGCCGTGGCGCGGGTGACGCGCCGCCCGGGCGGACCGCGGCGCACCAGGGCATGGGCGGGCACCGCTCCGCGCAGCCCGCGCGGGGGTTCGTGGGAGGGGCGGGGTGCGGGCGGCGCCGGTACGGGGGCCACCCGGGCGCGGAGCAGCGCGAACGCGCGGGCGAGCGGGCGGGCCGCCAGCAGCGCGGCGGCGCCGAGGACCGGGGCCAGCCGGAACACGGCGGCCTCGCCCCGGGCCAGCCAGGCGGCGCAGAACAGACCGGCGAGCACGTGCGCGGCGATCATGCCGAGGCCGCCGTGCCCGGCCACGTCGGCCATGTCGGCCATCCCGGACATGCCGTGCAGGCCGGCCGCGCCGTCCATGGCATGCGTACCGTCCATGCCGCCCATGCCGCCCATGCCGCCCATGCCGCCCATGGCACCCGTACCGGCGGCCCCGGCCGCGTCCGGCATCGCCGTGCCCGCCATGTGGTGGTGCCCGGGCACGGGCGCGGCGAGCGGGAGGCGCTTCGCGGCGGGTCCGCCGTGCCCCGCCTGGCTGCCCGAGAAGACCAGGTGCAGTACCCCTTGCACGGCGAGCAGCGCCGCGCCGATCCCGACGGGCCCGCGGCGGCGCCCGGCGGAGAGCCAGGCGAGCCCGCCCGTGACCGCGAAAGCACCCAGAAGGCCTATGAGGGGGATATCTTCACCAGACATGTACGAATGCCCCATGGCGCCCAATGCGGTGCACACCGCCGCGAACATCGCGGCCCGTGCGGTGCGCAACGGCGCAGAAGTTTCGAACATGGCGGGAACATGCTCGCACGGACCCCCCTTCCCCCCGCCGGAGGGCCGTATCCGATCATGACCGGATGAGTCCATTGCCATGGCCGGCGCCACCCGTCGGCGCGCTGTACGCGGGCGGGGTCCAGCTCGGTGCGTACGCACTGGAGCGGCGGGGGGCGGCGGAGCGGGAGCGCGTACTGCGGGGCTGCTCGACGAATGTCGACAATCTCGCCGCCGGCCGCTGGGAGACCCTGCTGAGCAGCGCCTTCGTCGTCGAGGAGCCCATGCCCCTGCCGTACGCGCTGCTGCTCGTCGCGGTCCTCGGGTACGCGGAGTACGCGTACGGGGCCTGGTGGACGGTCGGGGTGTTCCTCTTCGGGCACGCCGCGGCGACGCTCCTCGTCTTCGGCGCCCTGCGCGGGACGGCCGACGCCCCGACCCGGCGGGCCCTGGACGTGGGCACCAGCTACGGCTTCAACGCCGTGCTCGGCGCGCTGACCTCCGCGCTGCCGCGCGGCCCGGTCCGTACGGCCGCCCGGGTGGGGCTGCTGGCGCTCGCCGCAGGGCCGGTGCTCAAGCGGGAGCGGACCTTCACGGACGCCGGACACCTGGCGGCGCTGGGGATCGGGGTCGGGCTCTCCCTCGCTCTCGATTACCTATCCGGGACGAAACATCTGAAAATCGGGTGAATGCACACCACCTGCACCACCTGCACCACCCGTACCTGCACCACCCGCACCGCCTGCACTGCTTGAACCGCCCGCACCACCTGAACCACCCACGCCGTCCGCTCACCGCTGGAGCCGCCACGATGACCACGACCACCCCCTCCACCACCGTCGCCAACCTCCGCGACCTCGGCGGCACCCCCCTCTCCGGCGGCCGTACCGTCCGCCCCGGCCTGGTGCTGCGCTCCGGCCAGCTCGACCGCCTCGACGTGGACGCCGACCCGGTCGTGGCCGCGCTGGGCCTGCGCACGGTCATCGACTTCCGCACCGACGCCGAGCGCGCCGGCCACCCCGACCGCATACCGCAGGGCGTCCGACTCCTGGTCGGCGACGTCCTCGCCGACCAGCTGAGCTCCGGGAAGATCCCGGCCGCCACGCAGCTCAAGGACCTGCTGTCCGACCCGGCGAGGGCGGAGGAGCACCTGGGCGGCGGGAAGGTGAAGGCGCTGTTCGCCGACACCTACCGGTCCTTCGTCTCCACCGCTTCCGCGCAGGCCGCGTACCGGACCCTGCTCACCGAGCTCGCGGACCCGCAGGCCGGCCCGCTGCTGTTCCACTGCACGGCGGGCAAGGACCGTACGGGCTGGGGCGCGACCATCCTCCTGTCGCTGCTCGGCGCGGACGACGAGACCCTGATGGCCGAGTACCTCTCCGTCAATCCGGCGGTCAAGCAGGCTTTCGCACCGATGATCGAGGGCTTCACCGTCGCCGGCGGCAACCCGGACATCGCGCTGGGCCTGATCGGGGTGTTCCCCGAGTACCTGCAGGCGGCGCTCGAAGAAGTGGGCACGCGCTACGGCTCGATGGAGAAGTACGTGCGCGAGGGTCTCGGCGTCCCGGACGAGGCGGTCGAGGCGCTCCGCGCCCGCCTGACGGCGTGACCGCATGACGCTCTGACCCGAACGTGCGACCTGGGGACGGGTGACCATCCGACGATTCGCTCGTTCTGCTGAACGTGACTGCGCCGGACACCGCCACCCGCCCCCCGTCTCCCGTGCCGCCCGACGTCGAGCTGGCCGAGGCCGCCATCGTCGAGCACTACCCGCGGCTGGTGCGGCTCGCCTATCTGGTGCTGCCGCCCGCCCTCGGCCGCAACCGGCGGGTGCTCACCGCCCATTCGCTGGCCCAGCGGGCACTCCCGCGCGGGCGGCGCGGCGCCGCCGGTGCGGAAGCCGCCGCCGCAGCCGCCGCACCGGGCGGGGTCCCGGGCCAGCGCGGAACCCCGGGCGCCGATTCGGGGTACGCGTACGTGCGGCTGAGGGTGTTGCGCGCCGCTCTCGAGGCCGGGATTCCGCTGACTTTCCGGGCGCTGCCCCGGAGGGCCCAACTGCCTCCGCTGCTCCCCCAGGTGTGGGGGCTGCGGCTGTTCCCCCGCTCCGGCGGGGCCGAGGAGCTGGCCCTGGACCAGTGGCTGGCCACGCTCGACGGCCCCGGCCGGGCGGCCTGCGTACTGCGCGCCCTGGAGCGGCTGCCGGAGCCGGAGGTGCTCCGGGTGCTCGCCGAGGCCGGGGTCGCGAACCCCTCCGCCGCCGTCGCGGAATCGGGGGATCCGGCCAACGACGCCCTGTTCGCCTCACCCGAGTTCGATCCGTGCGTACTCCAGGCGCGCCCCACCGACCTGCTGCGCCGGCGCCGGTTCGGGCGTGCCGCCCTGGCCGCCGCGGCCGCCCTCGCCGTGTGCGGGGCGCTGCTCGCGCTCCCCGGCGGCGGCTGGGGCGCGGACGGGGCTGCGGCCCCGCCGTACGCCCTGAACGCGGCCGCGGAGCAGGCCCTGGATCCGGGCAGGCTGGTCCGGGTCGCGCCCACGGCCTGGCGTACGTCCTCCCGTACGGGCTTCTCCACCTGGCCCGCCCGCGGCGACCGCACCGACGACGCCGAACTGCTGCGCCGGGCGCTGGCCGTGTGGGCCCGGCCCGGCCCGGCGGTGGTCGCCTCGGCCACCCCCGGCACCCCGCCCGGTCCGCCGATGGGCCCGCCGCAACTGCTGTTCGCGGGCACCGTCGACCAGGCGGTCGTGGTCCTGCTGTACGACGGCCTGCGCGTGGTCCGGTACGCCGAACCCCGCACCGGGACCTCGGTCGCCGCCCTCGACTTCGCCCGGACCGACGCGGCCTCGGGGGAGAGCGCGACCGCGCTGGTGCTGAGCCGGGTCGACGGCAACGTCCGCTACCTGACGGCGCCGTGGGTCACCGGCGCGGGGCTGCGGGACCTGCTCAAGCCCGGTGAGGCCCCGGCGACGCTGAAGCTGGGGCAGGACGGGGTCACCCCGCCGGTGGCGAGTCCGGCCCCGGCGGGCCACTGCACCGGCTGGAACGCCCTGGCCCTGACCGGGGGCGGTGCCACCCGGCTCGTCACCGACCTCGGCGAGCTGACCGCGGCCCGGCTGACCTCGGGTGCGCCGGGCGCGGAGCGCGACGTGGCGGAGGGGGCGGAGCTCGGCGACTGGTCGCGGATCGCGTGCCTGCTGCCGTCGGTCCGCTCGCACGGTGTCCGCAGCGTCAACGCCTGGACGTACGCGAGGCAGTCGCTGCCCGAGGGCGACGGCACGGCGACCTGGCTGTGCACCCGCGCCGAGACCTGGGCGGGTACGGAGGACCGGGTGCAGGCGCAGTTCCTGGCTCCGGGCGCGCCGCTGGCGGCGCAGGCGGCGAAGGCGGAGGGCTCGCCGGCGTGCGGGGCGCGGGAGCCGCGGGTGCTGGCGGGCGTGCTGTGGAAGTCGAAGGCCGGCCAGTGGTACGTGCTGGCGGCGGGCAGTGCGCAGTTCGCGTCGCTGTCGGTGTCGGGCGGCGGGGTGAACGGGTCGGGGAACGGCAACCGGCTGGCGGTGAAGGCACCGGCGGGGGCGCAGGTGGAGCTGGCGGGCAAGCTGACGGACGGTACGAAGGCGGGGGTGCTCCGGTAGTTGCACGGCGTTGGGTGAATCTTCAACCGTCAACAACGGCTGGGGAGTTGGCGGGATCCAGACATGACTGCCACCGCATGAACATGGCATGATCGGATTCCGGTTACCACGCGGTAACCCCCCACACCCCTCACGTACCGAAGGTTCACCCACGTGCGCTTGCTCGCCCGACGCCTCCTGCTGCCCGGACTGACCACCCTGGCGCTCACCGCCACAGGCTGCTCCTCGGCCCCGCACACCGCCGCCACCGACGCGGCCGCCCCCGCCACCCTCGCGCCCGCCGGCGACGGCACGTCGCAACAGCTCGACGTTGCCGCGGCCCCGCAGGGGACCCCCACCCCGGCCGCCGTGTCCCGCGCCGGCGGGAAGGGCAGGACGGAGCAGTCCTCGCTGAAGGTCGCCTCGTACGACCAGGCGAGCGGACGGGCCGTCATAGCCAAGGCCCCGCAGGGGCCCGCCCCGTCCTCCTCGCCGAGCAAGAAGCCCGAGCCGGGCAAGAAGCCGGATCCGGGCAAGTCCCCCGAGGCCGACAAGCCCGTCGCGGTCGGCGACGTCATCGCCAGCGCACCGGCGCCCGGCGCCCCCAACGGCCTGCTGGCCAAGGTCACCGAGGTCATCGGGAAGACCGACCGCGGCACCGAGGTCAAGACCGCCTCCACGACACTGGCCTCCGTCCTGAACGACGACAAGGCCGACGGCAAGGTCCCCGTCGACCCGGCGTCGGTCACCGTCGAGCCCCTGATGAAGGGCGTCACCTTCTCCTATGCCAAGAGCGGGGGCGTGAAGTTCGGCCCCGAGGGCGCGAAGCTGCCCCTGGGCAACCTGCGGCTCGACGTGAACGCCGCCGTGGACACCGCCCCGGACGCCCCCGCCTCGGCCGGCGCCTCGGTCTCCGGGTTCGTCCAGCTCGCCCCGCAGGTGGAGTTCTCGTACGACGGCACCCCCGGCGGCGGCTCCGGACCCCGCGGCGCCTTCCTCGGCATGAGCGGCGACTGGTCCTCGCAGTGGAAGCTCCAGGGCCGCGCCGCAGCGAGCACCGGAGCACCCAAGCGGATCCCGTTCGCCAAGCTGCACAGCGCCCCGGTCATCCAGGTCGGCCCGGTGCCGGTCGTGGTCAACCTCGACCTGACCTGCTACGTCCAGGTGGAGGCCGACGGCCGCGTGACCCTCGACGTCCAGCAGGACGTCAAGGGCGACTTCAAGATCGGCGGCAGCTACGCCCTGGGCAAGGGCTGGACGCCGGTCAGCCAGTCCAACGTCAAGAGCACGCCGGTCACCGCGACCGTGACCGCCACCGGCAAGGTCAAGGGTGCACTCGGCGCCGAGGCCTCCGTCGGCCTGTACGGGGCCGTCGGCGTCAGCGCGGACTTCGCCCCCTACCTGCGCGGCGAGGCGGACGCCAAGGCGAGCGCGTCCAGCGACGGCAAGACCTCCCTCAGCGGCGCGTGGGCCCTGTACGGCGGCTTCGACCTGAGCGGGAACCTGCACCTCCAGCTGTCCCTGTTCGGCACGCCGCTCTTCGAGCGCAAGATCCCGCTGGGCGCCCTCAACCGCGAGTGGGCACTCGCGAGCGGGCAGGCCGGGCGGTAACCGGACCCTGAAGTCCCCCGGCGCGGCGTGCCCGCCCGGGGGACTTCTGCGTGTCCAGGCGTGCACGGGCCGGAACTTGGTGGGCGCGGAGGGGTTTTCCTCTACCCTACCCCTCAGTACATTGACGCCATGTCTAATACGCCGCACGCGCCCGCCCCCGTGGCGTCGGAACACATGGAGCTCAAGGCTCGGAACGTGTCCTTCGGCTGGGAGGACACCCCGCTCCACTGGCTGCCCGGCGACCCGTTCGCCACGCACACCATCAACGTGCTGCACCTGCTGCTGCCCGCGGGCGAGCGCTGGTTCGTGCACGTCTACAAGCAGGTGCTCCCGTACATCAAGGACGAGCAACTGCGCGCGGACGTCATCGGGTTCATCGGCCAGGAAGCCATGCACGCCGCCGCGCACGACGACGTGCTCCCCCACCTGAAGCGGCTCGGCCTGGATCCGACCCCCTACACGGCGCAGGTGGACTGGCTCTTCGAGAAGCTGCTCGGCGACCGGACGCTCCCCCCGGGCAAGGCCCGCCACTGGTGGCTCATGGAGCGGGTGGCGCTGATCGCGGCGATCGAGCACTACACGGCGTTCCTCGGGAACTGGGTGCTCAACGCGGACGAATTGGACCGCCGGGGCGCGGACCCCGTGATGCTGGACCTGCTGCGCTGGCACGGCGCGGAGGAGGTGGAGCACCGCTCGGTGGCCTTCGAACTGTTCATGCACGTCGACGGCGGCTACCACCGGCGGGCCCGGACCTGGGCCACCGCGTTCACGGCGCTGGTCTTCCTGTGGCAGCGGGGCACCCGCTTCTTCATGGAGAACGACCCGGAGCCGACCGCCGCCAAGGCCTCCCTCGGCCAGTTCCTCCGGGCGGGCCGGCAGGGCACCCTGCCCTCGGCGGGCGCGATGCTCAAGTCGATCCCGACGTACCTCTCCCGTACGTACCACCCCTCCCAGGAGGGATCCACGGCCCAGGCCGTGGCCTACCTGGCCTCCTCCCCCGGCGCGAACGGCGGTGCCACGGCATGAGCCGCGCCCTGAAGCTGGCGGCGGTGGCGGGCGCGGCACTGCTGACCCGGCGCGCCCTGCGGGGGCGGATCGCCCGCTCTCCCCTGTGGCCCCTGCCGGCGCTGGAGACCCCGATCTCGGGCCACTCCCCGCGGCGTTGGCTGCCCGCCCTGATCGTGTCCCGTACGGAGCCCGCCGACGGGGTCCTGATGCTGACCCTCGAATCGGCGGAGCTCCCGCCGTGGAGCCCGGGCGCGCACGTGGACGTACAGCTCCCCTCGGGGCTGGTCCGCCAGTACAGCCTCTGCGGCGACCCGGCCGACGCGGGCCGCTACACGATCGCGATCCGGCTGGTCGAGGACGGCCGCGGCGGCTCGCGCGAGGCGCACGCGCAACTGCCGGAGGGCGCGGAACTCCCCGTACGCCCGCCCCGCAACCGCTTCGAGCTGGAGCCGTCCTCCTCGTACCTCTTCGTGGCGGGCGGAATCGGCATCACGCCGATCCTGCCGATGCTGCGGGCGGCCGAGGCGGCGGGCGCGGACTGGACCCTCCTGTACGGCGGCCGCTCGCGCCCCTCGATGCCGTTCCTCGCCGAACTGGAGCCGTACGGCGCCCGGGTCACCGTCGTCCCGCAGGACGAGGCGGGCCTCCCCGACCTGTCCCCGCTCACCGCGGCGGGCCCGGACACCCTGGTCTACTGCTGCGGCCCGGCCCCCCTGATGGAGGCGGTCCGGGAGGCGGCCCCGCCCACCACCCGGGTCCACCTGGAACGCTTCACCGCCACCCCCGCCACCGGGACCTCCCGCCCCTTCACGGTCGAACTCCGCCGCTCGGGCCGCACGATCGAGGTCGCGGCGGACGAATCCACCCTGGCCGCGGTGCGCCGGGAGCTGCCCGACACCCCGTACTCCTGCGAGCAGGGCTTCTGCGGTACCTGCCAACACCGCGTCCTCGCAGGCGGGGTCGACCACCGCGACACCCTCCTCACGGACCGGGAGCGCGAGGACTCGATGCTCCTGTGCGTCTCCCGCGCCCAGGACGATCACCTGGTCCTCGACCTCTGAGCGTTGCCGCAGGCCCAGTAGGGTGTGGCGCATGACTACCGGGACGCGGCGCAGGATGGGTGTCGAGGAGCGGCGGCAGCAGCTGATCGGGGTGGCCCTGGAGCTGTTCAGCCTCAGGTCGCCCGACGATGTGTCGATCGACGAGATCGCGGCGGCCGCGGGCATATCGCGGCCGCTCGTCTACCACTACTTCCCTGGCAAGTTGAGCCTGTACGAGGCCGCCCTGCGGCGGGCCGCCGACGAGCTCGCGCAGCGGTTCGTGGAGCCACGGGAGGGTCCGCTCGGGGCGCGGTTGCTGCGCGTCATGGGCCGGTTCTTCGCGTTCGTCGACGACCACGGGCCCGGCTTCTCGGCGCTGATGCGGGGCGGGCCGGCCGTCGGGAGCAACCGGACCAACGCGATGATCGACGAGGTCCGGCAGGCCGCGTACGAGCAGATCGTCACGCACATCGGCATCGAGAACCCGCCCGCGCGGCTGGAGCTCGTGGTGCGGTCCTGGGTGTCCCTCGCCGAGTCCACCGCGCTGATCTGGCTGGAGGGGCGCAGGATCCCGCGGGCCGAGCTGGAGCTCCAGCTCGTGCACGACTTCGCCGCGCTGGCCGCCGTGAGCGCCGCGTACGACGCGGAGATGGCCGCCATCCTCGGCCGGATCCTCGCGGACGAGCCGGCCGACGGGCCGTTCGGGGAGCTGGTGGGGCGGCTCGTGGGGCTCGTGCCCCCGAGCGTGGAGCCCGCCGTTCCCAACTCTCGCTGATCATCCGCGTGATAATGCGCCCGTGATCATTAATGACGAGATCTTGTTCCGGCGTGCCGTGGAGAAGGACGCCGCCACGCTGGTGGCCCTGTACGACCAGGCGGCCCGGTGGATGCGCCGACACGGGATCGACCAGTGGAAGCCGGGGGACAAGGACGCCGCGCACTTCCTGGCGAAGATGCGCGAGGGCGAGGTGTGGCTCGCGGGGGACGCCGACGGGCGGATCATCGGCGCGTACGAGCTGTGGTGGTCCGACGAGGCGGCCTGGGGTGTGCAGCCGCCGGTCGCCGGCTACGTGCACCGTCTGATGGTGGAACGCGAAACCGCGCCCGCGGGGGCCGGACGGCGGATGCTCGAACATGCCGAGCGCCGGATCGCCGGTTCCGGACTGCCGCGGGCGCGGCTGGACTGCGTCTCCACCAACCCCCGGCTGCTCGCGTACTACCGGGGTGCGGGCTACCGGGTGGTCGGGGAGTTCCCCCACAAGGAGGGCAAGGACGGCCGCGTGTACGGGGTGATCCTGCTGGAGAAGCGGCTGGATCAGCTCACCGTCGTGTGAGCTACCGGTTGCGGGTGAAGACCGCGACCGTGCGGGGCGGGGTCGTGAACTCTCCCGTCTTCACCTCGTACGCGGCCCGCTTGACCGCCGGGTCGGAACCGCCGGCCTGGACCGGGTGCAGGGCGTAGGCGGTGCCCGCGAGGGCCGGGATGCGCTGGGGCTGGGCGGCGGGGGTGGCGTTGAAGACCACCACCAGGTCGCCGAGGGCCATCGTGATCACCCCCGGGGTCTCGTCCGTACCGGAGAGCGGGAAGGCCAGCGCCGCCTGGACCGCCTCGGGCGTGGTGAGGGCGAAGGCCGGTTCCGTCGTACGGATCCGCAGCAGGTCGCGGTAGGCGGCGGATGCGCCCGTGATCTCGGCGCAGCCCGGTGCCCGGGCGCCGGCCAGCAGCGGCTTCGCGTACAGCCACTTGGAGCCGTTGTCGGCGGCCGGGGGCAGGCCGCGCCCGAAGCCGTTGCCGTCGCGGCAGTCCCAGTGGACGGCGTTGAACCAGTCGCCGCTGTCGTACGAGTTGCGGTCCAGTGACTTCGAGCGGAGCAGGTCCGTACCGGCCTGGGACAGCGAGGGACCCTGCGAGAGGGTGCCCACGGCCATCGCCAGGACCTGCATCCGGGCCTGGTCCGCGGCCGAGGTGCCCTGCGGCAGCTTGTACGCCAGTGCGTCGGCCAGGGTCTCGTTGTCGTGGGCGTCGGCGTAGGCGAGGGCGTCGCCGGGGGCCGCCGCGTACCCGGCCGGGGAGCCGTTGTAGTCCACCTCGGAGCCCTTGGTCCGGCGGCCGGCGCTGTCCGTGAAGGCGTACGACGCGAGGTTGCCGGACAGCCCGACCTTGATCAGGTCCTGGGCGTGCAGGAGCCGGGCCCGCTGCTGGTCCGCGGTGCCGTTCGCGGGCGAGGCGTTCGGGGCCGTGAACAGGCCGGAGGCGAAGCCCTGGACGCGCGGGTCCTCGTCGAAGGGGCCGCCGCCGCGGACGGCGTCGCGCGAGCGGTCCGAGAAGGTGGCGATGCCGGTGCCGGCCATGTTCTTCTGCGTGGCCTGGACGAAGCGGGCGTCGTCCGCGACCTCGCCGAAGTTCCAGCCCTCCCCGTAGAGGATGATCTTCTTTCCGTCGACGCCGTCCTTGGCGACGGTCAGCGCGTCGAGGGCCTGGCGCACGGCCAGGATGTTCGCCTTCGGGTGGTGGCCCATCAGGTCGAAGCGGAAGCCGTCGACCTTGTACTCCTTCGCCCAGGTGACGATCGAGTCCACGACGAGCCGGCCCATCATGGCGTTCTCGGGAGCCGTGTTGGCGCAGCAGGTGGAGTTGGCGACCGAGCCGTCCGCCAGCAGCCGCTGGTAGTAGCCCGGCACGATGCGGTCGAGGACCGACTTGTCGGACTGGCCCGACGCCACGGTGTGGTTGTAGACCACGTCCATGACGGTCCGCAGGCCGGCGCCGTTCAGCGACTGGACCATCCTGCGGAACTCGACCGTGCGGGCCGTGCCGTTCGGGTCGCTCGCGTACGAGCCCTCCGGCACGGTGTAATGCAGCGGGTCGTAGCCCCAGTTGTAGGCGTCCTTCGCGGCGGCCGCGGCCACGCAGGCCTGCTGCTCGGGCGAGTCCGGCGCGTACACCTTCAGGTCGCAGGCGGGTTCGGTGCGGTCGGAGGCCTTCTCCGGGATCGTGCCGATGTCGAAGGCGGGCAGGAGGTGTACGTACGAGGTGCCGGACGCGGCCAGCGCGCGCAGGTGCTGCATGCCCGCCGAGCCGGTGTCCGTGAACGCCAGGTACTGGCCGGGGTGGGCGCTCGTAGGGTCCGCGACCGAGAAGTCGCGGATGTGGAGCTCCTGGATCTGCGCCGAGGTGAAGGGGACCGGCGCGGGCTTGCGCAGGTCGCGCCAGCCGGGCGGGGCCAGCTTCGGGTCGGCCAGGTCGACGGCCAGGCTGTACGTGGAGTCGGTGGTCAGGGCGGTGGAGTAGGGGTCGGTGACGAGGTTGCGGACCATCCGCCGGGTGCTGGGGGCCCACACGGTCACGTCGTAGCGGTAGGGCTTGCCGGTCCAGCTGCGCTCGCCGCGCACCGACCAGACGCCGGTGGTGTCGTCGCGGCGCATGGGGACGGTGCGGCCGTCGAGTTCGAGGGCGACCTGGCGGGCGGTGGGGGCCCAGACGGACAGGGTGGGGCGGCCGTCCTTGAAGACGGGGCCGAGGGCTGCGGTGTTCGCGTACAGGTCGTCGAGCACCCCGGCGAGCTGGACTCCGGTCGCGGCCAGGACGGCGCCGTTCGCGGCGCGGGCGCTCGCGACGAGCTGCCCGCGCAGGGCCTCCCGTACCCGGTCCCGGTCGCGGGGGTCGACGGTGTAGGCGGCGTACGAGGCCAGGTGCGGGAACTTCTGCTTCTGGGCGGCGGTGAGCTCGGTCCTGGCCAGGCGCAGCCACTGCGCGCCGTCCGCGTGCAGCGTGCCGTTCTCCGCGGTGACGGTGCCCTCGCGGGAGGCGAGGAGCTGGACGGAGGCGGCTGCAGCGGGGGCGTTCCAGGCGAGGGTGGAGCGGTCGATCCACACGGCCTCGGACTTGGTGAGGTCGAGGGCGGTGGAGGAGCCGGCGGGCTGCGGAAGGAGGTAGGGGGCCCGGCCGCCCAGCATCCAGACCTCGTGGCCGGTGGCCTTCAGGTCGAGGGACTGGTCGGTGGGGAGGTCCTTCTCGTCGCCCTTGTGGAGGATGTAGCTGAGGCTGGTCGCGCCGGCGGCGAGCGGGACCTCGTACACGGCGCCGTAGGAGTCGGTGCGGGCGGGCATCAGCGGCTTGGACCAGTCGGTGGGGGCCGCGGCGCCGGTCCAGACGTGCAGGCCCCAGCCGTCGTAGGCGCCGTCGGCGCGCTGGTAGTGGAGGACGGCCTTGGCCTGGTCCTGGGGCGGGTAGGCGGGGCGGTCGGTGGCGGCCGCCTCCTTGCCCTGCTCCAGCCAGACCTCGCCGCTCTTCGCCACGTCGAGGGTGCGGTCGGTGGCGACGTCCTTGTTGCCGTCCTTGTCGATGACCAGGTAGCCGATCGAGGAGGCGCCGGGCTTGAGGCGGACGTGGGCGAAGGCGCCGTAGGCGTCGCGGCCGGTGAAGTCGTGGCCGGCGGGCCAGGGGGTGGCCTCGCCGTCCGCCAGGTCACCCCAGGCGTACAGCCGCCAGTTCGTGTAGTCGCCGTCGGGGCGGCGGTAGTGGACGACGGCGTAGTCGCGCTGGGTGGCGGTGGGCACCGGGGTGGGCGGCACCTGGCCGGAGACGGACTCGGCGAGGGCGCTCGCGGTACGGCCGGAGGCGTCCACGGCGACCGCCTTGTAGCGGAGGGCAGTGCCGGCCGGGGCCGTGATGTGCTGGGTGACCTTGTACGGGGCGTGGTCGGCGGAGCCGAGGACCTGCCACTTCCCGGTGCCGGTCTGGGCGGCGAAGACGACCCGGTTCTGGCCGCCGCCGGTGACGTCGGCGGAGAGCTCGACGGTGCCGGCGGCCCCGGGGGCCGGGGCCTTCAGGGTCAGGGCGGGCTTGGTGGCGGGGGCGGCGAGGGGGTCGGCTCCCTGGAGGACCACCGAGCCGAGGGCGGGGACGGTGACGGTGAGCTTGCCGGCGGCGGAGGCGCGGAGCAGCGCGGTGCCGCCGTACAGGGTGCGGTACCGGGCGCCGGCCGGGGCGTCGAGCTCCACGGTCCGGGCTTCGGCGGCGTTGTTGGCGGCGACGAGGTACTCGGTGCGGGAGCGGAGGCCGGTCCGGGCGAAGGCGTAGACGGACCCGTCGGCGAAACGTTCACTCTGGACGCCGTCCCGCAGGGCCGGGTGGTCCTTCGTCAGCTTCGAGAGAGCACTGATCTGCCGGTAGAGCGGGTGTCCCGGATCGTAGGCATCGCTCGCATGGGTGCGCGCCGTTCCGAGCTGGTCGTCGTCGAGGTAGTCGGCGACCCGCGTGCCGAACAGCGGCTGCCGGGCGTCCTTGTCGCCGCCCGCGCCGGTGAAGCCCTGCTCGTCGCCGGAGTAGATCACCGGGTTGCCCCGGGAGAAGAACATCAGCTCGTTGGCGAGCCGGTACCGGTCCAGCAGTTCCTGCTCCCCCGCGCCCGGCCGGTCCTGCTTCAGGAAGCTCCCGAAGCGGCCCATGTCGTGGTTGCCGAGGAAGGTGACCTGCTCGTACGCGTTCGCCTTGTCCGTGGTGTACCGGTAGTCGTCGGCCAGTACGGAGCCCAGCCGCGAGGCCCCCGCGCCCTGGGAGGCGTACGCGCGGACGGCGTCCTGGAACGGGAAGTCGAGGGTGGCGTCGAGGCGGCCCTGCGTCACGTACGGGGAGGTGACGGCGGTGTCGGCGGAGTAGACCTCGCCGAACATGAAGAAGTTCTTCCGGCCGTGCTGGGCCGCGTACTTGTCGAGGGCGGTGGCCCACTGCGTCCAGAACCCGGTGTTGACGTGCTTGACCGTGTCGATGCGGAATCCGTCGATCGAGAAGTCCTTGACCCACTTCTCGTAGATCTTCTCCATCCCGCTGACGACCTCGGGCCGCTCGGTCCACAGGTCGTCGAGGCCGAAGAAGTCACCCTGGTCGGAGGATTCCCCGGCGAAGGTGGAGTCGCCCCGGTTGTGGTACATCGCCGGGTCGTTGAGCCAGGCGGGAGCCTTCAGGTTCTTCTTCGCGTCGGGCACGAAGGGGGTCCGCGGGAAGGACTCGGCGTCGACGCCGGGGAACTTCCTCTTCCCGTCCGCGTAGTCGGAGTCCTCGAACGGCACCCCGTCCTTCGTCAGATAGGGGAAGGCGCCCTTCGACAGGTAGGAGTACGACTGCTCCCGGTAGTCGACGACATCGGCGGTGTGGTTGGTGATGACGTCGAAGAAGACCTTCATCCCCTTCGCGTGCGCCTTGTCGATCAGCCGCTCCAGGTCGGCGTTGGTGCCGAAGTGCGGGTCGACCTGCGTGAAGTCGGTGATCCAGTAGCCGTGGTACCCGGCGGAGACGTCGTCCCCTTTGCCCTGCACCGGCTGGTTCTTGAAGATCGGCGCCATCCAGATGGCGGTGGTCCCCAGGCCCTTGATGTAGTCGAGCCGGTCGGTCAGCCCCTTGAGGTCGCCGCCCTGGTAGAAGCCCTTGTCCGTCGGGTCCAGCCCGGTCTCCAGCCGGCTGCCGGTCAGGCCGCCGGTGTCGTTGCGCGGATCGCCGTTCGCGAACCGGTCCGGGAGGACGAAGTAGAACTGCTCCCGGGTCAGGTCGTGCCGCGCGGGCTCGGCGGCCAGCTTCGCGTCCGACGGCGGGGCGGGCGGCGCGGCGGCCGCGGCCGGGAGGGCGGGCAGGAGCGTCACGGCCAAGGCGGCGGCGAGCACTCCTGCGGCGGGGCGTATCAAGGCGGGTCTCCTTGGTTACGTGTCGCGTGGATGAGGGCCGCCCGGCGGATGGCGGGGTTCGTGGACGCCGGGCGGCCCTGGTCGGTGGGGGCGGGTGTGCGGGATGGGTTCGGAGTGGGTGTGCGGGATGGGGGCGGGGCGGGGTGGGGGCGGGGTGCGGGTCAGTTGCGCCAGGTGTCGTTCAGCACGGCCTTGCCGCTCGCGGGGACGGTCGCGGTGCGGTTGGCGCCGCTCTCCCAGGTGACGTTCCCGGCGGCGTCCTTGCGTACGTACTTGTACGAGAACGCGGTCCCGGCCGGGAGCGACACGTCCAGCTTCCAGACGGGGTAGGCCGCCGGGTCGAGCTTGAGTGCGCCGGCGGTGTTCCAGCCTCCCAGCTCGGCGCGGTCCCCGGTGACGTAGATGGCCTGCCCGGGGACGGTGGTGGCGTTGACGGCGAACGAGGCGCCCGCGGCCGCCGGCGGGGGCGTGGTCCCACCGCCGGTGCAGGTACGGGCGTTGACGTGCAGGGCGAGGGCGGTACCGGCTCCCAGGGTGGCGGTGAACTGTCCGGCGGAGTTCACGTTGACGGTGCGTCCGCTCTGGACGTCGCAGTAGTCGCCGGCCGCGAGCGAGCTCTGGAAGGTCCGGGTGAGGGCCGAGCCCTCGTGGTTGATGGCGACGTACGCCTTGGCCCCGCGCCCGAAGGCGATCTGGTCGGCGCCGTTGTCCCACCAGTTGGTGACGGCCTGGCCGCGGGCCGCGTTGCGGAAGCCGACCATGGAGGAGATCTCCCGCCAGGCGTGCTGGCACTTCCACCCGTCGGCGTAACAGGCACTCACCGAGCCGCCGTTCGGCGGTCCGGCGTCCTTGTCGGTCCACTCGTACCCGGAGTGCACGTCGGGGGAGCCGTACGGCCAGGCCAGCATGAAGACGCTCGCGAGGGTGTAGGCGGAGCCGTCCTTGTAGGTGAGGGTGTCGCCGACCCGCTCGGTGTCGTGGTTGTCGACGAAGACGGCCGACTGCCCGCTCGGCATGTACCCCCAGGCCTCCCCGAAGTTCTTGAGGTAGGCGAGGTTCTCGTTCTGGAAGACCGGCTTGAGGTCCCGGGCGTAGCGGAACTCCTGCACGTCGCCGTTGCCGAGGTACTCGGAGGGCGAGACGGCCTCGCCGGCGCCGTAGATCGCCTCCTGCTTCCAGTAGGCGGAGGGGTTCGCCAGGCGGGACTTGATGTTGGCGAGGTCGGCGGCGGGCATGTGCTTGGCGGCGTCGATCCGGAAGCCGTCGACGCCGAGGGACAGCAGGTCGTTCAGGTACCCGGCGATCCGCCCGCGTACGTAGTCCTCGCCCGTGTCCAGGTCGGCGAGCTGCACGAGCTCGCAGTTCTGGACGTTGGCCCGGTCCTGGTAGTTGGAGATGACGGCCCGGCAGTCGTCCATGTCGGAACCCGAGTAGATCCCCGGGTACCCGTACTTCGTGTACGAAGACCCCCCGGTCCCCACGCCGTCGCCGGCGGCCATGTGGTTGATCACGGAGTCGGCGACGACCTTGACCCCGGCGGCGTGGCAGGTGTCGACCATGGCCTTGAACGCGGCGCGGTCGCCGAGCCGCCCGGCGATCTTGTAGCTGACGGGCTGGTACGAGGTCCACCACTGGGAGCCCTGGATGTGCTCCTGGGGCGGCGAGACCTGGACGTACCCGTACCCGGCGGGCCCGAGCGCATCGGTGCAGGCCTTGGCAACGGACTCGAAGCGCCACTCGAAGAGCACGGCGGTGACGTCCTTGTCGCCGGGCGTCGCGGCGGCGGCCTGCGGCGCCGGGCCGGTGAGGGCGGCTGCGGCAAGTGCGGTGGTGGCGAAAAGAGTTGCAGCTCTGACGGCTCTGGCAGGCATGCGGGGGGCCTCCTGGCGGGAGAGGTGGGGATTGCAGCGACCGTAGGGGCCAGGTAAGAGCGCTGCAAGAGTTTGCGCAAGAGATTGCAGAATTGTTTCCGGGGCGTGTCCTGCCGGACAGGTGGGGCGGCTACGCCCGCCCGCCTGGACCTGTCCGCCGGCACCGGTCGCCACCGGCCTGCCGGTCGGCGGATCCGCGGTGGCGCTGGACGGGCGAGGGCAAGGCGTACGTCGGCCAGAAGGACCACGGCTGCAACCCGTACGAGGTCACCCTGGCCGACGGCGCGAAGCGCCTCGTGACCACCCTCCCCACGGCGAGCACGCTCCGCGTGGAACTCACCGGCGACGGCAAGGCGTTCACCATCGCCCACGTGAACGGCCGCCCGTACGAGATCACGCCGGCCGACGGCCCGCAGCGCGTGGTGAGCGGAACTTCACCGGCGGTCGTGCGGGCCGCGCGTCGAACTGCTCCACCTCGCCGCGGCGCCGCACGACCTCCCGGCGTTCACCGGCCCGGTCCACGACTCGTCCTGCGAGAAGAACGGCGGGGAGGAGTGGCTGACGGGGCAGCACATCGGCGCCTGATCCCGCGCCACGCGCCGCAGGGGCGGCCCGACGGCGACGTCGGGCCGCCCCTGCGGCGTCTCGGTGGCAGGTCCCCCTACCGCCCCTGCTCCTCCGGGACCTGGGCCGTCGATCCCCTCACCACCAGCTCCGGTTGGAAGACGTACTCCGTGCGCTGGACCGGGGTGCCGCCGACCGCCTCCAGGAGCGCTCCCACCGCCGCCGTCGCCATCGCGCGGACCGGCTGGCGGACCGTCGTCAGCGGGGGGTCCGTGAAGGCGATCAGCGGGGAGTCGTCGAAGCCGACGACCGAGACGTCCTCGGGGACGCGCAGGCCCCGCTCGCGGGCCGCGCGGATCACGCCGAGCGCCATCGGATCGCTGCCGCACACGATGCCCGTGCAGCCGCGGTCCAGCAGGGCGCCGCCCGCCGCGTGGCCGCCCTCCACCGTGAACAGCGTCCGCTGGATCCGGCCTTCGGCGAGGGCCTCCGGGACCGCGGCGACGAACCCCGCCTCCTTGCGGGCCGACGGCACGTAGCGCGTCGGCCCTATGGCCAGGCCGATCCGCCGGTGGCCCAGGTCCGCCAGGTGGCGTACCGCCATGTCCGCCGCCGCCCGGTCGTCCGGCGAGATGAACGGCGCGTTGATGTGTTCGTTGAAGCCGTTGATCAGGACGAAGGGGATGCCCCGCGACGACAGCCGCTGGTAGCGCGACGGGTCCAGCGAGGAGTCCGCGTGCAGGCCCGACAGGAAGACGATCCCCGTGACCCCCCGCTCCTCCAGCTGCTCCACGAGCTCGTCCTCGGTGGCCCCGCCCGGCGTCTGCGTACACAGCACCGGCGTGTACCCGTGACCGGCCAGCGCCTGCTCGATGACCTGCGCGAACGCCGGGAAGATGGGGTTGGTCAGCTCCGGGATCAGCAGCCCCACCAGCCCGTTGCTGCGGCGGCGCAGCCGTACGGGCCGCTCGTAGCCGAGCAGGTCCATGGCGGCCAGCACCTTGTGCCGGGTGCCGGCCGCCACGCCCGCCTTGCCGTTGAGCACACGGCTGACCGTCGCCTCGCTGACCTGGGCCTGCGCGGCGATGTCCGTCAGCCGGAGCGGGGAGGTCACCCCTGCCACCACACCGCCGTGTCGGCGCCCAGCACTCCCGGGTCCGCCGGATCCGCCGCGTCGCCGCTGGTCAGCAGCACCGTCCCGGGCGGGGTCATCCGTACGGGCTCCGCCGTCGTGTTGACGGTGCAGACGAAGTCGCCGCGCCGGAACGCCAGTACGCCCTCGGGCGCCTCCAGCCACTCCACCGCGTCGCCCGCGCCCAGGTCCCCGTGCTCGCGGCGGATCCGCAGCGCCGCCCGGTACAGCTCCAGGGTGGAGGCCGGGTCGCCGGTCTGGGCCTCGACGCTCAGCCCCGCCCACTCGGCCGGCTGCGGCAGCCAGCTGCCACCGTCACCGAAGCCGTAGGGCGCCTGGTCGCCGGACCACGGGATCGGTACGCGGCAGCCGTCGCGCAGCCCGTCCTGGCCGTTCTCCTTGAAGAAGGAGGGGTCCTGGCGCACCTCGTCCGGAAGGTCGGTCACCTCCGGCAGGCCGAGCTCCTCGCCCTGGTAGACGTACGCGGAGCCGGGCAGCGCCAGCATCAGCAGCGCGGCGGCGCGCGCCCGCTCCAGGCTGCCGAAGCGCGTGCGGTGGCGTACGACGTCGTGGTTGGACAGCACCCACGTCGTCGGCGCCCCCACCGGGCGCATCGAGTCGAGCGAGTCGTCGATGGCGGCGCGCAGCGCGTCCGCGTCCCACCCCGTGCTCAGGTAGTGGAAGTTGAAGGCCTGGTGCAGCTCGTCGGGGCGCAGGTACAGGGCCGTCCGGTCCGCGCTCGGGGTCCAGGCCTCGGCGACGCCGATCCGGTCGCCGGCGTACTCGTCCAGCACCTTGCGCCAGGAGCGGTAGATCTCGTGGACCCCGTCCTGGTCGAAGAAGGGCAGCACCTGGTTGCCGAGCAGCTTGAGCTGCTCGTCGCGGCCGAGGTCGGGCAGCCCGGGGGCCTTGACCAGGCCGTGGGCGACGTCGATCCGGAAGCCGTCGGCCCCGAGGTCGAGCCAGAAGCGCAGGATCGAGCGGAACTCGTCCTGGACGGCGGGGTGTTCCCAGTTGAAGTCGGGCTGCTCGGGGGCGAAGAGGTGCAGGTACCACTCCCCGTCCGCCACCCGGGTCCACGCCGGGCCGCCGAAGATCGACTCCCAGTCGTTCGGCGGCTCCGAGCCGTCGGCCCCCTGCCCCGGGCGGAAGTGGAAGCGCTCGCGCAGCGGGGTGCCGGGCCCTTCCCGCAGCGCCTGCTTGAACCATTCGTGCTGGTCGGAGCAGTGGTTCGGGACGAGGTCCACGATGATGCGCAGGCCCAGCGCGTGCGCCTCGCGGATCACGGCGTCGGCGTCGTGCAGGGTGCCGAACATGGGGTCGATGGCCCGGTAGTCGGCGACGTCGTAGCCGGCGTCGGCCTGCGGGGAGGCGTAGAAGGGGCTGAGCCAGACGGCGTCGACGCCCAGCTCCTTGAGGTAGGGCAGGCGGCTGCGGATGCCTTCGAGGTCCCCCATGCCGTCCCCGTTGGAGTCGGCGAAGCTGCGCGGATAGACCTGGTAGATCACCGCTTCTCTCCACCAGCCGGGCCGGGTGCCGGTGGTGGTGGGAAGGCCACTGTCCGAAGTCAGTGCGTCGGCGAGGTGCTGGGTCATGTCGTCCTTGGAGAGATCGGGCCGGGGGTGAGAGGGGGCAGGCAGGGAGGTCAGCCCTGGGTCGCGGGAGGGGCGTCAGCCCTTGGTCGCGCCTGCCGTCATCCCGGCGACGAGGTGACGCTGGGCGAAGAGGAAGAAGACGGCTGCCGGGATGGCGATCAGCACGGAGGCGGCGCTCATCGCACCCCAGTTGGAGGTGTACTGCGTGACGAAGGTCTGCAGGCCGCCGGCGAGGGTGAGGTGTTCGTCGCCGACCATGAAGGCGGAGGCGTACGCGACCTCGCCCCAGGCGGTGATGAACGAGTAGAAGCCGGTGACGGCGAGGCCGGGCTTGGCCAGCGGCAGGATCAGGCGCCAGAAGGTGCCGAAGGGGTTCAGCCCGTCGACGCGGCCGGATTCGTCGATCTCGATCGGGATGGTGTCGAAGAACCCCTTCATCATCCAGGCGCAGAACGGCACGGCGATGGTGAGGTACGTGATGATCAGCCCGAGCGGCTGGTTGAGCAGTCCGAGCTGTCCCATGAGGTTGTAGAGCGGGACGATCAGGATGGCCATCGGGAACATCTGCGTGATGAGCAGGGTCCACATCAGCGGCTTCATGCCCGGGAACTTGAACCGGCTGACGGCGTAGCCGGTCGTGGCGGCGATGAACACGCCGAGGACGGTGGTGATGCCCGCCACGAGCACGGAGTTGCCGAACCAGGTGAAGAAGGAGGTCGACTCCACCAGGTAGCGGTAGTTCTCCAGGGTCGGTTCCTTCACGAAGTCCGTGGAGATGGCGTGCTTCGCGGGCTTGATCGAGGTCAGCAGGACCCACAGCACCGGGAAGACGGCGATCACGGACGCCACGATCAGGGTGACGTGCAGTCCGGCGGAGGCGAGCGGGGAGCGCTGGCCCCGCTTGCGTACGGAAGCGTTGGTCGTCGCCACGGTCACCACACCTCTCCCTGCTTGCGCAGCGAGCGCCGGTAGACCAGCGCGAAGATCATGAGCAGGGCGAGGATGAGCACGCCCCAGGTGGCGGAGCCCGCGAAATCGCGCGGGCTGGCCACGAAGGCCTCCCGGAAGGCCTGGGTCACCAGGATCTCCGTGGAGTCGCCGGGTCCGCCCCGCGTCAGCAGGAAGATCACCGGGAACATGTTGAAGGTCCAGATGGTGGAGAGCAGGATCACCGTCATGCTGACCGACCGCAGACCGGGCAGGGTGATGTGCCGGAACCGCTGCCAGGCCGTGGCGCCGTCCATCTCGGCGGCCTCGTACAGCTCCGCCGGGATCGACTGCAGCCCGCCGAGCAGGGCGACCATCATGAAGGGGACGCCGAGCCAGACGTTGACGGCGACGACCGAGAACTTCGCCCACGTCGGGTCGTCCAGCCACGGGATGGCCGAAATGCCCCCGCCGTCGAGGATCTTGTTCAGGATGCCGCTGTCGCGGTTGAACAGGAACCGCCAGGCGAAGACGGAGACGAAGCCGGGGACGGCCCAGGGCAGGATGAGCGCCATCCGGTAGGCGGCGCGGCCCCGGAACTCCCGGTTCAGCATGTTGGCCAGGGCCAGTCCGAGCGTGAAGGTGATCGACACGCACAGGACGGTCCACACCACCGTCCACACCAGCCGCTGCAGGAACACCGGGTCGGCCAGGACGTCGGCGTAGTTGTCGAGGCCGACGAACTTGTACGTGGCCTCGATGTGATTGGCGCCGATCGTACGGGCGACGTTGCGCTCGTTGGCGTCGGTCAGCGACAGGTAGACGCCGCGGGCGAGCGGCCAGCCGATGATCACGCCGAGGACGAGCACCACCGGGGCGATCATGGCCCAGGCGTACCAGTGGGTGGCGAGGGCGCGCCCCAGTCCACCCTGCTTCGCGCTGTCAGTCCTGCGGCTCCGGCCGCGGGCCGCGACGGAGTCTTCCCCGTCGCCGCCCGCGGCCTTCGCCACCGACTGGCTGGTGTGAGCAGCCATCGTCTTCTCTACTTCCAGCCCTTGAGGATCTTGCGGAACTCGACGCCGGCCGCCTTGGCCGCGTCCTCCGGGCTGGAGGCCCCGGTGATCGCCTTGGTGTATTCGACCTTCAGCGGCTCGAAGAGGGAGCCGTTCTCCGGGATCCAGGCGCGCTCGACGGCCTTGTCCACGGCCGGCTTGAAGAACTGGACCATCTCGCTGGACTTGACGTCCGGCTGCTCGTACGCGGCGGTGCGGGTCGGGAGCAGGCTGAGCTCCTTGGTGGACTGCACCTGCACGTCCTGCGAGGTCATGTACTCGACGAAGGCGTGCGCGGCGGCGCGGTTCTTGGACCCGGCGTAGACGGCGAGGTCGTGGCCGCCCTGCGGGGCACCGGCCTTGGCGGAGCCGGCCGGGACGGCGGCGACGCCGAGGTTGGCCTTGTCCTTGAACTGGTCGCCGGCGTAGGTGTCGGCGACGGCCCACGGACCGTTGATCATCATCGCGGCCTCGCCCGACTTGAAGGCGGTCTGCATGTTGGTCCAGCCGTCGGTGGCGTTGGTGATCGCCGCACCGGAGGTGACCAGGTCGCGGGCGGTCTTGAACGCCTTGACGCCGGCCGGGTTGTCGACGGTGACCGTCTTGTTCTTCGCGTCGACGAGGTCGCCGCCCTCGCCGTAGATGAGCGGCAGGAACCAGTACGAGTCGTCGCCGCGCAGGTAGAGGCCGGCCTTGCCGCTCTTCGCCTTGATCGCGGCGGAGGCGGTCTTCAGCTCCTCCAGGGTCTTGGGGGGCTGGACGCCTGCGTCGGCGAGCATCTTCTTGTTGTAGAAGAGGCCGAGGGTGTCGATGACCTGCGGGACGGCGTAGGTCTTGCCCTCGTACTTGCCGCTGGCCGCGGCCTGCGGCAGGAACTCGGCGTCGACCTTCTTGGCCGTCTCGGCCGGGACCTCGTCGAGGTAGCCGAGCGAGGCGAAGTCGGCGACCCAGCCGACGTCGGCGCGGATCACGTCAGGGGCTTCGGAACCGCTGCTGAAGGCGTTCTTGACCTTGTTCTGCGCGTCGCCGTACGGGACGTTGACGTACTTGACGGTGACCTTCGGGTGCTTCGCGGTGAACGCCTCGGCGATCTTCTGGAAGCTGGCCTTCTCGGCGTCGTTCGAGGTGTCCCACCACGTGACCGTGCCGGAGAGCTCCCCGCCGGCCTTGGTCTCGCCGCCGTCCTTGGTGTCACCGCCGCAAGCCGTCGCCGCGAGCGCCAGGGTCGCGACCAGCGCGGTGGCCGCTATGCCACGCCGCATATGAACTCCTTCGATGATCCCGGCCGCGCCCTCGCGGTCCCGAGTTGCAGGGAACGTAACAAGCCTGAAAGCCGACCGAAAGAGCTTGCGGCAATTTTCTGCAAGAGCGGCTGATCGTTACATCCGTGTGTCCTGACGGTTGCCGCAGCTTGCTGTTCGTTCGAACGTCCTTCGGGTGCGCGGGCCCGGAACCAGGCCGCAACCAGGGGGCATGTACGCGCGTTGACCCCGATATGACCCATGAGCTGACCGCCTCACGGCTTGCAAGCGCTTCCAGCAAGTCCACCGCAAGCGGCTGCTGGTGGCGCGATGCCGTCATCTACCAGGTGTACGTGCGCTCCTTCGCGGACAGCGACGGCGACGGCGTCGGCGACCTCCAGGGCGTGCGCTCGCGCCTGCCCCACCTGGCCCGGCTCGGGGTCGACGCCGTGTGGCTCACCCCCTTCTACGTCTCCCCCCAGGCCGACGGCGGCTACGACGTCGCCGACTACCGGGCCGTCGACCCGCTCTTCGGGGACCTCTCCGACGCCGACGAGCTCGTCCGGGCCGCCCACGCGCTGGGCCTGCGGGTCATCGTGGACGTGGTGCCCAACCACACCTCCGACCGGCACCCCTGGTTCCGGGAGGCCCTCGCCCACCCCGCGGCCGAGGCCCGGGCCCGGTACCACTTCCGCCCCGGTCGCGGACCCGGCGGGGAGCGCCCGCCCAACGACTGGGAGTCCGTCTTCGGCGGCCCCGCCTGGACCCGCACCCCCGACGGCGCCTGGTACCTGCACCTCTTCGCCCCCGAGCAGCCCGACCTGAACTGGGAGCACCCCGAGGTCGCGGAGGAGTTCGCCTCCGTCCTGCGCTTCTGGCTCGACCTCGGCGTCGACGGGTTCCGCATCGACGTCGCCCACGGCATGGTCAAGGCCGCGGGCATGCCCGACATCGGCCGCGGCGCCCAGGCCACCCTGATCGGCACCGAGCCGCTCCCCTTCTTCGACCAGGACGGCGTGCACGCGATCCACCGCTCCTGGCGGCGGCTGCTCGACTCCTACGACGGCCCGCGCATCGGCGTCGCCGAGGCCTGGGCGCCGACCTCGGAGCGGCTCGCCCTGTACGTCCGGCCCGACGAGATGCACCAGGCCTTCAACTTCCGCTTCCTGAACTGTCCGTGGGACACCCGCGCGATGCGGACCGTCATCGACGAGTCCCTGGCCGCCACCGCCTCCGTCGGAGCCCCCACCACGTGGGTGCTGTCCAACCACGACGTCGTACGGCATGTCACGCGGTACGGCGGCGGCGCTCAGGGGCTGGCCCGCGCCCGGGCCGCCGCGCTGCTGATGCTCGCCCTGCCCGGGTCCGCGTACCTCTACCAGGGCGAGGAGCTCGGCCTGCCCGAGGTCGCCGACCTCCCCGACGCCGTGCGCCAGGACCCCGCCTTCCTCCGCTCCGCCGGGCAGGACGGGCTGCGCGACGGGTGCCGGATCCCGCTGCCCTGGTCCGGAGAGCAGCCCCCGTACGGATTCGGGCCGGCCGGCAGCTGGCTCCCGCAGCCCGCCGACTGGGCCCCCCTCAGCGTCGCCGCCCAGACCGGCGACCCGCACTCCACCCTGGAGCTGTACCGCGCCGCCCTGGAGCTGCGCCGCGCGCTGCCCGGCCTCGGCTCCCCCGACGCGGGCCCGCTGACGTGGCTGCCCGCGCCCGAGGGCGCGCTCCTCTTCACCCGGCCCGGGTTCGCCTGCACCCTCAACAGCCGCTCCGAGCCGCTCGAACTCCCCTCGCCGGGACGCCCCGTACTCTCCAGTGCCCCGGTCGAGACGGACGGCCGGACCGTGCTTCTGCCGCCCGATGCGTGCACGTGGTGGGCGTTGTGAGCCGGGGACCGGTACAGTCCAATCCCGTGACCGCACGGCTAGCCGACATCGCAGCCCAGGCGGGGGTCAGCGAAGCCACAGTCAGCCGCGTGCTCAACGGCAAGCCCGGTGTGGCCGCGGGCACCCGTGAATCGGTGCTGGCCGCCCTCGACGTACTCGGCTACGAGCGCCCGGTGCGGCTGCGCCAGCGCAGCGCGGGGCTCGTCGGTCTGATAACCCCCGAGCTGGACAACCCCATCTTCCCGGCGCTCGCGCAGGTCATCGGCCAGGCGCTGACCCGGCAGGGGTACACCCCGGTGCTGGCCACGCAGACGCCCGGCGGGTCCACCGAGGACGAGCTCACCGAGATGCTGGTCGACCGCGGGGTCTCCGGCATCATCTTCGTCTCCGGGCTGCACGCCGACACCACCGCCGACATGGGCCGCTACGACCAACTGCGCGGACAGGGCGTCCCGTACGTCCTCATCAACGGGTTCTCCGACAAGGTGCAGGCCCCCTTCGTCTCCCCCGACGACCGCGCCGCGATGCAGCTCGCCGTGACCCACCTGACCGCGCTCGGTCACACCCGGATCGGGCTCGCGGTCGGACCCAAGCGCTTCGTGCCCGTCCTGCGGAAGATCGAGGGCTTCCGGCTCGGGATGAAGGAGCGGCTCGGCCTCGAAGAGACCGAGGTCGAAGAACTCATCCAGCACTCGCTGTACACCCTGGAGGGCGGGCAGGCCGCCGCGGCGGCGCTCATAGCGCGCGGCTGCACCGCCATCGTGTGCGCCAGCGACATGATGGCGCTCGGGGCGATCCGGGCCGCCCGGCAGCAGGGGCTGCGCGTGCCGCAGGACGTCTCGGTCGTCGGCTTCGACGACTCCCCTCTCATAGCGTTCACCGATCCGCCGCTCACCACCATCCGGCAGCCGGTGCAGGCCATGGGGCAGGCGGCGGTCCGTACGCTCCTGGAGGAGATCGGCGGTACGCCGGCCCCGCACAGCGAGTTCGTCTTCCTGCCCGAGCTGGTGGTCCGCGGATCCACCGCTTCCGGTCCGCAGCAGCGTAGGGGACCGTCTACACCCCAGGGGTGAGCGGCTGCGCCCGAGACCCTCCCGAGGGATGATCGAAGGCGAGAACGCATCTGGCAGACTCTTTCCCCATGGGTGAATCGAGCGTGAAGACACTGGAAACCCGGACGGAAGTCTCGTCACCCCACGTGACCGAGGGTGAGGCCCGTCCGGGGGCTCAGCGCGCTCTCCTGTCCCGGCTGCGCGCCCCGCGCCGGCCGCGGATCTGGTTCGAGATCCTGCTCATCGGGGTCAGTTACTGGACCTACTCGCTCATCCGCAACGCGGTGCCCGAACAGAAGGCGGCCGCCCTCGCGAACGCCGACTGGCTCTGGGACCTCGAACGGACCCTCGGCATCGCGGTGGAGCAGTCGGTCAACCACGCCGTCAACTCGGTGACGTGGCTGATCGTCGGCATGAACTACTACTACGCCACGCTCCACTTCATCGTGACCATCGGCGTCCTGGTGTGGATCTACCGCTTCCATCCGGGGCGCTACGCGGCCACGCGGATGGTCCTCTTCGCCACCACGGGCGTGGCCCTGCTCGGCTACTACTTCTTCCCGCTCGCGCCGCCCCGGCTGATGAACGGGCAGAGCTTCGTGGACACCGTGCTGGTCCACCACACCTGGGGCTCCATGGCCTCCGGCAACCTCAAGCACATGTCGAACCAGTACGCGGCCATGCCCTCCATGCACATAGGGTGGTCGCTCTGGTGCGGACTGACGATCTTCGCGGTCGCCTCCGCCCCCTGGGCCCGGATCCTGGGCCTGCTCTACCCGGTGGCCACCCTCGTGGTCATCGTGGCCACCGCCAACCACTTCTGGCTGGACGCCGCGGGCGGCATGCTCTGTCTCGCGTTCGGCTACACGGTCTCGCGCGGCTGGTACGGCTCGATGCCGCACCGCCTGCCGCGCGAGCCCGAGGAGACGGGACCGCACCCGGCCTCGGCCGCCCTGCTGAACCGGTTCCGCAGGGCCTGAGCCGCTCCTGCCGGGCCGGGTCCGCGTAGGGTCCGCGGCCCGCGGACCGCGATGTCAGTGGATGTTGTTAGCGTGCGCCTCGCCAGTAGGAGCGATCAAGGAGGCGGCGTGCAGGACGTGGGGCGGCACGAGGTCGGCGAGCACCGGATAACCGAGGCCCTGGAAGACGTCCCGGGGCGGGCGTACGACCACTGGTACAGGCTGCGCTACAGCGGCGGGCTGTCCCTGAAGGGGCTCCGGGAGACCCGCGACGACCTCCTCGACCACGTCGGCGCGCGGACGCTGGCGGATCCCGGGCTGACCGGAGCCGTCGTACGCCGTGCGCTGCTGACGGCCGCCGAATGCGCACTCGGAGAGCTCTCCCTCGGCTGCTTCCCGAACGGCGACTTCGAGGTGCCGTTCCCGCTCCTCCACGAGGAGCTCAGCAGCATGGACCTCTCCTTCGGCGACGCCGTCGACCAGGCGCCCACGGCCCGGACCTGGCTGGACGCCTTCGCGCTGAGCGTGGCGTGCGGGGTGGTCCGGGAGCGGGACCGGGTGATCGGGCTGCTGCTGCGGAACGACTACGCACCCGCCCTGCGCGACGGCGTGCCGTACTCGCCGCTCGACTCGCACTCCGACCCGGCCGAGCTCGCCGAGATGGACGCGCTGTGCCTCTACCTCGCGCCGGCGGCCGGGCACCTCCCGCGGGACTGGCCGGACGCGACCCTCCGCAAGCCCGACGCCGCCGAGCGCGCCGAGGCCGCCCGCCGGCTGGACGGCTTCGGTGTGCTCACTGCGGACCAGCGGCTGCTGCGCGTCCTCCTCGACGACGACCAGCCGGCCTTCGAGCGCGCCCTGGCCGGGAACCTCGTCGGCCTCCGCGAGGGCGCGGGCCCCGACGCGCCCGCCCGCTCCCTCTTCCCGGCCGGCACGATCGCCTTGGCCGCGCTGGCCGTCCAGGTCCACGGCTGGCGGCTCGGCGTCACCTCCGCCTATCTCCCGCAGAACCTCCTGCACGCCTGACCGCCGCTACAGGGAGTGTCCGCCGTACGTGATCCGGCCGCCCGACATCGTGAGCCGGATCGGGGCCTCGGCCAGCTCGTCCGGCGCCGTGTCCACCGGGTCGAGCGCGAAGGCGGTCAGGTCCGCCCGGAAGCCGGCCGCGATCCGGCCCGCGACCCGCTGCTCCCCCGCCGCGAGCGCGGCGTGCGAGGTCATGCCCTCCAGCGCCATCAGCCCCGTCAGCGCGGGTCCGGCGGCGGCCGCGCCCAGCGGGCTGCGGGCGATGGCCAGGACCCGGCGGCCGTCGTGGTGGGCGATGGGCCAGTCCGAGCCCAGGGCCAGCACGGCCCCCGCGTCGCGCAGGTCCCGGCAGCGCCATGCCCTCGCCGCCCGGTCCGCACCCAGCCGCTTCGACCACTCGTCGCTGTGGTCGGCCCGGGTGTACGCGGTGTGCGGCGGCTGCATCGAGGCGATCACCCCGAGCTCCGCGAACCGCTTCAACTGGTCGTCGGGGACGGTCTCGATGTGCTCGATCCGGTGCCGCATCCGGGCCCGCGCGCCCAGCGGTGCCACCGTGTCCAGGACGTGTCGGACCGCCGCGTCGCCGATGGCGTGGGTCGCGGTGCGCACCCCGGCCGCGTCGAGGGTCCGTACGGCCGCCGAGTAGGCCTCGGGGTCGGGCCAGAAGGCGTCCGTACCCCGGCCGTGGCAGTCGGCGTGCTCCAGCCAGGCGGTACCGCCCTCGACGGTGCCGTCCATGAAGAACTTCACGCCGCCCACCTGCCAGTGGCGGCCGCGCAGCCCCTGGACGTCGATGAGCTCCGCCAGGTCCTGCGGGGTGGCGCCCGGCATGCACCAGGGCGCCAGGTGCAGCCGCAGCGGCAGCTCGCCCTCGTACTCGATGCCGGCGAGCAGGGCCGGTACGTCACCGTCGCCGAGGTCCATGACGTGGGCTCCGGTGAGTCCGGTGGCGGCCATCTCGCCCAGCAGGGCGGTGAGCCGCTCGCGCCGCTCGGCGGCCGAGGGCTTCGGGGCGAGGGCGCCGACCAGGGCCATCGCGGCGTGCTCGACGAGGTGGCCGGTCGGGCGGCCGTCCGGACCGCAGACGATCTCCGAGCGCTGGTCGAACGTACGCGGGCCGGTGATGCCCGCGGCGTCCAGGGCCGCGCCGGAGGCGAGGGCGGAGTGGCCGTCGTACAGGCGCAGGAAGGCGGGGGTGCCGGCCAGGGCCTCCTCGATCAGCGCCTTGTCGACGGGGCGGCCGCCGAAGGCGTTGTGGTCGAGGCCGTGGCCGAGGACCCAGCCGGCCGGACGCGGGGCGGTGCGCAGGGCGGCCCGGAGCTGGTCGAGGTCCCGGACGGCCGAGAGGTCGGTTCCGGTGGCCGTCTCGATGCCCCAGACGGGGTGGCTGTGGGCGTCGGTCAGGCCGGGGGTGAGCGTGGCGCCGCCGAGGTCGACCACCTCGGTGGCGGGGCCGAGCCAGTGGCGTACGTCGGCCTCGTCGCCGACGGCGAGGATCTCGCCGCCGCGGACGGCTACCGCGCGGGCCTCGGGGCGGCCGGGGTCGAGGGTGCGGACGCGGGCTCCGGTGAGGACGGTGTCGGCAGCGGGCACGGCTCTTCTCCTTGAGGGGTTTCGGCGGGCTCGACGGGCTCGGCGGGAGGGGTCGGCTCGGCGGGCTCGGGGGGCTCGGACGGCTCGGGGGGCTCGGACGGCTCGGCGGGCTCGGACGGCTCGGCGGGCTCGGCCGGCTCGGCGGGCTCGGCCGGCTCGGCGGGCTCGGCCGGCTCGGCGGCGAACCGGGCGTAGGTCTCGGGGCGGCGGGTCTTCAGGCGCTGCGCGAGCCCGAGCCCGGCCAGGAACACGGCGGGGACGAGGGCGACAAGGAGGGTGTTCACGGTGGTGGAGGCCATGGTGAAGAGGCCCACCTTGGAGACGACGAGGCAGATGGCGACGGCCAGCAGCAGGGCGGCGGCGATCGGCGCGACCACGGTCCGCCAGGGGCCCTCGGTGTGCGCGGTGCGCCGGAAGTGGACGGGTACGGCGATCGCGGCGAGCAGCATCAGCGCCATGAGCCCGATCATTCCGGGTGTGTTCACCCAGAGCAGCAGCTGCTGGTACGGGTCGGCCCCGGCGAGCGCGAAGGCGAGGACGATCACTGCGCCGAGGGCGGTCTGGGCGAGTCCGGCGAGGTACGGGGAGCGGTGGCTCGGGTGGACCCGGCCGAGGGCGGGCGGCAGTACGCCCTCCTCGGCGAGGGCGAGCGCGTAGCGGTTGATGGCGTTGTGGAAGGCGAGGAGGGAGGCGATGACGCTGGTGACGATGAAGACGTGCATGAGGTCGGCCGCCCAGGGGCCGACGTACGTGGTGATCGCGGCGAAGAAGAGGCCGCCGGGGTCCTCGGCGGCGGCGGCCACGACCTCCTCGGCGCCGAAGGCCTGGATGACGGTCCAGACGACGAAGGCGTAGAAGAGGCCGAGGAAGGCGACGGCGATGTAGGTGGCGCGCGGGATGGTCCGGTCGGGGTCGCGGGCCTCGCGGCGGTAGATGACGGTGGACTCGAAGCCGGTGAACGCGGCGAAGGCGAAGGCCAGGACGGCGGCGGTGCCGGGGACGAGGACCGCGCCGGGGGCGAAGGAGCCGGCGGAGAGTCCGTGGGCGCCGCCCTTGAGGAGGACGCCTCCCGCGAGGAGGACGAGTATCCCGGTCTCGGCGACGAGCAGGACGCCGAGCACCTTGGCGCCGAAGTCGATGGAGCGGAAGCCGCCGTACCAGATGAGGGCGAGGCCGGCGAGGGAGATGGGCAGCCAGGGGACGTCGAGGCCGCCGAGGGCGTGGGCGGTGTCGGCGGTGGTGGTGCCGAGGAGCCCGTAGACCCCGATCTCCATGCCGTTGTAGCCGACGAGGGCGAGCAGGGCGGCGCCGATGCCGACGCGCTTGCCGAGGCCGCGGGTGATGTACGCGTAGAATGCGCCGGCGCTGCCGACGTGGCGGCTCATGGTGGTGAACCCGACGGCGAAGACGGCGAGGGTGAGCCCGGCGAGCAGGTACCCGGCGGGGGCGCCGATCCCGCCCAGCAGGATCGCGACGGGGGCCACACCGGCCATGACGGTGAGCGGGGCGGCGGCGGAGACGACGAAGAGGGAGATGTCGGCGGTGCCGAGCGCGGCGCGGCGCAAAGCGGGTCTGTCGGTCGGCGGTTCCGGCGTTTCGGGCATGCGGGGGCACCCTTCGGGGGAGACCAAAACCTAAAGGCTTTCGGTTCTTCGGTTCGCGGCAATGTAGCCTCCGGTTTTGGCGTACGGGAAGACCTCACGGCGGGAGAAACCGATGGCACGGCCGCGCACCCCCCTCCTCGACCGGGAGCGGATCGCCGCGACCGCACTGCAACTGGTCGAGGAGCAGGGCGAGTTCAGCGTCCCGCAGATCGCGCGGGCGCTCGGCGTTCAGACCGGGTCGGTGTACCACCACGTGGACGGCCGGGCGGGGGTGGTGGAGCTGGTGCGGGAGCTCGTGTGCGACCGGATCGCCGGCGAGACCCTGGACCTGGAGCCCTGGGACCGGGCCCTGGAGGCCTGGGCGCGCTCGTACCGGGCCGCCTTCGCGGCCTCGCCGCGGGCCATCCCGCTGCTGATGACCACGCCGGTGCGGGCGCCGCGGGTGCTGGCGCAGTACGAGGGGGCGGTCGGCATGCTGCTGGCGGCGGGGTTCACCCGCGACCGGGTGATGCCGCTGTTGACGGCGCTGGAGAACCTGGTCCTCGGCTCGGCCCTGGACCTGGCCGCTCCCGAGGCCATGTGGGAGCCCTCCCCCGACACCCCGCTGCTCGCGGACGCCCTGGAGGCCGTCGGCCCGGGCCGCGCGGAGGCCGCCTTCGATCTGGGCCTGGCCGCGTTCCTGGCGTACGCGCGCACCGTGCGCGCCGACGGCTGAGCCCCGGCCGCGAACATCGCGGATATTCCGTGGCCGGGGCCGGAGTCCGGACCGTAGCCTCGGTGCCGGCGGGTGCGCGCGCTCCCGCAAGGGGGCAGGACCGTGGCAGAGCGGTCCATTGCACCGGCGGCTCCGGGAGGTTCCCCGGGCCGCCGTCTGGGGCGAGTGGACGGGCCTGTCCGCCGATGCCCCTCGCGGGTTCGAATCCCGTCGGCCCTGCCCCCGGCTCCGGTCCTTCCCGACGTCCACGCGGGCCCCGCAGAGGCAACGGCCGGCCCGGCCTTACGAGGCGGTCAGTGCAGCCCCCGCCACCTCCGCAGCGGTCCCTGCCGGGCGGCGGGCACGGACGGCGGTGCGCAGGCGCCCGGGGCACCCACTCCCATACGTGCCAACGCCGCGGTGAGGGTGCGGACGTAGGACTCGTCGGCCAGGATCCGGACGTCCTCGTACGGGTGGCTCAGCCGCTCCTCCGCCGCCAGGATCCGGCGCAGCAGGGGCGCCGACGCGGCGGCCGGGGCGCCTATCTCGCCGAGCCGGCGAACGGCTTCCCGGGCAGGCAGGGCGGGGTTCCCGGTCCAGTCCGGGTCCACTTCGGCCAGCAGCACCGGCACTGCGGGCTCCGGGTCCCCGGTGATCCGCCAGTACGCGTGGGCCGCGGCGACCCGGGTCCACGCGCCGGGCGATTCCATCAGACCGCGCACGGTGTCCGCGTGCGCGGCGGCCAGCGGGCCGAGTTCGGCGAGGAAGGGCAGACCGTGGCTCGCGCTCCCGGAAGCCACGGCCGCGCCGCACACGGCGAGGGCGAGCGCGGGGTCCCCGGTGGCCCGCCAGTGCGCCCAGGCGGCCATCCGCGGGTGGTGGCGGGCGGCCCGCGGGGCGCGGCCGGTGGCGAAGTCGGCCAGCCGGTCGGCGGCGACGGCCGCGGCCGGGCCGATCCGGCCCAGGACGCGCAGCGCGTCGTGGGCGTACAGGCCCTCCAGGTAGGGGACCACCTCGGGCAGGGCGGGCGCGGAGGCCGGGCCCCACTGCGCGAGGAGTTCGAGGATGGAGGTGCTCGCGTGGTACTTCGGCGGATCCCGGCGCAGCACCGCCCGCATCGTGGGGAGCAGCTCCGCGGCGGGCAGTGCGGCAAGGACGCGGACCTGTATGCGGTAGGTCGGGAAGCGGCCGTCCTTCGCAAGGCGCCGCAGAGCGGGCAGCGCCCGGAGGTCGCCCATCCCGGCCAGGGCGAGCGCGAGCTCCTCGACGTTCCCGAGCCGCGTGGCGAGTGCCCTGGCCAGCCGGTCGGCGTGCCCGGAGACGGCGGGGCCGCCCTGGGCCACCGCCTTGGCCGCGTCCCAGGTGCCGCCCAGGGGATTGCAGGCCGCTCTGACCACGACCTTCCAGCACTGGGGATCCGGCCGCCGGTAGCGGACGACGGCCTTGACGGCCGAACCCGTGCTTCTCACGCGGTGGCGTACGCGACGAACCCGTCCCAGGCGGCGGGGGCGACGGCCAGCCGGCCGTCATCGGGCCGCTTGGAGTCCCGGACGAGGACGGTCCCGGGGGTCCGGGCGACCTCGACGCAGTTGGGGCCGTCGTTGGTGCTGTAGCTGCTCTTGATCCACGCGACTTCAATGCAGTCGGGTCCGTCGTTGGTGCTGTAGCTGCTCTTGACCCACGTCAGTGCGGAGAGCCCCTCGGCCGACTGCTTGATGCTCATGTCTCCCCCAGTACCTTCTCGATGAACGCCAGAGATTCGCGAGGCGTCAGAGCCTGCGCTCGGATCATGCCATAGCGCATGTCCAGGATCTGGACCTCTTTGGGTTCAGTGATCAAGCGGCTGACCAGCTGAACTTCGTTGTGTCCAACGGTCGTTCCGTCCTTGAGGCGCATGATCTTCAGTGATCCCGCGAGACCGGCGTGCTCCTCCACCGCAGTGGGCATCACCTGGATCTCCACGTTGCGCAACTGGCCGACCTCCAGCAGGTGCTCCAGTTGGCGGCGCAGCACCATTTTGCCCCCGACAGGCCGCCGGAGAACAGCCTCTTCCTGCACGACGGTCAGCAGCGGGGCCGGATGTCGCCGGAGGACGTCGTGGCGCGCTACCCTCGCCGCTACCAGGCGCTCGATCTGATCCTCCGAGTAGGCCGGGCGCCTCACCGCATAGAGGGCACGGATGTACTCCTCGGTCTGAAGCAAGCCCGGGACCACGCCGTTGTCGTACGACCCGATCTCCACCGCCTCGGATTCCAACTTGGCCAGATCCCGAACCTTCTTCGGGTAGCGCGCCTTTTCGACGTCCACCTTCATCGCGGCGATCTTCCCGCCCGCCCCGAGAACCTCGTCCGCCTTCTCCAGGAACTCGGGGCGCGGAATGCGGGTGCCGCTCTCGATCTTGCGGGTCAGATCCGCCCCGTAACCCATCCGTTCAGCAAATGTGGAACGGTCGAGTCCAGCGGCCTCCCGCCACATTTTCAACTGGCGTCCCACCGCAGCGACGACCGCCCCGGATTCGTCTTCCGGGTCGAGTGCCCAGCTCGACTCGTCGGCGCCCTCTGTGCTCACTGCCACCTCCGTCAGCCTTCAACTCCGGTCAGGCTACGCATGAATGGTCATGCCGGAGTGCGCGGACCGGAAAGTCCGATTTCACCAGATCGGGTTTTCCACGATCCGGTGGATCGACGGCCGGTACCACCCGACGCCTAAAGACCAAATAACCGGGGGAAATGACCTCTCCCCACCTCCCCCTTCCCCCCTCTCACCCGGTCGGGTGAATCAGCCCAATCCGGCTGGCGCATATGCCAATTCGCCCGGCACTCTGGCTGGAGACAACCCCATAAACGCGAACGGCCCCCGTACGGGATTGCACTCCCGCCCGAGGGCCTCGCCGCTGAGGAAGCAAGGACCCTTCCCGTGGCTGAACAGCAGCTTAGCGCGCCCTCGCGCGCTCCGTACCGCATTCCGAGGCCCGGTGTCATGCACGAGAAAGACCGGCAGCCCGAGCGCTACGTCACGATCGGCAACCACCTCGCCCAGCACCGCGAGTTGAGCCTGACGGCGATCGGCCTGTCCACCTACATCCAGTCCCTGCCCACCGGCACAGACGTGTCGATCAAGGCCCTGGCACAGCGTTTCACCGAGGGCGAGACCCGCATCGCCTCGGCCCTGCGGGAGCTGGAAGCGCACGGCTACCTCTCCCGCACGCGGGAGCGGCTCCCTTCGGGGCAGATCGTCACCCGTACGGTGTCGTACAACAACCCTCCCGCCAGGCGGCAGGCAGCGTTGGAGCGCCCGGCCAACCCCGCACAACCCCCCGCAACGGCGCCCGCCTCGGAGCCCGATCCGGAGCCCGAACCAGCCGCCGAACCCGCACCGGCCCCGCCCGCCCCGGAAGTCGAGCTCCAGGCCCGCGAGTTGCTCGCCCGGCTGCGGCTGCGGGATCCCCGGCTCGTACTGTCCGAGCGGGACACCGTACGCCTGGCGCCCGCCGCAGGCGTCTGGCTGGAGCGGGGGCTGACGGCGAGCGCCGTCATCGACGCCCTGACCCGCTCGCTCCCCACGACACCCATCCACTCCCCGGCAGCGCTGACCGCCCACCGCCTGCGGGAGCTGCTCCCGCCCCGGCTGCCCGACCCTGGCGAGGCCCGCCCCGTACCGCCCGACCGCGAGATCTACCCGCTCCGCACCTGCGACGGCTGCGACCGCGCCTTCCGCTCCCCCACCCCCGGCCGCTGCCGCGACTGCCCACCCGCGGACGCACACGCGGCCTAGCCGAGTGGCGGGGTCCCGCCCATTGGAGTGAACTGGACGGGGAGGCACGTTATGCGTTACTCACCACTGTTCGCTTTGACAGGCCTGGCGCTCTCGGCCTCGCTCACCCTCGGACCGGGAGCCGTCGCCGCGCAGCCCTCGTCGGGTCAGGTCTCCGTCGCACCGACCACGACGCTCTGCAAGCTGGACGGCACGGTCTGGGACTACTCCACGGGGCATGTCTCCACGAACCAGAAGGCCCGCGCCTACTGCGAGGGGCTGAGGCAGGGCGAGGCCCGGGGGGCGGACGACGGCCGGCAGTGCCGCTCGAAGAACTACCCGCTGTGGGTACCCAACCCCGACGACGTGTCGAGCGCCAAGCAGCGCGGGTTCAAGACCGGGTACGACCGGTCCTACCAGCGCGAATGGAACAACGCCAACTGCCAGAACCGGCCGCAACCCGAGCCGTACTACCCGCCGCTGCACTAGGGGGGACTACGCCCCGTAGAACAGGTCGTCCACGACCGCGCGGGCGCGGCGCGTGATGCGGCGGTAGTCGTCGAGCAGTTCGCCCGCCGTGCCCTCCGCGTAGCCGAGGTAGCGGCCGACGGCCCCCAGTTCGCGGGCCTCCGACGGGAAGGTGTCCCCGGCACGGCCGCGGACCAGCATCACGGCGTTGCGGACCCGGGTGGCGAGTACCCAGGCCTCGTCCAGGATCTGCGCTTCCTCGGTCGGGATCAGCCCGGCCGCGTGGGCTGCGGCCAGGGCTTCGCGGGTCCGGGTGGTGCGCAGGCCGGGCTCCGACCAGGCGTGCCGCATCTGGATCAGCTGGACGGTCCACTCGACGTCGCTGAGGCCGCCGCGGCCCAGCTTGGTGTGGAGCGTGGGGTCGGCGCCGCGCGGGAGGCGCTCGGACTCCATGCGGGCCTTGAGGCGGCGGATCTCGCGGACCGCGTCCTCGCCGAGGCCCTCCATCGGGTAGCGCAGCGGGTCGATCAGCTCGATGAAGCGGGCACCGATCTCGGCGTCGCCCGCGACCGGTTCGGCGCGCAGCAGGGCCTGGCTCTCCCAGGTCAGGGACCAGCGCCGGTAGTACGCGGCGTAGGAGGCCAGCGTACGGACCAGGGGGCCGGAGCGGCCCTCGGGGCGCAGGTCCGCGTCGATGAGCAGCGGCGGGTCGGCGGTGGGGAGTTGGAGCAGCCTGCGCATTTCGGCGATGACGGCCTGGGCGGCCTTCGCGGCCTCCTGTTCGTCGACGCCCTCGCGGGGCTCGTGGACGAACAGGACGTCGGCGTCGGACCCGTAGCCGAGCTCGTGGCCGCCGAAGCGGCCGACGCCGATGATCGCGAAGCGGGTGGGCAGGGTCTCGCCCCAGTGGTGCCGGACGGCGGCGCGCAGGGATCCGGCGATGGTGGCGGCGGTGAGGTCGGAGACGGCGCTGCCGACCCGGTCGACGAGGGCGCCGGGGTCCTCCTCGGCCGGGCTGTCCTCCGTACCGTAGGAGCGGATGATGTCGGCGGCGGCCGTACGGAAGAGCTCGCGGCGGCGGACCCCGCGGACGGCGGCCACGCCGGCCTCGGCGCTGTCGGCGCGCCCGACGGCGGCGAGCACTTCCTGGTCCAGGGCCTCGTGCGTACGGGGGGCGAGCCCGCCGGGGTCGCCGAGCAGGGCGACGGCCTCGGGGGCGCGCATCAGCAGGTCGGGGGCGAGCCGGCCGGCCGACAGGACCCGGGCCAGGTTCTCGGCGGCGGCCCCCTCGTCGCGCAGGAGGCGCAGGTACCAGGGGGTCTTGCCGAGGGCGTCGGAGACCTTGCGGAAGTTCAGCAGGCCGGCGTCCGGATCGGCGGAGTCGGCGAACCAGCCGAGCATGACCGGGAGCAGGGTGCGCTGGATGGCGGCCTTGCGGGTGACGCCGGAGGCGAGGGCTTCGAGGTGGCGCAGGGCCGAGACCGGGTCGGCGTAACCGAGGGCTTCGAGGCGCTGGCCGGCGGCGCGCGGGGAGAGCCGCGCCTCGCCGGGGGCGAGCTGGGCGACGGCGTCGAGGAGCGGCCGGTAGAAGAGCTTCTCGTGCAGGCGCCGGACCACGGAGGCGTGGCGGCGCCAGGCCTTGTTGAGCTCGGCGACGGGTTCGGTGCGCAGCCCCAGGGAGCGGCCGAGGCGGCGCAGGTCGGCCTCGTCCTCGGGGACGAGGTGGGTGCGGCGCAGCCGGTACAGCTGGATGCGGTGCTCCATGGCGCGCAGGAACCGGTACGCGTCGTTCAGCTGGGCGGCGTCGGTGCGGCCGACGTAGCCGCCGGCGGCGAGGGCGTGCAGGGCGTCGAGCGTGGAGCCGGAGTGCAGGGTGGCGTCGCTGCGGCCGTGGACGAGCTGGAGCAGCTGGACGGCGAACTCGACGTCGCGCAGGCCGCCGGGGCCGAGCTTGAGCTCGCGGTCGACCTGGGCGGCAGGGATGTTGTCGACGACGCGGCGGCGCATCTTCTGGACGTCGGCGACGAAGTTCTCGCGTTCGGCGGCGTGCCAGACCAGCGGCGTTATGGCGTCGATGTACTGGGCGCCGAGTTCCGGGTCGCCGGCGACGGCACGGGCCTTGAGGAGGGCCTGGAACTCCCAGGTCTTGGCCCAGCGCTGGTAGTAGGCGAGGTGGGAGGCGAGGGTGCGGACGAGGGGGCCGTTGCGGCCCTCGGGGCGCAGGTTGGCGTCGACGGGCCAGATGGTGCCCTCGATGGTGGTCTCGGAGCAGATCCGCATGAGGTGGGAGGCGAGGCGGGTGGCGGCCTGGACGGCCTTGCCCTCGTCGGCGCCGGCCGGTGCGTCCCCGACGAAGATGACGTCGACGTCGGAGACGTAATTGAGCTCGTTGCCGCCGCACTTGCCCATGGCGATGACGGCGAGCCGGCAGGCGGCGGCGTCCTCGGGGGCGGCGGCGGACGCGATCCGCAGGGCGGCGCGGAGGGTGGCGGTGGCCAGGTCGGCGAGCTCGGCGGCCGTCTGGGCGACGTCGATGGTGCCGCAGACGTCGCGGGCGGCGATGGAGAGCAGGCAGCGGCGGTAGGCGACGCGCAGGGCGATGGGGTCGTGGGCCTGCGCGAGCCCCTGCTCGAACTCGGCGAGCCCGGGGTGCAGATCGGCGGCCTCGTACGTCACCAGCGCGTGCCAGTCGCGGGGGTGGCGGGCGAGGTGGTCGGCGAGCGCCTCGGAGGCGCCGAGCACGCCGAGGAGGCGGTCGCGCAGCGGCTTGGCGCTGACGAGGGTGTCGAGGAGTACGGGCCGCTCGTCCTCGCTCTGCGCCTCGGCGAGCCGGACGAGCCCGAGGAGGGCCAGATCGGGATCGGCGGTGGCCCCGAGGGCGTCGAGGAGCACCGGATCGGTGCGCACGCAGGCCAGCGCGTCGGAGTCGAGCAGCCGGGCGGCCGCCGAGGGGTCGGTGAAGCCGCTGCGCAGCAGCCGCATGAAGGTACTGCTCCTGCGTCCCGGGACTGTCATCCCGCCGCCTCCCGCGTACGTCGCCGTCGCCGCCACTGGCGGAGCGTGCCTGGGGTGAGCCTAGCCGGAGCAGGCGTTCGACTCACGGCGTGGCCGAGCACGTACCATGATCCCGCTTATCGGATTATCTGTATACATTCGGACCCTGTGCCCTCCCGCCGGGCCGCTCCCGCCCAACGGCCCGAAGGACCCGCATGCCCGAAGGACACCCCACGCCGCCGGACCGGCCGTGGCCGGGTGCCCCGGGCGGGACCCCGTCGCAGCGGCACGGCGAAGCGGGCGCGGGCGGCGGACGCGCCTCCCGCCGTTCCGGCGGCGCCCGGGCCCAAGCCCAGGCCCAAGCCCAGGCCCAAGCCCCGGCCCAGGCGCCGGCCCCAGCCCCGGCACGCGGCGGACGCCGCGCCGCACGGCGCGCCCGTACCGCCGAGGCCTCGGGGCGTCGGGGCGCACGGGGCCGGGGCCGGGGCCGGGTCGTCAAGGGGGTCGCCGCCGTTGCCGCCGTCGCGGCGGGCTGCATGCTCGTGCTCCGCGGGAACGACGCCCTCAGCGGCATCGGCGACCTCCACGGCCCCGCACCCGCGACCGCCGTCGACGCGCCCGACCCCGGCCGGGTGCTCCAGATCGTCGCCCACCCCGACGACGACCTCTACTTCATGAACCCGGACCTGCGGTACTCCATAGCCGCCGGCCACCCCGTCACCACCGTCTACCTCACCGCGGGCGAGGCGGACGGCATCAACGCCGTCGAAGGCAGACAGGCCTCCACGCCCGCCAACAAGCCCGCCTACGCCGAAGCCCGCCAGAACGGCATCCGCGCCGCCTACGCCAAGATGGCCACCGGCGACCGCGGCAGCGCCTGGAAGCGCACCGTCGTCGCGACCAAGGGCGGTGGCCACGCCGAGGTCGACGTCCTCGTCGCCAAGCCCGAGGTCAACCTCGTCTGGCTGCAACTGCGCGAGGCCGGCACCGTCTACGACAGCGCCCCCGACAGCCTGCACGGCCTGTGGGACGGCAAGACAGCCGCCCTCGGCGCCCAGCTCGCCTCCGGCACCCCCGTCAAACAGCGCTTCTCGTACTCCAAGGACCAGGTCGTCCGCACCCTCGTCGGCGTCTTGGAGCAGTACAGGCCGACCACCGTCCGCGCCCAGGACCCCACCCCCGGCCGCTTCCCCGACACCAGGAAGTACACCGACCACCAGGACCACTTCTACGGCGCCCGCTTCGTGCAGGCCGCCCTCGCCGCCTACGCGAAGGAGGTCGACGTGAAGGAGCGCCCGCACTTCGCGGTGCAGAACTACGTCGGCTACTTCAACGGCTCCCTGCCCAGCGCCCTCGACCCGGGCGAGGCCAAGGAGAAGCTGGACATCCTGGACACCTACGCCTGGCTCGACAGACAGAACCACTGCGGCAGCAACGCCGGCTGCGGAGACCTCAAGGTCGCCGACCACCCCGCCGGCAACGGCTGGACCTCGACCGTCAACTACGCCCGCGGCACCGGCACCTCCTGGCTGACCTCCGACAAGGAGCACGGTCTGTGGGCCTTCAAGGTCCTCGACGGCCAGGTCGCGCTCTGGCACCGGTCCGGCCCCATCGGCGCCTGGAGCGGTCCGCGCCTGCTGCCCGGCACCGGCATGGACCCGGGCGTGGCCACGGTCACCCTGGCGGACGGGCGGATCGCCGCCTTCGGCACCCGTACCTCCTTCGGCGCCCGGCCCGCGGACTACCGGCGCGAGGTGGTGTACACCGTCCAGAAGGGCCCGGGCAAGGACGAGTTCGGGGACTGGCAGTCGCTCGGCACGCCCGAGAGCGCCGACGAGAACTGGACCTCCGACATCAGCGCCCCCGCCGTCGCGGTCGACGGCACCGGGCAGTTGGCGGCGTACGTGCGCGACGGCGCGGGCTCCCTGCGCGGGCGGGTGCAGTCGGCCGGCGGCGGCTGGGGCCCGTGGACCCCGTACGGCGGCGCCGGCCTGCACGGCACCCCGGTCACCGCCACCGACGGCGCCGGGCGGCGCATGGTGTTCGCGGCGACCACCCAATCGGTGGTGGGCTGGACCCAGCCCAAGCCGGGCGCCCCGCTGGGGCCGGCCACCCCCACCGGGCTCCCGGACACCACGCTCCCGCTCACCGCGGAGGGGCGCGAGGGCGGGGTGCGGCTGTGGTTCCGCAAACCGGGGTCGGGCAATGTCCGTACCGCCCTGGTGACGGCCGACGGCGGGCTGAAGGTGAACCACCTCACCGACCTGGGCGGGCTCCAGGGCTTCGGCTCGGTGACGGCGAGCGGGCACGTGCTGGCCGGCCGCTCGGCGGGCGGGCTGCTGGGCTCGGGCCTCGGTCCGGGGCGGCCGTGGGAGCGGTCTCCGCTGATGTTCGTCGGGGCGCCGTCGTCGACCATGACCGGCAGGAACACCGTCAGCCTGGCGGTGGTGGGGCTCGACGCGCGGCTGTACGTGACCTCGTCGGCGGACGACGCAGACGCGCACCTGGCGCCATGGCTGCCGGTCGGCCCGCGCAACGCCGGCCGCTGACGCGCTCCGGCGGGAGGGAATTTCCGAAAGGCGGGAGCGATCGGGCACAACGGTGAACCAAGTCGCCCGATTTGGCCTCTCAGTGGATGAGCTGACTGAACTGCCGTTCTTCCCGCCCGGAACGACCCCAAGGCGTGACCGATGCCGATTGCCCGCCGCCGCTTCCTCCTCGCTGCCCTCCTTCCCGTGCTCACCGTCGGTGCCACCGGCGTGCTCGCCGTCGCGACCGGCCAGCAGACCTCGGCCGAGGCCACCGCCACCAAGGACCGGAGCCCGGACGTCGCGCTGACGGCGAGCACCACCTCCGGATCGGTCGTCCAGGTCGTCGCCCACCCCGACGACGACCTGTTCTTCATGAACCCGGACCTCAGCCGCTCGCTGGCCGCCGGCCTCCAACTCACCACCGTGTACCTGACCTCCGGCGAGGCCGACGGCCGCAACGAGGCCAACGGGGCCGGCGCCAAGGACCCGGAGCAGCCCGCCGACCGCGCCCACTACGCAGAGGCCCGGCAGAACGGCATCCGCTGCGCGTACGCCCAGATGGTCACCGGGGACCGCACCAGCGCCTGGAAGCGCACGGTCATACCCACCGCGGGCGGCGGCCAGGCCGAGGTCGACGTGCTCGTTGCCCGACCGCAGGTCAGCCTGGTCTGGCTGCAGATGCGCGAGGCCCGCAACCCCACCGCCGAGAACCCGGACAGCCTGCGCGGGCTGTGGAACGGCAAGATACCCGCGCTCGGCACCCAGTTGACCTCCGGAACCCCGGTCAGGCAGCAGTCCACGTACACCAGGGACCAGGTGGTCCAGTCGATAGCCGGGCTGCTCGCGCTGTACAAACCGACGACGATACGCATGCAGGACCCGACGCCGGGCCGCTACCACGACACCGGCAAGTACACCGACCACCAGGACCACATGTACGGCGCCCGCTTCGTGCAGGCCGCCACCGCCGCGTACGCCGCCCAGGTCAAGGACCGCCCGCGGTTCTCGGTGCAGAACTACCTCGGCTACCACAACGGCACCCTCCCGCACGCGCTGGACCCGCAGACGGCCGAGACGAAGATCGGCTTCCTCAAGACGTACGCCTGGCTCGACCACGAGAACTACTGCGGCAGCCCCTCGGGTTGCGGCGACCGCAAGGTGGCGAGCAGCCCCACCGGCCGCAACTGGGCCCAGTCGCTGCGCTACGCCCGCGCCGACAACACCTCCTGGGTGGCGGCGGGGACCGGCGGCCGGCTGTACGCCTTCGCGGTCCTGGACGGGCAGATGGCCCTCTGGACCAGGCCGGGCACCGGCGGCGCGGGCGGCACGGGCGGCGCCTGGACCGGCCCCGTCCTGCTCCCCGGCGCCGGCATCGACCCGGGCGCGAGCACCGCCCGCCTCCCCGACGGCCGCGTCGCGGTCCTCGCCACCCGAACGGTCCTCGGCCCGGGGGCCGCGGACTACCGGCGCGAGATCGTGTACGCCGTCCAGTCCGCGCCCGACGGCCCGTTCGGGCCGTGGCAGTCGCTCGGCACCCCCGAGGGCGCCGACGAGGAGGGCACCTCCGCGATCAGCGCGCCCTCGGCGGCCGTGGCCCCGGACGCCCGGCTGACCGTCTACGTCCGCGACTCCCGCCGCACCCTGCGCGCCCGCGAGCAGCAGCCGGACGGCGTCTTCGGCGCCTGGCAGCAGCTGGGCGGCGAGGACCTGCAGAGCGACCCGGTGACGGCGGTCGACGCCGCCGGGCGGCGCCAGGTGTACGCCACCACCACGAAGTCGGTGCTGGCCTGGACCCAGCCCGAGCCGGGGACCCCGCTCCAGGGGCCGTTCCCGACGGGCCTGCCGGCCACCACGGTCCCGCTGTCGGCGGCTCCGGAGGGCGCGGGCGTCCGGCTCTACTTCCGGCGCCCCGACTCGGGGGTCGTCCGTACGGCCCTGGTCACGGCGGGCGCCGGCAAGCCGCAGGTCTCCAGTGTCGCGGAGGCCGGCGGCCGGGCGGGCTACGGCGCGGTCGGCGTCGCGGGCCGCCTCCTGTCGGGCCGCGCGGACACGGGCACGGTCGGCACGACGGGCCTCGGCGGCCCGCCGGCGTGGACGGAGTCGCAGATGCTCTACGCGGGCGCCCCGGCCGGCATCCTCGAACCGGCGGGCGCGACGACGACGGCGGTCCTGGGCCTGGACGCCGAACTCCACATCACGACGACCCGGCCCAACACCCCCACCCCCCGCACCCCCTGGCACAAAGCGGTCCCCCCGAAGTAACCCGGCCCCACCCCACCCGCCCACGGCCCCGCTCCCCCTTCCAGGGGGCGGGGCCGCACGCGTACCAGCCTTCCGTCCGCCGCTAAGGCACGGGCAGGTTCTTGCGCAGCTCGAAGGCCGTGACCTCGCTGCGGTACTCCTCCCACTCCTGCTTCGTGTTGCGCAGGAAGTCATACCGCTCGTAACTGTCTCGCCGGCGGAGCTCACGTGCCAAGCAGCCTGCCGATCACGGCACGCCGGGCACGCGCCCCTCATCACTCGGCGTCGCTGCGCTCCAGAACCAAGCCAACGGATCCGTCTTCCCCGGAGGCCCCGTGCGTCCGACACGGCAACAGGTTGGGGGTCGGCGATGGCGCGTTACCTCGATGGGCGTGGGGCACTGCCCTCCTTGACGCACGACTGAGTGGTCGGCTCCGGAAGTTCTTCGGGGGTTGACTCCTGAGCCTGTGTCATGCGTGGTACCAGATGTTGGGGTCGGCGAGGTAGAGGCCGCAGTCGAAGTCCAGGGTGTCTTCGGGGCTGCCGGTGGGCAGGACGGTGCCTCGTAACGTTTGCTGGCTGGTGGCAGTTCCTCAGTAGCGCCGTTTGTGATCTTTCTACAACGCGCTGGTCGGAAGCCGGTTGGAGCCGCTGCTCGTGTACGACGCACGCTGCCAGCAAGGATGGCCTGGCCAGAGTGGACACCGCTCGGTGGAGAACCGACCCGGGGGAGCTTCAATGAACAACGGATACTCGATCTTCGCTGGAACGATCGCTGACCTCACCTACCCAGACGTAGAGGCAGCGGCGGGCCGGGGGGCGTGCGTCCTTTTGCCCACAGGGGTAATCGAACAGCACGGGCCGCACCTGCCTCTGGGCACCGATGCCTACGGTGCCTACCAGCTCTGCCTGCTCGTGAGGACGGAGCTGGAGCAGCGCGGAGTAGAGGCGTTGATCGCTCCGCCGGTCTTCTGGGGGATCAACCAGGTGTCGTCGGCGTTCCCCGGAACGTTCCGCACCCGCCCGGAGACCGCCGTGGCACTCCACACCGACATCCTGGACTCGCTGGCCACCGACGGGTTCGACCACATCTTCGTGATCAACCATCAGGGCGACACCGCACACAATCAGATGTTGCTCGAAGTGGTGCGGCGCCAGCACGAGCAGGGACGTACCGGTGTCGTGCTGCTGGAACCGGACTTCATCGCAGACCGGCTCGACTGCTCACCGCCTCAGGCCGTGGCTTCCTACGCTATGCAGCCGCTATTCGAGGGCCTGGAGCTGACGGGCGAACTCGGTGTGCACGCCGAAGAGATCGAGAGCGCCCTTATGATGCGCTGGTTCCCCGAACTCGTCGACTACGACGCCATGGCAGGACTGAAGCCGACTGGGTTGAGCCCCGATGACCTGGTGGAATGGCGCAAGGGAGGCGAGCACGCCCGGCGGGTGACGCCGCAGGGATTCTTCGGCGCACCCAGCCCCAAAGACCCCTTCCTGTGGCGCTTCCACCAGCGCATGGCGGCGGCCATGGCAGATCTCGTGAGCACCTCCCTGTCATCCTCGCCCCGGGCCGATCGATGAGATGACGCTCGTTGAGCAACGCGCGCTGCCCCGGACAGTCGCCTCTCTGGCCTCACACAACTGCCATCAGGGCCATCTTGTCCCCACCCAGTGCTCATGCGATGCCGCGCCCAGCCACGACGTCTGGGCTCCGCCGCCGGCGGGCGGGGCAGGCTGTGGCTTGACAGTGATCCACTTCGGCCGATCGGTTCGCCCGCCATGTCCGTCCGCACCGCCTGTCCGAAAGCCCTGAGCGCCGCCGACCGCGTGCGGTTGAAAAAGATGGCCTACGGCCAACGGACCGAGCCGGCTGCGGGTACGTGCGCAGGTGGTGCTGTACGCCGCGCGCGGACGCTCCAAGGCGCGCATCGCCCGGGAGACAGGGCTACACCTGGACTCCGTGCGCCGCTGGCGTGGCCGGTTCGCCCAGGCGGGCCTGCCCGGGCTCAAAGACCGTCAACGCTGCGGCCGTCCCGCCTCGTTCACACCGCTGCACGCCACCAAGGTCAAGGCGCTGGCCTGCCGGCAGAAGACCTCCATCCAGGCCCGCTGCCGCTGCCACCCCACCCTCGCCCCCGGCAAGGCTCGCGTCATGCGGGTCAACCACACTTACGGCCGTAGAGGCGCCCTGGCGTACCTGGCTGCCTACGACGTCCACCGCGCCGAGGTTACTGGCCGCACCGAGGCTCGGACCGGCATCGACCCGTTCGCCCGGGGTCTTCCCGGCCGCGGCAGACCAGTCGGACGGCCCACAGACGGCCCAGGGGTACGAGACGACTCCGGGCCGACGGTCGGTGACCATCGGCCCGGAGTGTCAGAAAATTCTGACAGTGGCGCAGACCTGCCCTTACAGCACCGGGAGGTTCTTGCGGAGTTCGAAGGCCGTTACCTCCGAGCGGTACTCCTCCCACTCCTGCTTCTTGTTGCGCAGGAAGAAGTCGAAGACGTGCTCGCCCAGGGTTTCGGCCACCAGTTCGCTGCGTTCCATCAGGGAGATGGCCTCGCCGAGGTTCTGGGGGAGGGGTTCGATGCCCATCGCGCGGCGTTCGGCGTCGGAGAGGGCCCAGACGTCGTCGTCGGCGCCCGCCGGGAGTTCGTAGCCCTCCTCGATGCCCTTCAGGCCGGCCGCGAGGAGGACGGCGTACGTCAGGTACGGGTTGGCGCCCGAGTCGATCGAGCGGACCTCGACCCGGGAGGAGCCCGTCTTGCCCGGCTTGTACATCGGGACGCGGATGAGGGCCGAGCGGTTGTTGTGGCCCCAGCAGATGTACGAGGGGGCCTCGCCGCCGGAGCCGGCCGTGCGGGAGGAGCCGCCCCAGATGCGCTTGTAGGAGTTCACCCACTGGTTCGTCACCGCGGCCGTTTCCGCCGCATGGCGCAGCAGGCCCGCGATGAACGAGCGGCCGACCTTCGAGAGCTGGTACTCGGCGCCCGACTCGTAGAAGGCGTTGCGGTCCCCCTCGAAGAGGGAGAGGTGGGTGTGCATGCCCGAGCCCGGGTACTCCGAGAACGGCTTCGGCATGAAGGTGGCCTGGACGCCCTGCTCCAGCGCCACCTGCTTCATCACCAGGCGGAACGTCATGATGTTGTCGGCCGTCGAGAGGGCGTCGGCGTAGCGGAGGTCGATCTCCTGCTGGCCCGGGGCACCCTCGTGGTGGCTGAACTCGACCGAGATGCCCATGGATTCGAGCATGGTGATCGCCTGGCGGCGGAAGTCCATGCCGACGTTCTGCGGAGTGTGGTCGAAATAGCCGGAGTTGTCCGCCGGCACCGGGCGGGTGCCGTCCAGCGGCTTGTCCTTCAGCAGGAAGAACTCGATCTCCGGGTGGGTGTAGAAGGTGAAGCCCAGGTCGGAGGTCTTGTTCAGGATGCGCTTGAGGACGAAGCGCGGGTCCGCGAAGGAGGGGGAGCCGTCCGGCATCAGGATGTCGCAGAACATCCGGGCGGTCCCGGGTGCCTCGGCGCGCCACGGCAGTATCTGGAACGTGCTGGGGTCCGGCTTGGCGATCATGTCGGACTCGTAGACCCGGGCGAAGCCCTCGATGGCCGAGCCGTCGAAGCCGATGCCCTCGTCGAAGGCCTGCTCCAGCTCGGCGGGGGCGACCGCGACGGACTTCAGGAAGCCCAGTACGTCGGTGAACCACAGGCGCACGAACCGGATGTCGCGCTCTTCGAGCGTCCGGAGGACGAATTCCTGCTGCTTGTCCATGCCTTCATCCTCGCAGTTCAGACGGCCTGTGCACCACTCCCCCGAGGGTGGGGGCACAGTCGGGCGGGCCCAGTATCGCCAGCCGCGGTTTCCGCCACATTACGCACCCTTGAAAGCTCGCGGCACCCCCGCACTGACCTCGGGGCCGTCATGAGCATTACCATCTGCGCCCATGGGGGGCTGGGAGCACATACGGCGCGGGCGCATCGGGCGCCACGTACGGCGGCGTGCCGTCATCGCGGTCGCCCTCTCCGTGCTGTTCGGAGCGCTGTTCCTGTGCGTACGGCCGGGCGAGCCGCACGCCGCGACCGCCGGTGCCGCCGCGACCGCCGGGACACCCGGGACGTCGTCCAGGGCCGCGATCACCCCGGCGGCCGCGGCGCGCGCCGTCTGCGCGGCCCCCGACGAGCCCCCCGGCTGCTCCCCCTTCTCGCACGTGGCCCCCGGCGTGCTGCCCGCCCCGCCGCCCGCCGTGACCGTGCCGGGCTCCGCCCCGGATCCCGTCGCGCGCGCCGCCGACGCCGGGCCGGCCCGGCCGCACGGGACGCTCGCGCGCGCCCCCGGCCTCCATGTCCTCCAAGTGCTGCGGACCTGACGGGTCCGGGCGCCGTACCGCGCTCCACCGGATCCATCCCTCCACCCCCCTCAGCAGAAGGACTCACGGCACATGGCCAGCAGGACCTCTCCCGACAACCCCTCCCGCCAGGCGCGCATAGCCGAGATGCGCCGCGCCGAGCGCTCCCGCGACCGGCGCAACAAGGCCATCGCGATCACCGCCTCCGTGGCCGTCGTCGCCGCGCTCGTCGGATTCGGCGCCTGGGTGCTGATCGACAAGAAGGAGAAGAAGGACGCCGCCGCGGTGGCCGCCAAGGCCCCTGTGAACGGCGAGCAGACCTGGGACGCCAAGACGCTGGGCCGCAACCACGTCGAGACCCCGGTGAAGTACCCGGTGAACCCGCCGGTCGGCGGCGACCACAGCCCGCGCTGGATGAACTGCAACGGCGACGTCTACAAGAACGCGATCCCCGAGGTCAACGCCGTCCACTCGCTGGAGCACGGGGCGGTCTGGGTGACGTACAACGAGAAGGCCGCCAAGGGCGACCTCGACGCGCTCGCCGGGACCGTGGCCAAGACCCCGTACACGCTGATGAGCCCGGTCAAGGAGCAGGCCGGCACGATCATGCTGAGTGCCTGGGGCAAGCAGCTGACGGTGGACAAGGCGGACGATCCCCGGGTCGCGCAGTTCTTCACCAAGTACGTGCAGGGCCCGCAGACCCCCGAGCCGGGCGCCGCCTGCACCAACGGGCTGGCCGAGAAGTGACCCGTACGTACTGGGCGGCCGGGACGGCCGTCCTGCTCGCGCTCCTGTTCGCGGTGGCGGCCACGGTCGCCTCCGCGAGCGGCGGCGACGGAGACGGCTCCCGTACGTCGTCCCGCGCGCCGGGCCTCTACTCGCCGGACGCGGGCTTCGCCCGGGACATGGCCGTGCACCACCAGCAGGCGGTGGAGATGTCGTTCATCGTGCGGGACCGCACCAAGGACGAGCCGGTGCGCTCCCTCGCGTACGACATCGCCAACACCCAGGCCAACCAGCGGGGCATGCTGCTGGGCTGGCTGGACCTGTGGGGGCTGCCGAAGGTGGTGGCCGAGGAGCCGCCGATGTCCTGGATGGGGACGGCGGACGAGCACGGCGGGCACGGCACGGCCGGGCACGCCGGGCAGGACACGAGCGGGCACTCCGGGCACGGCACGGCCGGGCACGACATGGGCGGCGCCACCGCCAAGCCGGGGGCGCTCATGCCCGGCATGGCCACCAGGGAGGAGCTCGCGCAGCTCGGCGCCGCCGAGGGCCGGGACGCCGAGGTGCTCTACCTCCAGCTGATGACCGACCACCACAAGGGCGGCGTCGCGATGGCCCGGGGCTGCGCGGCGCAGTGCGAGACGCCCGCCGAGCGGGCGCTGGCCCAGGGCATGGTCGAGGCGCAGCAGTCGGAGCTCACCCTCATGGCGGACATGCTCACACAGCGCGGGGCTGCGCCGCGCGGGTGACGGGACACGCCCGTACGGTGGTGGGGAGGCGTCCTCTCACCCGTACGGGCGTGTGCTCCGCCGCGTGGGAACGCCGCGGCCGAGCGCAACCGCGGCCGGCCGTGAACGGCGTGCTCAGGGAGGTTCAGCGATGACGACCGCCGCAGACATCATGCACCCCGGGGCCCAGTGGATCCCCGCCACCGAGACCCTCGACCGGGCCGCCCAGCTGATGGCCCGGCTCAATGTGGGCGCCCTGCCCATCAGCGACGCCGACGAGCGGCTGTGCGGCATCCTCACCGACCGCGACATCGTCGTGAACTGCGTGGCCGAGGGGCACGACCCGGCGAACGTCACCTGCGGTGACATGGCCCGGGGAACGCCGCGCTGGATCGACGCGGACGCGGACGTCACCGACGTCCTGGACGAGATGGAGAGCCACCAGATCAAGCGCCTGCCGGTCATCAGGGACAAGAAGCTGGTCGGCATGATCAGCGAGGCCGACCTGGCCCAGCACCTCTCCGAGGAGCAACTGGCGGGCTTCGTGGAGAAGGTCTACGCCCGCCGCTGATCCGCGTCCAGGACCGCCCGCGCCACCAGGCCGGGCCGGTCCAGCATGACCAGGTGCCCCGCCGGTCGGGCGACCTCGAAACGGGCGCCGAGCCGGGCGGCCAGCTCCGCCTGGCGGGCGAGCCAGCGCAGGGCCCCGCGCCCCGAGGAGCCGTCGTACCCCGCGAGGACGGTGACGGGCGCGGCCGGCGGGCGCCCGGTGCGCAGCGCGAGCACCTCGGCGGCGGTCTCCGGGTAGCGGGCGTTCTCCAGCAGGGCGCCGCGCCAGACCCGGCTGCTGCGGTAGACGCGGCGTACGAGGTCCCGCGCCGCCGGGTCCGGGCCGCCTGTCCGGGAGGCCCGTACGGCGGCGCGCCGCGCGGGCGGACCCAGCGCGGCGGGCAGCCCCGCGGCGGTCAGCGCCCGGCCGAGCACGCGTGCGGCGCCGGTGCGCATCCCGGCGGGGAACACCGTGCGGGGGTCCTCCTCGACGCTGGTGTCGACCAGGACCAGGGCCGCGGTGCGCTCGGGGTACAGGCGGGCGAAGGCCTCGGCGTGGAACCCGGCGATCGAATGCCCGGCGACGGTGACCGGGCGGCCGCCGAAGCCGAGCGCGTCGAGCAGCCCGGCCATCCGGCGGGCTTCCCCGGCGGCGGTCGGCGGGGCGGTGGCGGGGCCGCTCAGCCCGTGCCCGGGGCGGTCGAAGCGGACCACGGTACGGCCCTGCGCGACGAGCAGCGCGGCCACGGGATCCCAGTCGAACCAGGCCATCGCGAGCCCGGCGCTCAGCACCACGGGCGGCCCGCCCCCCTGCGCTCCGCTCCCCTCCACGACCACGTGCAGCGGGACCCCGTCCACCCGCACGAAGCACCCCGGCGTCATGTGCGCCGCTCCTTGTGGACGGAGTACGCGAGCAGGCCCAGCCAGAGCGCCACGAGCAGCACCTGCGTGCGCTGCCCGGCGCCGAGCGCCCAGGTCCCGCGCCCGGCGGTGAACAGTGCGATGGCGGTCAGGGTCCAGACGGTGGCCAGCAGTTCCAGTACGACGAGGGCGGGTCCGTACCGCGCGAGCGGGGCGAGCCGGCGGTAGCGGCGGGCGGCCGAGGTGAGGGCGACGATCCCGACGAGGGCGCCGGTCATGGCGAGGCTGCTGCTGACGGCGTGCGCCTGGTGGGTGGCCGGGACCAGGCCTGCGGTCTCCCGGGCGGCGCACACGGGGTCCGCGGTGGGCGTGCAGCTGAGCGGGAGCCAGGCGTCGGCGGCGGTGGCCGCGCCGAAGAGGGTGACGCCGGCCCAGCCGACCACCGACCAGGGGCGCCGGGATCCGCCGTCCCGCAGCTGCCAGGCGAGGCCCATCAGGCCGCCCCCGAAGGCGAGCAGGCCGGCGGTGAAGTCGGTGGCCCGGAACAGTCCGCCGAGCGGCCGGTCCTGGGCGGCCAGCTCGCTGACGTACGTCTCGATGGGGTTCAGACCGGTGGACAGCACGACTTCGAGCACCCAGGCGGTGTACGCGGCGGCGCCCAGGCCGATGAGGAGGGCGACCGGCCACGGATTCCCGTTGAACGGACTGGACGGCCCCTTTTCAGGACTTGTGGACATACTGCGCATCATCCTCAACACGGTGGACCCGGTCCTACGGTCGGATACCCACCCGGGGTAGGGTTCCACCTATGACGCGCCCTGCCCAGCGCACCACACAGCGAGCCGCCCGGTGGCCCCGGCTGCTGCTGCTCGCTGCGCTGCTCCTGGGCATCGTCACCATGCACACCCTGGGCCATCCGAGTCGGTCCCACACCATGGAGGACGCGACTCCGGCCGCCGCCGTTGCCTCGGCCGCGCGTGCGGCGGCCCACACCTCGGGACACGGTTCGGGAGGGGCCTCGGGCCACGCCTCGAGCCGGACGGCAGCAGATCACGCCCCGGGCGGTCCGGGCCCCGCCGCCGAGGCTCCGCCGGCCGGCTCCGGCATGGACCCCATGTCGGTGTGCCTGGCCGTGCTCGGCGGGCTCACCCTGCTGATCCTGGGCGCCGGACCGGCCGGCCTCCGCGACGCCGCGCCGCTCGGGGGCGCGGCCCGCGCGCCGGGCCGGTCCGGCGGCCCCGACCCGCCCTCACCCCGCGAACTCCTCACCCGGCTGGCGGTACTGCGCGTATAGCGACGGGCCCGCTGCCGCCCCCGCATGCCCGCGCATGCCCGCGCGGCGGCAGCAGACGGCGCCCATCCGCTCGTACGACACACGCCACGAGGTGCTTCCGTGCGCTCTCTTCCCGCTCGTCCCACCCGTCCCACCCGCCGCGCCGTGCTCGGCGCCACCGCCGCCCTCGCCGGATCGGGGCTGCTCGCCGCCTGCTCGGACGGCTCCGGCATGGCCGGCGGCTCCGGCATGGACCACGGCTCCATGAACCACGGCGGCCCCTCCCCCGCCGCCTCGCCGGGCGGGTACGTAGACCCCGCCGGGCCCGAGGTGCAGGCCGCCGAGGCCGCCCGCAAGGCCACCGGACCGGTCTCCGAGGTCAGGCTGACCGCCACCGCCACCCCGCTCGACCTCGGCGGCGGGCTCAGCGTCCGCTCCTGGGCGTACGGGGACCGGCTGCCCGGCCAGGAGGTCCGGGTCACCGCGGGCGGCACCCTCGCCCTGACCCTGGCCAACAACCTCCCGCAGGCCACCTCCCTGCACTGGCACGGCCTCGCCCTGCGCAACGACATGGACGGGGTCCCGGGCCTGACCCAGCGGGACATCGCGCCGGGCGGATCCTTCACGTACCGCTTCGCCGTCCCGCACCCGGGGACGTACTGGTTCCACCCGCACTCGGGGGTCCAGCAGGACCGCGGCCTGTACGCGCCGCTCATCGTCGAGGACCCGAAGGAGCCCCTCTCGTACGACGAGGAGTGGGTGGTGGTCCTCGACGACTGGGTCGACGGAGTGGACGGCTCCACCCCGGACGCGGTCCTCGCCGAACTCCGCAAGGGCATGGACATGGGGGCGGGCGGCGGACACGCCGGCCACGGCGGCGCCGCCGCCCCGCAGGCCTCCGCCCCCGAGACCTCCACCCCGCGGACCCCGGCGGCGGGCGGCGCGCCCTCGCGGCTGCTCATGGGCGGGGAGAGCGACGTCCTCGGCAAGGACCCGGGCGACGTCGCGTACCCGTACTACCTGGTCAACGGCCGGACCGCGCAGGACCCGTCGGTCTTCACCGCCAAGCCCGGCGACCGGATCCGGCTGCGGATCGTCAACGCGGGCGGGGACACCGCCTTCCGGATCGCCCTCGGCGGTCACGAACTGACGGTCACCCACACCGACGGCTACCCGGTCGAGCACGCGAGGACCGGCTCCCTGCTGCTCGGCATGGGCGAGCGGTACGACGTCCTGGTCACCGCGCAGGACGGGGTGTTCCCGCTGACCGCGCTCGCCGAGGGCAAGGGCGGGTCGGCGTCGGCGCTCGCCCTGCTGCGCACCGGCCCCGGTACGGCGCCCACGGCCGCGACCCGGCCCGCCGAACTGAACGGGACGCCGCTGACGGCGGACCGGCTGCGGGCCGCGGAGCCGGCCGTACTGGCGGCCCGTACCCCGGACCGCACGATCGGGATCGAGCTGACCGGGGGGATGGCGAAGTACGACTGGGCGTTCGACGGCAAGCCGTACACCCCGGACCGGCGGCACCCCGTGAAGGCGGGCGAGCGGGTCCGGCTGGAGTTCCACAACTCCACAACGATGTGGCACCCGCTCCACCTGCACGGACACACCTTCGCCCTCGGCGGCGGCGCGGGCGGCGCGCGCAAGGACACCGCGCTGATCCTGCCGAAGGGGAAGCTGACGGTGGACTTCGACGCCGACAACCCCGGGCTGTGGATGGCGCATTGCCACAACGTGTACCACTCGGAGGCCGGGATGATGACGGTACTCGGCTACCAGCGGTAGCCCTCCGCGGGGAGTTCGGTCCCCGGCCCCCGGCCCGTCCCGGGGCCGCGGGGCCGGGGACCGGCCGGGGGCCAAACCCCTTTGGAGCCGTACGGGCCGCATGGCAGGCTTGGTGATCACCGCGCACACCACTCCCCGTGAGGACTCCCGCCAGGTATGAGCACGCCCCCGAACCAGCCCGACAGCCCGTCCGGTCCGCCGGCGGAGCCCGCGGGCACGCCCATACCGGTGCCGGCCTCGGAGACGCCCTCCGCGCCCGAGCCGGCCCAGCCGCTCTCGCTCCGGAAGACCCCGGAGCCCACGCCCGAGCCGACGCCCGAGCCCCAGCCCACGGCGGAGCCGGCCCCCGCCCGGGCCCCGGCCTCGGCCCCGGCCGCCGAACCGCAGGCCGCCGCGCACTCCGAGCCGGCCCCCGCCGACGCCGCCCCGGCCCCCGCTCCGCAGCCCGAGCCCGCGACCGCACCCCCGCAGGCCGCCGCCCCCGCGCCCGCCTCTGCCTTCGCACCGCCCGCGCCCATGCCCCCGGCCGCCCCCTCCTTCAGCGCGCCGGCGGCGCCGGTACCGCCCGGCGGCGCCTGGGGCGCCCACCCCGGTGCCACCCCCGGCAACCCGTGGGGCACGCCCCCGCAGGCCACCACCAACGGCTTGGCCGTCGCCGCCCTCACCCTCGGCATCGCCGCCGTGGTCATCGGCGTGATCCCCTTCATCTTCTGGGCGGGCGCCCTCCTCGCCGTGATCGGCACCGGCATCGGCATCGGCGCCCTCGTCCGGGCCTCGAAGGGCGCCGGCCGCAAGTCGATGGCCGTCACCGGCACGGTCCTCGCGGTGATCGGCCTCGGCTCCTCGGTCGGCGGCCTCTTCCTCACCGGCCTCGTCGTCTCGAAGGTGACCGACGCCAAGCTCAGGGAGGGCTGGGAGGTGCCGGACGACATCGACGGCAGCCTGCCGCCGGTCCCGAAGTCGTCGCCGACTCCGATACCGACGCCCTCGCAGGTGCCCGGCATCACTTCCCCACTGCCGTTCGGCGAGACGTACACGTACCCGAACGGCATCAAGGTGACCCTCTCGAAGCCGAAGGAGTACGTCACGAAGAACAAGTACTCGACGGTCGAGAACGCGGTGGAGTTCACGCTCACCATCACCAACGACTCCACCGAGACCCACAACGTCATCTACGCGGTGCCCAACGTCCGCGACGACAAGGGCATGACCGCCAAGCTCGCCTTCGACGGCGGCGACGCCCCGAAGATGATCAGGGGCGACATCCTGCCGGGCGAGTCCGCCAGCGGGATCCTGGCGTACGAGGTCCCCGAGGGCACCGACCACCTCTCGGCCGACATCTCCCCCGGCATCCGGCTGCCCAGCGCGAAGTTCAGCGGCTCGATCGGCTGACCGGAACACGGCGGAAAACACTGCGGAAAACACGGCAAGCGGCACGGCCCCCAGGACATCGCGTCAGAAAGACGATTACACTGGGCCCGTGCCTCAACTTCGCCTCGCTCTGAATCAGATCGACTCGCAGGTCGGCAACATCGCCGCCAACGCCGACTCGGTCGTCCACTGGACCCGGCACTCCGCCGAGCAGGGCGCCCACCTGGTGGCGTTCCCGGAGATGATGCTGACCGGGTACCCCGTCGAGGACCTCGCCCTGCGCGCCTCCTTCGTCGAGGCCTCCCGCACCGCGCTGCGCGAACTCGCGGAGCGGCTGGAGGCCGAGGGCTTCGGCGGACTGCCGGTCGTCGTCGGCTACCTCGACCGTACGGAGCACGCCGTCCCGCGGCTCGGCCGCCCCGCCGGGTCCCCGGAGAACGCGGCCGCCGTGCTGTACGGCGGGAAGGTCGCCCTCCGGTTCGCCAAGCACCACCTCCCCAACTACGGCGTGTTCGACGAGTTCCGGTACTTCGTGCCGGGCGGCACCCAGCCGGTCATCCGGGTGCGCGGCGTCGACGTGGCCCTCGCCATCTGCGAGGACCTCTGGCAGGAGGGCGGCCGCGTCCCGGCCACCCGCTCCGCCGGGGCCGGCCTGCTGATCTCCGTCAACGCCTCCCCTTACGAGCGCAACAAGGACGACCTCCGCCTCGAACTGGTGCGCAAGCGGGCCAAGGAGGCCGGCTGCACCCTCGCCTACCTGGCGATGATCGGCGGCCAGGACGAGCTGGTCTTCGACGGGGACTCGATCGTCGTCGACGCCGACGGCGAGGTCATCGCCCGCGCCCCGCAGTTCTCCGAGGGCTGCGTCCTCGTCGACCTCGACCTCCCGGCCGCCCGCCCCGACGCCCCCGAGGGCCTCGTCGACGACGGGCTGCGGATCGACCGCGTGATCCTCTCCGAGGAGCCGGTGGAACCGTACGAGCCCGTGGTCACCGGCGGGTACGCCGACCGCCTGGACGACGACGAGGAGATCTACGACGCGCTGGTCGTGGGGCTGCGCGCGTACGTCAAGAAGAACGGATTCCGCTCCGTCCTGATCGGGCTCTCCGGCGGCATCGACTCGGCGCTCGTCGCCGCCATCGCCTGCGACGCGATCGGCGCGCAGAACGTGTACGGCATGTCGATGCCGTCGAAGTACTCCTCGGACCACTCCAGGGGCGACGCCGCCGATCTGGCCGACCGGACCGGCCTGAACTTCCGGACCGTGCCGATCGAGCCGATGTTCGACGCGTACATGGACTCGCTGGGCCTGACCGGCCTGGCGGAGGAGAACCTCCAGTCCCGGCTGCGCGGCACGATGCTGATGGCGGTCTCCAACCAGGAGGGCCACATCGTGCTGGCCCCGGGCAACAAGTCGGAGCTGGCCGTCGGCTACTCCACCCTGTACGGGGACTCGGTGGGTGCGTACGGCCCGATCAAGGACGTCTACAAGACGGACGTCTTCCGGCTCGCCCGGTACCGCAACAGGGCCGCGGCCGAGCGCGGCGAGACCCCGCCGATCCCGGAGAACTCCATCGTGAAGCCGCCGAGCGCCGAGCTGCGCCCGGGGCAGGTGGACACGGACTCGCTGCCGGACTACCCGGTGCTCGACGCGATCCTGGCGCTGTACGTGGACCGCGACCAGGGCATCGACGCGATCGTCGAAGCCGGCTTCGACCGCGCGCTCGTCGCCAAGACCCTGCGGATGGTGGACACGGCGGAGTACAAGCGGCGCCAGTACCCGCCGGGCACGAAGATCTCCGCGAAGGGCTTCGGCAAGGACCGCCGGCTGCCCATCACGAACGGCTGGCGCGAGCACGCGTAGCCGCTGCCGCCGGGGTCGAACGGCGGAAAGGGGCCCCGCCGCCGACGCGGGGGCCCCTTTCTCACCCGTACGGGCGAACGGAACGTACGGGCTACTGCTTCACGGTCAGCCGCGCGGCGACCGGCAGGTGGTCGCTGCCGGTGCGCGGCAGGCTCCAGGAGGCTTCCGGCTTGATCCCGCGGACCATGATCTGGTCGATGCGGGCCATCGGGAACTGGGCCGGCCAGCTGAATCCGAAGCCGTCGCCCGCCGCGCCCTGGGTGGAGCGCATCTGCGAGGTGACGTCGGACAGGGACCGGTCGTTCATGGTGCCGTTGAGGTCGCCGAGCAGTATGACCTTCTTCAGCGGTTCGGCGGCGAGCGCGGAGCCCAGGGCGGCGGCGCTGTTGTCCCGCTGGTTGGCGGTGAAGCCGGCGTTGAGCTTGACCCGCACGGACGGCAGGTGGGCGGCGAAGACGGCGATCTTGCCGTGCGGGCTGTCCACGGTGGTGCGCATGGCGCGGGTCCAGCCCATTTTGATGTCGACGGGAGCGCTGGAGCTCAGCGGGTACTTGCTCCACACGCCGACCGTGCCCTCGACGGAGTGGTACTTGTACCCGCCGGCCAGGGCCTGCTCGTAGACGGGGACGGCGCTGCCCTTGAGCTCGGTCAGGGCCAGTACGTCGGCGCCGGACCCGGCGATCTGGGCGGCGGTGCCCCGCGGGTCGGGATTGTCGGCGTCGACGTTGTGGGTGGCGACCATGAGGTTGCCGCCGGATCCGGACTTGTCGAGGACGAGGCTGCCGAAGAGGTTCACCCAGACGACGCCCGTCAGCAGTATCGCGATCAGCGCGGTCGCCGACTTGCGCACGACGGCGGCGGCGAGCAGGAGCGGTACGGCCAGGCCCAGCCAGGGCAGGAAGGTCTCGGTGAGGCTGCCGAGGTTGCCCACGTCGTTCGGCAGTTCGGCGTGGAAGATCATGACCAGCGAGATCAGGGCGGCCAGGGCCGCGGTCACGATCCCGCGCCGCCAGATGCCCCGGTCGCGGCGCAGCCCGGCCAGTCGGCGCCGGAGGCGGGATCCGGAGGGCTCGGGCTCCGAGCCGCCGTTCCCCGTCTCCGTCATGTACGCCTGTGCCATGCCACTGCCCTCGCTGCCGTGCTCGCGCTCCGTCCCCGCACCTTGACCCTAGGCGATCGACGGAGCCTTCCGTGCCGTTGTTCCGGCCGTACGTCCGGGAGGACGAACGGCCGTGTGGCCGAGGTTCCGCTTGTCACGAAACGCGCACATTGCCTCCCGCGCGCGCCGAACCGCCGGTGAGGGGACCATGAGAGGGCCAAGAGGGGGCCATGAGGGTGCAGGGAGCGCTCCTCGCGTGCGACAGGAGTGTGACGCACGGGTCCTCTCACCACTTTCGCCACGGCCCTGGCAGGTGCCACCATGGTGGTGAGTCCGGGGACGCCGTAAGGGCGCCTCGAGATGACATCAAGGAGCAGTTGCAATGACGCATGCCGTTTCGCCTGCCCGCGAGACCGCCTCCCCCACCCTGTACGGAGGCACGGGCACCCGGCGGATCACCGTCCGCGACCTCAACCTCGCCAAGGAGCGCGGCGAGAAGTGGCCCATGCTCACCGCCTACGACGCGATGACGGCGTCCGTCTTCGACGAGGCCGGCATCCCGGTCATCCTCGTCGGGGACTCCATGGGCAACTGCCACCTCGGCTACGAGAACACCGTCCCCGTGACGATGGACGAGATGACCATGCTGTCGGCGGCCGTCGTCCGCGGCACCAGCCGGGCCCTGGTCATCGGCGACCTGCCGTTCGGCTCGTACCAGGAAGGCGCCGTGCAGGCGCTGCGCAGCGCCACCCGCCTCGTGAAGGAAGCCGGTGTCGGGGCCGTGAAGCTGGAGGGCGGCGAGCGCTCGCTGCACCAGACCGAGCTGATCGTGCAGTCCGGCATCCCGGTCATGTCCCACCTGGGCCTGACCCCGCAGTCCGTGAACGCCATGGGCTACCGGGTGCAGGGCCGCGGCGACGAGGCCGCGCACCAGCTGCTGCGCGACGCCAAGGCGGCGCAGGACGCGGGCGCCTTCGCGGTGGTGCTGGAGCTGGTCCCGGCCGAGCTGGCCGCCGAGGTCACCCGGTCCCTGCACATCCCGACGGTGGGCATCGGGGCCGGCGCGGAGTGCGACGCGCAGGTGCTGGTGTGGACCGACATGATGGGCCTGACCGGCGGGAAGATGCCGAAGTTCGTGAAGCAGTACGCGAACCTGCGCGCCACCATGGGCGACGCGGCGAAGGCGTTCGCCGAGGACGTGGTCGGCGGGACGTTCCCGCAGGCCGAGCACAGCTTCCACTGATCGGTTGGTACCGGACCGACGGCCCGCCGACGCCACGTCGGCGGGCCGTCGGTTTCCGGCCGCCTTCCGGCCGGCTCCCCGTCGCTCGGCTGTCGGTCGTCTGTCGGTCGGCTGTCGGTGCGTTGTCGGTGGCGGATGGTCCCATGGCGGACATGACGCGAAACGACAAGAATCCCGTGAACGGCTCGCACGCCGTCGAGGTACGGGGGCTGGTCAAGCACTACGGCGAGACGAAGGCGCTGGACGGGGTCGACCTGGACGTCCGCGAGGGCACGGTCCTCGGTGTCCTGGGCCCCAACGGCGCCGGCAAGACCACCCTCGTGCGCTGCCTCTCCACCCTGATCGTCCCGGACGCCGGGACCGCGACCGTCGCCGGCTACGACGTGGTCCGCCAGCCGCGGCAGCTGCGCCGCACCATAGGCCTCACCGGCCAGTACGCCTCGGTCGACGAGAAGCTCTCCGGCTGGGAGAACCTCTACATGATCGGCCGGCTGCTCGACCTGTCCCGCAAGGACGCCCGGTCCCGCGCCGACGAGCTGCTGGAGCGGTTCTCGCTCACCGACGCCGCCAAGAAGGCCGCGATGAACTACTCGGGCGGCATGCGCCGCCGGCTCGACCTGGCCGCTTCGATGATCGGCCGCCCGGCCGTGCTCTACCTGGACGAGCCGACCACCGGCCTCGACCCCCGCACCCGCAACGAGGTGTGGGACGAGGTGCAGCGGATGGTCGCCGAGGGGGCCACCGTCCTGCTCACCACCCAGTACATGGAGGAGGCCGAGCAGCTCGCGAGCGAGCTGACGGTCATCGACCGGGGCAAGGTCATCGCCAACGGCAAGGTCGACGAGCTGAAGGCCCGGGTCGGCGGCCGGACCTTGAAGATCCGCCCCGTCGCCTCGTCCGACCTGCCGGGCATGGCCCGCTCGCTGGCCGAGGCCGGTCTCGACGGGGTCGCCGGTTCGCAGGCCGTCCCGGACGAGGGCGTGCTGCTGGTCCCGATCCTGAGCGACGAGCAGCTGACCGCCGTGGTCGGCCTGCTGGCCGCCCGCGGGTACGCGATCGCCGACCTCGGCACGTACCTGCCCAGCCTCGACGAGGTCTTCCTGGCCATCACGGGCCAGCGGCCCGCCTCGGTCGAGGACGCGCAGTCCACCGAGCAGAACGAGCACGACGAGCAGACCAAGGGGGTCGCGGCATGAGCACCGGAACCACGACGAAGCCGGTTGCCGCGGCGGCCGAGGCGGCAGCGCCGGCGCCGTCCGCGACCGCGTCCGGCGAGGGCCGGATCGGCCTGCGGGCCAATCTGCGGCACATCGGCGCCCTGGTGCGCCGCAACGCCCTGCAGATCAAGCAGGACCCCGAATCGATGTTCGACGTCCTGTTCATGCCGATCATCTTCACGCTGCTGTTCGTGTTCGTCTTCGGCGGTGCGATCTCCGGCAAGGGCCAGCAGGAGGCGTACGTCAACTACGTCGTCCCGGGCCTGATGGCCATGATGGGCATGAACATCGCCATGGGTGTCGGCACCGGCGTCAACGACGACTTCAAGAAGGGCGTGATGGACCGGTTCCGGTCCATGCCGATCGCCCGGTCGTCGGTCCTCATCGCCAAGATCGTCGTCGAGCTCGGCCGCATGATGGTCGCCATCGCGATCCTGCTCACCGTGGGCTTCATGCTCGGCCTGTCGATCAAGACCTCGGTGTTCGACCTCCTGCTGTCCATCGGCCTGTCGGCGGTGTTCGGCGCCTCGCTGATGTGGATCTTCATCCTGCTCGGTCTCACCATGAAGACCGCGCAGGCCGTGCAGGGCATGGCGATGCTGGTCCTGATGCCGCTGCAGTTCGGCAGCTCGATCTTCGCCCCGCCGTCGACCATGCCCGGCTGGCTGCAGTCCTTCACGGACTACAACCCGCTGTCGAACCTGGCCGACGCGGCCCGCGGCCTGATCAACGGGGGTGCGGTCGCCCACCCGGTGACGGTGACCCTGATCTGGTCGGTGGCCATCACGGCGGTCACCATGCCGCTCGCCGTCCGCAAGTTCCGCCAGAAGACCTGATCCGGGCCGGTCGGTCCGTTCCGGATCGCGTCCCGGACGGGCCCCGCACGGGGGCCGGATCAGATGAGGGCGGCGGCCTCCTCCAGGGTGAGGCCGCCGCCTTCGGCGTACGCCGCCCCGTACGCGGCCTCGCCGAGCGCGGCGCGCGTCAGCTCCTCGGCGCGGGCCGCGTCCTCGCGTTCCGTGCTGACCGGGAAGTGCTGGGCCGGCAGGTGGGCCCGGTACGCGCCGAGCAGCCGGGCGGCGTCGTGAGCGTGGCGTCCGCCGCCGAGGCTGGCGTGCGAGAGGGCCGCCGTCAGCAGGTACACGGCGGGCATCTGCGGGGCGACCATGAGGGCGATCGGATCCCGGGCGGTGCCCATGGCCTTCCGGAGATGGGCGAGGGCGTCCGCGTATTCGCCGCCCTGGTTGTCCAGCCAGGCCATCGTGCCGAGCAGGAACCCGTCGAAGATGGCGAAGGCGCCCAGCGCGAACTCCTCGCGCAGCCGCCGGAGCTGCCGGCGGGCTTCGGGGATGCGGCCGGTGCGGCCGTAGACGCCCGCGAGGAATATCCGCGCGGCCGGCATGGCCTCATTGCCGTAGGTGAGGGGTTTGTCCAGGATCCCGGTGAGGATCTCCTCGGCCCGGGCGACCTCGCCGCTCTCGACGAGGGTCCCGGCCATCCGTACGCGCAGGACCGTGACCTGGGACAGGGCGCCGAGCCGCTCGGCGTGCTCGATCGCGGACCGGAAGTCCTCCGTCGCCGCCGCGTACTCGCCCCGCTTCTCGCGGGATTCGGCCCGGGCGGAGAGGGCTTCGGCGCAACCCCAGTCGTCGCCCAGCGACTCGAACAGGGCATGGCTCTCGTCGGCGTCGCGGGCCGCGTCCCCGGACCAGTCGGCCCGGTTGGCCAGCACGTTGGCGCGCACTTGGAGGGCGGCGGCCAGCTCCCAGCGATAGTCCAGCTCCCGGGCCGTGTCGACGGAGGCGTCGAGGACCTGCCGGAGCAGATCGGGGTCCCCGGCGATCATCACGGCGTAGATCCACAGGCCCCCGGGGGTCCGGCAGGTCTGCGGCAGGCCGGGCCGGTAGGCGGCGACGACCCCCTCGATCTGGTCCCGGACCTCGGGCGCGGTCCAGCTCTCGTTGGTCTGGTCGCGGGAGGCGAGCTGGATCAGCCGGATGCCGCGCCAGGCCTCGGTGAGCAGTTCCCCGCTGTACGGCGGGGGCGTGTCCACGAGCTGTGCGTACACCGGCTCGGCGGGGACGACGGGCGCGCGGAAGGGGTCGGGGATGAGCGCGCCGGCGGCGTTGGACCAGTGCCGTGACTCGGTGCGCAGGTCCTGCATCGACCAGTACCAGGCGAGGGAGTGGACGAGGCAGAGCACCTCGTCGGTGTCGCGGGCGGCGATGGCGCGGCGCAGCGCGGTACGGAGGTTCTCGTACTCGGTGGCGAACCGCCCGGTGGCCTCGCGCTGGCGGCGGCCGCGCAGCAGCGGCTCCGTGGTGCGGGCGAGTTCGCGGTAGTACGTGAGGTGGCGGCGCTCGGTGGCGGCGCGGTCCCCGGCGGCCTCGGCGAGCCGCTCGGCGGCGTACTCGGCGACGGTCTCCAGGAGGCGGTAGCGCATGCCGGTGCCGTCGGGGCCGGGTGCGGCGACGACGAGGGACTTGTCGACGAGGGAGCCGAGGAGGTCCAGGACGTCGGGGGTGCCGGGGTCGGCGCAGACGGCTTCGGCGGCGGCCACGTCGCAGCCGCCGGCGAAGACGGAGAGGCGCCGCAGGACGGTGCGCTCGCTGTCGTCGAGCAGGTCCCAGGACCAGTCGACGACGGCGCGCAGGGTCTGCTGGCGCGGCAGGTGGGTACGGGCGCCACCGGTCAGCAGCCGGAAACGGTCGTCGAGGCGGTCGGCGATCTGGCGCGGGGTGAGCAGCCGCAGCCGGGCCGCGGCCAGCTCGATGGCCAGCGGCAGCCCGTCGAGGCGGCGGCAGATCTCGGCGGCGGCCTCGGGGTCGTCGTCGGTGCGGAACCCCGGCCGGGCGGCGGCCCCCCGGTCTCCCAGGAGCCGGAGCGCGACGGGGTCGGGCAGCGGCTCCACCGGGCGCAGGAACTCGCCCGGCACGCCGAGCGGTTCTCGGCTGGTGGCCAGGATCCGGACGCCGGGGCAGCGGGCGAGGAGCTCCTCGGCCAGTTCGGCGGCGGCGCCGACGACGTGCTCGCAGTTGTCCAGGATCAGCAGCATCCGCCGCCGGGCGCAGTGCTCCGCGAGCCGGTCGAGGGGCTGGTCCCCCGCGCGGTCGGTCAGCGCCCGCAGCTCCTCGGCGGCGCCGCCGCGCAGCTTGGTCTCGCGTGCGCCGAGCGCGGTGAGGGCGGCCTCGGCGACGTCCTCGGGGTCGTCCACGGGAGCCAGCTCCACGAACCACACCCCGTCGGGCCAGGCCTGGGCGGCGTGCTCGGCGGCCTCCTGGGACAGCCGTGTCTTGCCCGCCCCGCCGGGCCCGAGCAGGGTGACGAGCCGCGCGCGCCCGAGATCCGCGCCGATGACCCGGATGTCCCCCTCGCGCCCCACGAAACTGGTCAGCCGCGCCCGCAGGTTCCCCGGCCGCGCGCATCCGAGCCCGCCCGCCGGGCCGGAAGCCGGGGTGGGGGTCGGGTCCGGGGTCGGGGTCGGGGTCGGGGTCGGGGTCGGGGTCGGCTGCGCCGCCTCGGCCGGGACGCCGGAGGTGCCGCCCTGCCCGGGGGCGGCCGGGGTGCCCGGGCCGGGGGCCGGGGCGGAGTGCGGGGTCAGGAGTTGGGCGTGGAGGGTGCGCAGGGCCGGGCCCGGGTTCGTGCCCAGGCGGGCGGCCAGGTCCTGCCGGACGGCTTCGTAGGCGGCCAGTGCCTCCGCCGGGCGGCCCGTGTCCCGCAGGGCCTGGATCCGCAGGGCCTGGAGCGGCTCGTCCAGCGGGCGCTCCCCGCACAGGACGGTCAGCTCCGGGAGGGCCCGGTCGGCCTGGCCCAGCGCCAGGGCCGACGCGAGCCGGCCCCGGCGGGCCTCCAGGCGTACGGCCTCCCAGCGGGCCGACTCGGCCGCCGCGTCCGGCAGGTCGGCCAGCGCCGTGCCGCGCCACAGCCCGAGGGCCTCGTCGTACAGGGCGGCCGCCTCGGCCGGGTCCTGCGCCGCGGCGCCGGCCCGGGCGAGCCGCTCGAAGCGGTACAGGTCGACGTCCTCGCCGGCCGCGACGAGCAGGTAGCCGCCCTCCACCGAGCGCACCGCCCCGTGTCCCAGCGCCCTGCGTAGCCGGCCCACCAGCGCCTGGAGCGCGGCGGGCGCATCCGCCGGGTGGTCGCCGTCCCACACCTGCTCCACCAGCAGGTGCACCGGCACGGCCCGCCCCGGGCGCAGTGCGAGAGCGGTCAGCAGCGCCCGCAGGCGCGCTCCGCCGACGGCGACGGGGCTCCCGTCGTCGCGGCTGGCCTGGGCAGTGCCGAGAATCGCGTAACGCACCGGCCCATTGTCGCTGGCCCGGGGCCCGGCCCCGTACTCCTTTTGGCCCCCTGCGCGGGGTAGGTTTCGCCGCATGGGTCATCAGGGCAGCCGCAGCGAGCGGCAGATCAGTTCCGTATTCCTCGGCATCTTCGCCGTCATGGCGGTCACCGGTTGGGCCGTGTGGACGGGGTACTCGACGAGCACCGGGCTCGCCGTGTTCCTCTTCGTCACCTCGGCCTGGATCGTCTCGCTCTGCCTACACGAGTACGCGCACGCCCGCACGGCCCTGCACAGCGGCGACCTCTCGGTCGGGGCGAAGGGATACCTGACGCTGAATCCGCTGAAGTACACGCACGCGCTGCTCAGCATCGTCCTGCCGGTGATCTTCGTGATCATGGGCGGGCTGGGCCTGCCCGGCGGCGCGGTGTACATCGAGCGCGACCGGATCCAGGGCCGCTGGAAGCACAGCCTCATCTCGGCGGCGGGACCACTGACCAACGTGGCGTTCGCGGTCGTCTGCACGGCGCCGTTCTGGCTGGACGCCCTCGACGGGGTCCCGATGGCGTTCCGCTTCGCGCTGGCCTTCCTCGCGCTGCTGCAGGTCTCGGCGGCGATCCTGAACTTCCTGCCGGTGCCGGGCCTGGACGGCTACGGGATCATCGAGCCCTGGCTCTCGCACCGGATCCGCCGCGAGGTCGCGCCGCTGGCGCCGTTCGGGCTGATCGCCGTCTTCGCACTGCTGTGGATCCCGGAGGTCAACGGGTACTTCTTCGACGTGGTGCGCAACCTGTTGTCCACGCTGGGCGTGTCCGACCTGGAGACCTACTGCGGCCGCGACCTCTACCGCTTCTGGCAGGACACGAACGGCTTCTGCACGGCCCCGCGGTAAGCGGCCCCGCAGCGGGCCGAAGCCCTATCCCGCGGAACGCGCCGCCTTCTCCGCCTTCGCCTTGCGCAGGTAGAACCAGGCCATGTTCGAGGTGAGCCCGGCCAGCAGCACCCACACGATCCCCAGGAAGCTGCCCTCAACGAAGGCGACCACGGCCGCGGCCACGGACAGGACGCAGACGACGACGGCGAACACGGCAAGGCGGGGCATGGGGAACAGCTCCTCGGAAACACGGAACGGGGTCGAGCCCCACCAGTGTCCCCCATGCCCTGCAGTGCTCCCGTAAAGCCGCCCCACGAGCCCCGCACTCCGCTTCCGCCTCTGTTTCGCCGTTTCCCGATCTTCCGCGCAGCACGCCGCTACGGTCGCCGGTACGGAAGAACGACAGTCCGGCCTGTACGGTCCGCCACGGCCGAAGCCGGGCGACTGGGGGGATGGACATGCGGGAGATCTCAAAGGGCGCCAACGTCAGCCTGACGGCCCTCAGCGAAGACGCCGGGGCCGTGGTGGTGAGCCTGAGCTGGAGCAGCGTGTCGGGGGCGGGCGACGCCGACGTCTCGGTGCTCCTCGTCGACGGGGACGGCAAGGTCCGCAGCGAGAACGACTTCTACTTCTACAACAACCCGGCGGCCGCCGACGGAAGCGTGCAGCTGCTGGGGAAGACACCGACCGGGAGCGGGGACGAGGACCGCATCAGCGTGGACCTCACCGCCGTGCCCGAGGGGGTCGAGCGGATCGTGGTGGCGGCCAGTCAGTACGGGGGCGCCCGGTTCGGTGACCTGGACGACCTGCGGATGACGGTCGCGGACCGGTCCGGCGAACCGCTGGTGGGGTTCTCCATCCACGACGCGGGCGTGGAGACCGCGTTCATCTTCGGTGAGCTGTACCGGCGCGGCGAGGAGTGGAAGTTCCGCGCGGTCGGGCAGGGCTACGAGACCGGGCTGGCCGGGCTGGCCACCGATTTCGGCATCGCCGTCAACGAGGAGGCGGAGGAGGCCGACGAGGAGGCGGAGGAGGCGGGCGACGCGGGCGGCGGCCTCGATGCCATCGAGATGGCGAAAGCCCCGGACGCCGTGCCCGCCGCGGAGACCGGGCCGGTCGGCCCGCCCGCGACCGAGGTCCCGGCACCGGCACCGGAACCGGCCCCGGTGGAGGCGGTCGCCGTGCCCGCCCAGACCCGCGGCCGCGGCCGTGGCCCTCGTACGACCAAGAAGAAGGTCACCCTGCCCAAGGCGGCCAAGAGCTCGCTCGCCGAGAACGACTCCTGGCGCCCGGCCCGGCTGTTCCCCGTGCCGACGCTGAAGAGCGACAAGGAGCGGGAGGTGCGCGCCACCTCGGTGCTGCTGTCCGTCATGGCGCAGGTGCCGGAGTTCGGCCGCCGCCTCACCGCCGCGTTCGGCGCCCCCGCCGGCCGGATGCAGACGTTCACCGAGGTGTCCCTCCCCCACGGCGACACCCCGCGCCGCCCGGACGGCGTGATCCGCGTCGAACGCGCGGGGAAGCTGTGGACGGCCCTGGTCGAGACGAAGACGAACGGCAACCCGCTGAGGCCCGAGCAGGTGCAGCAGTACATGGACATCGCCGCCCGCCGCGGCTACGAGGCCGTGATCACGCTCTCCAACGACGTGGCCCTCGAAGGCGCGGCCATGGTGGACGTCAAGATCGACGGCCGGCGCAAGCACAAGGTCAGCCTCTGGCACCTGTCCTGGGCCGAGGTGGCCCACCAGGCCCAGATGCTGATCCGCCACGAGGGCGTGGGCAACGCCGCGCACGCCTGGCTGCTCCAGGAACTGCTGGAATACCTCCAGCACGAGCAGTCGGGCTGCCACGGGTTCCAGAACATGGGCGCCTCCTGGGTGCCCGTGCGCAAGGGGATCGAGGACGAGACCCTCGCCTGCGACGACGCGCGTGCCGTCGAGGTCGTCGAGAGCTGGGAGCGGCTGATCCGCCAGGTCTGCCTGCGCCTGGGCGGGGAGCTAGGACAGAAGGTCCTCCCGGTGCAGCGCGTCCGGCGCGGCAGCGATCCGCAGGCCCGCCGCACGGCCGCGGCGCAGAAGCTGTGCCTGGACGGGCGGCTCACCGCGGAGCTGCGCGTCGACGGGACGAGCGGCGTCATCGCGGTGACCGCCGATCTGCGGACGGGCAAGGTCCGCACCTGCGTGGACGTGCCGGCGCCGGACGGCTCGTACCCGCTGACCACGGTGAAGCGGCTGGTGCGGCTGCTCGCCGAGGCACCGGCGGACCTGCACGTGGAGAGCCTCGTCGAGGGCGGCAACGGGCCGCGCGGCACCCTGGAGCGGCTGCGCCCCGAGCCGGGCGACCTGCTGCCCAGGGGCGGCGCCGCCCTCACCGGGTTCCGGCTGTCGCTGATCAAGGGCATGGGCAACACCCGCGGCAACACGGAGTCCGGTTTCATCCGCAGCGTCGACGAGGCCGTGGACCGCTTCTACCAGGGGGTCGTGGCGCGTCTGGGGGCCGTGGAGGCGCGCGCCGGCCGCCGGGCCTGACGGCGGACGGGTCGCCGCTGCGCCCGGCGGGCGCAGCGGCGACGGCTCAGACGTCCGTGACGCGCAGGCCCGTGTGGGCCTTGTAGCGGCGGTTGGCGGAGATGAGGTTGGCCACCAGTGACTCGACCTGGTGGGCGTTGCGCAGCCGGCCCGCGAAGACCCCGCGCATGCCCGGGATGCGGGCGGCCAAGGCCTGGACGATGTCCGTGTCGGCGCGGGATTCGCCGAGGACCATCACGTCGGTGTCGATCTCCTCGACCGACTCGTCCTGGAGCAGGACCGCCGAGAGGTGGTGGAAGGCCGCCGTCACGCGGGAGTCGGGGAGCAGGGCCGCGGCCTGCTGGGCCGCGCTGCCCTCTTCGACCCGGAGGGCGTACGCGCCCTGCTTGTCGAAGCCCAGCGGGTTGACGCAGTCCACCACGAGCTTGCCCGCGAGGTCCTCGCGCAGGGCTTCGAGGGTCTTGGCGTGGCCCTCCCAGGGCACCGCGATGATCACGATGTCGCTGCGGCGCGCGCACTCGGCGTTGTCCGCGCCCTCCACGCCGAGGCCCAGCTCCTCGGCGGCGCTCTGCGCGCGCTCGGCGGCGCGGGAGCCGATGATCACCTTCTGGCCGGCCCGGGCGAGCCGGTAGGCCAGGCCGCGGCCCTGGTCACCGGTGCCGCCGAGGACGCCGACGACGAGGCCGGAGACGTCCGGCAGGTCCCACGGGTCCTTGGCGGGCGCCTTCGCCGCGGCCGGGGCGGGCGGATTCTGAGTGCTGTCTGTGGAGGTCATGGGGGCGAGGGTAATGCCGCGGTCCCGAGAGGCGAACGGACACGGACCTGCACCATCGGGCGAACCGGGGCGAAGTGCTCCCGTAGGTCCCTTTCCTGCGGCAGGATGCCGATATGGACGCCGTCAGGGTCGCGCTGCTGCGCGAGGTGCTCGCCGGTACGCAGTGGCCCGGCGCCGCGCGCCGCTTCGCCGGATCGCTGCGGCAATCGGTCGTGCCGGGTGGCGGGAACCTGCTGCTGGTGGGGACCGAGCAGTACGAGCCCTGGCACCTGGCGGCGCACCTGGTGGACGAGGCCGCCTGGTCCGGCCTGCCGGAGCTGGCGCCCACGCTCGTACGGCACCGGGTGCCGCCCGGTCAGCCGGCGCACCTGTCGGTGGGGCTGGGCCGGCTGGCGGCGGCCCGGCGCGGGCACACGCTGCTGGTGGTGGCCCCGGAGCAGCCCGGGGCGGGCTTGCTGGAGCGGGTGCACGACGCCCGGCACGCGGGGGCGACCGTACTGTCGCTGCACGGCGGGGACCCGGATCTCGCCGCGCTCGCGCACGACGCCCTGTCGGTTCGGGAGGGCGCCGGCGAGCTGGACCTGGACACGGTGCAACACCTGGTCAGCGCGGCGGCCGGGGAGAACGGCCTGCCGGTGCAGCGCGGGCGGCGGCGGCTGCGGGACCGGCTGGCGCGGCTGGCCGACCAGCTGACCGCGCCGCCGCCCAGCCCCTGGTAGGTGGCGAGACCCCGAAGCCCCGCGGCGCCGAGGGCGCTACGGGCCTACGGGCCTACGGGCCTACGGGCCTACGGGCCTACGGGCCTACGGGCCTACGGCGCGTTCGTACCCTCGCCCTCTTCGCGGGACTTGTCGTTCCACTTGGGGTCGTTCTGCCATTCCAGGTTGCGTTCCTCGGCGGTCTCCATGGCGTGGGCCGCCTCTTCCGGCGTGGAGTACGGGCCGAAACGGTCCTTCGCCGGGCACTCCGGGCCTTCCTCGACCTTGTGGTGGACCAGGCAGTAGTACCACTCGCCGGGTTTGCCCACCTGGCGCTTCTTGAACAGGGCCATCGTCCTCGGGCTCCTCTCGATACCTCTCTCTGCCGCCATGCTGCCCCATCCCCGCTGGATACACTCGCTTGCATGTCTGGCCAGTCGCTGCTCGTACCAGGCGAGCTCTCTCCCGCCCGTTCCGTTCCCGGAAACATCCGCCGGCCCGAGTACGTGGGCAAGCCCGCGCCCACTCCGTACACCGGACCGGAGGTGCAGTCCGCCGCGACCATCGAGGCCATGCGCATCGCCGGCCGGATCGCCGCCCAGGCGATGGAAGAGGCCGCCAAGCTGATCGCCCCGGGGGTGACCACCGACGAGCTGGACCGGGTCGCGCACGAGTACATGTGCGACCACGGCGCCTACCCGTCGACGCTGGGCTACCGGGGCTTCCCGAAGTCCCTGTGCTCCTCGGTGAACGAGGTCATCTGCCACGGCATCCCCGACTCCACCGTCCTGCGCGACGGCGACATCGTGAACCTCGACGTCACCGCGTTCATCGGCGGTGTGCACGGTGACAACAACGCCACGTACCTGTGCGGGGAGGTGGACGAGGAGTCGCGGCTGCTGGTGGAGCGCACCCGCGAGGCCCTGAACCGGGCCATCAAGGCCGTCAAGCCGGGCCGCCAGATCAACGTGATCGGCCGGGTCATCGAGTCGTACGCGAAGCGCTTCGGCTACGGCGTGGTCCGCGACTTCACCGGGCACGGCATCAACTCGTCCTTCCACTCCGGCCTGATCATCCCGCACTACGACAGCCCCCACGCCACGACCGTCATCGAGCCCGGGATGACCTTCACGATCGAGCCGATGCTGACCCTGGGCACGCACGAGTACGACATGTGGGCGGACGGCTGGACGGTCGTCACGAAGGACCGCAAGCGCACCGCGCAGTTCGAGCACACACTGGTGGTGACGGACACGGGCGCCGAGATCCTCACCCTTCCGTAACGACCCGACCCACCGGAAATGCCTCCCCGAAAACCCTCCGGGGGAGTTTTACCGACAAGGCGTCGGGAAGACATGGGATCAGGGAACCCCAAGCGCGAGGATCGGGCGCGGCGGCCGTTCCGTCACGCCCGCCGGGCCCGCTCGGTATTCCTCGTCCCGTCTTCGGAGGATTGTCTTGGACGCCTTCTCTACGGTCATCCGTGTCGCGTCGCACGAGCAGCACACCGAGGCGGAGACCTCGACGTTCATGAGCGACATGCTCGGCGGCCGACTCGGGGTGGACGCGTACACCCGCTACACCGAGCAGCTGTGGTTCGTGTACCGGGCGCTGGAGGACGCGGCCGAGTCCCTGAAGGACGACCCGGTGGCGGGCCCGTTCATACGGCCCGAGCTGATGCGCGTGGCCGAGATCGAGCGGGACCTGGCACATCTGCGCGGCCCGTCGTGGCGCGAGACGCTGGTCGCCCTGCCCGCGACCGAGGCCTACGCGGGCCGCGTGGCGCAGTGCGCGGCCACCTGGCCCGGCGGGTACGTCGCCCACCACTACACCCGCTACCTGGGCGACCTCTCCGGCGGCCAGATCATCCGCGACAAGGCGGAGCGGACCTGGGGCTTCACCCGCAAGGGCGACGGCGTCCGGTTCTACGTCTTCGCCGACATCTCCAACCCCGCCGCCTTCAAACGGAGCTACCGCGAGCTGCTGGACGCGATCGCCGCGGACGACCTGGAGAAGCAGCGCATCATCGACGAGTGCAAGCGCGCCTTCGACTTCAACGGAGCGGTCTTCCGGGAGCTGGGCGCGGAGTTCCCGCTGAGCGCCTGACGCTCCCCCGTACGGACGACACCCCCGGCACCGCTCGGCGCCGGGGGTACCGCGGCTGCCCCGGCCCCGCGCCCCGTCAGTCGCCGTGGATCAGCCACAGGGCCAGGGCGACGCAGAAGAGCACGGCCTCGACGGCCTGGGCGCAGAAGAGGGCGAGCCCGGCGCCGATGCTGCCCGCCACGATGCGGTTCGTACGCTGCGCCGGGGTCCGGGGCCGGCGCCAGGTGAGGGCCGTCAGGCCCAGCGGGAGCAGGTACGGGAGCGAGAGCCACAGCGGGCTGCGCGGCAGCTCGGAGACCGAGTAGCTCAGGCCGCCGGCCGCCAGCGTCAGCGCGGTGAAGAGCGCGGGAACCAGCAGCCACGACTGCGGCTGGGGCTGGGGCGTGGCGTGCGGCGTGTCGGGCGACGGCCGGACGGCACTCGATGGCGTGTTCATACGGCCATGGAACCGCCGCACGGCTCCCGCCCCCAGCGCGCACGTACTCAATCGCGGGTGCGCACCTACTCAGTCAGTCGGCAACCCGGCCACTCGGCTACTCGGTTCGCGGCGGCGGCAGCTTGGCGAAGCGGACGCGGCCGCCGATCTCGACGGTGCCGTCCGGGCCGGGCGCGGTGAGGATCTGGGAGCCAGCGCCCTGGGTGATGTTCAGGGCCCGGTTCAGCTCGGCGGTCAACAGGATCGCGGCGGATCCGGTGGCCTCGTCCTCGGCGATGACCCCGTCGGGGCGGCGCGGGAAGCCGCGGGCCCGGATGCGGCCGGCGGTCTCGTCCTCCCAGGCCCAGGCATACAGCCAGCCCTCGCCGGGCGGCGGCGCCGGCAGTGCGTCGACCTCGGCGGGGCTGGCGTACTGCTCGGTGCGCTTGCCCTCGACCCACTCGGGGAGGGCCGTGATCCAGGTGAACTCACCGTCGTCACGCGCCCATACCGACCCCGCCGGGGGCTGGAGCTCCTCGATGTCCAGCAGCCAGGCGACCCCGACGAGCGGGTGTCCCGCGAAGGACATCCGGGTGCCGGGCGTGCGGATGTCGACGACTCCGCGCTCGGGGTCGTCGACGAACACCGTCTCGCTGTAGCCGAGTTCGGCGGCGAGGGCCTGCCGCGACGCGTCGTCGGGGCAGGCCCGGCCGTCACGGACCACGCCGAGCAGGTTGCCGTGCCGTCCGTCGCCCGCACAGAAGACCTTGAGCACATCGAGATCGTTCACGCCGAAATTGAAACACGGTTCAGATCTGGACGGCGTGACGCCGGCGCGCGAGGAACACGGCGCCTCCACCCGCCGCGACGACCCCGCCGGGTCCACCGGCAGCCGGTGGAGGTGCCGGCCCATCCGCGGACCGGGATTCGGCTCGTGGTCCCCGTACGGGACGAGGAGCGTTCCGCCGGACTGCGTGACGTGGCCGTTCCGCGGTACGGAAGGGAAGGGGCTCGTCGACTTGACCTCCGCTTGACCTTTCCATGAGTCGGCCTTGGAGGTGCCGTGACGGCACCGTGTCCGGCGGCCCCGCGTGTGGGCTGAATCACTGGACGTGCGGGCATGGGTCAGGTAAGCCTCGGTTAAGTTAGGTCCGCCTCACCGGCCGTCCCCCTTGATCGGGGCGGCCGTCTGCCGAACGCCAGACAGCCAGGAGCCCGCATGCGTCCCGCCCGCCTCACCGTCCTCACCGCGGTCGCCGCTGTGACCGCGCTGACCGCCGTCACCGGCTGCGCCGAGAAGAGCGGCAGCGGCGACGGGGCCGTCAAGGTCTCCGCCTCCGACAGCGCGTGCGAGGTCTCCAAGACGGAGTTCCCGGCCGGCAAGGTCACCCTCGAGGTCGAGAACAAGGGATCCAAGGTCACCGAGGTCTACGTCCTCTTCCCGGACGACCGCATCGTCGCCGAGCGGGAGAACATCGGCCCCGGCACCAAGGCCTCCATCACCGCCGAGATCAAGGCCGGCGACTACGAGATCGCCTGCAAGCCCGGCATGAAGGGCGACGGCATCCGCCAGAAGGTCAAGGCCACGGGCGGCGCCGCCGCCGAGAAGCGCAGCCCCGAGCTGGACGCCGCGGTCGCCGAGTACCGCAAGTACGTGCAGGCGCAGGCGGACGAGACCCTCCCCAAGGCGCAGGCCTTCGCGGACGCGGTCAAGGCCGGAGACCTGGAGGCCGCCAAGAAGGCGTACGCCGCCTCCCGCATCGGCTGGGAGCGCACCGAGCCGGTCGCCGAGTCCTTCGGCGACATCGACCCGAAGGTCGACGTCCGCGAGGACGGCCTGGAGGCCGGCCAGGACCCGGCGAAGGACTGGACCGGCTGGCACCGCCTGGAGAAGGCCCTGTTCGCCGACAAGAAGATCGGTGACGACGAGAAGAAGCTCGCCGACCAGCTGATGACCGACCTCACCGACTGGCAGAAGAAGGTCGGCCAGGCGGAGATCACCCCCACCTCGATGGCCAACGGTGCCAAGGAGCTGCTGGACGAGGTCGCCAGCGGCAAGGTCACCGGTGAGGAAGAGCGCTACAGCCACACCGACCTGGTCGACTTCAAGGCCAACGTCGAGGGCGCCCAGAAGGCGTACGAGCTGCTCAAGCCCGTCACCGCGAAGAACGACCCGGCCCTGTCCGCGGAGCTGGACAAGCAGTTCGCCGCCATGAGCACGCTGCTCGACAAGTACCGCGCCGACAAGAACACCTACGACTTCACCTCGTACGAGACCGTCGCCCAGGAGCAGCGCAAGGAACTCGCGGACGCCGTCAGCGCGCTCGGGGAGCCGCTGTCGAAGCTTGCCGCCGCCGTCGCCAAGTAACGCGTATCAGGGGTAACGGACCATGTCTGAGGACACCAGCACCACCGACTCGGCCGCCGAGTCCGCCACGTCCGCCGAAACCGTGGCGTCCGCCGCCGGCAGCGATGCCGCCGGCGGGCCGTCCCGCCGCTCCGTGCTCGGCTGGGGCGGTGCCGGGCTCGCGCTCGGCGCCGCCGCGGCCGGCGGCACCGTCGCCGCGCTGACCGGTGGCACCGACCCGGTGCCGGCCGCACTCAGCGGCTCCGCCGTGCCCTTCCACGGCGCGCACCAGGCCGGCATCGCCTCCGCCGTCCAGGACCGGCTGCACTTCGCCGCGTTCGACGTGAAGACCAAGGACCGCGCCGAGCTCGTCCAGCTCCTCAAGGACTGGACGCGGGCCGCCGAGCGGATGACCGCCGGCCTCCCCGTCGGCGAGGGCGCGGTCGGCGGCCTCCCCGAGGCCCCGCCGGACGACACCGGTGAGGCCCTCGGCCTCAAGCCGTCCCGGCTGACGCTGACCATCGGCTTCGGCCCCTCGCTCTTCGCCAAGGACCGCTTCGGCCTGGAGGGCAGGCGCCCCGAGGCCCTGGTCGACCTGGAGCAGTTCCCCGGCGACAACCTGGACCCCGCCAAGAGCGGCGGCGACCTCTGCGTGCAGGCCTGCGCGGACGACCCGCAGGTCGCGGTGCACGCTATCCGCCAGCTCGCCCGGATCGGCTTCGGCAAGGCAGCGGTGCGCTGGTCGCAGCTCGGCTTCGGCAAGACCTCGTCCACCACCCCGGACGAGCAGACCCCGCGCAACATGATGGGCTTCAAGGACGGCACCCGGAACATCGCGGGCACCGACACCGCCGCCCTCGACAAGCACGTGTGGGTCGCGGACGAGGCCAAGGACGCCTCGGCGTGGATGGCCGGCGGCTCGTACCTGGTCGCCCGCCGGATCCGGATGCACATCGAGACCTGGGACCGCACGTCGCTCCAGGAGCAGGAGGACATCTTCGGCCGGGACAAGGCCGAGGGCGCCCCGGTCGGCAAGTCCAAGGAGCGCGACGAGCCGTTCCTGAAGGCGATGAAGCCGCAGGCGCACGTGCGCCTCGCGCATCCCGACAGCAACAACGGCGTGACGATCCTGCGCCGCGGCTACTCGTTCACCGACGGGACGGACGGCTTGGGCCGGCTCGACGCGGGCCTGTTCTTCCTCGCCTACCAGCGCGACGTCCGCAAGGGCTTCGTCCCGCTCCAGCGCAACCTGTCCAAGAACGACGCCCTGAACGAGTACATCCAGCACGTGGGCTCGGCCGTCTTCGCCGTCCCGCCGGGCGTCCGCGACAAGGACGACTGGTGGGGCCGGGCGCTGTTCGCGTAGTTCCGCGAAAGGAAGGGAACCGACGTGTTCAGCAACTATCTGATCGGCCTGCGTGAGGGGCTGGAGGCCAGTCTGGTCGTCTGCATCCTCATCGCGTACCTGGTGAAGACCGGGAACAAGGACAAGCTGGGACCGCTGTGGCTCGGCGTCGGCCTCGCGGCGGCGCTCAGCCTGGCCTTCGGCGCGGGGCTCGAATTCGGCACCTCGGAACTGACGTTCCAGGCGCAGGAGGCGATCGGCGGCAGCCTGTCGATCGTCTCGGTGGGCCTGGTGACGTGGATGGTCTTCTGGATGAAGCGCACCGCGCGGCACATGAAGGCCGAACTGCAGGACAAGCTCGACTCGGCCCTCGCGATGGGCACGGGCGCCCTGGTGACGACGGCGTTCCTGGCCGTCGGCCGGGAGGGCCTGGAGACCTCGCTGTTCGTGTGGCGCTCGGTGCACGCGGCCGGCAACGGCGCGGGTCCGCTGGTGGGCGTGCTGCTCGGCATCGGCTCGTCGGTCCTGCTGGGCTGGCTGTTCTACCGCGGAGCGCTGAAGATCAACCTGTCCAAGTTCTTCACGTGGACCGGCGGAATGCTGGTCGTGGTCGCCGCGGGTGTGCTCGCCTACGGGGTGCACGACCTCCAGGAGGCCGAGTTCCTGCCGGGCCTGATGAACAAGGCCTTCGACGTCAGCGCGGCCGTCCCGCCGGACAGCTGGTACGGGACCCTGCTGAAGGGCACGTTCAACTTCCAGCCGGACCCGACCTGGCTCCAGGCCGGGGTGTGGACGGCCTACCTGGTCCCGACGCTGCTGCTGTTCTCCGGGGTCTTCGCCCGCACGGCGACCCCGGCCCCCGCGCCGGCGCCGGCCGCGGAGGCCAAGAGCGGCTCGTAAGACAGGTGAAGGGGCCCGGATCGAGACGATCCGGGCCCCTTCCGCACGTCCGGGTCACCACGGCGCTCAGCCCGGCGGCGCGGTGCGCCCGCCGGTGAGCGCCCTCATCCGATGCGGACCGCGCTGCCGCCCACCCTGACCCGGGCGTCGTCCTGGCGCAGTTCCACCGTCAGGACTCCGGGGCGGCCCATGTCCCGCCCCTGGTGGAGGGTGAGGACGGCGGCCGCCGGGACCAGGCCGAGCTCGCGCGCGTACGCGCCGAAGGCGGCCGCGGCGGCTCCGGTCGCGGGGTCCTCGACGACGCCGCCGACCGGGAAGGGGTTCCGTACGTCGAACAGCGCCGGGCCCGTCCGGTGCACCAGCTGGACCGTGGTCAGCTCCAGGCGCCGCATCAGCGCCTCCAACCGGGGGAAGTCGTAGGCGAGGTCGGCGAGCCGGGCCCGGGTGGCGGCGCCGAGTACCAGGTGGCGGGCTCCGGCGTAGGCGATCCGGGGCGGGAGGGCCGGGTCCAGGTCCGCCTCCGGCCAGTCCAGCGCGGCCAGTGCCTCCGCGAGGTCGGCCGGGTCGACGTCCTCTACGTACGGCTCGACGCTGGTCAGCACGGCCCGCAGGCCCCCGTCGGAAGCGGTGACCGAGACGGGCACCGTTCCGGCCGGGGTAGCGAACACCAGCTCTCCCGGACCGATCCGCTCCGCCAGCGCCACGGAGGCGGCCACGGTGGCGTGCCCGCAGAAGGACACCTCGGCCTTCGGGCTGAAGAACCGCAGCGTGAAGGCCCGGCCCGGCTCCCCGCCCGCGCCCGGCGGCGGGGCGGTGAGGAAGGCGGTCTCGCTGTAGCCCAGCCCGGCCGCGATCTCCAGCATCCGGGCATCGTCCAGGCCGCTCGCGTCGAGCACGACGCCGGCGGGGTTGCCCCCGGCCGGGTCGTCCGAGAAGGCGGTGTAGCGCAGTACCTCAGTCATGATCGCCCCAACTCCCGGCCCGGCGCGCGCATTCCCGTCCGGCTCCGGCCGGGGGATCAGCCGCGTCCGATGTACGGCATCGCCGTCGCCATCACCGTCGCGAACTGCACGTTCGCCTCCAGCGGCAGCTCCGCCATGTGCAGCACCGTGCGCGCCACGTCCGCGGCGTCCATCACCGGCTCCACCGCCAGCTGCCCGTTCGCCTGGAGGATCCCGGTCTGCATCCGCTCGGTCATCTCGGTGGCCGCGTTGCCGATGTCGATCTGCCCGCAGGCGATCCGGTGCGGCCTTCCGTCCAGGGAGAGCGACTTCGTCAGGCCCGTCACCGCGTGCTTGGTCGCGGTGTAGGCGATCGAGTTCGGCCGCGGCACGTGCGCGGAGATCGAGCCGTTGTTGATGATCCGGCCGCCCTGCGGGTCCTGCGCCTTCATCTGCCGGAAGGCGGCCTGCGCGCACAGGAAGGCCCCGGTCAGGTTGACGTCCACGACCCGGCGCCAGGCCTCGTACGCGAGGTCCTCCAGCGGGACCCCGCCCGGGCCGAAGGTCCCGGCGTTGTTGAAGAGGAGGTCGAGGCGCCCGTACCGCTCGCGGACCGCGGCGAACAGCGCGGCCACGTCCTCCGGATCGCTCACGTCCGCCCGTACGCACAGCACGTCCGCCCCGGCCCCGGCGGACTTCGCCGTCTCCTGCAGCGGTTCGGTCCGGCGGCCGGCCAGGGCCACCGACCAGCCGGCTGCGGCCAGGGTCAGGGCGACGGAGCGGCCGATGCCGGAGCCCGCACCTGTGACGACGGCGATCTTCTTCCCACTTGCGCTCATGGGGCCGCAGGGTACGTCACATGTCGCATCGGTCCACGGACGTTCCGATAGCTGAGAGCATGGGCCGGTCGGGGTGTGAAAAGACGACCAAGAGGACTGGAGTTCCGCATGTCGGAGAGAGGCCCCGCGACGGCCCCCTCGCACGAGCCGCCGCCCGAAACGCCCTCCGCACCGCAGGCCGCTTCCACACCGCAGACCCCATCCACGCCGAAGACCGTCGCCGTACCGGCGGGGGCTCCTTCCGCACCGCTCACGGCCGCCCGCCGTACCGGACTGCTCGTCACTTTCATACTCGGTGGGCTCAGCGCCCTCCCCCCGCTGTCCATGGACATGTACCTGCCGGCCCTGCCGCAGGTCACCGGCGCCCTGCACAGCCCGGCCGCCACGATCCAGCTCACCCTCACCGCCTGCCTCGCCGGCATGGCGCTGGGCCAGCTCGTCATCGGCCCGATGAGCGACAAGTGGGGCCGGCGCAGGCCCCTGCTGATCGGCATGGTCGTCTACGTCCTCGCCACCGCGATCTGCGCCCTCGCGCCGACCGCCGAACTGCTGATCGGCTTCCGGCTGCTCCAGGGCCTGGCCGGGTCGGCCGCGATCGTCATCGCGCGGGCCGTCGTACGCGACCTGTACGACGGGGTCGAGATGGCCCGCTTCTTCTCCACCCTGATGCTCATCTCCGGCGTGGCCCCGATCATCGCCCCGCTCATCGGCGGCCAGATCCTGCGCTTCGCCGACTGGCGCGGGGTGTTCGTCGTCCTCACCGGCGTCGGCGCCGTGCTCACCCTCGTCGTCTGGCGCAGCCTCGGCGAGACCCTGCCCCCCGAGCGGCGGCAGACCGGCGGCGTCGGCTCCGCGCTGCGGACCATGCGGGGCCTGCTCGCCGACCGCGTCTTCGCCGGGTACACGCTGGCCGGCGGCTTCGCCTTCGCCACGCTGTTCTCGTACATCTCGGCCTCGCCGTTCGTGGTGCAGGAGATCTACGGGGCTTCGCCGCAGGCCTTCAGCCTGCTGTTCGGCCTCAACTCCGTCGGCCTCATCGCCGCCGGGCAGGTCAACGGCAAGCTGCTGGTCGGCCGGGTCCGGCTGGACAAGGTGCTCGGCGGCGGGCTCGCCGTCATCACGGCGGCATCGGTCTCGCTGCTGCTGATGTCCACCGGGGTGTTCGGGGAGGTCGGGCTGGTCCCGATCGCGTCGGCGCTGTTCGTGCTGATGTCGGCGATGGGCGTGGTCCTGCCGAACACCAACGCGCTGGCCCTGATGCGCACCCCGCACGCGGCCGGCTCGGCCTCGGCCCTGCTGGGCACCTCCTCCTTCCTGGTCGGGGCGATCGCCTCGCCGCTGGTCGGGATCGCGGGCGAGGACACGGCGGTGCCGATGGCACTGGTCCAGCTGGTGTGCTCGCTGCTGGCGGCAGCCTGCTTCGCCGGTATGTGCCGGCCCTGGCAGAACCGGGACTCCGCCGTCTGATCCGGGCTCCCGGGGCGCCGGCGCGGCGTCCCGGACCCCCCGGGAGCCGTAAACTTCGCTGGTGAACGCCTCCGCCTCCGCCTCCGTGCCCACCACCGCCGAAACGCTGCGGTCCGCGCTGGGCGGGCTGCTCGACGGACTCCCGCCGAAGCAGGCCACGGCCGCCGTCGACCGGCTGATCGCCAACTACCGCGGCCGGACCCCGACCGACGCGCCCGTCCTGCGCGACCGCTCCGACGTGGCGGCGTACGCCGCGTACCGGATGCCGGCCACCTTCGAGGCCGTACGGTCCGCCCTGGACGCCCTCGCCGAGGCCGCCCCGCAGTGGTCCCCCCGCTCCCACGTGGACGTCGGCGGCGGCACGGGCGCGGCGACCTGGGCGGTGGACGCCATCTGGGACGGCCCCCGCGACACCGCGGTCCTGGACTGGGCGGAGCCGGCGCTGGCCCTCGGCAAGGAGCTCGCGGCCGCCTCCGGCTCGCAGGTGCTGCGCACCGCCGAATGGCGCCGGGCCGTCATCGGATCCGGGCTGGCGCTCCCCGAGGCGGACCTCGTGACGGTCTCGTACGTACTGGGCGAGCTGACGCCGGAGGCCCGCCGGGCCGTGGTCGCCGAGGCGGCCCACGCCGGGCAGGCCGTGGTGCTGATCGAACCGGGCACGCCCCAGGGGTACCTGCGCATCCGCGAGGCCCGCGACCAGCTGATCGCGGCGGGGCTGAAGGTCGCCGCCCCGTGCCCGCACGACGGCACCTGCCCGATCGAGGTCGGCCAGGACTGGTGCCACTTCTCGGCGCGGGTCAGCCGGTCCTCCCTGCACCGGAAGGTCAAGGGCGGGTCCCTCCCGTACGAGGACGAGAAGTTCAGCTACGTGGCCGCGACCCGCTTCCCGGTGGAGCCGGCCCCCTCCCGGATCACGCGGAAGCCGCAGATCCGGAAGGGGCTCGTCCTGCTGGAACTGTGCGGTCCCGAGGGCGAGGGCCTGACCCGGGTCAACGTGACCAAGCGCCACGGTGACCTCTACAAGGCGGCGCGGGACGCCGACTGGGGGCAGGAGTGGCCGCCGGCCACCTCGTAGCCGCGCGGCCGCGGCGCGCGGCGGCCGCTACATCCGCAGCTCCTGGGTGCAGCACTTCACGCTGCCGCCGCCCTTGAGCAGCTCGCCCAGGTCCATCGGTACGGGCTCGAAGCCCCGGTCCCGCAGGGGCTGGAACAGTCCGGCCGCCGCCTGCGGGAGCAGCACGTTCCGGCCGTCCGAGACCGCGTTCAGGCCGAGGGCCGCCGCGTCCTCGTCGCCGGCGATCAGCGCGTCCGGGAACAGCCGCTCCAGCACGGCCCGGCTGCCGGGCGAGAACGCGGGCGGGTAGTACATGACCTCGTCGCCGTCGAGCACGCAGAGCGCCGTGTCCAGGTGGTAGTAGCGCGGGTCCACCAGGTCGAGGCCGATGACCGGGCGGCCGAAGAACTCCTGGGCCTCGTCGTGCGAGAGCGGGCTGGAGCGGAAGCCCCGGCCGGCCAGGATGTAGGTGGCGGTGACGGCGAAATCGCCCTCGCCCTCGTTGACGTGGGACGGCTCGTGGACGTGCTCGAAGCCGTGGGAGCGGAACCAGTCGAGGTGGATCTCCGCCTCGGCGGCGCGCTCCGGGTAGGCGAACCGGGCGCCGAGCACCCGGCCGTCGACGACGAGGGCGCCGTTGGCGGCGAAGACCATGTCGGGCAGCTCGGGGTCCGGTACGAGCGTCTCGACGGTGTGGCCGAGCGAGCGGTAGCGGTCCCGGAGGTCTTCCCACTGGGCGTGTGCGAGGGGCAGGTCCACCGGTTTCGTGGGGTCCATCCACGGGTTGATGGAGTACGTGACCTTGAAGTGTGCGGGTGGGCACATCAAGTAGCGCCGGGGTGTGGCGACTCTGCGCAAAGAAGGCTCCTCACGGCTCACGAGAGATGTCGAGAGAATCGTCTCTCCTCAAGGGGAACCGCGCAGTGAACTGATTGGGTGGTTTACGGAATGACACAAAGACGAGACGTCGCGCGTTGATAATTTGTCCGAATGAGCAGCAGATCACCTGACGCGAAGGCCCCCGACCCCGCCCGCCGCAGCGACCGCTCCCGGCGGGCCATCCTCGACGCGGCGCTCGCACTGGTCTCGGAGGTCGGCTACAACAAGCTGACCATCGAGGCCATCGCCGCCCGCGCGGGCGTCGGCAAGCAGACGATCTACCGCTGGTGGCCCTCGAAGGCGGCGGTCCTGCTGGACGCGTCGCTCGCGCTCTTCGGGGACGCGGAGAGGGATGCCGACTGGACGGGGTTCCCGGACACCGGCGACCTCGCCGCGGACCTCAAGCTGGTGCTGCGGGTGACGGTGGACCAGTTCAACGACGAGAAGTACGCCGCCCCCACGCGCGCCCTGACCGCCGCCGGGGCGACCGACCCCGAGCTGAGCGCCCGCTTCGCCGAGCAGCTGCTGGAGCCCCAGCTCGCCCTGTACGAGACGCGGTTGCGGGCGGCCCGGGAAGCCGGAGGGCTGGCGCCGGACGTGGACCTGCGCCTGACGGCGGAGATGCTGGTGGGGCCGCTGACGTACCGCTGGCTGATGCGGACGGGACCGCTGACGCACGCGTTCGCGGACGCGCTGGTGGACCGGGTACTGGGCGGGGTGGGCGCGGTGACGGGGGTGTCGAAGGTCACCGAGGACTGACGGGCCGGTGGCCGGCCGGGGGCAATTGGCGGAATTTCACCGGTATGTGACGGCATTCGGCCTGCCGTGGTGCGCTCTCCGTGCACCTGTCCCCCACCCCCCGGTGGGGGAGAGCGGTCACCCGGACCGCAGGATGGTGGGAGCATGTGAGGGTCTGCCGGGGAAACGGTGAGGTGAGGGGATAGATGGGGTCTGAGTCCGGCCGCGTCAAACGCGGCGAGCAGAGCAGGATTTCCCAGTGGCTGCGCCGGCGGCCCAAACCCTCCCCCGAAGATCCCGAGCGCGCACGCGAGGCCCTTCTGCTGTCCGCGGCCGCCGCGGGCCTGCCGCTCGCCCCCGCCGCCCATCCCGCCGGCTACCGGTGTTCGTGCGACCGGATCGGCTGCCCCACCCCCGCACGCCACCCCCTCTCCTTCGCCTGGCAGACACAGTCGACGACGGACCGCGCACAGATCGAGCGCTGGGCGCGCAACCAGCCCCAGGCGAACTTCATCACCGCGACGGGCATGGTCCACGACGTGCTGGACGTCCCGCTCGAAGCCGGGGCGAGCGCGCTGGAGCGCCTGCTGGCGGCGGGCGTGGAGGTCGGCCCGGTCGCCGAATCGGGCGGTTCGGGCGACCAGGCCCGGATGCTCTTCTTCACGGCGACGCGCGGAACCCCCGAGGACGAGGACGAGTGGTGGCCCTGCGAGCTGGACTGCCACCCGGAGACGATGGACGAGCACCCGGGCCTGCGCTGGCACTGCCGCGGCAGCTACGTGCTGGTCCCCCCGGCCGCACTCCCCGGTGACCTGGCGGTGACCTGGATCCGCGGCATGGAGCACCCCCTCCCCGACCCCCTCACCCTCCTCGAAACCCTGACGGACGCCTGCGCCGCGTACGCGGGCGCGGCCACCGAAACCCCCTCGGCGGCCTGGCCCCTGAGCCGCTAGCGGCTGTCCGCGAAGTCCTGCCCGGCCCGCGGGCGGCGCCCTTCGGGCGTCCGGCGGGACTTTGCGGACACCCCCCGGTGGTGCCTCGTGGACCGGGCCGGGGCGGTCAGTGGATCTGGGTGACCACCACGTCCAGGGACCAGGCCTTGGCCGCCTTCGCGGGGGCTTCCGCCTCCACGGCGTAGCCCAGGTCGCGCAGCGTCGTGACCAGCTCCGCCGGGGTCGCGGGCACGGCCCCGGCGACGAGCAGGTCCCGCACCAGCCGCCCCTTCGTGGCCTTGTTGAAGTGGCTCACCACCGACCGCTTCTCCACCCCGTCCACCATCTGCGAGTGCAGCACCCGCACCGTAGCCGTGCGTCCCGCCACCCCGCCCTTGGGCTTCCACGCCGACGCATAGGCCGAGGAGCGCAGGTCCAGCACCAGCCCGTCCCCCGCCGCCTCCGGCATCACCGCCGCCATGGGCTCGCGCCAGTACGCCCCCAGCGCGCCCAGCCCCGGCAGCTTCACCCCCATCGAGCAGCGGTACGAGGGGATCCGGTCCGTCACCCGGACCGCGCCCCACAGGCCCGAGAACACCATCAGGGACTGCTCCGCCGCTGTCCGCGCCGCCGCCGGCAGGTCGGCCAGGCCCAGCGCGTCGTACAGGACGCCGGTGTAGATCTCCCCGGCCGGCCGGGCCACCGCGGACCGCAGCCCGGCGTTCTTCGCCACCTCGCCGCGCAGCCCCTCGCTCAGGCCGAGCACCTCGCGGGCCTTCGTCTCGTCCCCCGCGCACAGCTCGACCAGTTCCTCCAGCACGGCCGCCCGCGCCCCGGCCAGCCCCGGCAGCGACAGCGTCTCCGGCTCCAGGGGCGCGCCGGAGCCGCCGACGGCCTTTCCCTCGGACGGCGGCAGCAGCACGAGCACGGTGGTTCTCCTTCAGTACGACACGGCGCAGGGGGTGCGGCCCCCGAGCCAGGGTAAGGCTCTCGCCGCGCCCCCGGCGCCCACCGGACCTACGCTCGATCCATGCCACGCCGTCATATGCACATGACCGGCGCAGACGGGGCTGCCCTGCGGGCCGCGCTGCGTGAACTGCGGACGAGCCTGGACGTGCCCGGGGAATTTCCGGCGCCGGTGCTCGCCGAGGCCGAGGAGGCGGCCCGCGATCCCCGGCTCCCCGAGCTCGACGCCACCGACCTCCCCCTGTTCACCATCGACCCGCCCGCCTCCCGCGACCTGGACCAGGCCATGCACCTGGCGAAGCGCGCGAGCGGCGGCGGCTACCGCGTGCACTACGCCATCGCCGACGTCGCCGCCTTCGTCACCCCCGGCGGCGCAGTCGACACCGAGGCCCACCGCCGCGTCACCACCCTCTACTTCCCCGACGGCCGGATCCCCCTCCATCCGCCCGTCCTCTCCGAGGGCGCGGCCAGCCTGCTGCCCGGCCAACCCCACCCGGCGCTGCTGTGGCGCTTCGACCTGGACTCCGCCGGACGCGTGGAGAGCACCGAGGTCCGCCGCGCCCTGGTCCGCAGCCGGGCCAAGCTGGACTACGACGGCGTCCAGCAGGCCATCGACTCCCGGACCGCCGAAGAGCCCCTCGCCCTCCTCCAGGACATCGGCCGGCTCCGCGAGACCCTGGAGCAGGAGCGCGGCGGCATCTCGCTGAACGTGCCCGAGCAGGAGATCGTCGCTCAAGACGGCTCGTACACCCTCGCCTACCGGGCCCCGCTCCCCGCGGACGGCTGGAACGCCCAGATCTCCCTGATGGCCGGCATGGCCGCCGCCGAGCTGATGCTCGCCGCCGGCACCGGCATCCTGCGCACCCTCCCCAGCGCCCCCGACGGGGCCGTCGGCCGGCTCCGGCGCACCGCCGCCGCCCTGCGGATCGACTGGCCGCACCACATGCCCTACGCCGAACTCGTCCGCACCCTCGACCCGCACCTGCCCGCCCACGCCGCGTTCCTCCAGGAGTGCACGGCCCTGCTGCGCGGCGCGGGCTACACGGTGTTCTCCGGTGGCGCGACCCCGGAGCCCCTTCTGCACTCCGCGGTGGCGGCCCCGTACGCGCACTGCACCGCCCCCCTGCGCCGGCTCGTCGACCGGTACGCGGGCGAGCTGTGCGTGGCGGCGGTGGCCGGGGCCGAGCCCCCGGGATGGGCGACGGCCGCGCTGGACGCACTCCCGCAGCGGATGGCGGACGGCAGCAGGCTGGCCAACACGGCCGAGCGGGAGTGCGTGGACCTCGTCGAGGCGGCCCTGCTGAAGGACCACGTCGGGGAGACCTTCGAGGCGACCGTGATCGACGTCAAGGAGCACGAGCCGCTCGTGGGCACGGTCCACCTGGAGGAGCCGGCCGTGGTCGGCCGGGTCGAATCCCCGTCCGCGCGGCTGCCGCTGGGCGACCGCATCCGGGTCCGCCTGCTGGAGGCCGACCCGGGCACCACGAAGATCCTCTTCGCCCCGGCCTGACATTGCGGCTTCCGCCCGGGTCGTGACCGCGACGAGCGCGGCGACCTCTGCGATCCGCATGCCCTCCGGTGGGGACCCTGCCGCTGCGTCAAGGTCAAGCGCGGCGCCGGGCGCGGGTAGCATGGTCACTCGCAGAACAACCGGAGCGGGCGGCCGCGTCGGGATCCCCGGATCCCGCCGAGGAACGTCCGGGCTCCACAGGGCAGGGTGGTGGCTAACGGCCACCCGGGGTGACCCGCGGGACAGTGCCACAGAAAACAGACCGCCGGGGCTTCGGCCCTCGGTAAGGGTGAAACGGTGGTGTAAGAGACCACCAGCGCCTGGGGCGACCCAGGCGGCTAGGTAAACCCCACCCGGAGCAAGGTCAAGAGGAGTCGTCTTCGGACGGCTCTGCGCGAACGTTCGAGGGCTGCCCGCCCGAGTTCGCGGGTAGACCGCAGGAGGCCGGCGGCAACGCCGGTCCTAGATGGATGGCCGTCTCCCCGGCGACCGCGAGGTCACCGGGCGACAGAACCCGGCGTACAGCTCCGGTTGTTCTGCACTCGACGAAACCGAAGGGCCCGTCCCCATCAGGGGCGGGCCCTTCGCCGTACGTCCTCGAACCGGCCGGCTAGCGCAGGTGCGAGGTGTCGTTCAGCAGACGCACCGAGGCGTTGCCGTCGGCGTAGTAGGCCACCGCCGAGAGGGAGGCCGCGGACAGCTCCATCTTGAACAGCGCCTCCGGCGGGGCGCCCAGCGCGAGCCGGACCAAAATCTTGACCGGGGTCACGTGCGTGACCAGCAGCACCGTGCGGCCCGCGTGCGCGGCCAGCAGCCGGTCCCGGGTCGCCGAGATGCGGCGCGTGGCGGCCGCGAAGCTCTCGCCGCCGCCCGTCGGGGCCGCCTTCGGGGAGTCCAGCCAGGCCTGGAGGTCGTCCGGGAAGCGCTCGCGCACCTCGGCGAAGGTCAGGCCCTCCCAGGCGCCGAAGTCCACCTCGCGCAGGCCCTCCTCGACCGTGACCGTGAGGCCGAGCCGGTCGGCGACGGCCTGCGCGGTCTCCCGGCAGCGGCGCAGCGGGGAGCTGACGATCGTCTGGACGGTGCCGCGCGCGGCCAGCGCCCCGGCCACCGCCGATGCCTGGCGGCGGCCGGCCGGGGACAGCTCCGGGTCGGTGCCGCCGCTGCCGGAGAAGCGCTTCTGCGGGGTGAGGGCCGTCTCCCCGTGGCGCAGCAGGACGAAGGTCGCCGGGGTCCCCATGTCGGGGCCCCAGCCCGGCGTGGCCGAGGGGGCCTGGGCCGGGCCCGGCGCCGGGGCGGGGATGCGCCCCGCTGCGCCGGCGCCCTGCTCCGCGAACAGGGTGTCGGCCCCAGCCTCCTCGCGTGCCGGTGCGGTGGCCGACGTACCGGAAGCAGTGGCGAGGGCGGCCCGTACGGCCGCGGCCCCCTTCGCGGCATCCCCCGGAGGGCCGGCCGGCGGGGTCGCCAGGGCGCGGGCGGCCGAGGCGTCCAGGGCCGCCGAAGAGGCCGACGGCTCCCACTGCCCGCCGCGCTTGCCCGCGTCCATCGCCTCGTTGGCGAGCCGGTCCGCGTGCTTGTTCCGCTCGCGCGGGATCCACTCGTACGTCACCTGCGCGCGCGGCAGGATCTTCGCCGCCTCCGCCGCGAGGGGCTTCATGTCCGGGTGCTTGATCTTCCAGCGGCCGGACATCTGCTCGACGACCAGCTTGGAGTCCATGCGGACCTGCACCACGGCGTCCGCGGACAGCTCGCGGGCCGCCTCGAGGCCGGCGATCAGGCCCTTGTACTCGGCCACGTTGTTGGTCGCGACGCCGATGTACTCCGCGCGCTCGGCCAGCGTCTCGCCCGTCGCCGGGTCGATGACGACCGCGCCGTAGCCGGCGGGCCCCGGGTTGCCCCGGGAGCCGCCGTCCGCCTCCACGACGAAACGGACAGGCCTCTGCATCAGATGCCCGAGTCGGCCGTACGGACCAGGATGCGGCCGCAGTTCTCGTGACGCACGACCTGGTCGCGGGCCGCGGCCTTGATCTCGTTGACCTCGGCCATGTCGAGCTCCAGACGGCAGCCCTCGCAGCGGCGCTGGTACAGGCGGGCGGCGCCGACGCCGCCCTGCTTGACGCGGATCTTCTCGTACAGGGCCATCAGGTCGGCCGGCATCGAGGCGACGATGACCTCGCGGTCCTTCGTGATCTTCGCGGCCTCGGCGTCGAGCTCGCCGGTGGCCGCGTCGCGGCGGGCGGTGGCGTCCGTCAGCTTGGCTTCGAGGGCGGAAACCCGCTCGGTCAGCCCGGTGACCCGCTCCTGGGCACCCTCCAGGCGTTCCATGACCTCGAGGACCACGTCCTCCAGGTCGGCCTGGCGCTTGGCGAGGGAGACGACCTCGCTCTGCAGGTTCGCCAGGTCGCGGGCGGAGATGCCCGCGCCGGAGTCGAGCCGCTGCTGGTCGCGCGCGGCGCGCTGGCGCACCTGGTCGACGTCCTGCTCCGCCTTGGTCTGCTCGCGGGCGGCGTCGCTCGCCTGCGTCTGGGCCGCCACGAGCAGGTCGCGCTGCTGCGTCAGGTCCTTGGTCAGGGACTCGACCTCGGTGTGCTCCGGCAGCGACTTGCGCTTGTGGGCGAGCTGAGACAGCCGGACGTCCAGGGCCTGGACGTCGAGAAGTCGGATCTGGTCGGCGGGCTCGGCGTTCAGTTGGGGGCTCCAGAGATAGAAGGGGGTGTGACGGACGGCGCGTGCACCGTCCACGGGTCGGTGACCGTGCGCGAGACATGGGTGCGCAGACCCCAGCCGTGGCGCTCGGAGATCGCGTCGAGCTGCGCGGCGGCCTGCTCGCACCAGGGCCACTCGGTGGCCCAGTGCGCGGCGTCCACGAGGGCGAGCGGGCTCTGCTCGCGGGCCTCGGAGACGGGGTGGTGGCGCAGGTCGGCGGTGAGGAACACGTCCACGCCGGCGGCCCGGACCTGGCCGAAGAGGCTGTCTCCGGAGCCGCCGCTGACGGCGACGGTACGGACGAGCTGCTCGGGGTCGCCGGCGACGCGGATGCCCTGGGCGGTCTGCGGCAGCCGGGCGGCGGCGCGCGCGGCGAACGCGCTCAGGGTCTCGGGGTGGTCCAGCTCGCAGATCCGGCCGAGGCCGCGGCGGCCCTCGGGGTCGGTGGGATCGGGGACCAGCGGGCCGGTGATCCGCAGGTCGAGGGCGCCGGCGAGGGCGTCGGAGACGCCGGGGTCGGCGGTGTCCGCGTTGGTGTGGGCGACGTGCAGCGCGATGTCGTTCTTGATCAGCGTGTGCACGACGCGGCCCTTGAAGGTGCCGGCCTCGACGGTGGTGGTGCCGCGCAGGTAGAGGGGGTGGTGGGTGACGACCAGGTCGGCGCCCAGCTTCACGGCCTCGTCGACGATCTCCTGCACGGGGTCGACGGCGAACAGGACGCGGGAGACCTCGGCGTCGGGATCGCCGCACACGGTTCCGACGGCGTCCCACTGCTCGGCCCGCGAGGGGGGCCAGAGGGCGTCCAGCGCGGCGATGACTTCGGAGAGACGGGGCACAGGCCAAGGCTACCGTCCGTACGGGAGCGGGTCCGTCCCTACTTGACGAGGAAGGTGCGCAGGTCGTCCAGGACCTCGCCGGCGGCGGTCCCGTCCGTCCGCTCCCGGCTGTTCCCGACCGACCCGGCTCGCCCCGGACGCCCCGCTGTCGCACAGCACAATCGCCCTCGCGGCCCACCCCGAACCGCCCGGCGGCCACCCGTACGTGTGAAGCGCGGATGGTCGTGTTGTTCGGCCCGAAGGGCGAAAACTAGCTTCCTCCCCGGAGGTGACGCACGGATGACTGTCTGTGCCATCGAGATCACGACGACGGCCCCGTTCACCATCGCCGCGGACGGGTCGTACGCGGCCCGGCTGGCCGGGGACGGGGAAGCCCGGTACCCGGAGCGCTGGACCCTGGCCGGGCCCGAGCCGTACGCGGTGCCGCTGCCGCTCGCGCAGCCCGAGGAGGCCGACAGCGAGGTGCTGGCGCTGGCCGACGGGCGGGTGCTGATCCACCGGAGGGTCGCGCAGCGGCACGCCTTCGCCCTGCTGTACCCGACGGGCGGCGCCGCGGCCGGGCCGCGGACCGGGGAGCTCCCGCTGGGCTCCGTGGAGCGCGGGGACGAAGAGGTACGGGTGTCCCTGCTGCCCCCGTCCCCGGACGGACGCGGCGCGTTCGCCCTGGCCGCGTCGGCCGCCGGAACCACGGTCTGGCAGGTGGCCGGGGGCGCCTTCGGGCAGGTCGCCCGGATCCCGGGCCGCTGCTCCGGCGGCGTCTGGCTGGACCGGACGGGCCGGATGCTGGCGCTGGACCGCGAGCTGGACGGCACCACCAAGGCCGTCGCGGTGGACCTGGGCCGGGGCGGCGAGGTCTCCCCGCTGCTCCAGATCGCGGAGGGCAGCGACGACCGGCTGCTGCTGGCCGACCCCGACAGCGGGCTGCTGCTGATCCGCTCGGACGCCCCGGGCGAACCGCGCCTGGGCTGGGGGGTGCTGGGCAGCTCGCTGCCGGTGCGCTTCCCCGAGTGCCTGCGCGGGGAGGCGGGGACCCCGTTCGCCGTGCAGCCGGGCCAGGCCCTGATGCCGGAGAGCTGCGGGGTAGCGCTCCGGCTGGAGGGCGGCGGGGGTGCCCCCGGCGGCGGCTGCGGGATGATCGGCCTGTGGCGGCCCGCCGACCGGCACGTGTTCCGGCTCCCCGCGCCCGACGGCTGGCTCGGCACCGGGCTGTGGAGCCCGCAGGGCCGCCTGCACCTCCCGTACACGACCCCGGAGACCCCCTGCGGGATCACGGGGCTGACCCTGCCGGTGTCCCCGCCGCCCCCGGTCCGGCTGGATCCGCCGTCGGCGGCCGCGCCCCGGCCCGTACCGCTGCAGCAGGCGCCGCTGTAGCGGGGCCGGGGCGGAGCCCGGTGGAGGTCAGCGGCCTTCGAAGGCCAGGTCGCGGGCCGCGTCGAGCGCCGTGGCCACCGCGCCCAGCAGCACGGCGTCCTCCCCCAGTCCGCTCGGGGCCACTTTCGGCCGCAGCGGCGTGAGGGTGCGCAGCGTCCGGCGGACCGTGCTCAGCAGCAGGTCGGCGTTGTGGCCGACCCCGCCGCCGAGGACGACGAGGTCCGGGTCGAGTACGGCGGAGACGGCCGCGACGGTGTGGGCGAGGCGTACGCCCTCCTGCTCGACGGCCCGGGCGGCGGCCGGGTCTCCCGCCCGGGCGGCGTCGAAGACGTCCTTGGCCGTGAGCGGACCGGTCATCCCGTGGGCGCGGGCCCCCTGGACCACGGCCTCCGCCGAGACGGCGTCCTCCATGCTGTCCGTGCTGCCCGCGCTGTCCGTGCTGTCGGCGGAGTCGGCGGTGTCGGATCCGGGATCCGCTTCGCCTCGGCCCGCCCAGGGCAGGAAGCCGATTTCGCCGGCCCCGCCGTGCGCCCCGGTGAACAGCCGGCCCTCGTTGACGATGCCCATGCCGAGACCGGTCCCGATCATGACGTAGACGAAGAGCCGGCTGCCCGCGCCGACTCCGTACGTGTACTCCCCGAGCGCGGCGAGATTGGCGTCGTTCTGGACGGCGACGGGCAGGCCGAGCCCGTCGCGGATCCGGTCGAAGAGCCCCGGGCGGCCCCAGCCGGGCAGTTGCCGGGCGTACCGGACCCGGCGCTTGTCCTCGTCGTAGACGCCGGGCGTGCCGACGACGGCGTGGGTGACCTTGCGCGGGTCCAGGGCCGAGTCGGCGACGAGCCCGTGGGCGGTGGACACGGCCAGGTCGGCCATGGTGTTCGCGGTGCGGGCCTGGTTGCGGACGTCGCAGCGGGCCACGACGGTGCCGTCGAGGTCGGCCAGCGCCACCCGCAGCCGACTGCGGCCGATGTCGATCCCGAGGGCGTAGCCGGCCGTCGGGTCGGGGGCGTAGAGCACGGCGGTGCGGCCCCGCTCGGGGGCGTGCACACCGGCCTCCCGGACCAGGCCGGCCTGTTCGAGGGCGGCGAGCGCGCTGGAGACGGTGGGCTTGGACAGCCCCGTCTCCCGCGCGAGCTGCGCCCGCGAGGCCGCCCCGCCGGAGCGCAGCCGCTCCCACAGCAGCCGCTCGTTGGCGCTGCGCTGCCGCTGGGGGTTCCAGGGCTGCTCGGCGCCCTCGTCACTGCTGGTCATCCGCACATTCTCGCCGAGCAGGAGCCACGGGACGGCCTCCATCTGCCGCGCCGCCGAGGGGGGGGTGGCACCCCGTGTGTCCGGGGACTAGTCGTGCTTGAGGCCGAGGACCTCCGCCGCGGCGAACGTCTCTCCGGCCGGGCGGGAGTCGTAGTGCGGGGTGAGCAGTCCGTCCAGTTCCTCGTAGGAGAAGGCCTCCTTGGCGGTGTCGAACTTGGCGGCAACCTTCGGGCGTTCCATCACGACGACGATCCCGCCGTGCACGACGAACAGCTGCCCGTTGGCCTTCGCCGAGGCCGGCGAGGCCAGGTAGCCGACCAGCGGGGCGACGTGTTCGGGGGCCAGCGGGTCGAGCTTGCCCTCCTCCGGCAGCTGGAAGCCGGCGAAGACGTCCTCCGTCATCCTGGTCCGGGCGCGCGGGCAGATGGCGTTGGCCGTCACCCCGTACTTGGCGAGGGCCAGGGCGGTCGAGGTGGTCAGGCCCACGATGCCGCCCTTGGCCGCCGCGTAGTTCGGCTGGCCGGCCGAGCCGCCGAGGAAGGCCTCGGAGGAGGTGTTGACGATGCGGCCGTAGACCGGTCCGCCCGCCGCCTTCGACCGCTCGCGCCAGTGCACGGAGGCGAAGTGGGTGGTGTTGAAGTGGCCCTTGAGGTGGACCCGGATCACCGAGTCCCACTCCTCCTCCGACATGGAGAAGACCATCCGGTCGCGCAGGATGCCGGCGTTGTTGACCAGGACGTCGAGCTTCCCGAAGCTGGTGACCGCCAGCCCGACCAGCTCGCGCGCCTGCTCGAAGTCGGCCACGTCGCCCAGGTGCGCCACCGCCCGCCCGCCCGCGGCGCGGATCTCCTCGGCCACCTCCTCCGCCGGGGCGGCCGAGGCCTCCCCGGAGCCGTCCCGTCCGCTCTGGCCGAAGTCGTTGACGACCACGCTCGCACCGAGCCGCGCGAGCTCGATCGCCTCGGCCCGGCCGAGGCCGCGGCCGGCGCCGGTGACGATGGCGGACAGCCCCTCAAGTGGGAGTGACATCTACCGGATTCCTCTCGGAGAGCTCTTGGATCGGTCGGGGTGCTCAGAGTTCGATGCAGGTGCGCAGGGCCACGCCCGTACGCATCTGGTCGAGCGCGTCGTTGATCTCGCCGAGGTGCACCCGGTGCGTGATCAGGCCCGCCAGGTCCACCCGGCCCGCCCGCCACAGCGCGATGGTGCGCTCGTACGAGCGGAGCACGTCCCCGCCTCCGTACATCGACGGCAGGATCTTCTTCTCGTCGAAGAACAGCGAGAACATGTTGACCGAGTAGTTGTCGTCGAGCGCGCCGGCGCCGACCACGACGACGGAGCCGCCGCGCCGGGTCATCTCGTACGCGGTGTGCGTGGTCGCGGACTTGCCGACGACCTCGAAGACGTAGTCGAAGCCCTCGCCGGCCGTGATCCGGTTCTTGGCGTCGCCGAAGGCCTCCGGTGCGACCGCCTCCGTCGCCCCGAACCGCAGCGCCGCCTCGCGCCGGGAGGCCACCGGGTCCACCGCGACGATCTGCGCCGCGCCCTGCACCTTGGCGCCCTGGATGACGGAGATGCCGACGCCGCCGCAGCCGATGACGGCGACCGAGGACCCGGCCTCCACCTTGGCGGTGTTGATGGCGGCGCCGAGGCCCGTGGTCACTCCGCAGCCGATCAGCGCGGCGATGTCGTACGGCAGGTCGTCGGGGATGGGCACGGCGCACGCGGCGGGCACGACCATCTCCTCGGCGAAGGTGCCGGTGCCGGCGAAGCCGAAGACGTCCCCGCCGCCCGAGCGGCGGAAGTTGGGCGTGGCCACGTTCGCGAAGGACTCCAGGCACAGGTGGCCCTGGCCGCGCTTGCACGCGGGGCAGTGTCCGCACGGCGGCAGCCAGCAGACGAGGACCCGGTCGCCGACGGCGTGGGTCGTGACCCCGTCGCCGACGTCGACGATCTCGCCCGAGCCCTCGTGGCCGGGTATGAAGGGGGCGGGCTGCGGCAGCACGCCGCTCATCGCCGAGAGGTCCGAGTGGCACAGGCCTGTGGCCTTGATGCGGATCCGGACCTTGCCGGGGCCGAAGCCCGCGGTCTCCATGTCGTCGACGACTTCGAGCTTGTCCTGGCCTATCTCGCTCTGCAGTGCTGCGCGCACGGTGCGGCTCCTTCGAGGTCGGGCGTTACGCGTGTTCGACGACGGTGTCGGCGAGGACCGGCGCGTCGTCCCGTTCGACGGCGGTCACCGAGACCCGGACCTGCCCGGGCTCCTCCCACATCCGGATCCGCAGGGTCTCCCCCGGGAAGACGATCCCGGCGAAACGCGTGCGGTAGGCGCGCACCCGCGAGACGTCCCCGCCGAGCGCCGTGTCGACGACGGCCTTGAGGGTCATCCCGTACGAGCACAGGCCGTGCAGGATCGGCCGGTCGAAGCCGGCCAGCTTGGCGAACTCGGGGTCGGCGTGCAGGGGGTTCCAGTCGCCCGAAAGCCGGTACAGGAGCGCCTGCTCCTCGCGGATGTGCCGCTCCTCGACCCGGTCGGGGGCCCGGTCGGGCAGCTCGGAGGTGACCGAGGGGCCGCGCTCTCCGCCGAAGCCGCCCTCACCGCGTACGAAGATCTGCGCGTCGCTGGTCCAGAGCGGCCCGTCGGCGTCCGCGACCTCGGTGCGCAGCACGATCACGGCGGCCTTGCCCTTGTCGTAGAGGGCGGCGACCTTGGCGGAGGAGGTGGCGCTGCCCTTGACCGGGATGGGCCGGTGCAGCTCGATGGACTGGCCGCCGTGCAGGACGTTGGCGAGGTTGACCTCGATCCCGGGGGCGGCGAGGCCGCCCGGCATGGCCATGCCGGCGCCGGCGACGGTCGCGAAGCTGGGGAGTACGTGGAGCTTGGACTCCAGGGTGTAGCGCAGTTCGTCGGGGTCGGTGGCGGGGCGGCCGGCGCCGAGGCCGAGGTGGTAGAGCTGGATGTCCTTGTGGTCCCAGGCGATGTTCCCCTGGCGGGGCTCCGCGGCGAGGGCCCTGGCGGCATCGATCGGCATTGAGGATGCTGCTCCTTGTTCGGTTCTTCGGTTCCCATTGCGTGGAAGACCTCGGTGCGGCTGTCCGCACCGTCGGCCGCACCGAGGTCGTTTGCGGGACCTGTTCGGTTCTAGAACGCGTTCTAGGACCGAGCGGTGAGGAATGTATAACGCACCCCCCAGCAGTTGTGAAGACTCCTGACTCCACGTCAGGATCAGCTTGGCCGAGGCGTGTTGCCGGCTCCGCGCGGCGCGGCCGGCCCTACCCTGACGGCGTGGACGAAATGCCGGTGAACCCCCGCCCCGCCCGGTCCCTGCGGGTCCTGCTGTTCCCGCCGGACCCGGCGCTGGCGCTGCGGCTGGGGCTGCAGCCGGACATCGAGGTGGTGGCCTCGGCACTGGCGCGGCCGGCCGTGGCCCTGGTGGAGGAGCTCGCCTCGGTGACGGCGCTGCTGGCGGAGGACCCGGAGTGCCGGGTGCTGGTGCTGACCGGTTCGGCGCATCCGGGACTGCGGGACGCGGCGCTGGCGGCGGGCGCGGCGGGCCTGGTCCTGCGCGACGGCCCCGTGGAGGACCTGGCGGAATCCATCCGCGCGGCCTCCCGCGGCGAAACGGTCGTCGATCCGTCCCTGTCGGGCCCGTAGACCCGCCCGGCCGCCGCCCCCGCGGCCCCGGCCCCGGACGTCCGGCCGCCTACTTCCGCAGCAGGGTCACCACCGCCGCCCCGCCCAGGCCTATGTTGTGGGCGAGGCCGACCCGGGCCTGAGGGACCTGGCGGGGGCCGGCCTGGCCCCTCAGCTGCCAGACCAGTTCCGCCGCCTGCGCCAGCCCCGTCGCTCCCAGCGGGTGGCCCTTCGAGATCAGGCCCCCGGAGGGGTTCACCACCCACCGCCCGCCGTACGTGGTCGCGCCCGACTCCACCAGCTTCCCGGCGGCGCCCTCCCCGCACATGCCCAGCGCCTCGTACGTCAGCAGCTCGTTGATCGAGAAGCAGTCGTGCAGCTCGATCACGTCCACGTCCTCGATCCCGAGCCCGGACGCCGAGAACACCTGCCGCCCCGCCGCCTCCGTCATCGGCTTGCCGACCACGTCGATGCACGAGCCGGAGGCGAACGAGGCCTCCGTGTCCGTCGTCATCGCCTGCGCGACGATCTCCACCGCCTTGTCGTGCAGCCCGTGCCGCACCACGAACCGCTCCGACACCACCACCGCGGCGGCCGCCCCGTCCGAGGTCGGCGAGCACTGCAGCTTCGTCAGCGGCGTGTGGATCGGCTTGGCCCCGAGGATCTCGTCCACCGAGTACACGTCCTGGAACTGCGCGTTCGGGTTGTTCGCCGAGTGCCGGTGGTTCTTCGCCCCGACCGCCGCCAGCTGCGCGGCCGTGGTCCCGTACCGCTCCATGTGCTCGCGGGCCGCGTTCCCGAAGATCTGTGCGGTCGGCGGGGACATCTCGAAGCCGTGCCCGGCGGCCATGATCCCGTAGTGCCGGGCGACCGGAGAGGTCTTGAAGTCACCCCCGTCGGCGCCGCCGCCCAGCGCACCCTTCTTCATCTTCTCGAAGCCCAGCGCCAGCACGCAGTCGCTGATCCCGCCCTCCACGAACTGCCGCGCCATCATCAGAGCCGTCGACCCCGTCGCGCAGTTGTTGTTCACGTTGTAGACCGGGACCCCGCTCAGCCCCAGTTCGTACGCGGCCCGCTGGCCTGCCGTTGAGGCCTGGAAGCAGTACCCCACCGGCACCTGTTCCACCTGGTCGTACGCGATCCCCGCGTCCGCCAGCGCCGCCGTCCCCGCCTCCTTCGCCATGTCCCAGTACTGCCAGTCCCGCGACTGCGGCTTCTCGAACTTCGTCATGCCGACGCCCACGATGTACGACTTCATCACTGATGCCCTTCAGTCCCTGGGAAGGCCGAGAATCCGCTCGGCGACGACGTTGAGCTGGACCTGCGTGGTGCCCCCGGCGATGGTCAGGCAGCGGGACATGAGCATCCCGTGCACCGCCCGCTCCCCCGCCCCCTCCCGCACCGCGCCCGCCGGTCCCAGCAGTTCGAGCGCGAGCTCGGCGGTCCGCTGCTGGTGGGGGGTCTGGACGAGCTTGCGTACGGAAGCACCGGCGCCCGGCTCCAGCCCCGACACCTGCTGGAGCGTGGTGCGCAGCCCGATGCAGGCCAGGGCGTGCGCCTCGGCGGTGAGCGCCCCGATCCGCGCGCGGTACGCGCCGTCGAGTTCGGCCGAGCGGGCGATCAGCGCCTCCAGCCCCGTGTCGAAGGTCATCTGGTCGGCCATGTGGACCCGCTCGTTGCCTAGCGTGTTGCGGGCGACCTTCCAGCCCTCGTCGGGCGCGCCGACGAGGGCGTCCGGGGGCAGCAGGACGTCGTCGAACCAGACCTCGTTGAACAGGGCCTCGCCGGTGATCTCCTTGAGCGGGCGCACGTCGATGCCGGGGGTGCCCCGCATGTCGACCACGAAGTAGCCGAGCCCCTTGTGCTTGGGGGCTGCCGGGTCGGTCCGGGCCAGCAGGATCCCGAAGTCGGCGCTCTGCGCGGAACTCGTCCAGACCTTCTGTCCGTTGACCTTCCAGCGGCCGTCCGCCGTGCGCTCCGCCCTGGTCCGCAGCGAGGCCAGGTCCGAGCCCGCCCCCGGCTCGGAGAAGAGCTGGCACCAGGTGGCGTCCCCGCGCAGGGTCGCCCGTACGTACGTCTCCCGCTGCGCCTCGGTCCCGTACGCGAGCAGCGAGGGCACGACCCAGGTGGCGATCCCGAGGTCGGCGACCTTGACTCCGGCCGCCGCCAGTTCCTGCTGGACGACGAGCTGTTCGACGGGTCCGGCGCCGAGCCCGTACGGGGGCGGCAGGTAGGGGGCCGCGTATCCGGTGGGAGCCAGGATCTGGCGGGCGGCGGCCGGGTCGAGGCCGCGCGCGTCCTCGATGGCGGCCCGCGCCCGGGTCCGGTACGCCTCCGCCCGCGCCGGGAGTTCGAGGCGGAGCTGCCGCCGCGCGCCGCCGGCCGCGAGCCGTACCGCCCGTACGCGGTGTCCGTCCCCGGCGCCGAGCAGCTGCCGGGCGACGATCGCCCGGCGCAGGTGGATGTGGGCGTCGTGCTCCCACGTGAAGCCGATCCCGCCGAGGATCTGGATGCAGTCCTTGGCGCAGGAGTAGGCGGCGTCGAGGGCGCTCCCGGCGGCGAGCGCGGCCACGAGCGAGCGCACCTCCGGCTGGTCGTCCGCCGCCTGGGCGGCGTCCCAGGCCAGGGCCCTGGCCTGTTCGAGGCGTACCAGCATGTCGGCGCACAGGTGCTTGACGCCCTGGAACTGCCCGATGGGGCGGCCGAACTGCTCGCGGACCTTGGCGTAATCGGCGGCGGTGGTGAGCGCCCAGGCGGCGGTGCCGCAGGCGTCGGCGGCGAACAGCGCGCAGGCCAGGTCCCGGACGAGGGCCGCGTCGAGGTCGAGGAGGCGGCCGGGTGCCGCGGTGACCCCGCGGGCGCGCACCTCGGCGGTGGGCCGGGTCGGGTCGGCGCTGTCGTGCGTACGGATGTCCAGTGCGGCGGCGTCCACGGCGAACCAGCACGTGCCGTGGGCGGCTTCGGCGGCGAGCAGGACGAGGTCGGCCTCCCCTGCGCCGAGCACCGGGGGCGCGAGCCCGTCGAGCAGGTGCCCGCCGCCCTCGACGGCGACGGCGGTCATGCTTCCGGGGCCGAGGGCGACGGCCGCGACGCGGGTGCCGTCGGCCAGGGCCGCGGTGAGCTCGTCCGCGCCCGCGCGGTCCAGCAGGACGGAGGCGAGGGCGCTGGGCAGGTAGGGGCCGGGCAGTGCCGCCCGGGACGCCTCCTCGACGGCGACGGCGAGGTCGAGGAGGGTGCCGCCCTCCAGGTGCGGCGCGAGGAGCCCGGCGGCGGCGAGCCCGTCCCAGTAGGCGGGCCGTACGCCGGTCCGCGGCGGGGTCTCCAGCAGTTTGCGCACTTCCCCGGGTGGCACCGCGCGCGCCGCCCAGCCGCGCACGGCTTCGGCCAACTCCCGCTGTTCCTGCGTGATTCCGATGCCCATACGGATCCCTGCCGCCTCTCCGACGCCCCGGCCGGCGCCGGGCGGTCCCCCTGATCGCGGGCCAGAGTAGAACACGTTCCATTCTGACGGAAGGTCAGGTGCGGGCGACCGGAAGGGCGCCGCAGAACCGGCCATGTCCGGAAATCGCTCTAGATCCCTCCGCGCCAAGTGACCGAATCTGGGGCGTTGACGCCGACCCCAATTCATTTCAGGAAGGAAATGGCCGTGAATTGCATCACGTATGTGGACCTGCACCGGAGCGTCGCCTCCGACATCCAGGCGGAATTGGAGGCGGCCGTCTCAAGCCTCACCCCCGCTTCGGGCAGCGGCGCTGCCAGGAACGCCGTCGGCAAACTCCTCAGGCATCAAAAAATGCGGCATCCCCTCTCCGTGCTCCCGATGATGGTGCACGCCATCGAGACGGGAAATCCCGGACCGGCCGCCCCCCTGGCCGCCGTGCACGTGCTCTGGTGGACCTCGGCCTGCTACCTCGACGACCTCTCCGACAGGCACGGCACGACCGCGTCCGACACCATGAGCCAGGACGAAGCGCTGCTGGCCTCGGTCCTCAGCGGCACGGTGCTGCCGATCCGGATCGTCCGGTCGCTCCCGGTGCCGCCCGCGGTCCAGGTCGCCCTGACGGCCGAGGTCGCGACGGGCTGGGCGGTGGGCACCGAGGGCCAGCTGACCGATATCGACGCCGACGCCGAGCGCGCCACCCTGAACTCGGTGATCGAGACCTACCGCGGGAAATCCGGCGGACCCTACTCGATGATCACGGCGATGGCGGCGATATTGTCCGGCGCCAGTGACGCAAGAGTCGAACTGTGGCGGGAGTTCGGATACATATTCGGCATCCTGTGGCAGTTGTTCAACGACCAGGAAGACATCCTGACCGGCCGCAATGAAGACCTCCTCAACGGGACGGTCACCTACCTGCTCACGTGCGCCCTGGAGGAAGCGCCCACGCCGCGGGCCAAGGAGGACATCCTGGGCCGGAACACGGCGGCGCGCCACTGCGGGCGGGCGCGCGCGGAGCTCGGCCGCCTCCTCCTCGCCCCGGACGTGCTCGACCGGTACGCCGCGGACCTCGACGCCTTCCGCACCGAGGCCCACCGGCTGCTCACCGCGCTCGGCGGCGACGAACGCCACCTGCCGGTCATGCGGCACCTCGTGGACCACGCGGCACGGATGCTCCTGCAGGCGCGCCCCGTCCCGGCCGCCGTGCAGGCCCGTCAGTCGGCGCAGCCGGCGAAGACGCCGGGGGCGCAGTTGGTCGGGTAGTTGTCCGCCACGATGGTGGCGGTCAGCGACACGGTGCTCGCGTTGTTGTAGATGCCGCCCGGCGCCCCGCCGGCGTAGTTGTCGGCCACCGAGCTGTTCCGCAGGACGAGGGAGGCGCCGGAGACGTTGGCGATCCCGCCGCCCGGTGCCCCGGTCTCGACGGCCCGGTTGGCGAAGACCGTGGTCCGCTCCAGGGTCAGGGTCGACTGGCGGTTGAGGATGCCTCCGCCGCCCTCGTTGTCCTCGGCCGTGTCGTTGCCCTGGACGAGGGTGTCCGTGACGGTCCCGGTCAGCATGAAGGCGCTGATGCCGCCGCCGTCGAGCCGCGCCGCGTTGTCGGTCACCCGGCTGCCGCCGAGGGTCAGGCTGCCGCGCGCGTCCAGTCCGCCGCCGGTGTCCTTGGCGGTGTTGCCGGTGAGGGTGGTGTTCGAGATGTTCGCGGTGCCGGAGCTGTAGACGCCACCGCCGTTGTTCGTGGAGATGTTGTGGCTCACGGTGCTGTTGCGGAGGTTGAGCGTACCGGAGCTGACGATGCCGCCGCCGGCTCCGGAGATCGCCGAGACGTTCCTGGTCACCGTGGTCGAATTGAGGGTGAGCACGCCATGGTTGGCGATCCCCCCGCCGCCCGCGCCGCCGCTCTCCGACCGGCCGCCGCGGACCGTCAGGTTGTTCAGGGTGAGCCTGCCGCTCGGGGCGGCGACCTCGAAGATCCGGAACGCGGTCGCCGACTGCCGACGGATGGTGCTGCCGTTGCCCACGACGGTGATGTCGCCGGTCACCCGCGGCAGGCCGTTGCCGGGGTTGTCGGGGGCCGTGAGGGTGTACGTGCAGCCGGGCGAGAGGAAGAGGTGCGCGGGCCCCGCGACGCTGTTGGCCGTGGCGACGGCGCTCGTGAGCGCGGCGGCGGTGCACGGCACGAACTGCTGCGCCCGGGCCTCTGCGGCGGGCAGGGCGACCACGGTCGCGAGCGCGGCCGTCGTGGCGGCGAAGACTCCGAGTCTGAACATGGCGGCCAAAGTACGCACATCGGATAAGCGGGCTGCGGCGCGGAAGGGGACGCGCCGGGGGCAGTCCCCCTGAGGAGGGAGCCGCGCCCGCCGGACGGGCCGCGGCAAGGCGCCCGCTCCGACCCGCCTGACGTCGGGCACCCCGACCCACCGGTAACACCGCCGGCGGCGTACGGCACGATGGACCGCCACACCCGCGTATCCGCCGGAGGAACCCCCATGGCCGCCGCCACCCCCAAGCCGGAGACCCTGGCCGCCTTCGAGGCCGCCAAGGGGTTCATGCCCGTAGGCGAGGGCCTCGCCCTGTACGAGGCCGCCGCCGCGGCGGCGGCCCTCGGGCTGCCGCTGCTGGAGGTCGGCACGTACTGCGGGCGCTCCACGATCCTGCTGGCCGACGCCGCCCGCGAGGCCGGGGTGGCCGCGATCACGGTCGACCACCACCGGGGCAGCGAGGAGCAGCAGCCGGGCTGGGAGTACCACGACCCGACCGTCGTGGACCCGGAGGTCGGGCTGATGGACACCCTGCCGACCTTCCGCCGCACCCTCCACAAGTCGGGACTCGAAGACCACGTCATCGCGATCGTGGGCCGCTCCCCGCAGGTCGCGGCGGCCTGGGGCGGCAAACTGGGCTTCGTCTTCATCGACGGCGGCCACACCGACGAGCACGCGGCCGGCGACTACGAGGGCTGGGCCCCGCACGTCGCCGAGGGCGGGACGCTCGCCATCCACGACGTGTTCCCCGACCCGGCCGACGGCGGGCAGGCCCCGTACCGGATCTACCTCCGCGCCCTGGCCTCCGGCGCCTTCGAGGAGGTCTCGGTCACCGACTCCCTCCGCATCCTGCGCCGCACCGCCCCCGGCATCTGAGAGCTCCCGGACGGCGGACGCACATATAAACAGATAAGCGCACCACGCCCCCATTTGGCCCACGGTCCGCGCCGGCGGCGGACCGCCGGTCTAGCATCGCGACGTGCGCTACGACGACAGTCCCCCATCCCCCGAGTCCGCCTCCTCGGTCAGCCCGGAGCGGCGGTGGTTCGCACGCCGCTCCGGCCTCGCCGTCGGGGCCGCCGTACTCGCCCCGACCCTCCTGGCGGGGTGGGTCCTCGTCCAGGTGGCCACCGGGGCGGGGGCGGACGACGCCCGCCCGCCCCGCATCGTGATGCCGGCCGCCTCCCCCGCGGCCACCCCGAGCGCGAGCCCGAGCGCGAGCCCGACGGCGACCGCGACCGCTCCGCAGGCCAAGGGCCCGCTCACCGGCAAGACCGTGGTCATCGACCCCGGCCACAACACCGGCAACTTCGAGCACACCTCCGAGATCGACAAGAAGGTCGACATCGGCACCGCCCGCAAGGAGTGCGACACCACCGGCACCACCACCAACGCCGGTTACAAGGAAGCCGAGTTCACCCTCGACGTGTCCCGCCGGCTGCGCACCGCCCTGGAGGCCAAGGGCCTCAAGGTCGTCCTCACCCACGAGGCCGACCGCCCCTGGGGCCCGTGCATCAACGAGCGCGCCCGCATCGGCAACGAGGCCGCCGCCGACGCCGTGGTCTCGGTCCACGCGGACGGGGTCTCCGAGGGCAGCCGCGGCTACCACGTCATCCTCCCGGCCAAGGTCAAGGGCGGCGCCGCCGACACCGCCGCGATCGTCGGCCCCTCCCGGGACCTGGGCGAGCGGATCGGCTCGAACTTCGCCCGGACCACCGGCTCCGCCCCCGCCAACTACCTCGGCAGCGGCACCGGATTGGTCGTCCGCGACGATCTGGGCGGACTCAATCTCTCGACCCGGCCCAAGGTGTTCATCGAATGCGGCAACATGCGTGACGCCAAGGACGCAGCGCTGCTGACGAGTCCGGAGTGGCGACAGAAGGCTGCCCAGGGCATCGCGGACGGCATCGTCGGCTTCTTGGGCGGGTAGTCCCCCGGGGACAGCCTGCCGCCCCGATCCTCTCGGTTGCCGGGAACCTCCGTACCATGGTCCCGCCCGCCCCGCTCCTGCACGTGCGCGACCGCGGCACCACGAGACGACCGAGACCCGAGAAGGACACCTAAGACGTGAACATCCGCTCCCTCACTCGAGGCGACGGCGTGGTGATCGGAGCAGCGGCGCTGCTGTTCATCGCCTCGTTCCTCGACTTCTACTCCGCGACCGGCCTCGACCTGCCGAGCGTGTGGGACACCGACGTCTACCGTCTGGCGCTCCCCACGATCTTCCTGCTCGGCTTCATCGCGGCGGGCCTGCTCATCGCGGCCCGCTTCCAGCCGGAGACCCGCAAGCTCGCGGGCCTGCCGCTGGCCGCGTGGGGGACGGTGCTCGCGGTCGCGGCCGCCTGGTCCTCCCTCTGGTCCCTGATCACGAGCCCGAGCGGCGCCGACCTCGGCGCCGGCTGCATCATCGCCTTCCTCGCCACCCTCGCGCTGGCCGGTGTCGCCGTCGCGGGCGCGAAGATCCCCGCGCTGGCCGGCGGGCTGGTGCCCGAGCCCAAGCCCGTCGCCCCCGCGCCGTACGGGGCCCAGCCCCAGCCCGGCAGCGGGTACGGCTACCCGGGCGCCCAGCAGGGCCAGCCGTACGGGTCCACCCCGCAGCCGGTCCCGCCGTACGGCGGCACCCCGACCCCGGCTCCCGGTCCGCAGGACTCGGCGCCCGCCCCGGCGGCGGACTTCACCCCGTTCTGGTTCGCGGTCCCGGTGGCCCGCCCCCTCTTCCCCGAGGACGGCTCTCCCACCCCGATCGCCGAGCTCGCGCCCGGCACCTGGTACCTGGCCGTGGACCAGCGCGGCCCGGCCACGCTGATCGCCCAGACCCAGGACGGCCGCCGCGGCGTCCTGAACGACACCTCGGGCATCCAGCGCGGCTGACCCGCCCCGCACGGCAGACGGCCCCCCGCCCTTCCGGGCGGGGGGCCGTTGCCCTACAGTCACCTGACGCCTCGTCAGATACGGCTGGAGGGAACGTACATGCGCCTCGGACTCGCACTCGGCTACTGGGGCCGCGGCCCCGACCGGAGCCACCTCGACCTCGCCGCCGAGGCCGAGGACCTCGGCTACGACTCGGTGTGGACCGCCGAAGCCTGGGGCTCGGACGCCTTCACCCCGCTCACCTGGATCGCCGCGCACACCTCGCGGATCCGCCTCGGCACCGCCATCGCCCAGATGGCCGCCCGCACCCCCACCGCCACCGCCATGCACGCCCTCACCCTCGACCACCTCTCCGGCGGCCGGATGATGCTCGGCCTGGGGCTGTCCGGCCCCCAGGTGGTGGAGGGCTGGTACGGACGCCCCTTCCCCGCGAGCCCGCTCACCGCCACCCGCGAGTACGTGGACGTCGTCCGCCAGGTGCTGCGCCGCGAGGGGCCCGTCGCGCTCGACGGCCGCTTCCACCAGCACCCGTACCGCGGGGAGGACGGCACCGGCCTCGGCAGACCGCTCAAGCCCATCACCCACCCGCTGCGCGCGGACCTGCCGCTCCTGCTGGGCGCCGAGGGCCCGAAGAACATCGCCCAGACCACCCGCATCGCGGACGGCTGGCTCCCCCTCTACTGGTCGCCGACCCGCACCGACGTCTACCAGGCCTCGCTGGCCGGCCTCCCCGAGGGCTTCATGATCGCCCCGATGGCCCGCGCGAAGGTCTGCGACGACGTCGCCGAGGGGCTGCTGCCGGTCAAGGCCATGCTCGGCTTCTACATCGGCGGGATGGGACACGCGGCCCGCAACTTCCACGCGGACCTGATGGCGCGGATGGGCTACGAGGAGGAGGCCCGCCGCATCCAGGAGCTGTTCCTCACCGGGCGCAGGCAGGAGGCGGTCCTCGCCGTCCCGGACGCCTTCGCCGACGAGATCTCCCTGATCGGACCGCGCGAGCGGATCGCCGAACGCCTCGACCTGTGGCGCAAGGGCCCCGTCACCGACCTCCTCCTGACGGCCCCGGACCCCCACACCCTCCGCGTCCTGGCCGAACTCAACGGCTAGGAGAGGTCTTTCGGATCGTGCCGGGCCGGATCGGCCTGCGGGACTGCCTGCGGGACGGCCTCCAGGAGTTCCCTCAGGTCGAGCGGCATGACGGCGATCTCGATGCTCCCGGCGGCCGCGCCGGCCCCGCCCGTCCCGTACGTGCAGGCCACGATCCGCGATCCGGGGTTGATGGAGATCCCCTCCTTCACGGACGGCGCCCGCAGCCCGGTGGCCCGACCGCCGGGCAGCGGTACGGGCTCGCCCCGGCGGGGCACCCAGCGCACGCCGCCGGGGCCGGTGAACACCCGGCCCATCCGCCAGCGGCCCGCGCCGGCCGGATGCCGGGCCATGCACGGGATCCCGTCCGGGCTCCCGGCGGCGAGCCGCTGCCGCTGCTTGCGCCGTACGAGCCAGCCCACGCCGACGGCGGCGGCCGCACCCACCAGGAACTCGATCATCCGCCCATTGAAACAGGCGGGCGGCGAGCGAACGAACATGCCCGCGGACCGGCCGGGCGACGCTGCCCGGCCGGCCCGCGGTGTACGAAGGCCTATCCGCCGCTCAGCTGGGACAGGCTCGGGACCTTGTCGGTCACCGGGGCGCCGGCGCCCTGTCCGGCGTCCTTGACGCCGGTGACGACGTTCTGGAGCGAGCTCATGTCGGCGTCGCCCGCATCGCCCTTGCGCAGCTTGCCTCCCAGGCCCTTGAGGGACTCGATGCTCGCCGTCAGCGGGGCCATCGCCTTGGACAGCAGCGGGTCGCCCTTGGCGTTGTCCGCAGCCGCCTTCAGCCGGTTGTACGCAAAAGCGCCCGCGAGCCCCGCCTTGACGAGAGCGAAGGTCCGGCCCTTGGCGCCCTTCTTGAACTTGCCCGCCCGGTACGGCTTGATGATCCACTGGTACGTCGCCCCGGCCGCGAGCCCCGCGTTGGCGACGAAGCGCGTCTTGGCGAACTTCTGTTTCTCCGCAGTGGTACTGGGCGTGGGCTCGGCGAGGGCCGCGACCTCCGCCGCTTCCGCCGCCCGCCACGCTTCGGGCGCCCCCACCTCGGCCGCCGGCGCCGCCGGCACCGACAGGGCCACGTCCTCGCCCCTGCCGCCCCTGCCGCCGGCTTCGCTGCCGCAGGCGGTGGCGCCGGCGAGCAGCGCTCCGGACAGGAGCAGTGCGGTGAAGGCGCGGCGGGATCGGGTGCTTACGGGTATGGACACGCTGGGTTTCGACACGGTGAGCCTCCGGGGAGTGAGGTGTCTCCCGCAGCGTCACCCAGGCCCCGGCACTGCGCCACTTGGATGACCCATTCGGGTTTGCTTCACACCGACGGGGCAAAACGCGGTGCATGCGCACACACACCGGAGTACACGCCCGAGGAGGCGTTCAAGCCGGCCGGGTCGTCGCCGCGGTGGCGGACGTACTGGCCTTCACGATCGGCTTGTGGGTCCTGCTCTATTTCCTCGACGCCAACCGGGGCAACGGCCTGGTGGAGTTCATCCACGACGCCGCCAGCTGGCTGGCCGGCTGGTCCTACGACCTGTTCACCTTCGACCGGGAGTGGGTCCAGGTGGTGGTGGGCTACGGCGTGGCGGCCGTGGCGTACCTCGTCCTGGGCCACCTCATCGCGGGCCGGCTCTACCGCCGCTGACCGCGGGACACCTACGGGCAGGCCGCCTCCGGGGCGGCCTGCCCCGCCCTCGCCCACCGGGCTCCGGGCGTGCTAGCCGCAGCAGTCGGGCTCCAGTCCGGACGGCAGCTCCAGCCCCCCGAACACCGCCCCGGTGGCCTCGTCCCCGCCCAGCGCGGCCACGGCGAGCAGCAGCGACCCGGCGGTCCAGGTCGTCTGCTCGACCGGCCACACCGCCCCGTCCTCGAAGACGTAGCCCGTCCAGTACATGCCGTTGTCCGCGCGCAGGTGCGTGATGGAGCGCAGGATCTCCAGCGCCCGGTCCGACTCGCCCATCGCCCACAGGGCCAGGGCGAGCTCGCAGGACTCCCCGCCCGTCACCCACGGGTTCGGCAGGACGCAGCGCACACCGAGCCCGGGGACCACGAACTCGTCCCAGCGCTCCTCGATCCGCGCCTTCGCGTCCGCGCCGCCCAGCGCGCCGCCCAGCACCGGGTAGTACCAGTCCATCGAGTACCGGGACTTGTCCAGGAACCGCTCCGGGTGGCGCCGGATCGCGTGCCCGAGGGCCCCCGCCGCCAGCTCCCAGTCCGGCTGCGGCTCCTCGCGGTGCTCGGCGATCGCGAGCGCGCACCGCAGCGCCTGGTGGATCGAGGAGGAGCCGGTGAGCAGCGCGTCCGTCACCGCACGGCCGTCGGCCTCGCGCTTCCAGCCGATCTCGCCGCCCGGCTGCTGGAGTCCGAGGACGAACTCGGTCGCCGCCACGACGACCGGCCACATGCGGTCCAGGAACGGGTCGTCGCCGGTGGCCAGGTAGTGGTGCCAGACCCCGACGGCTATGTACGCGACGAAGTTGCTCTCCCGGCTCGCGTCCTGCGGCTCGGCGGTGTCCACCCCGTCCGGCCGGTCCGCGTACGCCGCGTACCAGGAGCCGTCGGCGTTCTGGTGCCGGGCCAGCCAGTCGTACGCCCGCTCCGCGGCCTCGTGCTCGCCCGCCGCGTCCAGGGCCATCGCGGCCTCGGTGTGGTCCCACGGGTCCAGGTGGTGGCCGCGGAACCACGGGATGGCCCCGTCGGAACGCTGCGCGGCGAGGATGCCGGACACCGTCCCGGCGGCCTCCTCGGCGGTCAGCACACCGTCCAGGACCAGGCGTTCGGTGCGCCCGGGCGAGCTCACTTCGCCGCGCCGACGGGCAGGTGCGGCTTCGTCGCGTACGCCACGAAGCTCTTGCCGATGACCGGGTTGAGCGCCTGCTCCGCGAGCCTCGTGGCCAGCGGCTTCTTCATGATGTCCCAGACCAGGAGCTTGTGGTACGCCTTCACTGGCAGCGCCTGGTCGTTGTCGACGCCGAACGCGCACTTGAGCCACCAGTACGGGGAGTGCAGACCGTGGGCGTGGTGGGTGCCGTACGGCTTGAGGCCGGCGGCCTCCATCTTCCCGAGCAGCTCGTCCGCCTTGTAGATGCGGATGTGACCGCCCTCGACCTCGTGGTACGCGTCGCTCAGCGCCCAGCAGATCTTCTCCGGGCCGTAGCGCGGGACGGTGATGGCGATGCGCCCGCCGGGCTTGAGGACGCGGACCATCTCGGCGAGCACGCCCTTGTCGTCGGGGATGTGCTCCATCACCTCGGAGATGATGACGACGTCGAAGGACTCGTCGGGGAACGGCAGGGCCAGCGCGTCACCCTCCATGGCGGTGGCGGTGGCGCCGGCCGGGGCCTCGCCGGCCTCCTTCATGGCGGCGAACCACTTGGCGACCTCGCGGATCTCCTCGCCGTTGCGGTCGACTGCGACGACCTGCGCGCCGCGCCGGTAGCACTCGAAGGCGTGCCGGCCTGCGCCGCAGCCCAGATCGAGCACACGGTCGCCTGCGGCGAGCGGGAACCGGGAGAAATCGACGGTCAGCACGGGGTCCTGCCTTCGCGGTCGCGGGGGTGTACGGGGGTGGTGTGGAAAAGGCGGGAGGTCACCGCGCGCGGCGGCTGCGGGCGGCCTGCTCGACGGCGGCGCGGTAGTGCGCGGCGGTGCCCTCGGCGGCTCTGGCCCACGTGAAACGGGACAGCACCCGCTCGCGCCCGGCGGCGCCGAGGCGGGCCCGCAGCCGCGCATCGCCCAGCAGCCGGCCCAGCGCGGCGGCCAGCGCGCCCGCGTCGCCGGGCGGCACCGCGAGGCAGGTCTCGCCGTCCGGGCCCGCGACCTCGGGGATCGCCCCGCCGGTGGTGGCCACCAGCGGGGTGCCGGTGGCCATGGCCTCGGCGGCGGGCAGCGAGAAGCCCTCATAGAGTGAGGGCACGCAGGCGACCTGGGCACTGCGCACCAGGTCCACCAGCTCGGCGTCGGTGATGCCCTTCACGAACCGCACGGCGTCCTGGAGCCCGTACGACTCGATCGCGCGGGCGACCGGACCCTTCTCGGCGCGCTTGCCGACGACGACGAGGTGCGCCTCGGGCTGCTCGGTGCGCAGCTTCGCGAGCGCCTCGACGAGGTGCACGAGGCCCTTGAGCGGGACGTCGGCGCTGGAGGTGGTGACGATCCGTCCGGGGACCTCGGCGACGGAGGTGTCGGGCGACCACAGGTCGGTGTCGGCGCCGATGTGGACGACGTGGATGCGCTCGTCGCGCACGCCCAGGTGCTCGGCGATCTCCTGCTTGGAGGAGCCGGAGACGGTCAGCACCGAGGGCAGCCGGCGCGCGACGCGCCCCTGCATGCGCGTGAAGCCGTACCAGCGCCGCACGGAGGCCCGCTTGCGGCGGTCCTTGGCGGCGGCCAGGTCCAGCTCGCGGTCGACGGTGATGGGGTGGTGGATCGTGGTGACCAGCGGGGCGCCGAGGTCGGCGAGCAGGCCGTAGCCGAGCGTCTGGTTGTCGTGGATGACATCGAACTCGCCCGCGCGGGCGGCGAGATGGCGCCGGGCCCGCAGCGAGAAGGTCAGCGGCTCGGGGAAGCCGCCGGTCCACATGGTGGCGACCTCGACCGCGTCGATCCAGTCCCGGTACTCGTCGCGCTTGGGCGTACGGAACGGGTCGGGGTGCCGGTAGAGGTCCAGGCTCGGCAGTTCGGTGAGCGTGGCGCCGGTGTCGAGGACCGGGTAGGGCTGCGCGCCGATGACCTCGACGGAGTGTCCCAGCCGCACGAGCTCCCGCGAGAGGTGCCGGACGTAGACGCCCTGGCCGCCGCAGAACGGGTTCCCCTTATAGGTGAGGAGTGCGATGCGCAACGGGCGGTCGCCGTCGGTGGCGGAACCCGCGAAAGGGCTTGTCACCATGGCCTCAGCGGTCACTCTCGGCCCCCTTCTCCCTGCACTTTCGCCGGAGCGTAACCGCTCGCATAATGTAGAACAAGTTTCAGACTTGATCCGTCGAAGACCATTGAATCTACCGGCCGGAAACCACACCGTAAGAGGCGGAGCAGGTGATTCGCGCCACGGCTCGGACGCCTGCGATGCTGGCTGCCGATCACGACTCGAACAGCCCGGAAGTCAGCACCGCGACGACACGGAACGCCATGGAACGGGACAGATGACAGCGGACGCGAAAGCCGTCGCCACGACGGCGTCCCCTCCCCTGACGGAGCGCCAGGAGGCGCGCCGCCGCCGAATCCTGCACGCCAGCGCGCAGCTGGCCAGCCGGGGCGGCTTCGACGCCGTCCAGATGCGGGAGGTCGCCGAGGCGGCCGGGGTCGCACTGGGCACCCTGTACCGGTACTTCCCGTCGAAGGTGCACCTGCTCGTCGCCACCATGCAGGACCAGCTCCAGCACATGCACACGACGCTCCGCAAGCGGCCCCCGGCGGGCGAGGACCCGGCGGCCCGGGTCGCGGAGACGCTGATGCGCGCCTTCCGCGCCCTGCAGCGGGAACCGCACCTCGCCGACGCGATGGTCCGCGCACTGACGTTCGCGGACCGCAGCGTGAGTCCCGAGGTGGACACGGTGTCCCGGCTGACCACGGCGATCATCCTGGACGCGATGGGCCTGGACGCCCCGCCGACGGCGGAGCAGCTCTCGGCGGTCCGGGTGATCGAGCACACCTGGCACTCGGCGCTGATCACCTGGCTCTCGGGCCGCGCCTCGATCGCCCAGGTCAAGATCGACATCGAAACGGTCTGCCGCCTGATCACGCTGACGGCGCCGGGGGCGGGGGCGGGCTCCCGGGAATCGGGGGCGGGGGCGGGCTCCCGGGAATCGGCCTGAAGAGGCGGTTGGGGGCTTCGGGGCGGGACTCGTGGATCCGATCCGGGGTCGGGAGAGCCGGTCGGGGGCACCGGGGACGGGACTCGTCGACGCGGGGTCGGGCGACCTGACGGGGCCACCGGGAGCAGGACCCATCGACCCGGGGTCAGAGGGAGTCCGGGGGTTTCCCGGCAGTCCACTGTCCTTCCGTGTCGGTCCGGGCCGTCAAGGGCGCTCCCTGCGGTCGCGTCGCTTCGCGATGGCCT
>NZ_JBITFF010000016.1:0-183736 GCF_044455885.1 Streptomyces sp. NPDC051109
CGCTCCTCGTCCGACAACGTCAATTCGGCCTTCGGCCGTCCCGTCCGTACCACAGGGCAAGCTTATACATCTGAACAGAATTCCCGACTCAGAAGGCTAGGGGGTGTCCGCGAAGTCCTGCCGGGCTCGCGCGCGCAGCTCCATCGCCCCGCGGGCGGCCGCCTCGCTCTCGTACACCTCGCACATGTGCCGCCCGTCCGGCGTCGCCGTGTGCTCGACCTCCCACAGGCTGAGCTCGTTCCCGTCCAGTAATACGAACGAGTGCTCGTACAGGTTGAACCCGGCGCCCCGCCCGTCCGCCGTGAACGGCCGACTGCCGAACGCCTGGGTGATCTGGTGCGCGTACGCCGACCTCAGCAGCCCCGCCGTCCCCTCGCCGGGCCGGTCCGGATTCTCCGCCCGCCGCAGCACCCGGCGGGCGTGGTCGGCGGACTCCTCCACCGCGTACTCCCGGCGTCGCCGCGCCGGCGTGCTGGCCGCGAACAGCGCGCTGAGCGCCGCCACACCGGTGTCCGGCTCCTCCTCGGCGGCGGCGAGCGCCGGATCCAGAGCCGGGTCGAAGGCCGCCTCCGCCGGGGCCTCGCCGAACAGCCGGGCCACGGCCAGACAGGCTTCCGCCTTGCTCACGAAGACCTCGTGCCGGATCGTCCGGTCGTCCACCAGTCGGTACACCAGCTCCCACAGAGACACCGAGCCGCCGTCGGCCAGCAGGTACGTGTGCCGGTGGGTCTCCCGCCACAGTCCCGCCGCCGGGCTGTGGTGGGTGGTGTACAGCGATGAGCTGTGGGCGAGCGCCGTGCCGAGGCGCTCGACCAACCGGTCCGGCAGGTCGAAAGAGTTGAGGGCGCGGCCCAGGAGTCGGCCGAGGTGCGCCTCGGTTGTCTCGTACGGATCGCTCAAGGTGGGTCTCCAGGCCGTCGCAGCTTGTGACTTCGCGGAAGCTCAACGTAGCCCCTGGCTCTGACATCACGTCCGGGGTTCGGTAAAACGTCCGGGAAGCATCAGGGGTTCCCGCCACCCCTTCAGGTCAACTTGCCCCGGGATGAGCATGGTTCGCCCGGGTCTGTGCCGGAGCGCGGGAACATGGCCCGTATGGCAACGAAAACAGTGGGCCTTCCCCGCCAGCAGGGGCTGCCCCACAGCAGACACGACGGCGAACCGGAGGCCGGCCCGCGGGCGTTGGCCTGGCTGCTGGCGCTCACCGGGGCCGCCGGGGTGCTGGCCTCCTGGGTGATCACCCTCGACAAGTTCCTCCTGCTGGAGGACCCGGACTTCAAGCCCGCCTGCAGTCTCAACCCGGTGGTCTCCTGCGGCAGCGTCATGAAGAGCGACCAGGCGGCGGCCTTCGGCTTCCCCAACCCCCTGCTGGGGCTCGTCGCGTTCGGGGCCGTCGTGTGCGTCGGCGCGGGTCTGCTGGCCGGCGCCCGCTACCGCGGCTGGTTCTGGCTGGGACTGGACGCCGGGATGCTCTTCGGGGTCGGCTTCTGCACCTGGCTGATGGTCCAGTCCCTGTACGAGATCAACGCGCTCTGCCTGTGGTGCTGCCTGACCTGGGCGGCCACCCTGCTGATGTTCTGGGCGGTCACCGCGCACAACGTCCGTACGGGTGCACTGCCCGCGCCCGGCCCCGTGCGGACCTTCTTCACCGAGTTCGGCTGGGCCCCACCCGCCCTGCACATCGGTGTGATCGGGATGCTGATCCTCACCCGGTGGTGGGAGTTCTGGACCGGGTGACGGCCCGGCGCGCGCGAGGGCCCCGGCAGCTGGAGGCTGCCGGGGCCCTCGTCACATCGCTTCACGGGCGGGGCGGGCCCGGACCGCGGAAGGCAGAGGAGCGGAGATCAGCTGCCGACGGCGCCGTTGCCCGACAGGACCGGGATGTTGTCCAGGATGTGCGAGAGAGCCTCGTCGCCCTTGGCCTGGGTGGAGTTCTCGGTGCACTGCTGGTTCTGCGGGTTGGACAGGACGTTGATGTCCTGGAGGCCGATCGGGACGGCGCCGATCAGCGACTGGACGTTCACCTTCACCGGCAGGGCGACGCAGGGCTTGTTGAGCGTGCCCTGAACCAGGCTGAGCTGCGGGCTCATGTCGCCTTCGGTCTTCTGGTTGCCGTAGATCTGCGAAGCGCCGTTGCCGTTGACGGTGTTGATCCCGTTGTCGTTGCCGATGGCCATGGCCGGGGCCGCAACAGCAGCGCCCGCGCCGACGGCGGCGGCGGTGACGGCGGCAGCAGTCATGATCTTCTTGAACATCATTGGTCCTTTTGTCGCACGAGTGCCCGCTAGTGGAGCGTCCTGGTCAACTGCCCTGCCGGGTGGTTGGTTCCGCGGCTTCACTCAAACGGCCGCTCGGACCGAGGTTTTTCGCCGCCCCGGGTGAGCCTTCTGCGGACGCGTGCGCGAAGCCCGCACGGCCGGCCCGGACGATCAAGCTCCGGTTGCGCTCCGTAGATGGTGTTCGCACGGTGGGTAAGGAGACGGATCACTCGGGTCCGCCTCTGTGCGACCACCGTAAGGAACCGCCATGCACCGCACGAAGCCGTCCCGCGTCCGCGTCCTCGTCCCGTCGGCCCTCGCCGTCGTCATACTCTCCGGCGCGGCCGCCCCCGCGGGCGCCGCGGACGGTGGTGCGGCCGCCGCCGGGAAACGAGTGGTGGCCGCCCAGCAGCAGATCGACCGCCGCGTGGCGGCGGCCGGCCCGGTCGACGACCTCCTCGCGCAGGTCGGCGCGATCCTCGACGGAGTCACCAAGTCCCTTGAGACGCTCCTGCCCGGGGTGACGCTCCCGCCGATCAAACTGCCGACCCTGCCGAACCTCCCGGCTGTCCCGGACATCCCGGCGCTGCCGATCCCCGCCATCCCCGAGATCCCTTCCGTCCCGGAGATCCCGGAGATCCCTGAGATCCCTGAGACCCCTTCCATCCCGGAGATCCCTGAGATCCCCGCGATTCCGGAGATCCCCGAGATCCCCGACGTCCCCGTCTCCAAGCCGGCCGCCCCTGTGCCCAAGCCGGCGGTTCCGGCGGTGCCCGCGGCGCCGGCCGTACCCGCAGCGCCCGCGGCGCCGGCCGTCCCGGCGAAGCCGGTGGTGGCCAAGCCGGCCGGCCCGGTCCTGACGCCGGTGGAGATCGTGCCGGAGGTCCCCGGCCTCCCTTAGCGGGCAGGTCCTATAGCAGAGGAGGGCCCGAAAACCCTGCGCGATTACGACAATTGAGCTGAACAGGTCTGATCGCGTGCGAGGCCGTGTCGTCCGGGAAGCTGGACCGTTTCGCTCGGTGTGAGCCCCGCGTCGGGGCAGAACATCGAACAGAAGGTGCACTTCCCATGAACTCTGCCAAGAAGGCCGCCCTGGTCCTGGCCTCCGCCGGTCTCGTTGCGGCCGGTGCCGCCGGCTCCGCCATGGCCGACTCGTCGGCCGAGGGCGCGGCCGTGGGCTCCCCCGGTGTCCTCTCGGGCAACCTGGTCCAGGTCCCGGTTCACATTCCGGTCAACCTCTGCGGCAACACCGTCAACGTGATCGCCCTGCTGAACCCCACGTTCGGCAACGTCTGCGTCAACGACTGACGTCAGTCGGCGTACCTGACCGTGGGCGCCACCGGCATCGCCGGTGGCGCCCACGTTTTTTGCTCCCACGGATCCCGCGGCTCCCGCCTGGGCGGGGGCGGGGGGCCCGACCGGCTCAGTGAGCCCCGCCGTTGAGCTTCACACCGCCGAGGAGCGGGGACGCCTGCGTGGCCCCGTCCGCCACCTTGAGCACCGCGCCCGGCGCGTCGTTGCGGACCCTGTTGACGCTCTGCGCGGTGTCCACGACCTTGGCGACGGTGTCGCCCTGCTCGGCCACCCCGTTGTTCAGGGTCTCCGGGAGCGACTCGGTGACCGGGGCGAGCGAGTTGACGGCTTCGGTGGCCCCGCCCGTGAGACTCATGGGCGGCATCGCGACCGGCGCGGCGGCGGCGAAGGCGGGAGCGGAGGCGCCGAGCGCGGCAACGGAGCCGGCGATGACCGCGGCGACCTTCGTGAGCTTCATTATCGAAATCCTCTTCTTTCGTGGACAGAGGCGTCGGCGGCGACCGTCGCGCCGCTTTCGCCCTGCGTAACGATTCCCCGCCGCTCCGGAAACGCGTACGGCAACGGCCGGAGAATCCGACGACGGATTCTCCGGCCGATGTTTCTTCCGATTACCGGCATTGCCGGTCAGGCGATCCGGGACCTCCGGTACAGAATGGCGCCGCCCAGGATCAGTGCCGAGGCGAGGGCCGCCGCCGCACCCGGCTGACCCGCGCCGGTCTCGGCGAGCGCCGGTGCCGACACCTGCGCGGGGGCGGGCAGCGGAGCGGGTACGGGTGCCGGGGCCGGCGGGGCCGCCGGGGCCGCCGGGGTCACCGGGAGGGGTGCCGGCGCCGGCGCCGGACCGAGGTGGATCGGGGTGTCACCGGCGGGGGCGGCCGGCGGCTGGTCGGCGGGACGGACGGCCTCGGGCGCCGGCGCGGGAGCCGGGTGCTCCACGAAGTGGCTGCCGTGCGGTGGCGCCGGTGCGGGGGCCTCCTCGGCGACCGGCGCGGGGGCCGGGAGCGGCCGGGGCGCCTCCTCCACCGGGGCGGGCAGCGGTACGGGCGCCTCGTGGACCGGAGCCGGCAGGGGCGCCGGCGCCGGGACCGGCGCGGGCTGCGGAGGCGCGTCGACCTCGTGGACCGGGGGCTTCGGGGCCGGGTGGGGGATGGGCTTCGGCGCGGGGTGGGGCCGTGGCTGCGGCCGCTCGGGCGCCGGGGGAGCGTGGTGGGCCACCGGCGCCGGGGCCGGGAGGGTGTGCGGATGGTCGTCGCACTCCTCCTCGTCCGAGCTTCCGGACCGGCTCGACCCGCTCGACTCGCCCGATCCGCCGTAGCCGCCCTCGTCGCGCGACTCCTCGTGCCGGGGGGCCGCGTGCCGGGGCGCAGGGCGGCGGGGCTCCTCGCGGCGCTCCTCCGGCATCGCGTGCCGGCCGCCCCGCTGCTCTTCGAGGTAGCGCTCGATGGCCTCGGAGTGCTCGGGGCTGAGGTAGCGCTCGTAGTCGCGGTCGGCGTGGTGCGCGTCCGAGCCGGTCGTGGTGGCGCAGGTGTTCCCCATCGCGGGGTTGAGCGCCGCACCGCCGTCCACGCTGTTGCCGCACACGTTCGGCGAGAGGGTGATCGGTACCGAGACGCTGTTGCCGGACAGCACGCCCGGCGAATGAGAGGCCTCGGCCATCGCCCCCGAGTGCGCGTAGGCCGCGCCGGTCGCGATCGACAGCAGGCTTGAGGCGGCCGCCGCCGTGAGCACCCCCTTGCCCAGTACCTGTCGGCTCAGTACCTGTCGCATGGGTCCTTCCCTGTCTACCGGCTCTCCCGCCGGTGCTGAATCGAAGGTGGCCTCGGAGTGCACCGCCGTGCACTCCGAGGCCACCCCGAGGAGGTTGCCCTTGCGGGCAGGCGCTTCGTCAGGCGTTGACGCAGACGTTGCCGAACGTGGGGTTCAGCGCTGCGATCACGTTGACGGTGTTGCCGCAGACGTTGACCGGGACGTGCACCGGAATCTGGAGCAGGTTGCCGGAGAGCACGCCGGGGGAGCCGATGGCCTTTCCGTCGGCGACCGCGTCGGCCATGGCGGGGGAGGCGGCACCGGCGGCCACGAGAACGCCGGCGGCCAGCACCACTGCCTTCTTGTACGTCATTTGTTTTCAATCCTTCCCGCAGGGGCGTGTCCACTGCAGAAATAACAACGAGTGGGTCCGGAAAAAGAAACCGCAGATTTTCGCGTGCGGCTCCGCAATTCACCCCAACGTACGCCGCCCAGAATTCTCGGCGGATTTACGCGGTATTTGCGGAGCCGGCAAGCGGCGAGGCCGCCGCGACCCGACCGGGTGCGACGGCCTCGCTGACGCCGGGTGCGATCAGCTGCCGGCGGAGAGGTTGCCCGAGAGGATCGGGATGTTGTCCAGGATGTGCGAGAGGGCCTCGTCGCCCTTGGCCTGGGTGGAGTTCTCGGTGCACTGCTGGTTCTGCGGGTTCGACAGGACGTTGATGTCCTGGATGCCGATCGGGACGGCGCCGAGCAGTGACTGGATGTTGGCCTTCGCGGGCAGGGCGATGCAGGGCTTGTTGAAGGAGCCCTGGATGAGCGCCATTTGGGGGCTCATGGTGCCGTAGGTGGCCTGGTTGCCGTAGATCTGCGAGGCGCCGTTGCCATTGACGGTGTTGACGCCGTTGTCGTTCCCGATGGCCATCGCCTGCGGGGCCATGGCGGCACCGATGCCCACGACCGAGGCTGCGGCAGCCGCAGTGGCCATCATCTTCTTGATCATTGTCGTCCCTTTTTTGCTGGATTGCCCGGTAGTGGAGCATCCGGATCAACGGCCGGGATCCGTCGCGGGTTGCGTGGATTCACCCGGATGCCGCCGTTTGGGGTGGCGCGGTTGACGATCCCGCTGACGGTCAGGCGTTGACGCAGGTGTTGCCGAACGCGGGGCTCAGGAGGGCGATCACGTTGACGGTGTTGCCGCAGACGTTCACGGGGACGTTGATCGGGACCTGGACCAGGTTGCCGCTCGCCACGCCGGGGGACCCCGCCGCGAGGCCCTCCGCCGCCGAGTCCGCGGAGGCGAGGCCCGCGCCGCCCATCACGGCCGCAGCGCCGGCGACCGCCAGGGTGGCGGCGCTGATCAGCCTCTTCTTCATCTCCGTTTTCCCTTTCGGTTCGAACGATGGTGCACCGCATAACGACCCGCCGCCTGCGAGGGTGCGTGTTATCGCCCAAAAGGCCGTACGAGCGAGTCCGGCGTGATTTCCGGCCTGATTTCTGACAAAGTTCACTCCTGTTTTGTCCCCTTGATCGAAAATGGAGACAGGGTCATGGGTTCGTCCCGCAGAATCCTCGGCACGCTCGGTCTGCTGTCCTGCCTCGTACTTTCGGCGAACGTCCCCACGGCTTCCGGGGCCGCGGCCGCTCCGCCGGGTCCGGCCGCTCCCGCCGCGCGGGAAATGGCCAAGATCCCGTTCACCCAGCGTTATCAGGCAGTCCAGCGCGGCGGGCTGGTCAGGGCCTCCAACTCCTCCATCGCCTGCCGCCGGGAGGAGGCGCCGGACGCCGAGCCGTGCGCCGAGGTCAAGCGGGGCGCGGCGGGGGTCAACAGCGATTTCGACATGTTCTACAGCGAGGTCGACAAGGACCCGGACACCTACAACTCCACCCGGGCCGAGCTCAAGGTCCCGCAAGGGGCGAAGGTCTCGTACGCCCGCCTGTACTGGGGCGGGAACCTGCGGGTGGGCGAGCAGAAGCCGCCGGAGGACAACGGCAGGGTGCTGGTCGCCGAGCCGGGCGGGGCCTACAAGGAGGTCCTCGCCGACACGGTGATCGGCCACCGGTCGGACGCGGGCAGCGATGCCTACCAGGCCTCCGCCGACGTGACCCCGCTCGTCCGCAAGGGCGGCGCCGGGATGTGGACGGTGGCCCAGCTGAACATCGCGATGGGCCACTCCGAGGTGGGTGCCTGGGGCGGCTGGACGCTGGTCGTGGCGTACGAGCACCCGCAGGAGCCGGTGCGCCGGATCTCGCTGTGGGACGGCTTCGAGTCGATCGCCGAGGGTACCGGCGCGGGGGCCGGCGAGACGGTCGAGATCGCCGGGCTGGACGTGGCCGCGGGGTCGGCCGGCAAGGTCGGGGTGGTCGCGTACGACGGGGACCGCGGGGTCCTCGGTGACTCACTCACCGTGACCTCCGACAGTGGCCGCCGGGTCGACATCAGCGATGCAGAAAATCCTTTTAATGATGTTATGAATTCCACGATCACGGAATTCGGGGATCCCTCGTTCGTGCGACAGCCCGAACATATGAATAATCTCGGATATGACGCGGACGTGTTCGACCTGAGTCCCGCCCTGTCCGGTGGTGCCCGCAGCCTGAGCTTCAGGTTCACGGGTGAAAGCCAGGGTCAATTCCTCGGTGTGCTCTTCGTTCAGACAGACGCGCGCCGCTGAACGTAGGAGACCACTCCGCGTGCCGACACAGCCTCCCCCTGCGCAGTCCTCCCCCGCGCAGGCTCCGATTCCCCGCCCCCTGTCCGTCCTGCACCTCGTCCAGCCCGTGGACGGCGGTGTCGCCCGCGTCGTCCTCGACCTCGTCCGCGCCCAGACGGCCGCCGGCCTGCGGACCGCCGTCGGCTGCCCGCGCGGCGGACAGCTCGCCGACGCCGCCCGCGAGGCCGGGGCCGAGGTGCTCACCTGGCGCGCCGGCCGGGCACCCGGGCCCGATCTGCCCGCCGAAGTCCTCGCCGCCCGGCGGATCGTCGGCCTGGTCGGGCCCGACGTCCTGCACGCCCACAGCGCCAAGGCGGGCCTCGCCGGGCGGCTCGCCGTGCGCGGGGCCGTGCCCACCGTCTTCCAGCCGCACGCCTGGTCCTTCGACGCCGTCGGCGGGGCCACCGCCGCGCTCGCGCTGCGCTGGGAGAGGTTCGGGGCGCGCTGGGCCGACCGGGTGCTCTGTGTCAGCGAGGCCGAACGCCGGGCCGGGGAGGCCGAGGGCATCGCCGCCCGCTGGTCGGTGATCCGCAACGGCGTGGACCTGGACCACTTCCGCCCGGGCGGCCCCGACCGCGAAACCGACCGGGCCCGGGCGCGTACCGAACTCCCTTTGCCCGCCGCCTTCCTGGGCGACGGGCCGCTCGCCGTCTGCGTGGGCAGGCTCTGCCAGCAGAAGGGCCAGGACATCCTGCTCCGAGCCTGGCGGGAGGTGCTCGGAAACGTCCCGGAAGCCCGTCTCGCGCTCGTCGGCGACGGCCCCGACGCCGAGCGGCTGCGGCGCAGCGCCCCGCCCGGGGTGCTCTTCGCGGGGGCCGCCCCCGACATCCGACCGTGGCTTCGGGCCGCCGATCTCGTTGTACTGCCGTCGCGGTGGGAGGGCATGGCGCTCGCCCCGCTCGAAGCCATGGCCTGCGGCCGACCGGTCCTGGTCTCCGACGTCAGCGGTGCCCGGGAGAGCCTGCCGCCCGGCCAGGGGCGGCTGTGCCTGGTACCGCCGGAGGACCCGACGGCCCTGGCCAAGGCCATGGGACGGCTGCTCGCGGAACCGCGGCTGCTCGCCGAACTCGGGGAGCAGGCCGGGCAGCACGCCCGGACCGACTTCGACGTACGGCGGACCACGGACGCGGTCACCGGCCTGTACCACGAACTGCTGGGCAGGCCCCGGCCCTTGAACCAGGAGCGCATCAGCCGATGACGATGGACAGCGCACCCGCCCGGCACACCGGGCAGGGCGGCACGGGGCCCGCCGGCGGCACCGCCGGCACCGCAGCCGTCCGACGGTCCGTGACCGCCATCCACCCCCCGAGGCGGCCCCGGGCCGACCCGGCCAGGCCCCTGGTGCGGCCACAGCGGGTCCGGCGCCGCGACGGGGTCCTCCCGCTGCTGACCGCCGATGCGCTGGCCGCCGTACTCACCACGACGGCCGTCTCCGCACCCGGGACGGCCGTGCCCGCCGGGGCGGCGGTCCCGATGGCCGTGCTGGCCGCCGCGCTGCACGCGCAGGCCGGGCTGTACCGGCCGCGGCTCGCGCCCTACGCGCTGCTGGAGCTGCCCGCGCTGGCCGGGCGGGCCGCCGCACTGTGGTGCGCCTTCGCCGCCGTCGTGGCCGCCGCGGCGCCGGGCCGGGCCCTGAGCTGGCCGGCCCTGCTGGGCGCCGTCTGTCTGCAGACCGTACTGACCTGCGCCGGGCGCGGGTTCGCCAACCAGCTCCGCCGCCGCGCGGCCCGCCGCCGGCCCGCCTCGGCCCTCGTCGTCGGCCCCGGCTCCGGGGCGAGCGCGGTCGCCGCGGCCCTGCACGGGCGCCCCGAGTACGGGCTGCGGCCCGTCGGGATCGCCGCCACCGCCGGCCCCGAGGAGGGCGGCGGCGCCGTACCGGTGCTCGCCACGCACGAGGACATCCGGCGCGCGGTCATCCAGAACTCGGTCCGGCACGCGGTGTTCACCCGTCCGCCGGAGGCCGACGAGCGCACCGCCGCCCTGGTCCGCCTCTTCCACGACCACGGCTGCCGGCTCTGGCTCGCCGACCCGGCCGGCACCGCCAAGGTGACCGGCATGCGGGTGGCCCGGCCCGCCGACCAGCTGTGGGGGTACGCCGTACAGCCGCTGCTGCCGCGCCCGTCCCGTCCGGTGGAGCGCTGGGTGAAGCGGGCCATCGACGGGCTGCTGGCCGCGCTCGCGCTGATCGCCGCAGCGCCCGTCATGGGCGTGTGCGCGCTGGCCGTCCGGATCTCCGACGGGCCCGGGGTGATCTTCCGGCAGGAGCGCGTCGGCCTGTACGGGCGCCCCTTCACCCTGCTGAAGTTCCGCACCCTGCGCGCCGACGAGCACGAGTCCGCCACCCGGTGGACGGTCTCGGGCGACAACCGTATGAGCCCGGTCGGCTCCTTCCTGCGCAAGTCCTCGCTGGACGAGCTGCCGCAGCTGTGGAACGTCGTACGGGGGGACATGAGCCTGGTCGGACCGCGGCCGGAACGGCCCTTCTTCGTCGCCAAGTTCAGCAGCGTGCACCCCGGCTACGAGGCCCGGCACCGGATGCCCGTGGGCATCACCGGGCTAGCCCAGATCAACGGCCTGCGCGGGGACACCTCGATCGAGGACCGGGCCCGCTTCGACAACCACTACATCGACACCTGGTCGCTGTGGCAGGACCTGTGGATCCTCGCCCGCACCGCGGCCTCCTTCTTCCGCTTCCGGCTGGGGGGCAGCTGATGAGTCTCGCCGTATCGCCGGTCGGCGTCCGGCCCGACACGGCGGGGCTGCTGCGGCGGCACTGGCCGCTGCTGCCGCTCGCCGCGACCGTCCTGCTGCTCCTCACCCCGATCGCGGCGGGCGACGCGAGCACCTCCGGCAAGGTCGGCCCGGCCGACGCCGCCTCGCTGGTGCTGGTGCTGGTCTGCGCGGTGCAGGCGCTGCGCGGCCGGGTGCGGGAGCTGACCCCGCTGGGCGTGCTGGCGCTCGGCGTGCCCGCCGTGGGGCTGGCGGTGGCGACCGCGACCGCCGGGGACCCGTACGCGGCGCTGCCCGGGTTCGTGCGCTACCTCCAGGTGTTCGTGCTGGTCCCGGCGGCGATCGTGCTGCTCGTGCGCGACGCCGGGGAGTTCCGGCTGGCCGCCGGGTGCTTCGTGGTGCTGGCGCTGGTGCAGGGCGCGGTGGGGGTCGTGCAGTTCGCGACCCACACCGGGGCCTCGTACCAGGGCGAGGACATCCGGGCCGTCGGCACCTTCGGGCCCGGCGACGTGATGGGCATGGCCACGGTGGTGGCGTACGGGCTGGTCGTGGCGACCGCGGTGGCGCTGGCTCCGGGACTGCCGGGCCGGGTACGGCGGATGGCGGGCGGTGCGGCCCTGGTGCTGGTGGTGCCGCTGGTGCTGTCGTTCAGCAGGGGCGCGTGGATCGCCACGGTGGGCGCGGCGGTGCTGGTGATGCTGCTCGCCGGGATCCGGCGGGCACTGAAGGTGCTGCTCGCGCTGGCCGCGGCCGGGGTGGTCCTGGTGGGCGGGCTCGGGGTCGGCTCCGAGATGGTCGCGGAGCGGCTTACCTCGATCACCCAGGTCTCCAGCGCCCCCGACCAGTCGGTGACCGACCGCTACACGATGTGGGCCGCCGCCGAGTCGATGTGGCGCGAGCGGCCGGCCGTCGGGGTGGGCCTCAAGGGCTTCCCGGCCAACCGGGACGGGCACTCCTCGCTGGGGCTCTCCTCCGGCAGCGACACCGGCGGCGCGGGCCAGGCGTACATCCGCCAGCCGCTGCTCTCCCCGCACAACATGTACCTGCTGGTGCTGAGCGAGCAGGGGCTGATCGGGCTGACCGCACTGGCGGGCGGCTGGGCGGCGCTGCTCGTCGCGGGTCTGAGGCGGTGCGTCACCGGCGGTTCCGCGCTGCGGGACTGCGGGCTGATCGCGATCGGGCTGTTCGTCTGGCAGCTGACCGACTTCCTGTACGCGGACATCGGCGGGCCGTCCACCGTCCTGACCGGGGTGATCATCGGCCTGGCGGCCTGGTGGGCGCTTCCGTCCCGTGCGGACGCCGGTCCGGACTCCGCCGGCCCCGCATCCGCCGCGGGCGGGCGCACCGGGCCCGCGGCCGGCCTGCGCGCCGTACCCGGTGCGGCCGGCCGGTGACGGACACGACGCCCTGGCGGCGGCCCGCGGCCGCGGCGACCGAAGTCGCCGCGGCTGCGGGCCGTCCGCCGCGCCCGGCCCCGGCACCCGCCGACCGCACCGGCCCCGCCGGGGCCCCCGACGGCGGCGGCTCGCCGGGCGGCGCCGGGCCGGCGCCGCTCGGCCGGTTCCTGGCCAAGGCCGCCGCCGTCACCGCCGGACTGACCGCCGCCGGAGCGGTGTTCGGGCTGTTCCGGGACCAGGCGATCGCGCACCTCTTCGGGGCCGGGCACGACAGCGACGCCTTCCTGATCGCCTGGACCGTGCCCGAGATGGCCTCGACACTGCTCATCGAGGACGCCATGGCGCTGCTGATGGTGCCCGCGTTCAGCCAGGCCCTGGCCCGGCGGGCGGCCGCGCGCGCCGGGCTCACCCGCAAGGAGGCCCGCACGCAGGACCCCGTACGGCTCCTCGTGGGCGCGACCCTGCCGCGGCTGACGGTGTTCCTGGCAGCCGTGGCCTCCCTGCTCGTCGTCGCCGCGCCGCTCGTCGTCGCCGTGCTCGCGCCCGGACTGCCCGACCCGGCGCTGGCCGTGGAGTGCACCCGGATGACGGCGCTGACCGTGCTGTCCTTCGGGATCGCGGGGTACTTCAGCGCCGCGCTGCGGGCACACCGCTCGTTCGTGCCGCCGGCCGCGATCTACGTTTCGTACAACGTCGGGATCATCGGGACGATGATCGCCCTGCACGCGGTGTGGGGGGTGCGGGCCGCCGCCGCCGGGGTCGCCGCGGGCGGGCTGCTGATGGTGCTCGTCCAACTGCCCGCGTTCATCCGGAACGTGGGCTTCGGGCCGTCCCGCGCCAAGGGCGCGCCGCGCAGCGAGCGCGACCGGGACCGGCCCACCCTCATCGCGTTCGGCCTGATCGCCCCGGTGATCTTCTTCGCGGTGTTCCGGCAGTCGCAGGTGCTGGTCGAGCGGTTCCTGGCCGCCTCGCTGCCGCCCGGGGCCATCTCGCACCTGAACTACGCGCAGAAGGTCGCGCAGATGCCGATGGTGCTGTCGCTGATGATCTGCACCGTCACCTTCCCCGTCGTCGCCCAGGCCATGGCCGGCGGAGAGCCCGAGAAGGCCCGGCGGCGCGTCGAACAGGACCTCGCGCTGGCCGCCCTCGCCGTCCTGGTGGGCAGCGCCCTCGTCATCGGGTACGCGCCCCAGATCATCCAGGTGCTCTTCGAACGCGGCGCGTTCACCCACCGCGACACCGCGGCCACCGCCTCCGTCATGCGGGTCTACGCCCTCGGACTCCTCGGCCACTGCCTCGTCGGGGCGCTGTCCCGGCCCTTCTTCTCGACCGCCCGGCCCACCTGGTTCCCGGCGCTCGCGATGGGTGCCGGGCTCCTCGTCAACATCGTGGCCGGAGCCTTGGCCGTCCGCTGGTGGGGCACGTACGGCATCGCCGCCGCCAACGCCGCCGGCATCTCCACCACCGCCGCCCTGCTGCTCACCGGGCTCGGCTCGCGGATCATCGCCATTCAAGTCCGGCGGGTCGCGCTCAGCATCGGCCGGCTCTCGGTCGCCGGAGTCGGCGCCTGCGGCACCGGCTGGATCGCCGGGCCGATGATCCCCGACCCGCTGCTCAGCACCGCGCTCGGCTGCCTGCTCGTCCCCGCCATGTTCGGCGCCTGCGGCATGGCCATACGGGCGATAGAGATCACCGCCATCCCCGCCCAGATCACCCAGATGACCCAGAGGTACCGCAATGCCCGCTGACACCCGCACGGCGCCCGCCGCCGCGACGGTCCCCGCCCGCCGGACCGCCTCGCCGTGGGTCCTGATGTACCACTCGGTCGCCGAGTTCACCGACCCCTCCGAGGACCCGTACGGCATCACCGTCACCCCGGGCACGCTGGAGGCGCAGCTGCTGTGGCTGCGCTCGCGGGGCCTGCGCGGGGTGTCCGTCGGCGAACTGCTCCGGGCCTGCGCGGCCGGGCGCGGCGCCGGGCTGGTCGGGCTGACCTTCGACGACGGCTACACCGACTACCTGACCCGGGCGCTGCCGCTGCTGCGCCGCCACGACTGCACCTCCACGCTGTTCGTGCTGCCGGGACGGCTCGGGGTGGACAACGTGTGGGACCCGCTGGGCCCGCGCAAGTCCCTGCTGAACGCCGAGGGCATCCGCGAAGTCGCCGCCGCGGGGCAGGAGATCGGCTCGCACGGCCTGCTCCACCAGGACCTCACCGCGACGGCCGACGACGTCCTCCAGCAGGAGCTGCGGGGCAGCCGGGAGCTGATCCGGGAGCTGACCGGGACCCTGCCCGAGGGGTTCTGCTACCCGTACGGGCACCTCGACACGCGGGTCGTCGCGGCGACGCGGGCCGCCGGGTACGGGTACGCGTGCGCCATCGACCCCGGCCCGCTGGCCGGGCCGCACGCCCTGCCGCGCACCCACGTCAGCCAGGCGGACGGGCCCGGGCGGCTGCGGATCAAGCAGCTGCGGTACCGGGTGCGGGAGCTGCGGCGGGCGGTGCGCCCGTGAAGTCGCTGCGGGCGCTGCACATCATCACCGGGCTCGGGGTCGGCGGCGCCGAGCAGCAGCTCCGGCTGCTGCTGCGGCACATGCCGATGCGCTGCGACGTGCTGACGCTGACCAACCCCGGGCCGGTGGCCGAGGGCCTGCGGGCCGACGGGGTCCGGGTGGTGCACCTGGGGATGCGCGGCAACCGGGACCTGGGGGCGCTGCCGAGGCTGGTGCGCTTCATCCGGCGCGAGCAGTACGACCTCGTGCACACCCACCTGTACCGGGCCTGCGTGTACGGGCGTCTCGCGGCCCGGCTCGCGGGGGTCGGGACCACCGTGGCCACCGAGCACTCGCTCGGCGACGGCGAGATCGAGGGCCGTCCGCTGACGGGCGGCGTACGGGCGCTGTACCTGGCCAGCGAACGGCTGGGCGCGGCGACCGTGGCCGTGTCGGAGACCGTGGCGGCGCGGCTGGAGGGCTGGGGGGTGCCGGCCGCGCGCGTGCACGTCGTACCGAACGGGATCGAAGCCGGCCGCTTCCGCTTCGACGAGGGGGTGCGCCGGGCCACCCGGGCCCGGACCGGGCTGCCGGAGCGGGCGTTCGTGGTCGGCGGGGTCGGCCGGCTGGTGCCGGGCAAGCGGTTCGACTCGCTGGTGCGGGCGGTGGCGGCGCTGCCGGGGGCGCACCTGCTGCTGGCCGGGGAGGGGCCGGAGCGGGCGGCGTTGCGGCGGCTGGCCGCCGAGCTGGGCGCGCAGAGCCGGATCCACCTGCTGGGGGAGCGGGACCCGCTGGGCGACAGCGCGGACGGGCGGACGCCCGGGATCCCGGCGCTGCTGGCCGCCATGGACGTGTTCGTGTCCCCGTCGCGGGAGGAGGCGTTCGGGCTGGCGGTGGTGGAGGCGCTGGCCGCGGGGCTGCCGGTGCTGCACGTCACCTGTCCGGCGATCGACGACCTCCCGGCCGCCCAGGCACCCGGAGCGCGGCGGATCGGGACCGGAACGGAGGAACTGGTCGCCGCCCTGCGCGGGCACATGGAGGCGGGGACCCGGCGCCTGCCCCAGCCCCCGGTGGCCCGCCGCTACGACATCGCGCGCAGCGCGGAGCGCCTCCTCGGGGTCTACGCACTGGCCCTGTCAGGGTCCCGCCCCGCCCCGACGCCGGGGGGCGCCTTGATCGAAGCACCACCGACGGGGTCCCCCGAGCAGGGGCCCGAAACCACTCCCATCCCTCCAGGAAGGCACGTACATGGCTGACACCGCCGATCAGAAGAAGGCCGAGAGGGCCGAGAAGAAGGCCGATCAGAGGAAGGCCGACCGCCGCCGTCGCAAGGTGCGGCTGCTGCCGCCGCCCGCTTGGTGGCCGTTGCCCGTGGCCGCCGTGCTGGGGCTGGCCGCGGGCGGGGCGTACGGGGTGCTGAAGGCCCCCGAGTACGCCGCCACCAGCTACGTCGTCGCCGTCCCGAACGAGACCACCGAGCCGGCCACGGCCCTCGGCTTCGCCCAGGCGTACGCCCGCATCGCCACCAGCAGTTCCACCCTCGCGTACGCCCAGCCGCGCGCGGGCATCAGCGCCGGCCGGCTCCGTACGCAGGTGCGCGCCGAGACCTCCCCCGAGTCGCCGATGATCGCCATCACGGGGACGTCGAAGAGCGCCGCCGAGGCCGCCGACATCGCCAACGCCGTCGCCGACGCGCTCTCGCTGAGCAGCAATCAGGCCGCCAAGAACACCGGCGTCCAGCTGCTGCTGTTCAACCAGGCCGTCGCGCCGAGCGAGCCCGCCTCGCCGTCCGCCGCCATCAGCGGGGCCGTCGGGCTGTGCGCCGGCGGACTGCTCGGCGGACTCTGGCTGCTCGCCCGGCCCGCCGGCCGCACTCGGCGGCCCGAGGAGCAGCCCGTCGCCGGGCCCGTCGTCGAGGAGTACGCCTCCCTGCCCGCGCAGGGCGACCACACCGAGACCAAGGAGAAGGAGTCCGTGCGATGACTACGGGCTCCACCGGGGCCCTGTCGGTGACGCTGTGCCGCGATCCCCGGCAGTTCGCCGCGCTGGAAGAGCCGTGGAACCGGCTCTTCCGGGCCTGTCCCACCGCCACCCCTTTCCAGAGCCACGCCTGGCTGCACTCCTGGTGGCTCTCGTACGGCCGGGACGGGCGGCTGCGGATCGTGCTCGTACGGCGGGGCGCGGAACTCGTCGGCGCGTGCGCGCTGATGCTCGTCCACCGGCCGCTGCCGCTCCTGGTGCCCCTCGGCGGCGGGATCACCGACTACTTCGACGTCCTGGTGGCGGCCGAGTACGCCGACCAGGTCGTCCCGGCGCTGGCCCGCGGCCTGCACCGGGCCGCCCGCGGCGCGGTCGTCGACCTGCGCGAGGTACGCCCCGGGGCCGCCGCCGAGGCGCTGTACGGCCAGTGGCCGGGGATCCGGAGCAAGCTCACGGACTCCACCTGCATGGAGCTGCCCGCGCTTCCCTTCGACGAGCTCGTGAAGCGGATGCCGGCCTCCGGGGCCCAGCGGGTCCGGGCCAAGCTGCGCAAGACCGACGCGGCCGGGATCGAGGAGCGCGAGGTCACCGAGCAGGAGGTGCCGCGCGCCGTACGGACGCTGCTGCAGCTCCACGAGAAGCAGTGGCGCGGGCGGGGGGTGACCCCGGAGCACCTGAGGCCCCGCTTCGCCGAGCACCTGACCCGGGCCACCCGGCGGATGGTGCGGGTCGGCGAGGGCCGGCTGACCGAGTTCCGGCTGGACGGGAACGTGGTGGCCGCCAACGTGACCCTGCTGTCGGGGGCGTTGAGCGGCGGCTACCTGTACGGGGCCGACCCGGACCTGCGCACCCGCAAGGTGGACGTGGCCACGCTGCTGCTGCGCTACGAGGCGGGCCGCGCCCTGGCGGAGGGCCGCCCGGTGGTGAGCTTCCTGCGCGGCAACGAGCCGTACAAGAACCACTGGCGGCCCGAGACCGTCGTGAACCAGCGGTTCCTGCTGGCCAGGACGGCGCTCGCGCCCCTGCTCCGCCTGCACCAATCGCAGGTGACGGGGCGCGAGCGGGCGGTGGACGCGCTGCGCGAGGCGCTGCCGGCCGCCAGGGACTGGCGGGCGCGGCTCAACGAACTGCGGGTCCGATGACGGCTCTACCAGGGCCAGAAGCCGGAGTCCTTGCCCCAGTCGATCTTGATGCAGAGCGACTGCCTGCCGACCAGCTTGGAGAGCCACTCGCCGAAGTTGACCGGCACGCACCACTCCGTGCTGTTGGCGGGCGGATCGGCCGGCTCGGGCTTCGGCACGGCAGGGACCGGGGGCAGCACCGGCGACGGCGACGGCTCCGGGACGGGCACGGGGGCCGGGACGGGGTCCGAACTCGGGCTCGGGGCCACCGGCGAGGGCACGGGGTCGGGAACCGGCGCGGGGGACGGGCTCTCGGGAGCCGGGACCTGCGGGCTCGGCTCGACCGGCTCCGGGGACACCGGGACGGGGACGGGGGCCGGGACCTCGGGCGACGGAACGGCAGGCGAAGGGACGGGCTCGGGCACGGGCACCGGCTCGGGGACGGGCACGGGGCTGGGGCTGGGGCTGGGGCTCGGAGTCTCGGGCGACGGGACCGGCACCGGGATCTGCGGGCTCGGGACCACCGGCGAGGGCACGGGGATCTCGGGAGTCGGGATCTCGGGCGTCGGGACCGACGGGGTCGGGATCACCGGCGTCGGGATGACCGGCGTCGGGATGACCGGCGTCGGGACCACCGGGGTCGGAATCACCGGGGTCGGGACCACCGGGCCCGGCCGCTCGGGTGCGAGCGCGGCCCGGAAGGCCTTCGCGGACCGGGGGTTCTGCTTGCACTGCCACACGCCGTGCGGGCAGTAGTCGGTGATGGTGTGGTAGAGCGGCTTGTGCTGCTCGATCCACTTCAGCATGCGCTGTACGTACACCGGGTTGTCCCCGTGGCGGAACAGCCCCCACTCCGGGTACGAGAATTCTTTGCCGTGCGCTTTCGCGAAGTCGACGTGCTGCTGGAGCCCGTACGGCTGGCTGACCATCTCGTCGAAGGTCTTGCCGGGAGCCTGGTCGTACGAATCCATGCCGACGACGTCGACCACGTCGTCGCCCGGGTAGCACTTGGTCCAGCCGATCGCGTCCGAACCGCGGTTGGGGGCGAAATCGAACTTGAACTCCTGTCCGGGAACGGAGCGCATCGTGTTGACGATGCGGTTCCAGTACTCCTTCCAGCCCTCCGGGTCCGGCGCGCAGCGGTGCGTGTAGGTGGCGCCGTTCATCTCCCAGCCGAGCACGATCACCGTGTCCGGGACGCCCAGCTCCACCAGCCGGTGGGCGAGCTTCTCGAAGTGGTGGTCGAACTTCCCCTCCGCGCCCGCCCGGATCAGCCGGGCCACCTCGCGGTCGGGGACGTGGTCCTCGTTGTGCTCCTGCATGGGCACGTTGAGGACGAAGAGCCGGTCCGGCTTGGCCCGGCGCCACTGCGCCCAGGCCTCCAGGAAGTCGGGGTTCTCGATGCGGGCCCACCGGTCTCCGGGCAGATAGGTGTGCCCGACCCGGATCTCCTTGCCGCCCAGCCAGCGCGACAGCTGCGGGATCCGGGCGACTCCGGTCTGGCCGGAGTCGAGAAACGCGCCCATGGCGATGTCGGAACCCTTGGGCTGCTCCTTCTCGGGGGCCGCGAGCGCGGCTCCGGTGGCGAGCAGCCCGGCCGTCACCGTACCGATGCAGGTGCTCGCCAGTCGGCGGTGTGGTCTGGGCATGGCGTCTCCCGAACTTTCCTGAATCGGTGTGCTTGTCAAAGACGTTAGGCATCACATCTGACGAATGGCCTGTCCGGTGACCGCCGCGTAGGCCATTCGCAGCTGCGTATCCTCCCCGCTTGCTCCGACTAGGTGAAAGACACCGTTCCCATGCACGCGTTCGACGGCCATGTGCCCGCAGTAGTGCTCAGACTCGATCGGAATCCGTTCCACCACGGAACCCTCGGCGCCGTCAGATCGCTCGGGCGCAGAGGCGTGGAGGTCCATGCCGTCGTCGAGGCCGGGGGAGGTCCCATGGGGCGCTCGCGCTACCTGCGCGCCGTACATCCCGGGCCGGCCGGGGGGTTGGACCCCGAGGCCCCAGAGACGCTGCTGGAGTGCCTCGTCGGGGTGTCGGAGCGGATCGGCCGGCCTGCGGTGCTCGTGGCGATGGACGACCTGAGCGCCATCGCCGTCGCGCGCATCGCGTCGATGCTCGACGGCCGGTTCCGGATCCCCCATCAGCCCGACGGGCTGCCGGCCCGGGTGGCGGACAAGGCGGAGCTGTCGCGGCTGTGCGCGCGCTGGGACATCCCGCACCCGGAGACGGTGATCCCGGAGAGCGGGGCCGAGGCGGCGGAGGCCGCGTGGCGGCTCGGCCTGCCGGTGGTGGCCAAGTGGAGCCGGCCCTGGCTGCTGCCCGCGGGCGCCGGACTGCGCAGCACCACGCTCGTGCACACCGCCGCCGAGGCGCGTCGGCTGTACGAGCGCACGGAGGAGGCCGGGAGCCGGCTGCTGCTCCAGCGGTTCCTGCCGGCCGGGACGGACACCGACTGGTTCTTCCACGGCGCGTTCGGCCGGGGCGGGCACCCGCTGCTCGCGGGGTCGGGCCGCAAGGAGCTGTCCTGGCCGGTGCGGACGGGGCTGACGGCGGTGGGGCGCTGGCTGCCGGACCCGGCGGTGGAGGAGGCGGGGCTGCGGCTCGCCCGGCGGCTCGGCTACCAGGGGATCCTGGACCTGGACTTCCGCCGGGACGAGGAGGGCTGCTTCCGGCTGGTGGACTTCAACCCCCGGCCGGGCGCGCAGTTCCGGCTGTTCACGGACGAGGGCGGGCTGGACGTCGTCCAGGCGATGTACCTGGACCTGACGGGTCAACGGGTCCCGGAGCCCGCGGGCGGTCCGGGCCGGGTGTTCGTCGCGGAGAACTACGCCCTGCTGGCGGCGGTCCGCGGCCGCCAACTCCCGTGGCGCTCCTCGGCGGGCGGCCGGGACGCCGTCCCCCCTCCGGCGCGGGCCGAGGGCACCGGGGCCGGGCAGGGCCGCACCGCGGGCGAGGGGTCCGGCGGCGAGGGGCCCGGCGGCGAGCGGCCCGGGTCCGTACGGGTGGCGCCGCGGGCTGAGCGGGGGCGGGTGGAGGCGGCCTGGTTCGCCGCCGACGACCCGATGCCGTTCTTCGCGATGCTCGCCGCGTTCCTCGGCCGGGGCGCGGGGAAGGGCGCGCGCGCCCTGCGCGGTGTCCCGGCGCACGGCCGGCGCACGGCCCGCGCCGTGGTGCGCGCCCCGCGCCAGCGCGCCCGCGATCTGACGCCGCCGGCCGCCCCGGCCGCGCCGAACCACCCGGCCGCCCCCGCCGAACCGGACGAGCTGGTGACCCGATGACGCCCCGCCACCGGCCTCCGCCCCCGCCCACCGCTGGAGGCCCGGGCAGGGGCGCGGGGCCCACGAGACTCGAGGGACAGCGGTGACGCGGATGGACGATCTGGTCGTGGTCGGCGCCGGGCCGTACGGGCTGTCGATCGCCGCGCACGCGGCGGCGGCCGGGCTCGGCGTACGGGTGCTCGGACGGCCCATGGCCTCGTGGCGGGACCACATGCCCGAGGGCATGTACCTGAAATCGGAGCCCTGGTCCTCCAACCTGTCCGCGCCCGACGGCCGGCACACCCTCGCCGCGTACTGCGCCGGCCGCGGCATGGCGGCCGAGCACGGCAGCCCGCTGCCGATCGACGTGTTCAGCTCGTACGGCCTGTGGTTCGCCCGGCACGCCGTGCCCGAGGTGGAGGAGGTGACGGTCACCGAGGTCTCCCCGCAGGGCGAGGGATTCCTCGTCCGCACCGCCGAGGGGCCGCCGCTGCTCGCCCGGACGGTCGCGCTCGCCGTCGGGGTGATGCCGTTCGTCCACCTCCCCGGGCCGCTGCGGGAGCTGCCGCCCGGGCACTGCTCGCACAGCAGCGGCCACCGCGACCTGGCCCGGTTCGCCGGCCGGGAGGTCGCCGTGATCGGGGCCGGGCAGGCGGCGCTGGAGACCGCCGCCCTGCTGGCGGAGAACGGGGCCCGGCCCTGCCTGGTCGCCCGCCGGTCCCGGCTGAACTGGAACACCGTGCCCCAGCCGCTGGAGCGACCGGTGCTGCGCGCCCTGCGCGATCCGCACAGCGGCCTCGGCACCGGCTGGCGCAGCTGGGTGTGGTCGGAGCTGCCCTGGGCGGTGCGCCGGCTCCCCGCGCCGACCCGGGAGCGGATCGCGGCGACCGCGCTCGGGCCCGCCGGGGCCTGGTGGCTGCGGGACCGCTTCGAGCGGAGCGTCCCAGTGCTGCTGGGCCACCGGCTGCACCGGGCGGTGGCGGTGGGCGGGCGGACCCGGCTCGGGCTGACGACCGCGGCCGGGGAGTCCGTCGTACTGGACGTCGCGCACGTCGTCGCGGCCACCGGGTTCACCCCGCACCTGGGGCGCCTGGAGCTGCTCGACGCCAGGCTGCGGGCCGCCCTGGACACCGTCGGGGACGGCGGCACCCCGGAGCTGAGCGCCGGGTTCGAGTCCTCGTGGCCGGGACTGTTCTTCGCGGGGCTGCTGACGGCTCCCTCATTCGGCCCTTCCATGCGATTCGTGCACGGTGCGGGGTTCACGGCGGGGAGACTGGTTGCAGGAGTCCGAAAGCGCCTCGGCGCCCGGGGCAGGCCGGCGGCCTCCACCGGGACCGTACGGCCCGACCGGGCCGGTGCCGGGCATCCGAAGACGTCTCTGCGGTGAGGTCGAGAGGGGACCGCGATGAGTGCGGAGCAGCGAGCACAGGGTGGCCGCGGCTGGGTGCGCATTCCCGCGAGCCGGGCGGAGCAGCCCGGGGCGGCCAGGCCCGGGCCGAGGGCCGCGGCCAGGCCCGCCGCCTCGCCGTACGCCCCTCCCGCGCACACCCCTGCCGGGCACGCGGCACCGGACCAGCCGACGATCTACTTCTTCCTCGTCAAGCGCTGGCAGGAGGCCGGGCGCACCCTTCCGGGGCATCCTGACGAGGAGTGGGAGCGGTTGATCTCCCAGCCGTGCTGGCCCGGCCGTTAGGTGGTGTGTCTCGTGGCAGCGGCGGAGCGCGACAGATCCGGGCAGGGCAGCCGGGAGCCGGTGACGGGGCCCGGCGAGCGGCTCGCGCTGAACGGCATGGGCAGCTTCGAGTGGGACCTGGCCGCCGGGACGCTGATGCTCGACGAGTCCGGGCTCGTGGTCTTCGACCTGGAGCGGGAGGAGTTCGACGACACCCCGGAGGCGCTGGGGCTGCGGATCCCGGCCGACGACGGCGCCCGGCTGGCGGAGTCCACGCAGGCGGCCCTGGACGGCGGCATGGAGACGTACGGCTCGTACTTCACCGTGCAGCGGCGCGACGGCGTCGACCAGTGGACGCACACGCAGGGCCGGATCCTGCGCGACGCCGACGGCAGGGCCCTGCGGATCGTCGGGATCGTACGGGACGCGACGGCCGAGCTGGCGCACGCCACCGTGCTGCGGAAGCTGGAGTCGGCGCGGGCCCAGCAGGCCACGATCGTGCAGCGGACGACGGAGGCCCTGTCGCGGGCGGTGACGGTCGACGACGTCACGGCCACGCTGACCGGGGCGGGGGCGCTGGAGCGGCTCGGTGCGGACGGGCTGGCCCTGGGGCTGGTCGAGAACGGCGCCATCAAGATCATCGCGCTGAGCGGGGAGTCGCTGGAGATCCTCAGCGAGCGGCGGTTCACCCGGCTGGACGGCTCGCTGCCGCTGTCGCAGGCGGTGCTCACCCGCAAGGCGCGGTTCGTCACCTCCCTCACCGAGCTCGCGGGCGAGTTCCCGCTGCTCGCTGACTACCTGCGCCGCATCCGCTTCGACGCCGCCGCCTATCTGCCGCTGATCGCGCAGGCCAAGGCGATCGGCGGGCTCGTGCTGTTCTACCGGCGGCGCAGCGAGTTCAGCCCGGAGGAGCGCAACCTGTGCCTGGGCCTGGCCGGCATCGTGGCGCAGTCCCTCCAGCGGGCGCTCCTGTTCGACCAGGAGCGGGAGTTCGCCACGGGCCTGCAGGCCTCGATGCTGCCGCGCCGGATCCCCGAGATCAGCGGCGGGGAGATCGCGGTGCGCTACCACTCCGCGTGGAGCGGGCGGGAGGTCGGCGGGGACTGGTACGACGTGATCGCGCTGCCCCGCGACCGGGTCGGCATCGTCGTGGGCGACGTACAGGGCCACGACACGCACGCGGCGGCGATCATGGGCCAGCTGCGGATCGCGCTGCGGGCGTACGCGGGGGAGGGCCATCCGCCGTCCACCGTCTTGGCCCGGGCCTCCCGCTTCCTGGCCGAACTGGACACCGAGCGCTTCGCGACCTGCATGTACGCACAGGTGGACCTGGAGACCGGCGGCGTACGGGCGGTCCGCGCGGGCCATCTCGGGCCGCTGATCCGGCACACGGACGGGCGTACGGGCTGGCCCAACGTACGGGGCGGCCTGCCCCTCGGGCTGGCCTCGGTCTTCGAGCAGGAGGAGTTCCCCGAGACCCGGCTCGACCTGGTCCCGGGGGAGACGCTGGTGCTGTGCACCGACGGCCTGGTCGAGGAGCCCGGCACCGCCATCACCCAGGGCATGGAGGCCCTCGCCCACGCCGTGCGCAGCGGTCCGCAGGAGGCGGGCGCGCTCGCCGACCACCTCTCGGACCGGCTCTGGGAGCGCTGGGGATCCGGGGACGACGTGGCCCTGCTGGTGCTGCGCCGGGCCCCCGACCCGGGCACCCACCGGGCCCCGCGGATCCACCAGTACATCCACCAGGCGGACCCGGAGGGCCTCTCGGAGGCCCGCTACGCCCTGCGCCAGGCCCTGCGCGACTGGGGCATGCCCGAGCTCGCCGACGACGTGGAACTGGCCGCCGGGGAACTGCTGGTCAACGCCCTGCTGCACACGGACGGCGGGGCGGTGCTGACCATGGAGGTGCTGCCGGAGCCGGTCCGGCGGATCCGGCTGTGGGTCAAGGACCGCTCCAGCGTCTGGCCGCGCCGGCGCACCCCGGGGGAGGCCGCCACCACCGGGCGCGGGCTGCTGCTGGTGGACGCGCTGGCCACGCACTGGGGCGTGGAGTCCCGGGGCGACGGCAAGGCGGTGTGGTGCGAGTTCGACGTCGCGGGCACGACGCGGAGCGTCGGGTGACCGCATACCGGAAGGTGACCGGGCCGTCACGCCGAGTTGCGGCATGCGGGGGTCGGAGTGATGATGCGGTCCATGGAACGGACGACCACACGGACCGGGACCCCGCCGTGCACCGGCTGAACAAGCGGCCGGGCAGGGGGGCCGCGACCGCCCTCCTCGCGCTGCTCCTGCTGGCCGTCGGCGTACCGGAGGCCGTGCACCGTACGGCCGGGAGTCCGCACGCGGATCCCGGTTGCCGGACCGTCGCGTTCATGTCGATGACCGGCGTGGCCCCCGCCTGCCGGTAGCGGCGGCTACCGGCCGCGGGAGGTCCGGTCGGTCCGGCGGTGGCCCGGCCGCGGCTCAGCGCTGCTTCTCCTCCAGCCAGACGTCCCGCTCGGCCTGCGCCAGGTAGGACACGCGCACGCTGAACCCGGAGTGCAGGCTCGCCGACTGGAGCTTGGCCTCCGCAGCGGCCGCCCCCGGGTGCACGGTCACCAGTTTCAGCGAGGTGGACGCGGACCAGTCGTGCTGCTGTCCGTCGCAGGCGGCCTCCTCGCCGCCGAAGCCCAGGCGGGTCGAATCCTGGGCGAGCGTGACCTGGATTTGCACTCCACGGGGTGACGAGGGCTCGCACCTGTAGGTCCCGAAAAGGGTGACGCGGCCGTCTTCGGAAATGTGACCGACTTCCTGTACGGAAATCTCATTGCCGTGGGAGCGGGCGTCGGCAGGGGCGGTGAGCGCGGTGGCGGCGGCCAGTGCGGAAAGCGCCGTCACGGCCACGCGACGGGTGGAAACTCGCATGAATCCTCCATGGGGGGTGGGGTCGGCACAAAAGCGCCGAAACGCATTGTGCTGGCAGATGGCGGGCAACTCCTTCCGCACACTCGTGTCGGTGTGTGCAATTGCCCGCTCGGGCGCGTGAGACTGGCCGAAATACCTCACCGAAGGTCCCCGAAGGGATCATGTATGCGCCAGTCCGCTTCCGTTCTCGCCGCCGCCCTCCTGCCCCTCCTGCTGTTCGGTGCCACGGCCTGCTCCGGTGCCCCCGAAGGGGCCGCGCTCGCCCCCGCCGCGGCGCCGGCCGTCCCGGTGGACGACGGCGCGCCCGGAGCCGGGGAGGATCCGGCGGCCCGGGCCGCTTCGAAGGACGCCCATGTGGGCGACGCCGTACGGGTGCGCGGGCGCCAGGTGGGCCGGCACCTGCAGGCCGTGCTCAACGCGTACGTCGACCCGGCGGTCAGCGTGGAGAAGGACTACGCCCCGCCCGCGGGCAAGCGCTGGGTGGCCGCCTCCATGTCGTTCGCCAACGTCGGCGGGGACTCGTACGGGGACCTCGGGCAGATGTGGGCGTACGACAGCGCGGGCGGTCGCCACCCGGTGGTTCCGACCGGTGAACTGACCACCGGCAAACCCCTCGTCTTCGATTCCCTCGCCGTCGGACAGCGGGCCGAGGGATGGGTGGTGTTCGAAATCCCGGAAAAGGCCAGCATCGTGCGGCTCCAGTACCAGGACGCGAACATGCAGGCGAATTCCGGAGAGGGATTCTGGGTCGTGTAGCCCGCGCGGGTGAAAGGCCGAAAAGGCGCGGCGGAGAGAGCACTAGGGTGCGGCGCATGACTTCAACTCAAGCCGAAATCGACCGGTCCCACCTCGGCACCCTTTCCGTGCTCGCCTGGATCGGTGACCCCTCCGAGGGCCACGACATCCCCTACCTGCTCGCCTACAGCCTCGGCGACGGGCCGCAGGGGCGGGAGGCCGGCGAGAAGGCCGCCCGCGGGCTGCTGGAGGAGATCGGTCTGCCCATCGGTGACGTGGTCATGGACGGCACCCGCAACCCGACCGGCTTCCCCGTGCAGATCGTGCTCGCGGACAACCAGGTCGCGCTGACCATGCCGGGACTGAACGCGACCTGCACCGCCCCGAACGAGTGGGTCGCCGCGGCCGTCGAGAGCGGCCAGGCCTACTTCCTGTTCGCCACGCGCGCCTGGCCCGAGGCCGTCCCGGGCCAGCCGGTGGACCCGAAGACCCTCCAGGAGTTCGCGGGCGACGAGTCCGTGCTCACGAGCAGCGCCCACTGCGTACTGGCGGTGCGGCGCCTCCAGTAGGGCGCTCCCGGGATCCGCTCCGGGGATCCGCTCCCGGGATCCCCGGGGGCCCGCCCCCCCTCGCCGGCCGCCGGGCTCCCAGCCCGCCCGGTGGCCGGCCGCGTCCCCTCAGGGGCGCTCGAAGGCGAACTTGAGCGAGCGGACCCGGTTGTCGAAGTTCGAGCCCGCCAGGTCCGGCAGCCCCACCGCCCGCAGCCCCACCGGCCGGGTCAGCAGTTCGCGGAACAGGGCCTTCATCTCCACCCGGGCCAGGTGCGCGCCCAGGCAGAAGTGCGGGCCGCCGCCGCCGAAGCCCAGGTGCGGATTGGGCGAGCGGGTGATGTCGAAGGCGTCGGGGTCGGGGAAGACCGCCTCGTCGCGGTTGGCGGAGGCGTAGTACAGCACCACCTTGTCCCCGGGCCGGAACAAGTGCCCGCCCAGGGTGTGTTCGGCGGCCACCGTCCGGCGGAACTGGATGATCGGCGTCGAGTGGCGGATCATCTCGTCCACCGCGCCGTCCGCGTACGCCTCGAAGTCCCCGAGCAGCAGGTCCCGTTGGGCGGGGTGGTCGGTCAGCAGGGTCAGCCCGTGGGTGATCGCGTTGCGGGTGGTCTCCACCCCGGCCACCATCAGCAGCGAGAAGAACGCGCCGAGCTGGCGGGCGTTCAGCGCCTGCCCGTCCACGTCCGCGGTGACCAGGGCCGAGATCAGGTCACCGGTGGGGTTCTTGCGCCGCTCCCGGCCGATGCCCGCGACCATCCGCTGCATCTTGGCCAGGGCCCGCAGCCCGCGCCCGGGCATCCGCAGCCGCGAGGCCAGGCCCCGCTCGACGCCGATGTTCTCCGAGGCGTGGTTGACGCGGTCGGCGATCTCGGCGCGGTAGCGCTCCGGGATCCCCATCATGTTGCAGATGACCTCCAGCGGCAGCCGGGACGCCACGGCCGTGACGAACTCGTCGGGCTCCTGCGCCAGTACGTCGTCCACGATCCGGGCGGCCACCGCGTGGACGTCCGCCTCGGCCGCCGCCAGCAGCCGCGGAGTGAACGCCCGCTGCACGATCTTGCGCAGCCGGGCGTGGTCCGCACCGTCCAGGTTGACCATCGAGTCCCCGAACAGCGCCCGCACCCACCGGGCCGGCTCGGGCGTGGTCACCCCGGGCGCGCTGGCGAACACCTTGGGCAGCCGGCTCGCCTCCTGCACGTCCGCGTGCCGTACGAGGGCCCAGTGCCCGCGGCCCTTGCCCTCGGGTACGTAGACCGGGGAGTCCAGGGCCCGCAGCCGGGCGAACGCCGCCAGCCGCGCCGCCGGGGGCTGCTGCCAGAACGCCGGGTCGGCGAGCTCCCCGTACTCCGCCACCGCCGCGCCCGTGTCCGCGTACCGCTGTACCGGGACCTTCATCGTTTCTTCTCCTGTCCCTGGCGTGCTCGCCGTGGCCGCCGCGGCCGTGCCGCCCGCCGTCCTCACGCACCAGAACGCTCCCGGTCGGCCAAGGTCACGCCCACCGCGACGGCGGCCGCGGCGACCAGCCCGGCCCACAGCACCGCCCGCGCGCCGGTCCACGCGCAGGCGAGGATCGCCAACGCCGTGAGCGGCAGCACCAGCTGCTGGGCCGTACCGCGCTTGAAGTGGCGGGAGTGCAGGAGCCAGACGAAGGCCAGGAAGAGCGCAGCCGGGATGCACACCGCGAGGTTGGCGGACAGGGCCGAGACGTGGGCCTTGCCGACCGCGTGCTCGATCGCCACTTCGATGCCGGCTCCGATGGCCGCGGCCGACGCGAAGATCACGAAATGCCCGTACCCCCACGGGATGGCCTCGCGGTTGCTCCGCAGCCGGTCGTGCGCGGGTACCGCGAAGTAGATCCACCAGGCCGCGAAGACCAGCAGCAGCCCGCCGGCGGCGATCGGCAGCAGCTCGCCCGGCGCCTCGTGCTCGTCGATCGCCGACTGGACCGCGACGGTGCTGGCGGCGATGGTCTCGCCGAGCACGATGATGGTGAACAGGCCGTACCGCTCGGCGATGTGGTGCGGATGCCAGTGGGTCTGGTAGCTGCGCTCGGCGAGCACCGGAACCAGCAGCTCGATCATCACGAGCACCAGGAACAGCCATCTGCGGGACTGCTCGGGTGCCGCGAGCAGCGCCACCCAGCCGGCCTGGCAGAGCAGCAGCCCCGCCGCGTACGTGAGCGCCGTGCGCCGGGCCGGGCCCTGCTCCCCGGCGGCGGCGCGCAGCCACTGCACGGTGAGCGCGAGCCGCATCACCACGTAGCCGAGGACGGCGATGGTCCAGTCGTTGTCGTTGAAGGCGCGCGGGATCCCCGCCGCGTAGATGAGCACACCGGCGATCTGCACCAGGGTCGCGATCCGGTACGGCACGTCGTCGACGTCGTAGGCGGACGCGAACCAGGTGAAGTTCATCCAGGCCCACCACACCCCGAAGAACACGAAGAGGAAGCCGGCGATGCCGTCGCCGACATGTCCCTCGGCGAGCGCGTGGACGAGCTGGCGGCCGGCCTGCGCCACGGCGACGACGAAGCAGAGGTCGAAGAACAGCTCCAGCGGGGTCGAGGCCCGGTGGCCCTCGTCCCGGCTGCGGGAGGTCATCGGTACGTACGTCATACCGCACAGGACAGCAGCCGTACGCCGGTCGGCAGGCGAGGCGCGCGGCGCCGGCGGGGCAGCGGACACCCCTGACCTACGCGCCGTGAGCGTGGGGACTTCGTCCTTGCCGCCCACGCGACGCCTCTCCTTTGATGCCGGAGGGCGGGAGGGCGGAGCCTGGAGGGGACAGGACCCTCAGGAGTCTTCTCCAACCCCCAGGACGTGTCATGAGTTCCGCCACGCAGGATCTGCGCACGGAGACGGTCCGCCGCGTGCAGGCGCCCGATCCGGCGCAGTACCGCACCGGCCGCACCAGCACGGCCTGGTCGCCGGAGGGTCCGCGGTCGCCGACTGACCCCGGGCCGGGGCCGCGGCGGGCGCAGGGTCGGGGGCCGGGGCGGCCGTACCCTGGAGGCATGAGCAGCGCCCCCGCCTCCGACCCGCAGCCCTCGCAGCCCGAGGCCGCCCCCGAGCCCCGGCCCGAGGCCGCCCCCGCGGCGCGGCCCAAGCCCCGGCTCGTCTTCGACGACCCGCTGGACCAGCAGTCCTCGGACGACACCGACCGCGGGTGGGGCGAGCGGCCGACCTCCGCCGGGAGCGCGGCCGACCTGGCCCGCTTCCTCGACGAGAAGCCGCCGCACCACGTCTGACCCGCTAGTAGCCCTGACCGGGGTTGCCGTACGGGCCGCTCTGACCGCCGTACCCGCCCTGGCCGCTCTGACCGCCGTACCCGCCCTGGCCGCCCCCCTGGCCGCTGCCCTGGCCGTTTCGGCTGCGCTGGGCGACCAGCTCGTCCCGGATCTCCTTGAGCACCACCAGCTCGGTGATCTCCATGGTCTCCTGGACGCCCTCCCTGGCCCGGCGGCGCTGCTCCATCCTGGCCAGGTACTTCGCCATCGGCAGCACCATCAGGAAGTAGACGACCGCGGCGGTGATCAGGAAGGTCAGGGCGGCGTTCAGCACCGAGCCCCAGAGGATGTTCACGCCGATGGCATCCCCCTTCGCGTCGATGCCGCAGGGGCCCTTCAGACAGGACGTGTAACCGTCCAGGCTCTTCGTGCCGACGGCGCCGACCACCGGGCTGATGATCCCCTTCACCACCGAGTTCACGATGTTCGTGAACGCGGCGCCGATGACGACCGCCACCGCCAGGTCGACTACGTTGCCGCGCATCAGGAAGGCCTTGAAGCCTGCCAGGACGCTCTCCTTCTTCTGCTCGCTCACCACTGAGCCTCTCTTCGAATCCGCCGAACATGGAGCCAACGGTTCCGAAAGCTACGGCAGTCCGGGCACGCCGTGTCCCATCGGGGCCCGTCTTGTGGTGACTTGGCGGCACGCCGGTCCGGTTCAGCACAATGTCACCGCCAGTCGTGCCACCGCGCCCGCCCCGACGAGGGTCCGCGCGGTCTCCCGGGGCACCGACAGGACCACCAGCGCCCCGGCGTCCCCCACGCCCTTCTCCGGATCGGGCACTTCGGCCACGCGGGCGCCGGCGGCCACCACCCGGGGCGGGCCCGCGCGCTCCGCCGCGACCACGTCCACCCGGTCGCCGGGCCGCAACAGCCGCACCGTCGCCGCGTCCGCGATGCGCACCGGCGCCGACACCCACCGCACCACCGCCGGGGGTTTCACCTCGGGCGGCGCGGCCGCGCCCCGTGAGGCCTGAGCGGCCTCCGCCCCGCCCACCACCGCCAGCGCGGCCGCCAGCACGGCCAGACCGGCCGAAGCGGCCCGCCGCCGACGCCGAACGGCCCGGCGCAGCCGGTCCCCGCCCCGCCCGACGCGAAGCGGGGGAAAGGAGGGCACGGGGCGCGCGGGGGGACACGGAGAAGGGGTGGAGGAGGCGGAGAAGCACGAGGACTTGGACATGACGGCCACCACCGGCGAATCGGGTTCCGATGCCCGGACCCTGCGCCCGGACACCCCTCACGATCCGCCGCGCCGCGAAATCCCGCTCACGCCTGTGGACGATCCCCAGCCTGTGGACAACGCCGCCACCCCTAGGGATGGGTCGGCGTCAGACGTCCAGAGGGATCCCCGTGGCGGCGGACCGCGCCGCGCGGTCGCCGGGGGCCTCCTCGTTGATCACGGCAGTTCGATGCCCAGGTCCCAGCCGTCGTGGGCGTGGGTGCACAGGCAGGCGCGGGATTCCGTCGCCGGGAGGGCCGACACCGCGTCGAAGAGGACCTCGCGCAGGCGGCCGACGTTCTCGCCGAACACCTTCAGGACCTCCGTGTGCGACACGCCCTCGCCCGTCTCCGCGCCCGCGTCCAGGTCGGTGACCAGGGCCATCGACGTGTAGCAGAGCCCCAGCTCGCGCGCGAGGACCGCCTCCGGGTGGCCCGTCATGCCGACGACCGACCAGCCCATCGCCGCGTGCCACTTCGACTCGGCGCGGGTCGAGAAGCGGGGGCCCTCGACCACGACCATCGTGCCGCCGTCCACCGGCTCCCACGCACGGCCGCGCGCCGCCGACAGCGCCACCGACCGGCCCACCGGGCAGTACGGGTCGGCGAAGGTGGTGTGCACGACGTTCGGCACCGTCCCGTCGGGCAGCGGCTCACCGTCGAAGAAGGTCTGGGCGCGGGACTTCGTACGGTCGACCAGCTGGTCGGGAACGAGCAGTGTGCCCGGACCGTACTCGGTGCGCAGGCCGCCGACCGCGCACGGGCCGAGCACCTGGCGCACGCCCATCGAGCGCAGCGCCCACAGGTTGGCGCGGTAGTTGATCTTGTGGGGCGGGACCTTGTGGCTGCGGCCGTGGCGCGGGAGGAAGGCGACCTGGCGCCCGGCCAGTTCGCCGATGAAGAGGGAGTCGCTCGGGGGCCCGTACGGGGTGTCCACCCGGACCTCGGAGACGTCGTCCAGGAAGGAGTAGAAGCCCGAGCCGCCGATGACACCGATCTCTGCGTTAGCCATGCGGCCACCCTAACCGGGCATGCGCAAGGCCCCGCCGCCCGGACGGGGCTGCGGGGCCTTACGGAAAGCAGATGAGATCAGAGGTCAGGCAGCCGACGTGGAGCTGGACCCGGTGCTCGTGCTCGACGTCGAGGACGTCGACGAAGCGGCCGGGGCGGCGGCAGGCGTCGACGGCTTCGAGGAGGCAGGGGTGCTGCTCGACGAAGCGCCGCGGCTGTCGTTCCGGTAGAAACCGGAACCCTTGAAGACGATGCCGACCGCGGAGAACACCTTCTTCAGGCGTCCGTGGCAGTTCGGGCACTCGGTCAGTGCGTCATCGGTGAACTTCTGCACGGCCTCAAGGCCCTCACCGCACTCGGTGCACTGGTACTGGTAGGTCGGCACGAATTTCCTCCTGGCACTCTGACTCGATGAGTGCTAACGACGTTCCATGGTGACGTATTCCGGCCGATCAGTCCACCGTCACCGGCACGCGGTGACCGACACCACGCTCGTTCACCCGCGCAGCAGGGGCCTCCGCAGCAGCAGCGGCAGGCGATCCCGTCGACGAGTTGATGATCCGGCTCGGGGCCTTCGGGGCCAGGCTCGACCGCAGCGCGAGCAGGGTCGCCAGCGCCAGCATGGTGCCCGCCATGGGCACCAGGAAGCCGTACGAGGACCCGTGCGCGTCCGTCAGGCGGCCGGCCAGGGTCACGGCAGTGGCCTGACCGAAGGCGACGGCGCCGGTCAGCCAGGTGAAGGCCTCGGTCCGGGCGTTCGCCGGGATCAGGGACTCGATCATCGTGTAGCCGGTGATCAGGGCCGGGGCGATGCACAGGCCGACGACCAGGCCGAGCGCGCCGAGCAGGACCATCGAGTGCGCGGTCCACAGGACCGAGGCGGCGACGGTGAGGCCGGCGTAGCCGAGCAGCAGCCGGCGGCGCGGGCCGATCTTCCAGGCGATGGCGCCGCAGGCGATGCCCGCGGTCATGTTGCCGGCCGCGAAGACGCCGTACAGCAGGCCGTTCGCGCCCGGGTTGCCGATCTCGTTCGAGAAGGCGGCCAGCGAGACCTGCATGCCGCCGAAGACGGCGCCGATGCCGAGGAAGGCCACGATCAGGACGCGCAGGCCCGGGAAGGACAGTGCGGAAGCGTGCTTCTCGCCCCCGGCCGGGACGGCGTGCGGCTTCGGCTGGGTGGCGCGCTGCGCGGCGAAGACCAGACCGCCGGCCAGCGTGAGCGCGGCCTCGGTGATCAGGCCGGCGGCCGGGTGGACGCCGGTGCACAGCGCGGTGGCCAGCACCGGGCCGACGACGAAGGTGAACTCGTCGGTGACGGACTCGAACGCGGCGGCCGTCGGCAGCAGCGGGGAGCCTTCCAGCTTGGCGGCCCAGCGGGCCCGGACCATCGGCCCGACCTGCGGGACGGAGGCGCCGGCCGGGACGGCGGCCAGGGCCAGCGCCCACACGGGAGCGCCCAGCAGCGCGAGCGCCACGAGGGTGCTGACGGCGGCGGAGTGCATGAGGACGACGGGGACCAGGACGGCGCTCTGGCCGCGGCGGTCGGTGAGCTTGCCCATCACCGGGGCGGACAGCGCCATCGAGACGCCGGTGACGGCGGCCACGATGCCTGCGCTGCCGTAGGAGCCGGTGGTGTGCTGGACGAGCAGCAGGATGCTGATGGTCAGCATGCCGAAGGGGAGCCGGGCGGCGAATCCCGGGAGGACGAAGCCGATGGCGCCGGGCGTGCGCAGGAGCTGCCCGTAACCGGGGCGGGCGGACTTGTCGGTCGTGACCGCGGATGTCACGGCCTGGCCTTTCCGCTGCCTGGTAGAGCGTCCCCGTCTGCGGACGGTGGGCCGCCTCGTGAGCGACCGCACCCGTACATGTGGGAGCCCCGAGAGCTGTCCTCTTGCGCAGAACCGAGTGATACCTGGGCGCCCACTGCGGGAGGGAGCCACGGCCGCTTTGCGGTCGCGCCAGCTCTGCGTCAGGCAGAGTTGGTTCGATGTGGTGTGCCTTAATCGTACAGGCAGACCGGGTGTGTGTCCTGTGATTCCGGCGACATCTGATGTCTTCACCTGCGATTAACTGGAAGTTCGCATTCCGGGGCCCGTGAAAGCGGGGTGAAACGGCCCGCAAACCCTGAAAACACAGAATTAGAACGACACTCTAACGCTCTGTTGAAGTCAGGTGCGGGCCGTGCTCGGGCCGCGAGGGCCCCGATCGGCCCCTGCTCAGCCCCTGCTCAGCCCCCGTTCGAGCCCGTCCCGAGCCAACCGGCCAGCTTGCCGCCCCGCGCCACGGCCCGCAGCCGGGCCTCCGCCGCGTCCCGCACCGGATCCGTGGCCACCACCAGCAGCTCGTCCCCGCGCCGCAGCACCGTGGACGGCAGCGGTACGAAGCTCTTCGCGTCCCGGACCACCAGCGTCACCGAGGCCCCCGGCGGCAGCCGCAGCTCGCTCACCTCGACGCCGTGCATCCGCGAGGCCTCCGGGATGGCGAAGGACAGCAGGTGCCCGCGCAGCTTCTCCAGCGGCGCCGACTCGATCCCCAGGTCGGCGGCGCCCGCGTCGGTGTCGCCGAGCTCCAGCTTGCGCGCGAGCCAGGGCAGGGTCGGCCCCTGGACCAGGGTGTAGACGACGACCAGGACGAAGACGATGTTGAAGACGCGGTCGCTGCCCTCGATCCCGGTCACCATCGGGATGGTCGCCAGGATGATGGGCACGGCTCCGCGCAGCCCCGCCCACGACATCAGGGCCTGCTCCTGCCACGGGATCCGGAACGGCAGCAGGCTGAGGAAGACCTCCAGCGGCCGCGCCACCATGGTCAGCACCAGCCCGATGATCACGGCCGGCCAGAAGTCCTGGGCCAGCTCGTGCGGGGTGACCAGGAGCCCGAGCAGGACGAACATGCCGATCTGGGCGATCCAGCCGAGCCCGTCCGCGAAGCCCCGGGTCGCCGGCCAGTGCGGGAGCTTCGCGTTCCCGAGCACCATGGCCGCCAGGTACACGGCGAGGAAGCCGGAGCCGTGCGCCATCGCGCCGGCCGCGTACGCCGACACGGCGATCGCCATCACGGCGATCGGGTAGAGGCCGGAGGCGGGCAGGGCCACGTGCCGCAGGCCGTACGCCCCCAGGAAGCCGACCGACAGGCCGATCGCGACGCCGATCGCCAGCTCAAGGGCGATCTTGCCGACCAGGACGTACCCCGGGTCCACCGGGCCGACGGTCGCGAAGGCGACGACCAGGATGACGACGGGAGCGTCGTTGAAGCCCGACTCGGCCTCCAGCACACCCGTGATCCGCGAGGGCAGCGGCACCTTGCGCAGGACGGAGAAGACGGCCGCGGCGTCGGTCGAGGAGACGACCGCGCCGATCAGCAGCGCCTGCCGCCAGTCCAGCCCGACCAGGTAGTGCGCACCCGCGGCCGTGACGCCGACACTGATCGCGACGCCGATCAGCGACAGCACGATCGCGGCCGGCAGAGCCGGTCTGATCTGTTTCCACTTGGTGCCCAGACCGCCCTCGGCGAGGATCACGACGAGCGCGGCGTAGCCGATGACCTGGGTCAGCTCGGCATTGTCGAAAACGACGTTGCCTATGCCGTCCTGGCCTATCGCTACGCCTATGCCGAGGTAGATGAGCAGGCTGGGGAGGCCGCTGCGTGAAGAGATGCGTACCGCCGCGACGGCGACGAGCAGCACGAGCGAGCAGACCAGCAGGAGCTCATTGAGCGTGTGGACGGTCAGCGGGCGGCCCTTTCCTCAAGGCGCCCGGTGGAACGTTCCTCCAGGCGACAAGTCCGGCAAGATCGGCAGGTACTTCGTTACCTTACCTAATATTTGACGTGCCCTTTACGTGATAACCACATTGTGAAACGCGTGTTCGCCCCTGTCCTCGCCACCTCGACCCCTGGCGGATCAACGGACCCGGTCCTGCGCCTATGGTTGCTCCCAGCACTCCCAGGACCACCCTGCCCCTCTAAGGACAGCGATGCCCGCCAACGAAACCGCTCCTCCCGCCAAGAAGAGGGGACGACGCGCCCGTCTGATCGTGCTCGTGCTGGTCCTGGCGCTCCTCACGGGCTTCGGCTACGGGACGTACTGGAGCATGGACAACGTCCGCGCCTCGTTCCCCCAGGCCACCGGCACCCTCAAGGTCCCCGGCCTGACGGGCACCGTCGAGGTCAAGCGCGACTCCCACGGCATTCCCCAGCTCTACGCCGACAACGACGACGACCTCTTCCGCGCGCAGGGCTTCGTGCACGCCCAGGACCGCTTCTGGGAGATGGACGTCCGCCGCCACATGACCTCCGGCCGGCTCTCCGAGATGTTCGGGCCCGACCAGGTCGAGACCGACGCCTTCCTGCGCACGCTCGGCTGGCGCCAGGTCGCGCAGGCGGAGTACGACACGAAGCTCTCGGCCGAGACGAAGAAGTACCTCCAGGCCTACGCCGACGGGGTCAACGCGTACCTGAAGGGGAAGTCCGGCAAGGACCTCTCCGTCGAGCACTCCGCCCTCAAGCTCAGCGACGACTACCAGCCCGAGCAGTGGACGCCGGTGGACTCGGTGGCCTGGCTCAAGGCGATGGCCTGGGACCTGCGCGGCAACATGCAGGACGAGATCGACCGCGCGCTGATGTCCAACAAGCTCACGCAGGCGCAGATCGACGAGCTCTACCCGCCGTACCCGTTCGACCGCAACAAGCCGATCGTGGACGCGGGCAAGATCGACGGCGGCAAGTACGCCCCCCAGGGCGCGGCCGCGGGCTCCACGGGCTCCGGCTCCGGCAAGGGCTCCGGCGGCAGCACCACCGGCTCGCAGGCCTCGACCGGCGCGCAGGGCTCCACGGCCCCCGCCAACCCCACCGGCCTCGCGGACGACGCCACCGCCCAGGGCGCCACCGTCGGGCTGCGCAACTCGCTGACCTCCCTCGCCAAGACCCTGGACAAGGTCCCGGCGATCCTCGGCCCCAACGGCAGCGGCATCGGCTCGAACTCCTGGGTCGTCTCCGGCCAGTACACGACCACCGGCAAGCCGCTGCTCGCGAACGACCCGCACCTGTCCCCGCAGCTGCCCTCGGTCTGGTACCAGATGGGCCTGCACTGCCGTGCGGTCTCCAACCAGTGCAAGTACGACGTCGCCGGCTACACCTTCTCGGGCATGCCCGGCGTGGTCATCGGCCACAACGCCGACATCGCCTGGGGCATGACCAACCTCGGCGCCGACGTCACCGACCTCTACCTGGAGCAGGTCAAGCCCGAGGGCTACGTCTACGACAACAAGGTGGTCCCCTTCACGACCCGTGAAGAGGTCATCAAGATCGCGGGCGGCAAGAGCAAGAAGATCACCGTCCGCACCACCAACAACGGCCCGCTGATCTCCGACCGCAGCGACGAGCTCGGCACGGTCGGCAGCCGCGCCCCCGTCCCCAGCTCGGCCCCCGACCGCGGCAACGGCTACGCCATCGCCCTGCGCTGGACCGCCCTGGACCCCGGCAAGTCGATGGACGCGGTCTTCAACCTCGACCGGGCCAAGGACTTCGCGGGCTTCCGCGCCGCCGCCCGCGACTTCGAGGTGCCGTCGCAGAACCTGATCTACGCCGACAACAAGGGCCCCTCCGGCAACATCGGCTACCAGGCCCCCGGACGCATCCCGCTGCGCGGCGCCGGCGACGGCCGCATGCCGGCCCCCGGCTGGGACTCCAAGTACGCCTGGAAGGGCGGCAAGGACGGCAACGCGGGCTACATCCCGCAGGACGAGATGCCGTACGACTACAACCCGGCGCGCGGCTACATCGTCACCGCGAACCAGGCGGTCGTGGAGAGCGGGACCGGCGCGGGCAAGTACCCGTACGTGCTGACCACCGACTGGGGCTACGGCGCCCGCAGCCAGCGGATCAACGACCTCATCGAGGCGAAGACCAAGGACAACGGCAAGATCTCCACCGACGACATGCGCGCCATGCAGATGGACAACAGCAGCGAGATCGCCGCGCTGCTCACCCCGATGCTGGCCAAGATCGAGGTCTCGGACCCCGACGTGCGCTCCGCGCAGAAGCTGCTGGAGGGCTGGAACTACACGCAGGAGCCCGACTCGGCGGCGGCCGCGTACTTCAACGCGGTCTGGCGCAACATCCTCAAGCTGTCCTTCGGCGACAAGATGCCGAAGGAGCTGCGGATCGAGGGCAGCTGCATGAACGTCCAGGAGGAGACCAGCGGTCCGGTCGACGACCTGGCCAAGACGGTCCGCGAGTGCGGTACGCGCGGCCCCGACTCGGCGCAGCCAGACGGCGGCGACCGCTGGTTCGAGGTGGTCCGCCGCCTGGTCAAGGACGAGAAGTCGGCGTGGTGGCAGACGCCGGCCGCCCGCAACCAGCCGGCGACCGCCACCCGCGACCAGCTGTTCGCGCGGGCCATGAAGGACGCCCGCTGGGAGCTGACCGCCAAGCTCGGCAAGGACCAGTCCACCTGGACCTGGGGCCGCCTGCACCAGCTGACTCTGAAGAACCAGACCATCGGCACCGCGGGCCCGGGCTTCATGCAGTGGCTCCTCAATCGCGGCCCGTGGAACCTGGGCGGCGGCGAGGCCACCGTGAACGCGACCGGCTGGAACGCCTCCAGCGGGTACGGGGTCACCTGGGTCCCGTCGATGCGGATGGTCGTGAACCTCAACGACCTGGACAAGTCGCGCTGGATAAACCTGACCGGCGCCTCGGGCCACGCGTACCACGACAACTACACGGACCAGACGACGATGTGGGCCAAGGGCGAGCTGCTGGACTGGCCCTTCGGCAAGGAGGCCGTGGACAAGGCGACGGTGGAGACGCTGACGCTCAAGCCGTGAGCGGCCCTCAAGCCGTGAATCTGACCACCCCCGACGGGGTGGCCACCGCCTGAACGGGGTGGTCGTGCGGTTCCTCCGGGACCCGCGCGACCACCTCTTCGTCGTAGAGGAGCACGACCAGCGCGGGATGCGCCCCGGCGCGCGCCAGGCGCGCCAGCACCCGGTCGTACGAGCCGCCGCCGCGCCCCAGACGCATCCCGCGACCGTCGACGGCCAGCCCGGGCAGCAGGACGGCGTCGGCGCCGGTGACCGCGTCCGGCCCGAGCCGCGGCCCGGCCGGCTCCAGCAGGCGCATCTTGCCGGGGTGGGCGGCCTCGGCCAGACTGCCCGGGCCCTCGTACGCGGCCCAGTCGAGGTCGTTGTCGGGCAGCAGGACGGGCAGCAGCACCCGCTTCCCGGCCGCGCGCAGGGCGTCCAGCAGATCGCGGGTGCCGGGTTCGGACCCGACCGAGACGTACGCCGCCACCGTCTGCGCGTCGGCCAGCTCGGGCAGCGCACAGGCGGAGCGGGAGAGGGCGCGGGCCGACGTACGCAGGGAATCGGGGGACAGGGCCCGGCGGGCGGCGAGGAGTTCCCGGCGCAGCCGGGACTTTTCGGACGGGTGGGGCTGGTTCTCTACCACGGCGGGCTCTGTTTTCCTTTCAAAACGGGGCAATGTCGGATCTATTCACCGGAATCAAACCCGGAGGGGTCTGCGTGACCCACTATCGTTCTGCCCATGACTCAGTTGCACCCTGTGATCAAGAAGGCCGTGATCCCGGCCGCAGGTCTCGGTACCCGCTTCCTCCCGGCGACGAAGGCGACGCCCAAGGAAATGCTCCCCGTCGTGGACAAGCCGGCCATCCAGTACGTGGTCGAGGAGGCCGTATCGGCGGGCCTGGACGACGTCCTGATGATCACAGGACGTAACAAGCGCGCCCTCGAAGACCACTTCGACCGCAACTACGAGCTGGAATCGGCCCTCATCGCCAAGGGCGACGACGACCGGCTCAAGAAGGTCCAGGAGTCCAGCGACCTGGCCACCATGCACTACGTCCGCCAGGGCGACCCGCGCGGCCTCGGCCACGCCGTCCTGTGCGCCGAGCCGCACGTCGGCGACGAGCCCTTCGCCGTCCTCCTCGGCGACGACCTGATCGACCCGCGCGACCCGCTGCTGCGCCAGATGACCGACGTCCACGCCCGCAGCGGAGGCACGGTCATCGCCCTCATGGAGGTCGACCCCGCCAACGTCCACCTGTACGGCTGCGCCGCCGTCGAGGCCACGGACGACGAGGACGTCGTCCGGATCACCGGGCTCGTCGAGAAGCCCGACCCGCAGGACGCGCCCAGCAATTACGCCGTCATCGGACGGTACGTCCTCGACCCCGCGATCTTCGACATACTGCGGGAGACCGAGCCGGGCCGCGGCGGGGAGATCCAGCTCACCGACGGCCTGCAGAAGCTGGCCGCCGACGAGACCGTGGGCGGCCCGGTGCACGGCGTGGTCTTCCGGGGCCGCCGCTACGACACCGGGGACCGCGGGGACTACCTGCGGGCCATCGTCCGCCTCGCGTGCGAGCGTGATGACCTGGGCCCGGAGTTCCGCACCTGGCTTCACCGTTACGTCACGGAGGAGATGTAGGACCTTGAGCAGCCGCGCACCGCAGGACTCCGGCCACGGCACCCAGCGCCTGTGGTCGGTCGACGAGCACCTCGCGGACGTCCTCGCCGCGATCCGGCCGCTGGAGCCCATCGAGCTCCAGCTGCTCGACGCCCAGGGCTGTGTCCTGGTCGAGGACGTCACCGTGCCCGTCGCCCTCCCGCCCTTCGACAACAGCTCCATGGACGGGTACGCCGTCCGCACGGCCGATGTCCAGGGCGCGAGCGAGGAGTTCCCCGCGGTGCTGACGGTGATCGGGGACGTGGCGGCGGGCAGCGGCGCGCTGCCCACCGTCGGCCCCGGCCAGGCCGCCCGCGTCATGACCGGCGCCCCGCTGCCGCCGGGCGCGGAGGCCGTCGTACCGGTCGAGTGGACCGACGGCGGCACGGGAGGCGGCGCGGCGGCCGGCATGACCCCGGCCAGCGCGGCCCCCGAGGGCGCGGGCGGCGAGGTGCGGGTGCACCGGGCCGCCGAGGCGCGGGCCCACGTCCGCGCGCGCGGCAGCGACGTCCAGGCGGGGGACCTCGCGCTGGCCGCGGGCACCGTGCTCGGGCCGCCGCAGATCGCGCTGCTCGCCGCCATCGGGCGGGGCACCGTACGGGTGCGGCCGCGCCCGCGCGTGGTCGTGCTGTCCACCGGCAGCGAGCTGGTCCAGCCGGGCGAGTCGCTGGCCGCGGGGACGATCTACGACTCGAACAGCTTCGCGCTGGCCGCGGCCGCGCGTGACGCCGGGGCGATCGCCTACCGGGTCGGGGCCGTGGCCGACGACGCCGAGACCCTGCGCTCCACCATCGAGGACCAGTTGATCCGGGCGGACCTGCTGGTCACCACGGGCGGCGTGAGCGTCGGCGCGTACGACGTGGTCAAGGAGGCGCTGTCCTCGGTGGGCAGTACGGACGAGGAGGCCGACGGCGGGCGGATGGACTTCCGCAAGCTCGCGATGCAGCCCGGCAAGCCGCAGGGCTTCGGCACGATCGGCCCGGACCACACCCCCCTGCTGGCCCTGCCCGGCAACCCGGTGTCCTCGTACGTCTCCTTCGAACTGTTCGTGCGTCCCGCGATCCGCGCGCTCATGGGCCTGGCGGACGTCAGCCGGCCCAGCGTGCGGGCCGCCCTGAAGGCCGACAAGGCGCTGGGCTCCCCGGCCGGCCGCCGCCAGTTCCTGCGCGGCAAGTACGACGCGGAGAGCGGCACGGTCAGCCCGGTCGGCGGTTCCGGCTCCCACCTGATCGCGGCACTGGCCCACGCCGACTCCCTGATGGTCGTGCCGGAGGACGTCACCTCGGTGGAGCCGGGGGCCGAGCTCGAAGTGGTCCTGCTCGGCTGAAGTACGGCCGGTGCGGGTAGCGTGTTGCACCACACAGGCCCTTGCGGGGCCCGGAGCGGGAGCGGCACGAACCTATGAGCACGCACAGCAGGCTGACGCACATCGACGAGGCCGGCGCGGCCCGGATGGTGGACGTCTCGGAGAAGGACGTCACGACGCGGACGGCACGGGCCAGCGGGCGCGTGCTCGTCTCCGCGCGGGTGGTCGAGCTGCTGCGCGGCGAGGGCGTGCCCAAGGGCGACGCCCTCGCCACCGCGCGGATCGCCGGGATCATGGGCGCGAAGAGGACCCCCGACCTGATCCCGCTCTGCCACCCGCTCGCCGTGTCCGGCGTGAAGGTGGACCTGTCGGTCGCCGACGACGCCGTCGAGATCCTCGCCACCGTCAAGACGACCGACCGCACAGGCGTCGAGATGGAGGCGCTGACGGCCGTCGCGGTCGCCGGGCTCACCGTGATCGACATGGTGAAGGCCGTCGACAAGGGCGCCGTCATCACGGACGTCCGGGTGGAGGAGAAGACCGGCGGGAAGTCCGGCGACTGGACCCGCGCGTGAACGCCCCGCGCGGCGGCGACGCCTTCAGCCACGTGCCCGTACCGGCCGGCGGGAGCGGGCCGGCCGGCTCCGCGGAACCGGACGCGGCGGGCGGGGTGCGGGAGCCCGGGCGGGCTCCGCGCGGGCTCGTGGTCACCGCCTCGAACCGTGCCTCGGCGGGCGTGTACGCCGACCGGGGCGGGCCGTTGCTGGCCGAGGGGCTGGAGAAGCTCGGCTTCGCGGTGGACGGACCGCGGGTCGTCCCCGACGGGGATCCGGTCGAGCGGGCGCTGCGCGAGGGCGTGGCCGCCGGGTACGACGTCATCCTGACCACCGGCGGCACCGGCATCTCGCCGACCGACCGCACCCCGGACGCCACGGCGCGGGTGCTGGACTACGAGGTCCCGGGCATTCCGCAGGCCATCCGCGCGGAGGGCCTGGCGAAGGTGCCGACCGCGGCCCTGTCCCGGGGGCTGGCGGGCGTGGCCGGGCACACCCTGATCGTGAACCTGCCGGGCTCGACGGGCGGGGTGCGCGACGGCCTCGCCGTCCTGGCCCGGATCCTGCCGCACGCCGTGGAGCAGATCCGGGGCGGCGACCACCCCAGACCGGCGGATCCTCACGGGAGCGCGAGCTGAACGGACCCTCCTGGCCGGTGGTGCTCACCGACGGCGGTGTCACGCTCCGGCCGATAAAACTCCGGGACCAGAGCGCCTGGCGCGAGGTCAACCGGCGCAACCGCGACTGGCTCCGGCCGTGGGAGGCGACGATCCCGCCGCCGGCGCCCTGGGGGCCGGTGATCCACCGGCCGACGTACCGGCAGATGGTCCGCCACCTGCGGGCCGAGGCGAACGCGGGGCGGATGCTGCCCTTCGTCATCGAGTACCAGGGGCGGCTGGTCGGCCAGCTGACGGTCGCCGGGATCACCTGGGGCTCGATGTGCGCGGGCCACGTCGGCTACTGGGTGGACCGCGAGGTGGCGGGGCGGGGCGTGATGCCCACGGCGGTGGCGCTCGCCGTGGACCACTGCTTCACGAAGGTCGGGCTGCACCGGATCGAGGTGTGCATCCGCCCGGAGAACGGGCCGAGCCGACGGGTCGTGGAGAAGCTGGGCTTCCGCGAGGAGGGGCTGCGGCCGCGCTACCTCCACATCGACGGCGCGTGGCGCGATCATCTCGTGTACGCGCTGACGGCGGAGGAGGTCCCGGAGGGGCTGCTGCGCCGCTGGCACCGGGCTCGCGCATAAACGAATAACTGTTCGAATTATCGGGGGCCGGAACCGATTCGCCCATAACCTGATCCGAAGAATCACAAAAAAAGTCCGTGATATCAGCCGGTTCGCGCGACACACCGGCCCAATTGGCGGATCCGCCCGGCCGCGCCCCTCTACGGTGTGAGGTGTGAGCAGCAGCGGCCTCATCTACGCAGTCATTGTCGGGGCCTGGGCCGCCTACTTGGTGCCCATGTGGCTCCGGAGGCAGGACGAGCTGAACGAAGCCCGTCCGACGGAACGCTTCTCCACTGCCATTCGGCTGCTTTCCGGCCGGGCGGGAATGGAGCGCCGTTACGCCAAGGGGCTGCGTGAACGCGGCGACCAGGAGGCCGGTCCCCAGCACCGCGCGGACCCGGACGCCGCGACGGAAACGGTGAATTCCGTGGACGCCGACGCCCGGGCCCTCGTCGTACCCCCGACCAGGGCGGAGCCGAGGTCGGCCCTGGCGGAGCGGCACCGGCGCGAGCAGCGCCTCCAGGTGCTCGCGCGCCGCCGGCGCACCACGGCGCTCCTCTTCCTGATCTTCACGCTCGGCGCGATCGTGGCCGCGGTCGGCGGCCTGGGCTACCTCTGGGCCCCCGCCGTGCCGGCCCTGCTGCTGAGCGCGTACATCGTGCACCTGCGGGTCCAGGAGCGGCGCCGCTACGAGTTCACGATGGACCGGCGGCGCGCCGAGGCCGCCGCCCGGCAGCTGCGCGAGAACCGCCCGCGCCGCCGCGAGCCGGAGGCGGCCGCAGGCTCCGAACCGGACCCCGCGCCACCGGTCTCCCCGCAGGAGGCGGGCCGGCGCGCGCTGGTCGAGCAGACCGACCACGCGGAGTGGGTGGACCAGCAGCGCGAGCGCGAACGCGGCCCCGCCCGCGGTGACAGCTGGGAGCCGGTACCGGTCCCGCTGCCGACGTACGTGACGGCCCCGGTCGCCCCGCGCGCCACCGGCCCGGCGACCCCGGACGCCTGGAGCGCGACCCGCTCCAGCGCGGCCGAGCCGACGGACCCCCGGCTGCGGGCGCAGCCCTCGCCGCCCGCGAAGCCCGAGGCGAAGCCGGACCAGAAGCCGCTCCCGAACGCCCGCCCGCGCGGCCAGGGACGCGGCCGCACGCCGCTGTTCGACCAGTACGAGAGCGACGACCGCCCCCGCGCCGCGAACGAGTGAGCGGACCTGCGCGGACGCTCCCCGGTATCGGTTTTGGAGCACCACCGCGGGGATGCTAATGTTTCACACGTCGCAAGGGCCTGTGGCGCAGTCTGGTAGCGCACCTCGTTCGCATCGAGGGGGTCTGGGGTTCAAATCCCCACAGGTCCACAAACGACAGTTCGCGGGTAGCTCCCGAGAACGTCATGAGATCCCGTCCGGTCGAAAGACCGGGCGGGATCTCGGCGTTTCCGGGGTGTGTTCGAGACGGTGTCCGATTTGGAGTGGTGTCGATCCCGACGTCGCCTCGCCAGCCGCGGAAGAGGCCGCGCTGTTGGGCGAGGTGAACAGTGACCAGGACCAACCGGTCGCTGATCTCCTGCAGCACCCGCCGACGGCGGACCTGCTCAACGCCTGCCCCCTCCTCCCAGGCCGCGAGCACATGCAGGGCCTCGATCGTTGGCAGGCGGCGTCTACGGTCGCAGCGATGGGGGTCCAGGGCAGTGGTGAGCCGGTCGAACGCGCGGTAGACCCGGCGGGTGAAGGCGTGCCGGCCCGCCTTGCGCTCGCACCTCTTCGCCAGACGACAACTCCCGTCCGAGTCGTAGGCTCAGCACATGCCGACCGAAGACAGCCTGCAGAGCACCGTCAAGCACTGGCAGGAGTGCACAGACGTGTACGACCTCCTGGAGCAGATCCGCCTCCGCCCCGGCATGTGGCTGCCCGGTGGTTCGTTGATCCAGCTGGAGTCGATCCTCGTCGGCTACCGAGTCGCACTGGGCGTGCACTCCATCGACGAGCCCTTCGCCTTCTGGCCCGAGGACCACTTCACCCAATGGCTGCATGAGCGCCACGGCATGTCCAGCTCCCTCGGTTGGGCCGCAGAGATCGAACGCACCACGCCTCCGGACTCGCCCCCTGTCGAGGCGTTCTTCCGACTGCTGGACCAGTACCGCGTGGAGCAGCCCCGGCGATCATTTCGCCCGCAGGTATCTTCCGAGCATCCGGGCATGCAGGCCGTCCGCATCGAAATATCCAGGCACGATTGGGGTGGTCTGCGCTGTGGCTGCGATGAGACAGCCGCCCACCTGCCCTCCGACCTTCTGAACCTGATCACTGCCCAGACGCCCGGTGAAGCGACCCTGACGGCGATCGACAACCACGTCATGATCCAGTCCAACCTCATGGATCCGGCCCCGGCCACTACCGCCGTCGTCCTCGCAGCCCTGGCGGACCCCAGCCTCACGACGCCCGATGCCCGGGAAGCCCTGCTCGAACTCCTGCTGTACCTGGGGTGCGGCGACACCCTCCAGCAAGAGGAATGTGAAGCGACCATTCGTGGCGCCATCTGGATCCTCTACCGGGAGCTCACCACACACCCTTCGAGTGTCGCCCGAGCGCACGCCTACGAGACTCTCCACAACCTCGAGACCGAGAGTGACCGGCTCACAGCCTTCCAGCACATCGTCCGAGACAGCCTGCCCGCAGACCTGCGCTGAGTACCTCCTGGTCCCCGTAGGGTCACGAGCGTGACCGAATCCAAGTCGACCGATGCGTTGAAGAACTTTCTGAACACGCTGCGGGCCGGGGAAGCCCGCACCGGCCGCGTCATGAGCGTCGAGGATCGGGAGGCGCTCGTCGAACTCGACGGGTTCTCTGGCCCGGGGAAGGCGCTGGGACGTATCCCTCGCGGGGATCTGACCCGCAAGGCCATCGGGCATCCGTCCGAAGCTGTGAGCATCGGGCAGCGGCTCACCTTCGAAGTGATAGGCGTCGACTGGCAGCAGGAGCACGTCTGGGCCTCTGCTTCAGCGTGTGAGGACCCGGCCCTGCGAGCCTTCCTTCTTGGCCTTCAGCTCTGCACAACACACCAAGGTCGGGTGCAGAGCGTCCACAACTTCGGTGTGTTCGTGAACCTCGACGGCGAACCGGCCGATCAGTGCACCGGTTTCATCAGGGGCCCCGAACTGAGCTGGCGGCGGATCGACCATCCCGCAGACGCCGTCACGGCTGGCCAGCGGGTCGTCGGCGAGATCATCGACGTTGACACCCGGCGTGGACAGGTCCAGCTGTCGCTGAAGGCACTCCATGAGAACCCGTTCGTTCCCTTCGCGGACCAGGCGGGCCTCGTCACGGCCGGTCAGGTCACCAAGCTGATCCCATTCGGAGCCTTCGTCCGCATCGCCGACGGTGTTGAGGGCCTCGTGCACAACACCGAGTTCCGTGACGAGCCCGTCGAGCACCCCGGCCATATCGTGAGCGAGGGCGACGAGATCACCGTACGGATCGTCGAAGTCGACCTCGTACGCCACCGCGTCACCCTGTCCGCCAGGAATCTGCCTCAGAACGGGAAACGATCTTCCTGAAAACGGGAAACGATCTCCAGGTGCCCTGTATCGCACCAGGTCATCGCCACTCGTGAACAGCCGACAAACGACAGTTCGCGGGTAGCTCCCGAGAACGTCATGAGATCCCGTCCGGTCGAAAGACCGGGCGGGATCTCGGCGTTTCCGGGGCCGGTTGGGGTCAGGACGTGTGGAGGGGCTTGGCCATGCAGCGGCTGGAGTCGTACTCGCGGTAGTGGCCGAACTTCCTGGAGAGGGCGTAGCCCGAGGAGAAGTAGAGGGCTATCGCCTCCGGTTGCCGGTCTCCCGTTTCCAGGACCATGCGGGTGCGGCCCGCCGTGCGGGCGTCGGCCTCCAGTTCGGCCAGGATGCGGCGGGCGAGGCCCAGGCCGCGGGCCTCGGGTATGACGTACATGCGCTTCAGCTCGGCGTCGCCGTCCGAGTAGCCCTCGTCGTTCTCCTCCTGGCTGCGCCAGCCGCCGCTGGCCACCGGCGAACCCGAGGCGTCGTACGCCAGCAGGTACAACCCGTTCGGCGGGGCGAACATCGCCGGGTCGAGCGGTGTGACGTCGCCCTCACCGCCGTAGCGCGCCTGGTACTCAAGCTGGACCTGGTCGTTGAGTTTGAGCGCGTCCGGGTGGTCGTACGGCACGATGCGGAGCTGGATCCCGTGAGACATCGGAACATCGTACGGAACGCTCCCGTTAGGGTGCGGGGATGCTCACCGTGACCTCCGTGAATGTGAATGGGATCCGCGCCGCAGCCAAGAAGGGCTTCTCCCCGTGGCTGGCCGGGTCGGACGCCGACGTGGTCTGCCTGCAGGAGGTGCGGGCCGAGGAGGGGCAGATTCCGGAGGAGGTCCGCAAGCCCGACGGCTGGCACACCGTGTTCGCGCCGGCCGCCGCCAAGGGGCGGGCCGGGGTCGCGCTCTACACGCGCCGCGAGCCCGAGCGGGTGCAGGTGGGGTTCGGGAGCGAGGAGTTCGACGCGAGCGGGCGCTACCTGGAGGTCGATCTTCCCGGTGTCACCGTCGCCAGCCTCTACCTGCCCTCCGGCGAGGCCGGGACCGAGAAGCAGGACGAGAAGTACCGGTTCATGGGTGAGTTCCTGCCCTACCTGAGCGCTTTGAGGGCGCGGGCCGCCGGGGACGGGCGGGAGGTCGTCGTGTGTGGCGACTGGAACATCTGCCACCAGGAGGCCGACCTCAGGAACTGGAAGACCAACCGGAAGAACGCCGGCTTCCTGCCCGAGGAACGGGAGTGGCTCGGGCAGGTGTACGACGCCGCGGGGTACGTGGACGTCGTACGGAGCCTGCACCCCGACACCGAGGGGCCGTACTCCTGGTGGTCCTACCGGGGGCGGGCCTTCGACAACGACGCCGGGTGGCGCATCGACCTCCAGGTGGCGACCCCGGGGCTGGCCGGCAGGGCCGTGAAGGCATTCGTCGAGCGGGCCGAGACGCATCCGGAGCGCTGGTCCGACCACGCGCCCGTGACCGTGGTCTACGAGCTGGGGTCCTGAGCCCCCGCCCGGGTCCCCGAGGCCAGGAGGCGGTCCATCGCCATGGTGAGCTCCGCCTCCACCACGCTCTTGGCGAGGGGGCGCAGCCGCGGCAGCGCCTCCTCCCTCAGGTGGGTCGAGATCAGCTCCGTGAACAGGGCCGCCATCGCGTCCGCGTGCTCGCGGACCCGGCGGCCCGTCTCCAGCACCGCCGAGAGCGGGACCCCCTCGCGGACCAGCGCCGAGGAGACGTCCAGCAGGCGGCGGCTGACGTGCACGATCTCGTCGCCGTCGGTGGCGAGGTAGCCGAGGTCCAGGGAGGCCGCCAGGTTCTCCGGGGTGACCTCCCCCTCGAAGTAGTCGGCGAGGGCCTCCGGCGTCAGCCGTACGGGGGTTTCCTCGGACCAGCCGATCCCGAGCAGTTCGCCGAGCTGGCTCACGTCGCGCCCGTTCTCGAAGGCGGCGGTCAGCTCGGCGATGCCGCCGAGGGTGTGGCCGCGCTCCAGCAGGGCCGCGATGGTGCGCAGCCGGGCCAGGTGGTGGTCGTCGTACCAGGCGATCCGGCCCTCGCGGCGCGGCGGCGGGAGGAGCTTGCGCTCGCGGTAGAAGCGCAGGGTGCGGACGGGGATGCCGGCCGCCTCGGCCAGTTCCTCCGTACGGTATTCGCGCACTGTCGTCCCCGCTTCCGTGTCTTCCACAGGCGCAGCCTATGGCGTACCGACAGTAACTTTCCGGGCGCGACCTCTACCCATGAGTACGGAGCTGCTCTAGTCTCCCGATTGTGCCAGTGATTGCTGGCAGTGTTGCGCTGTGGGGCTGCGGAAGGCGGCGGGCATGAGCGGTGGCATGGGCGGGCGCGAGCACGTACGAGTGGCGGTGATCGGGTCCGGGTTCGGCGGGCTGGGCGCGGCCGTACGGCTGCGGCGCGAGGGGATCACGGACTTCGTCGTCCTGGAACGGGCCGGTTCCGTGGGCGGGACCTGGCGCGACAACAGCTATCCCGGGTGCGCGTGCGACGTCCCCTCCCATCTCTATTCGTTCTCCTTCGCGCCCAATCCCGACTGGCCGCGGACCTTCTCCGGGCAGCCGGCCATCCGCGCGTACCTGGAGCACGTCGCCGACACCTTCGGGCTGCGCCCGCACGTCCGGCTGAACTCCGAGGTCCGGCTGATGCGCTGGGACGCCGACCGGCTGAGGTGGGAGATCGAGACCTCGGCCGGGGAGCTCACCGCCGACGTCGTGGTCTCCGCCACCGGGCCGCTGTCCGACCCCAAGACGCCGGACGTCCCGGGGCTCGCCGAGTTCCCCGGCAAGGTCTTCCACTCCGCGCGCTGGGACCACGACTACGACCTGCGCGGCAAGCGCGTCGCCATGATCGGCACCGGCGCCTCGGCCATCCAGATCGTGCCGGCCATCGCGCCCGACGTGCGGCGCCTCACGCTGTTCCAGCGGACCCCGCCGTGGGTGATGCCGCGCACCGACCGGGCCATCAGCGGCGCGGAGCGCTGGCTGCACCGCCAGCTGCCGTTCACCCGGGCGGCCCGCCGGGGGCTGCTGTGGGGGATCCGGGAGCTCCAGGTCAGCGCCTTCACCAAGCGACCGAACCAGCTCGGGCTCATCGAGTCGCTCGCCAAGGCCAACATGGCGCGTTCGATCAAGGACCCGGCGCTGCTGGCCAAGCTGACCCCCTCGTACCGGATCGGCTGCAAGCGGATCCTGCTCTCCAGCGACTACTACCCGGCGCTGGCCCGGCCCAATGTGGACCTGGTCGCCTCCGGGCTCCGGGAGATCCGGGGCAGCACGCTGGTGGCCGCCGACGGGACGGAGACCGAGGCCGACGCGATCGTCTTCGGCACCGGCTTCCACGTCACGGACATGCCGATCGCGGACCGGGTGGTCGGCGCGGACGGACGGACGCTGGCGGACCACTGGAAGGACGGGATGCAGTCGCTGCGCGGGGCGACGGCGGCCGGCTTCCCGAACTGGATGACGATCATCGGGCCGAACACCGGGCTCGGCAACAGCTCGATGATCCTGATGATCGAGTCGCAGCTGAACTACATGGCGGACTACCTGCGCCAGCTCCACGTGCTCGGCGGGCAGGTCGCGCTCGCGGCCCGGCCCTCGGCCGTGAACCAGTGGAACCGGCGGGTCCAGAGCCGCATGGAGCGCACCGTCTGGAACACCGGCGGCTGCACCAGCTGGTACCTGGACGCGCAGGGGCGCAACACGACGGTCTGGCCGGGCACGACCGGCGAGTTCCGGAAGGAGACGCGGAGCGTGGACCTGTCCGAGTACGAGGTCATCCGGCTCCGCGACACCGAGCGCGACACCGACCGCGACACCGAGCGCGACGCCGTCCCCGGCGCGGTCGCACACGCGGAGGGCGCCGCGTGAGCCGGCCCGCGTACGTCACCTCCGGGCGGTACGCCCCGCCCGCCGCCCGGCGCGAGCTGGTCGCGGTCTCGGCCGACGGGGCCCGGCTGCACGTGGAGGAGCACGGGGAAGAAGGCGCTCCGGCCGTGGTGCTGGCGCACGGCTGGACCTGCTCCACCGCGTTCTGGGCCGCGCAGATCCGGGAGCTCGCCAAGGACCACCGGGTCATCGCGTACGACCAGCGCGGGCACGGGCGCAGCCCCGCCGCCTCCCGCTACGGCACCGACGCCCTCGCCGACGACCTCGTCGCGGTCCTCGGGTCCACCCTCGCCGCCGGCGAGCGGGCGGTCGTCGCGGGGCACTCCATGGGCGGGATGACGGTCATGGCCGCGGCCGGGCGGCCGGAGTTCGCCCAGCACGCCGCCGCCGCGCTGCTGTGCAGCACCGGCAGCGCCCGGCTGGTCTCGGAGGCACTGGTCGTGCCCCTGCGCCCCGGGCGTGTACGGACCCGCATCACCGGCGCGGTCCTCGGAGCGCGCGCCCCCCTCGGGCCCGTCACGCCGGTCGCGAAGCGGGTGCTGAAGTACGCCACCATGGGCCCCGGTTCCGCGCCCGACGAGGTCGAGGCGTGCGCCCGTATCGTGCACGCGTGCCCCACCGGCGTCCGGTACGCCTGGTCCGAGGTGCTGGCCGGGCTGGACCTGGAGGCGAACCTCGCGGCGCTCACCGTGCCCACCGCCGTGATCGGCGGCACGAACGACCGGCTCACCCCGATCGTGCACGCCCGGGGCCTGGCCGCCGCGCTGCCGCACTGCGTGGGGCTGACCGAGCTGACCGGCATGGGGCACATGACCCCGATCGAGGCCCCCGAGGCCGTCACCAACGCCGTACGCGAGCTGACCGCCCACCTGGCGGGCCCGACGAACCCGATTGACCCGACGAACCCGACGAGCCGGCCGAACCCGACGAACGAGCTGAAGGAGAAGACGCCGTGAGCGCGAGCAGGAGTCTGGAAGGCCAGGTCGCCGTCGTCACCGGTGCGGCACGCGGGGTCGGCGAGCTCCTCGCCCGCAAGCTGTCCGCGCGCGGCGCGAAGGTGGCGCTGGTGGGCCTGGAGCCCGAAGCCCTCAAGGAGGTCTCCGAGCGGCTGCACACCGACAGCGACCACTGGCACGCCGACGTCACCGACCACGCGGCCATGGCCCGCGTCGCCGAGGAGGTCGAGCAGCGCTTCGGCAAGGTCGACGTCGTCGTCGCCAACGCGGGCGTCGCCGCCGGCGGGCCGTTCGCCGACTCGGACCCCGAGGCGTGGCGCCGGGTGATCGAGGTCAACCTGATCGGCGGCGCCGTCACCGCCCGCGCCTTCCTCCCCGTACTGGCCCAGAGCCGCGGCTACTTCCTCCAGATCGCCTCGCTCGCCGCCATCACGCCGGCGCCGATGATGAGCGCGTACTGCGCCTCCAAGTCCGGTGTCGAGGCCTTCGCGCACTGCCTGCGCGCCGAAGTCGGCCACAAGGGCGTCAAGGTGGGAGTCGGCTACCTCTCCTGGACCGACACCGACATGGTGCGCGGGGCGGACCAGGACGAGGTCATGCGGGAGCTGCGCCGGCGGCTGCCGTGGCCGGCGAACCGCACGTACCCGCTGGGCCCGGCCGTGGACCGGATCGTCGCCGGCATCGAGCGGCGCTCGCCGCACGTGTACGCGCAGTGGTGGCTGCGCGGGATGCAGGGCGTGCGCGGCTACCTGCCCGGGATCATCGCGACGGTCGGGCAGCGGGAGATGCGGCGCTTCGAGCCCAGGCTGACGAGCGTCTCCCGGGGACTGGTGGGGGCCGGGGGCGCCGCCGACGAGAAGGAGCGGACGCTGGGCACGGAGCGTCACTGATCGAAATGCGAGCTTTGTCCGCTCGTGCAAATCTGGTCGCAGCCCGGTCCCCTACACCCCTCCAGGAGTGAACAGCATGGGCATCAAGGACCAGTTCCAGGACAAGGCGCGCGAGCTCAAGGACAAGACCGACGAGGCCGGCAGGAGCGCGAAGGACGAGGCGCCCCAGCGCGGTGCGCACGCCTCCGAGCCGGCCAGGAAGAAGAAGGAGAAGGTCCACGACGAGCTCGACGACAACTGGGACTTCTGACGCCCGGAGTTCGTCACGGATGTGAGGAAGGGGCGCGGCCCGTGCAGTGCACAGGCCGCGCCCCTTCCCCGTGCCGCTGCCCTACGGCCTCGGCGGCAGCTTCGGACGCCGCAGGTCCGGTACGTCCGCGTACCCCGGCGGCACCGCGGCCGGCTCCTGCTCCAGCAGCTCCACCGCCAGGAACACGGCGTCGTCCAGCTGCGCGTGCCGACCCTCCGCCCAGTCGAGCGGGGTCCGCAGGATCGCCAGGTCCGGTTCCACGCCGTGGTTCTCCACCGACCAGCCGTACTCCGGGAACCAGGCGGCGTTCATCGGAACCGTGATCACCGTGCCGTCGCCCAGGGTGTGCCGACCGGTCATCCCGACCACCCCGCCCCAGGTGCGCTGGCCGACCACCGGGCCGAGCCCGAGCAGTTTGAAGGCCGCAGTGATCATGTCCCCGTCCGAGGAGGTCGCCTCGTCCGCCAGCGCCACGATCGGACCGCGCGGTGCGTTGGAGGCGTAACTGACCGGCTGGGCGCCCCGCGTAAGGTCCCAGCCGAGGATCGAGCGGGTCAGCTTCTCCACCACCAGCTCGCTGATGTGCCCGCCCGCGTTGCCGCGCACGTCCACGATCAGCGCCGGCCGGGACATCTCCATCCGCAGGTCCCGGTTGAACTGCGCCCAGCCCGAGCCGCCCATGTCGGGGATGTGCAGGTAGCCGCACTTGCCGCCGCTGAGCTCCCGGACCACCGCGCGCCGCTTGGACACCCAGTCCTGGTAGCGCAGCGGCCGCTCGTCGATCAGCGGCACGATCGCCACCCGCCGGGCCCGGCCGGAGCCCTCGGCGGGCTTGAAGGTCAGCTCGACCGTGGTGCCGCCGGCCGCCGCGAGCAGGGGATAGGGCCCGGCCACCGGGTCCACCGGCCGCCCGTCGATGTGGGTGAGCACGGCGCCCTCCCGGATGCCGGTGCCGGCGAGCGGGGAGCGGGCCTTGGAGTCGGAGGACTCGCCGGGCAGGATCCGGGCGAGCATCCAGCCCTCATCGCGGGGCACGAAGTTGGCGCCGAGCAGGCCGATGGGGCGGTGGTAGTGCGGCGGGCCCTCGTTGCGGCGCGCGGGGGAGACGTACGCGTGTGAGGTGCCGAGCTCGCCGAGCACCTCGCGCAGCAGGTCCGCGAACTCGTCGGGCGAGGCGACCCGTTCGACCAGGGGGCGGTACTGGCGCAGCACCCCGTCCCAGTCGATGTTGCACATGCCCGGCTCCCAGAAGTACGCGCGGATCAGCCTGCCGGCCTCCTCGAAGGCCTGGCGCCACTCGGCGGCGGGGTCCACCTCGTGCAGGATGCGCCGCAGGTCCAGGTAGACGGTGGAGTCGCTGTCGCCGGACTCGGTCGACGGGACCGCGCGCAGGTCGCCGTCGTCGTAGACGACGAGCCGGGTGCCGTCGCCGCTGACCGCGAACCAGTCCAGCCCGGAGGCCAGTTCGCTCTTGCGGGCCTTGGTGATCTCGAAGTGCTCCAGCGTGGGCTTGCCGCTGGTGTCGGTCGGATTGGCGAAGGTCTCGCCGAGCGCGCCCGAGATCGGCCAGCGCAGCCACACCAGCCCGCCGCCGCTGACCGGGTACAGGGCCGAGTACTTCGACGCCGCCACCGGGAACGGGGTGACGCGGCTCTCCAGCCCCTCCACCTCCACCATGACGGCGCCCTCGCCCTCGGTGGACTCGCCCTCGCCCGGGTCGAGTCCGCCCGCCGCCGGGCGCCCGTCGGGGGTGAACGCGAACGGCGAGGGGGTCGCCGAGGACAGCGGCACCAGGTACGGGCGGCAGCCCAGCGGGAAGGACAGGTCGCCGGTGTGCACGTCGTAGACCGGGTCGAAACCGCGCCACGAGAGGAAGGCCAGGTAGCGGCCGTCGCGGGTGAAGACCGGGTTCTCGTCCTCGAAGCGGCCGTTGGTGACGTCCACGATGGAGTGCGGACCGGGGCCGGCGATCCGGGCCATCTTGATCTGCCGCAGCGAGCGTCCGATGCCCGGGTGCGACCAGGTCAGCCAGGCCCCGTCGGGCGAGAACGCCAGGTCGGTGACGGGGCCGTTGACGGACCGGATCAGCTCGGTGACCTCGCCGCCGGATCCCTCGCCGCCGGACCCCTCGCCATCGGACCCCTCGCTCGCGTCGATGAGCAGCAGCCGCCCGTCGTTGGAGGCGATCGCGAGCCGCTCTCCGTCCGGATCGGAGAGCAGTTCCAGTACGCGGCCCAGCTCGCCGGAGGCCAGCCGGCGCGGCTCCCGGTCCCCGGAGGCCCGCGGGAGGTAGGCGATCTCGATCGCGTCCTCGCCCTCCGCGTCCGTCACGTACGCGACCTGCCCGCTGCTGCCGAGCATTTCGGGCAGCCGGACCCGTACGCCCGGGGTGTCGGCGATGGTCCGGGCGGGCCCGTCGCGGTGGGTGAGCCAGTACAGGCTGCCGCGGACGACGACCGCGCTGGCCCGCCCGGTGGCGTCGACGGAGAGCGAGTCGACGTGGCTGGCGGCCGGGACCTGGTACGTACGGCGGCCCGCCCGCGGACCTCCCAGCCTGATCGGGAGCCGGCGGGGGACGGCCTCGGGGGCCAGCGAGTCGACGAGCCAGAGGTCCCCGCCGCACTGGTACACGACGCGGGAGCCGTCGCTGGAGGCGTGCCGGGCGTAGAACTCCCCGTGGTCGGTGTGGCGGCGCAGGTCGGTGCCGTCGGGCAGGCAGGAGTAGAGGTTGCCGATGCCCTCGTGGTCGGAGAGGAAGGCGATCCGGCCGCCCACGAACATCGGGGCGTCGAGGTGGCCCTCCAGGTGTTCCATCAACTGCTTGCCGTGCAGCCACAGCCGGCCGGTGGCGCCGCCGCGGTAGCGCTTCCAGGCGGCGGGCTCGTGCGGGGGCTTGCCGGTCAGCAGCAGGGTGCGCCGCTCGCCCGCGGCCCCGTCGCGGACCTCGTCGTGGACCGCGATGTCGGAGACCGGGCCCCAGGGGAGCCTGCCGCCGGGCGAGCCGTCGGTCGGCACGCTGTAGGCCCAGGCGTAGTACGAGAAGGGCTGGCCGTGCGAGGACACGGCGAGGATGTCGCTGTGGCCGTCCTTGTCGGGCGGGGTCCAGCCGCAGACCCGGGTGTCGGTGGCGCCCCAGTAGCTGAGCTGGCGGGCCGGGCCGCCGGCCACCGGGACGAGGTGGATCTCGGGGTCGAGGCTGCGCCAGGTCGTGAAGGCGATCTGCCGGCCGTCGGGGGAGAAGCGGGGGTGGCCGACTCTGGTCCGGTCGACGGTGATCCGCCAGGCCCGGCCGGGCGTCCCGCCTTCGGGGACCAGCGGGGCGACCCAGAGGTCGTCCTCGGTCGCGAAGCACAGCAGATCGTCGTGGAGGTGCGGGAAGCGGAGGTACGCGCCGTCGTGACTCACCCCACAATGCTTTCCGCGCCGAGGGGGCCTGGCAACTCGTACAGGTGAGCCATGCCCGCGGCAGGTGACCCACGCCACGCGCCGAAGCGAAACGGAACGGTTTCGTTTCGTTGGTGGCAGGGGTATCCTCGTGGTGTACGAAACAGTTTCGTTCGCAAGGGAGGTGCCGGAGATGTCCGAAGAAGTCTCGCCAGAGGTCTCGGCGCGGCGCAGCCGGATCACCCCCGAGCGGGAGGCCGAACTCCACGAGGCGGTCCTCGACCTCCTCCGCGAGGTCGGCTACGAGGCGCTGACCATGGACGCGGTCGCCGCCCGTACCAAGTCCAGCAAGGCCACCCTCTACCGCCAGTGGGGGAGCAAGCCCGAGCTGGTCGCCAGGGCCCTGCGGTGCACCCAGCCGACCTCCCTCCGGGAGATCGACACGGGCTCGCTGCGCGGCGACTTCCACCGCATGGTCGAGCTCTCCGACAACGCGCAGATGGCGAAGGACACCGCACTGCTGCGGGGCCTCGCCCATGCCGTCCACGAGAGCCCCGAACTGCACCAGGCACTGCGCAGGCTGCTCATGGAGCCGGAGATCTCCGGCCTCGACGAGATCCTGCGGCGCGGAGTGGAGCGGGGCGAGATCGCCCCGGACCGCCCCGCCGTCCGTTTCGTGCCGCACATGCTGATCGGCGCCTTCATCGCGTTGCCGCTGATGGAGGACCGATCCGTGGACCAGGCGTTCCTCGCCGACTTCATCGACTCCGTGGTCTTCCCCGCCCTCGGCGTCTGAGTCTTCTCCACTCGGAGTCGACTCTTCCTGCTGCTCCTGACACGCCGCTCTCGTCGTCGGGCCGGCTTTCCACGCCCTGATCCGTCCGGATCCACCACGACCTGAACGGGAGAACCGCCTCCGTGGCTACCTTCCTCTACCGACTCGGCAGGGGCGCCTTCCGGCGCCGCGGCCTCGTCGCCCTCCTGTGGGTGGCGCTGCTGTTCGCCGCCGGCTTCGGCGCGGCGACGGCGTCCGCACCGACCTCCGGATCGTTCTCGATACCCGGCACGGAGGCCCAGAAGGCCTTCGACGTGCTGGACAAGAAGTTCCCGGGCATGGCCGCCGACGGCGCCACCGCCCGCATCGTCGTCAAGGCGCCCGCGGGCTCCTCGGTCAACGACGAGAAGAACAAGACCGAGGTCGAGAAGATCGTCTCCGGCCTGAAGGACGGCCCGGGCAAGGCCCAGGTCGCCACGGTCGCCGACCCGTACCAGGCCCAGGCGGTGAGCCGGGACGGCTCCACCGCGTACGTGAGCGTCAAGTACACCGTCAGCGGCATGGAGTTGAAGGACGAGACGCGCGACGCGCTCAAGGAATCCGGTACCGCGGCCCAAGCCGCCGGGCTCACCGTCGAGATCGGCGGCGACGCCCTGATGACGGCCCCCGAGACCGGCTCCGGCGAGATCGTCGGCATCCTGATCGCGGCGATCGTGCTCGTCATCACCTTCGGCTCGCTGGTCGCGGCCGGGCTGCCGCTGCTGACCGCGATCATCGGCGTGGGCATCGGCGTCTCCTCCATCACCGCGCTCGCCAACGTGCTGGACCTCGGCACCACCACCTCCACCCTCGCGATGATGATCGGCCTCGCGGTCGGCATCGACTACGCGCTCTTCATCGTCTCCCGCTACCGCGTGGAGCTCGCCGAGGGCCGCGAGCGGGACGAGGCCGCGGGCCGGGCCGCCGGAACCGCCGGCTCCGCCGTCGTCTTCGCCGGCCTCACCGTGGTCATCGCCCTCGTGGGCCTGGCCGTCGTCAACATCCCGATGCTGACCAAGATGGGATTCGCGGCCGCGGGCACCGTGGTCATCGCCGTCCTCGTCGCGCTGACGCTGGTCCCGGCCATCCTGGGCTTCGCCGGCAAGAAGGTCCTGCCCGCCGGAAAGAAGAGCAGGCTGTTCGGCAAGGGCAAGCCGGCCGGCGCCGAGCCCAAGGCCAACGGCGGCACCCGCTGGGCCCGCTTCGTCCTGCGCCGCCCGGTCATGGTGCTGCTCGTCGGCGTGATCGGCCTCGGCGCCATCGCGATCCCGGCGAGCAAGCTGGAGATGGGCCTGCCGGACGACGGCGCCCAGCCGGTCTCCACCACCCAGCGCAAGGCGTACGACCTGCTGTCCGAGGGCTTCGGCCCGGGCTTCAACGGCCCGCTGATGGTGGTCGTCGACGGCGGCAAGAAGCTCGCCGACGAGACGGTCGACCGGATCAAGGGCCTGGAGGGCGTGGCCGCGGTCACCCCGCCGACCCCGAACCAGGACGGCGACGCCGCGGTGATCACGGTGATCCCGAAGGACCGCCCGTCCTCGGTGGAGACCGAGAACCTGGTCCACGAGATCCGCGACGGCAGCGGCGACGACGTCCTCGTCACCGGCGCGACCGCGATGAACATCGACTTCTCGCAGAAGATGAACGACGCGCTGCTGCCCTACCTGGCGCTCGTGGTCGGCCTCGCCTTCCTGCTGCTGATGCTGGTCTTCCGCTCGGTCCTGGTCCCGCTCAAGGCGGCCCTCGGCTTCCTGCTCTCGGTGGTCGCCGCCCTCGGTGCGGTCGTCGCGGTCTTCCAGTGGGGCTGGCTCGGCTCGCTCTTCGGAGTGGAACAGACCGGTCCGATCATGAGCATGATGCCGATCTTCATGGTGGGCGTCGTCTTCGGTCTGGCCATGGACTACGAGGTCTTCCTCGTCACCCGCATGCGTGAGGCGTACGTGCACGGCGAGCGCCCGGGCCAGGCCATCGTGACGGGGTTCCAGTACAGCGCGCGGGTGGTCGTGGCGGCCGCCGTCATCATGATCGCGGTGTTCTCGGGCTTCATCGGCGCCAGCGAGCAGATGATCAAGATGATCGGCTTCGGTCTCGCGATCGCGGTCCTCTTCGACGCCTTCGTCGTCCGCATGGCGATCGTCCCGGCGGTGCTCGCGCTGCTCGGCCACAAGGCCTGGTGGCTGCCGCGCTGGCTGGACCGGCTGCTGCCCAACGTGGACGTGGAGGGCGAGAGCCTGCGCAAGCACCTCGAAGGCTCCGCCGATTCCTCGGAGGGTCCGGACAAGGACCGCGAGCTGGTCAACGCCTGACCTGAGCCGGATCCGCATCCGCCCGGCCCCGCACCTGATCCAGGTGCGGGGCCGGGCCTGTTGTGCGCCGGTCCCGTTCCGGCCGGGTCCGATGCGGCCGGTCTGATGCGTTCGGGCCCGTTACGCCTGTCGGGTGACGGCGGCGTTCGTACGGCGCAGGAAGCGGCGCAGTGCGGCGATGTCGAACTGGATCACCGCGACGCCCTCGGGGGAGTGGAACTCGACGACCGCCTGGACGCGGCCGCAGGGCCAGACGCGTACGTCGCCGGTGCCGGTCGGCGCCTGCAGGCCTGCTTCGAGGAGAGCCCGGGGGAAGACCCACTCGTTGTCGGTGCCCTCGGGGGAGAGCCCCGCGGGGAAGACGATCCGTACGGCGAGCGGCTGCGCGGGGGCGAAGCGCAGGGCGACCGGGATCTTCCGGAAGAGCGGGTCGTCGCTGATCACGCGGGCGGTGACGCGGTCCTCGACGGCGGCGGCGACGGCTGTGGCGACGGCGGTGGCGGCTGCGGCCGCGGGGGGATCCTCGGCGGTGGCTGACACGACAAGACTCCTCGAATCGGAACATATGAGTCCGTATTGCCCCCAGCCTCGCACATTCCCACGAATCCGCGCGGGCGTATTTATGGTGCGGACGCTCTTGCCAACGGTTTGCAAGTGGGCACTATTCTTAAGCGGTTAAAGGTTTTGCCAGCTCAAAAGACCGCAGGAAGCGGAGCAGCCACATGCATGTGCCCGACGGCTTCATCGACGCCCCCGTCTCCATCGCCGCAGGTGTCGCCGCCGCGGGCGCGGTGGCCGTGAGCCTGCGCGGCGCCCGCCGAGAGCTCGACGAGCGGGCGGCGCCGCTGGCCGGGCTCGTCGCCGCGTTCATCTTCGCCGTCCAGATGCTGAACTTCCCGGTCGCCGCCGGCACCAGCGGACACCTGCTGGGCGGGGCGCTCGCCGCGATCCTCGTGGGCCCCTACACGGGTGTGCTGTGCGTGTCCGTGGTCCTGCTCATGCAGGGCGTCCTGTTCGCCGACGGCGGGCTGACCGCCCTCGGGGTCAACGTCGTGAACATGGCCGTCGTGACCGTGGTCGTCGCGTACGCCGTCTTCCGCGGGCTGCTGAAGCTCCTGCCCGACACCCGGCGCTCGGTCACCGTCGCGGCCTTCGCCGGAGCACTGCTCTCGGTGCCCGGCGCGGCCGTCATGTTCACCCTCCTGTACGCCCTCGGCGGGACCACCGACGTCCCGCTCGGCAAGGTGTTCACCGCCATGGTCGGCGTGCACGTGCTGATCGGCATCGGCGAGGCCGTCATCACCGCCGCGACCGTGGGCGCCGTACTGGCCGTACGGCCGGACCTGGTGCACGGCGCGCGCGGGCTGGCCGCGCCGCTGAAGCTGCGCGTCGGCGGCGAGCTGGTCGACGCGCCGGCGGCGGCCCCGGTCGCGGCGCCCGCCGCCGCCCGCTCCACGAAGCCCGTGTGGATCACCGGCCTGGCCACCGCCCTCGTCCTGGCCGGGTTCGTCTCCTTCTACGCCTCCACCAGCCCCGACGGCCTGGAGAAGGTCGCCGCCGACAAGGGCATCGACCAGAACGTGAAGGAGCACGCGACCGCCGACTCCCCGCTCGCCGACTACAGCGTCAAGGACGTCGGCGACGCCCGACTCTCCGGCGGCCTCGCCGGGGTCATCGGCGTGGGCGCGACCGTGGCCGTCGGCACCGGGATCTTCTGGACCGTACGCCGCCGGCGCGCGGAAGACCTGACGGCCGCCTCCGCCGCCTCGACCGCCTCCACGGCGGTCTGAGATGGGCGCGGGCCACGCCCACAAGCTCTACCGGCACGGGCACTCGCCGATCCACGCCCTGCCGCCGCACTGCAAGCTGGCCGCGGCCTTCGCCTTCGTCGTGGCCGTCGTCTCCACACCGCGCGAGGCGGTGTGGGCGTTCGGGCTCTACGCCGTCCTCATCGCGGCCGTCGCGGCCGCGGCCCGGATCCCGGCCGGCTTCCTGCTGCGGCGGCTGCTGATCGAGGTCCCCTTCGTGGCCTTCGCCGTGCTCATGCCGTTCGTGGCGCAGGGCGAGCGGGTGGAGGTGCTCGGCATGTCGTTGAGCGTCTCGGGCCTGTGGGGCGCCTGGAACGTCCTGGCCAAGGGCACGCTCGGGGTCGCCGCGTCCGTCCTGCTCGCCTCGACCACGGAGCTGCGGGCGCTGCTGCTCGGGCTCCAGCGGCTGAAGCTGCCGCCGCTGCTGGTGCAGATCGCCTCCTTCATGATCCGGTACGGCGACGTGATCACCGACGAGCTGCGGCGGATGTCGATCGCCCGGCGCTCGCGCGGGTTCGAGGCCAGCGGGATCCGGCACTGGGGGGTGCTGGCCAAGACCGCCGGAGCCCTGTTCATCCGCTCCTACGAGCGCGGCGAGCGGGTCCACCTCGCTATGGTCAGCCGCGGCTACGCCGGCTCGATGCCGGTGATCGACGAAGTCGTGGCCACGCGCGCCCAGTGGGCGTACGCGGCCGTACTCCCGGCGGCGGCGCTCGCCGTCTGTCTGATGGGATGGACCCTGTGACTCCCTCTCCCTCTCCCTCCCCCTCCGCCTCTCCTGCCTCCCTTGAGGTCTCCGGCCTCGCGTACGCCTATCCGGACGGGCACCAGGCCCTCTTCGGTGTGGACCTGTCCGTCGGACAGGGCGAGCGGGTGGCCCTGCTCGGCCCGAACGGCGCCGGCAAGACCACGCTGGTGCTGCACCTCAACGGCATCCTCGGCGGCGGCGTCGGCACCGTGACGGTGGCCGGGCTGCCGGTCGAGAAGCGGAACTTCGCCGAGATCCGGCGCCGGGTCGGCATCGTCTTCCAGGACCCGGACGACCAGCTGTTCATGCCGACCGTGCGGGAGGACGTGGCCTTCGGCCCGGCGGCCGCCGGCATGCGGGGCGCGGAACTTGAGGCGCGGGTCCGGGAGGCGCTGGCGCAGGTCGGCATGGAGGCCTTCGCGGACCGGCCGCCGCACCACCTGTCGTTCGGGCAGCGCCGCCGGGTCGCGGTGGCGACCGTGTTGGCCATGCGGCCGGAGATCCTGGTCCTGGACGAGCCCTCGTCCAACCTGGACCCGGCCTCGCGGCGCGAGCTCGCCGACATCCTGCGCTCGCTGGACGTGACGGTGCTGATGGTGACCCACGACCTGCCGTACGCGCTGGAGCTGTGCCCGCGGTCGGTGATCCTGAGCGAGGGGGTCATCGCGGCCGACGGGCGCACGCAGGACCTGCTGTGCGACGAGGAGCTGATGCGGGCGCACCGGCTGGAGCTGCCGTTCGGGTTCGACCCGCGCTCGGTGTCGGTGGCATAAGTCCCACCGGCTGGTTGTTGGACCGCTCGTGGAGATCCAGGGTGAGGTGACGGCGGGCTTCGAGGCCGTCCGGGACGCTTTCGTACGCAACTTCGAGGTGCTCGGGGACCGGGGCGCGGCGGTGGCCGTTTACCGGGACGGCCGCAAGGCCGTGGACCTGTGGGCGGGTCCGAAGGACGTGGACGGGGGCGCCGGCGGCGAGCCCTGGGCGGCCGGCACCGCGCAGGTGGTGCGCTCGGCCACCAAGGGCGTGGCCGCCGTCGTACCGCTGCTGCTGCACCAGCGCGGGCTGCTGGACCTGGACGCCCCGGTCGGGGCGTACTGGCCGGAGTTCAAGGCGGGCGGCAAGGAGCGGACACTGGTACGGGACCTGCTCGCGCACCGGGCGGCCGTGCCGGCGCTGGACGCTCCGCTGACCCCGGCGGAGGCCGTCGACGGGCTTTCGGGGGCGCGTGCGGTCGCCGGGCAGCCGGCCTTCTGGGAGCCGGGCTCCGCGCACGGCTACCACGCGCAGACGTACAGCTGGCTGCTGTCGGAGCTGGTGCTGCGGGTGACCGGGGCCTCGCTGGGCCAGTGGCTGGCGCAGGAGGTCACGGGCCCGCGGGGGCTGGAGTTCTGGATCGGCCTGCCGGCGGGGGAGACGGGGCGCGTGGGCCGGGTGGGGCCGGTGGAGCCGCCTTCGCAATCGGCGGGTGTACTCAAGACGCGTCCGCGGAGAAACGTTTCGGAAGCCTGGGCGGACCCGTCCTCGCTGACACGGCGGGCGTTCGCCGCGATCACCCCGCTGCCGGACGAGAACGCTCCGGAGTTCCGTGCGGCCGAACTCCCCGCTTCGGCGGGCATCGGCACGGCGCGCGGCTTGGCGGGCGTGTACGCGGCGCTGCTGGGCGACACGGAGGACGGGGCGGGGGTGTTCTCCCCCGAGACGCGCCGGCTGGCGGGCGCGGAGCTGTCGTCCGGGCCGGACCGGGTGCTGGTGGTCAACACGCGCTTCGGCCCGGGGTACATGCTGCACAGCCCGGCGTCGCCGCTGCTGTCGGCGGGGTCGTTCGGGCATCCGGGGCGCGGCGGGTCGCTGGGCTTCGCGGACCCGGAGACGGGCGTCGCCTTCGGCTACGTGACGAACGCCCACGCCCAGTCGGTCACCGCGGACCCCCGGGCCCAGTCCCTGCTGCGGGCCGTCCGCGCCTCGCTCTGACCGTCCGGGGGGATCCCAGGGGCCCCAGGGTCCCCAGGGTCCCCTGGGGCCCCGGCCGCGGCCGGGGCCCCCGGACCGTCAGGAGGCGTTCAGGACCGCCGCGACCAAGGGGCCCGCCGCGTCGCCGCCGTGGCCGCCGGCCTCGACCATCGCCGCCGCGGCCACGTCGCCGCTGTAGCCCGTGAACCAGCTGTCCGGGCTGCCCGCGCCGTCGACCTCCGCCGAGCCGGTCTTGGCTCCCTTGTCGGAGCCGCCCACCGAGCTCATCGCCTGCGCCGCCGTGCCGCTGGTCGCCGTCAGCTTCATCATCCGCACCAGCTGCTGCTGGACCGAGGGCTTCATCTGCCGCGCCGCCTGCGCGATCGGCCGACCGTCGAGCTCCGGCGAGACGAGCAGCGGCTGGTGGAAGCTCCCGCTGCGCGCGGTGGCCGTGAACGAGGCGACGTTCAGCGGGTTCATGGTGATCCGGCCCTGCCCGATGTACTCGGCGGCCGCCTCCGCGCCCTTCGCCTCCGGCACCTGGCCGTCCGTCGAGCGGATGCCCGTCTTCCAGTTGTCCAGCCCGAGGCCGAAGACCTCCCGGGCCTCCTTCGCGAGCGCGGCGTCGTCGTCGACGTCGTCGATCTGCTTGATGAAGGCGGTGTTGCAGGATTTGGCGAAGCTGGTCGCGAAGTTCGCGCCGGGCAGTTCGAAGTCGTTCAGGTTGTGGAAGGTGCGGCCGCCCCATACGGCGTCCTTGGTGCACTCCGCCGGCCGGTCCGCCGCCGCCTTGCCCCGGTCGATCAGCATCGCCGCCGTCACGACCTTCATCGTCGAGCCGGGTGCCCGCCGCCCCTCCATCGCCGCGTTGAAGCCGTCCTTGCGGTTGTTGGCGACGGCCAGGATGTGCCCGTTGCCCGTCTGGACGGCGACCACCGAGGACTCCGGGTACTTGGCGACCGCCTTCTCGGCCGCCGCCTGCACCTTCGCGTCCAGGTAGGTCTTCAGCGTGCTCGGCTCCCCCTCCACCAGTGTGAGCAGGGTCCGCTTCGGCGCGTCCTGCGCCGCCGGCTCGATCCACAGCTCGGCCCCGGTCTTGCCGCCCACCTTGCCGCCGTACGTCTGGCGCAGCTGGTCGAGGACGGGCCGCAGCGACGGGTACTTCTCGGCGCTGAGCTCCTCGCCGTTGCGGTCGACGGCCTTGACCGGCGGGGCCGCGGGCGCGCCCGCGCGCAGCTTCTCGTCCTTCTGCAGCTGCGGGTGGATCACCGAGGGCTGCCAGTCGACGAGCGGCTTCCCACTGGTCAGCCCGCGTACGACGGTCAGCTTGGACTCGTACGCGAGCGGCTTGGCGGCACCCCCGAAAGTGATCTCCGCGGCGACGGAGAACGGGATGGTCGTACCCGTCTGCGCCCCCGGAGTGATCACGGCCTTGGACACGTACGCCTTGGCCCGGTAGTCGGCCACGGCGGTCTGCGCGGCCTGCACGTTGTTCGTCAACTCGGCTGCCGCCCGCGCGTCCCCGGCCGCCCAAGCGGCGAAGAAGGCCTTCGCGGTCTGTGCGGCCTCCTTGTCGGTGACCGGCCCGCTGCCCTTCTCCGCCCGCACGGCGGTGTCGCCGTTCTTGCCGTCGTCGCCGCTGTCCCCGACCAGCGCGTACACCCCGTACCCGGCCCCGCCCACCATCGCGAGGAACACCCCGCCGACGATGGCCCCTTTCGCCGCCCCGTTCACGTAACTTCCTCCCCAGATCCCCGTATTCTCTGAACGCGTTCAAAGAACCTCTGGTGTGGACCTTACGCTGTGCCAACGGAGCGCGTACAGCTTGTTATGAGACCGGAACACCGTGGCCGGTCAGCTGACCGCCACCCTGGTCCCGTCGGGGAGCACGCACCAGTATCCGCTGTAGGGCTGGCTCGTGACCGTCCCACCCTGAGCCGTGCACTCCGGGGACGTGATGGTCGGGGATGTCGCCGCCTGGGCCGTCGCGGCACCAAGGGCGCTCATGCCGACGAGGGTTGCCGTGGCAAGAGCGAGGCCGAGCAGTCGTCGTATGCGCATGACGCACCACCTCTTCCTCTTTCCAGCATGGGCACCCGTCGACGAGCCCGCGAACGGTGGGCGGCCTCGTCGCGCACGCGGCTCGCGGACGCGGGTCGCGGACGAGCTTGCGGCGGTCCGCTGGCTCACACTGGACGAAGCCGAGGGCGTCATGAAGGAAGTTTGTGCCGTGCGCGTTGCGGAGGCCCTGGACGGTGAGGCGCCGCACGTCCGGTTTCATGGCGGAGTACGGCTCGCTGTCTGACGAACAGCTCTAACGACCCTCGTCGGGTGAGGACGGTGCTCGTGGTTTCACCGTCCAGACGAAGTAGCCGTCCTCCTCGACGTCCATTCCCCTTTGGTCTGGGCGGAGGGTGGGTCGAGCCGACAGGTTCGTTGCGTGGGCCAGGTGCGATGTGTCGGAAACGTATGCAGGTTCCGGGCCGGGCTCTTCTCCGTCCTCCTCTGCTGATGCCAGCGCCCAGAGCCGCTTGAAGAACACGAACTCCTGGGCTGGATCGACGTCCTTATCGAAAGATGCCAGCCCCAAGATGACATTCTTCAGGTGATCTCGTCGCTGTTTATGTGGCTCTGTCATGATTCGATGCACGGTCGTTTGCGACAGATTGCACCGCTGGCCGATCTCCGAGAGGGAAGGATCGCCGCAGCGCCGGCGGAGCCAGCGAAGCGCACGGCGAAGGTCTTCCCGCGCTTTCGTGCCCGTCACGCTTCGGGTGGGTGGAATGTCCACGCAGCTCTCTCCTCCCGGGAACACGCCAGACCTCTTCCCGGATCGTTTCAGGTTTGTCCGCCACCGAGGCGGAGTTCGCCCGAACCCAAGTCACCTCGCCCGCGGCGTGGGGGCTCGCCCGAAGGTGGGCACGGCGCGGATCCTCCGTGCCATTGAGGAGCGAGCTCATGTTGAGGACAGCCCCCGCCTGGGTGCGACAGCGTTCGGCGATGATCGGGGGCAAGATCCAGGGGGCGCAGCGTGTGCTGTTCAAAGGGATCGCGTACGGCGCCGGAACAGCCCTCGGGGGTTATCTGATGTCGGAGGTGATCGGTTGCTGGAAGTAGCCGACTGCCTGGGACGTCTGTGGGCCGTCAAGGGGTGGCCCACGACGGTCGGCCACCACCGACAACGACGACGGCGGGCCCGGCACCATCAGGTGCCGGGCCCGCCGTCGTCGCTGCTAGACCCAGCTGTCCAGCCACATGCGGCCGCGCCAGGAGTCCATCGGGAGCGTCTGGCCCGTGTAGATCGGCCAGAAGTAGATGAAGTTCCAGACGATCAGGAGGACCAGTACGCCCGCCGCGATCGCGCCCAGCGCGCGCCTGCGCTCCGTCGAGCCCGACGGGCCCAGCAGGGCGCCGATCATCATCGCCACCGCCAGACACAGGTACGGGACGAAGACCACCGCGTAGAAGAAGAAGATGGTCCGCTCCTGGTAGTTGAACCAGGGCAGCAGGCCCGCACCCAGCGCGCACGCGATCGCGCCCGCCCGCCAGTCGCGGCGGAAGAACCACCGCCACAGCACGTACAGCAGCGCGAAGCAGCCCGCCCACCACAGCAGCGGCGTGCCCAGGGCCAGCACCTCGCGGGCGCACTTGCCCGCTTCCGTCGCCGGGCAGCCGTCCGTCCCCGGTTCGGGGGACTCGTAGAAATAGGAGACGGGACGGCCCAGGACCAGCCAGCTCCACGGGTTGGACTCGTACGTGTGCCCGGAGGTCAGGCCGACGTGGAACTTGTAGACCTCGGTCTCGTAGTGCCACAGGCTGCGCAGCCACTCCGGCAGGAACGACAGCGAACTGCCCTGGTCGTTCTTGGCCGCCCAGTCGCGGAAGTAGCCGCCCTTGCCGTTGTCGGGGGACAGGATCCAGCCGGTCCACGAGCCCAGGTACACCGCGACCGCCACCGGCACCGTCGACAGGAAGCCCGGCAGCGCGTCGCGGCGCAGCATCGCCGCGGACGGGGCGCCCGCACCGGCGGTGCGGCGCGCGGCCGCGTCCCACAGGACGGTCAGCACGCCGAAGAACGCCAGCACGATCAGGCCGTTCCACTTCGTCCCGAACGCCAGGCCCAGGCAGACGCCCGCCAGGATCCGGTACGGGCGCCAGCCCAGGCGCAGCGTCTCGGCGACGGTGGCGTCCGGGCGGGTGCGCCCCTCCTCGTCCACCGGGAGCGCGTCGGCGAGTCTGGCCCGCGCCCGGTCCCGGTCGATCAGCAGCGCCCCGAAGGCGGCCAGCACGAAGAACATCAGGACCAGGTCGAGGAGGGCCGTCCGGCTCATCACCAGGTGCAGGCCGTCCACCGCGAGCAGCGCGCCCGCCAGGCAGCCCAGGAAGGTGGAGCGGAAGAGGCGGCGCCCGATCCGGCACAGCATCAGCACCGACAGCGTGCCGAGCACGGCCGTCATGAACCGCCAGCCGAACGGGGTGAAGCCGAACATCCACTCGCCGAGCCCGATGACCCACTTGCCGACCGGCGGGTGCACGACGTACCCGGGGTCCAACGGGAGGGCGACCCCGTCGGGGTTGGCGAGGATCGACTTGTCGATGTCCTTGGGCCAGCTCGCCTCGTAGCCCTGCCGGATCGTGGCCCAGGCGTCCTTGGCGTAGTACGTCTCGTCGAATATCACCGCCTTCGGGCTGCCCAGGTGCACGAAGCGCAGCACCCCGGCCACCAGCGCCACCAGCACCGGCCCCGCCCAGGCCAGCACGCGCTGCCAGGTGCCCGCCGCGGAGAGCGGGATGCCGAGCGCCGTCCACAGCTGCACCGAGGGCCGGGCGTACGGGGGCACCAGGCGGGCGCGGACGTCCGGGCTCGGGGCGTCCGCGCGCCCGAGGCCCGGGCGCCGGGCGTGGGCGGGCGGCGCGTAGCCGAAGCTGCGCAGGCGGCGCAGCCAGGTGGACGGCTGGTCTACGCGCCCCGCCGTCGGGGCGGGCGGGGCCCCCGCGGGGCTGGGCGGCGGCGTCGCGGTACTGGTCACCGGGTCATCGTAGGGAACGCACCTGTGCGAACCCCAGCGCCGGGGACCGTCGATGCGTGTGCCGGGTGGGACGGACGACGTGTTTGCCGGTGGGACGGATGACGTCTGCCGGGTGGGAGGGCTGAGAGGATGGGCCGGTGACGACTGACCAGCCCACCGGCTCCGAAACCCCCGCTTCCGCCTCCGCCGCGGCCTCTTCTCAGGAAGGTTCCGCAGGTTCCGCAGGTTCCGCGGGTGCCGCAGGCGCGGCGGGCTCCGCGGGCGTGCTCGTGCTCGCCGGCACCCCGATCGGCGACCTCGCCGACGCCCCGCCGCGGCTCGCGGCCGAGCTGGAGCGGGCAGACGTGGTCGCCGCCGAGGACACCCGCCGGCTGCGCCGGCTGACCCAGGGGCTCGGCGTGCACACCACCGGGCGCGTCGTCTCGTACTTCGAGGGCAACGAATCGGCGCGCACCCCGGAGCTGGTCGAGGCGCTGGAGCAGGGCAAGCGGGTGCTGCTGGTGACCGACGCCGGCATGCCGTCCGTCTCCGACCCCGGCTACCGGCTGGTCGCCGCCTCCGTCGAGAAGGACATCAAGGTCACCGCCGTGCCCGGGCCGTCCGCGGTGCTCACCGCGCTCGCCCTGTCGGGACTGCCGGTGGACCGCTTCTGCTTCGAGGGGTTCCTGCCGCGCAAGGCGGGCGAGCGCCTCGCCCGGCTCCGCGAGGTCGAGGGCGAGCGCCGCACGCTCGTCTACTTCGAGGCCCCGCACCGGCTCGACGACGCCCTCGCCGCGATGGCCGAGGTCTTCGGCGCCGACCGGCGGGCCGCGGTGTGCCGCGAGCTGACCAAGACGTACGAGGAGGTCAAGCGCGGCGGGCTCGGCGAGCTGGCGGCCTGGGCCGCCGAGGGCGTGCGCGGCGAGATCACCGTCGTCGTGGAGGGCGCACCCGCGGCCCGGCCCGGCGACGTGGACGCCGAGGAGCTGGTGCGCAGGGTGCGTGTGCGCGAGGAGGCCGGGGAGCGGCGAAAAGAAGCCATCGCGGCGGTCGCGGCCGAGGCGGGAGTACCCAAGCGGGAGGTCTTCGACGCGGTCGTGGCGGCAAAGAATGCGGCTCAAAAGATGCTGTAAGACGGTAAAGAGCTAACCTGAAAAGCAAAGCTCAGACCGCGCACCGGGCGTCTTGGGGCATGAGTCGCCCAAAGACGGTCCAACAGTAGACAGGGCCTGATGCGCTCCCGCCCGAAGAGGCGTCCACTGGCAATGGCACCAGTGGAACAAGAGGAGCTGGCATGAGTGAGATCGCAGACACCTCGGTACCCGTACCCGCGCCCGCAGTGGCCGCACCCGTCTCCGTGCCGAGGCCTGGTGTGCACACCGTGCACGAGGCGTACTCCTTCGCGTGCATGAAGTGCGGCTACGCCTGGGAGCAGGGCTACGAGATCGAGCACCACGTCGACGGCCAGGGCCAGCCCTTCATCATCTACACCGTCCAGGGCGAGCGGGTCCCTTCCCCGCTGTCGAACCCGACCTGCCACAACTGCGGCGGGCACGTGGTGCGGATCATGCGCGAAGGCCAGGTGTCCTCGGTGCTCGGCACGATCGACAAGCTCTACCACCACCGCATCTCGCCCGGGATCGCCGGCCCGGTGCCGGCCGGCGCGAACGTCCCGCGGGCCCCGAAGCAGCGCAAGGCCCCGCTGCACGACGCCCCCGGGCCCGTCCCGGCGGACGGGGCCGGGGAGCGCGGGGGCCTGTTCTCCCGGCTCCTGAGGCTCTTCCGCCGGTCATGAGCACCCGGTCATGAGGGCCCGGTCATGAGGACCCGGTCATGAGGGCCCGGTCATGAGGGCCCGGTCATGAGGACCCGGTCATAAGATCGGCCCCATGAGCACTGCCGCCAAGGACGCCTCCAAGGACACCCCGCCACCGCTGCCGGAACCCCTCCGGGTGGCGGTGGCGGACTCCCACACCCACCTGGACATGCAGCGGGGCACCGTCGAGGAGGGCCTCGCCAAGGCCGCCTCGGTCGGCGTGACCACCGTCGTGCAGGTCGGCTGCGACGTGAAGGGGTCCCGCTGGGCGGCCGAGACCGCCGCCGCCCACGACAACGTCCACGCGGCCGTGGCCCTTCACCCGAACGAAGCGCCCCGCATCGTGCTGGGGGATCCCGACGGATGGTCCCGGCAGGGGGCGCGGGCCGGCGGCGGCGAAGCCGCGCTCGACGAGGCGCTGGCCGAGATCGAGGAGCTCGCGAAGCTCGCGCACGTCAAGGCCGTCGGCGAGACCGGGCTGGACTATTTCCGCACCGGGCCCGACGGAATGGCCGCGCAGGAGCGTTCCTTCCGCGCCCACATCGAGATCGCGAAGCGGCAGGGCAAGGCCCTGGTCATCCACGACCGCGAGGCCCACGCCGACGTCCTGCGCATCCTGCGCGAGGAGGGCGCGCCCGAGCGCACCGTCTTCCACTGCTACTCCGGAGACGCCGAGATGGCGCGCGAGTGCGCCGCCGCCGGGTACTACATGTCGTTCGCCGGCACCGTGACGTTCAAGAACGCCACGCCGCTGCGCGAGGCCCTCGCCGCGGCCCCGCTTGAGCTGGTGCTCGTCGAGACCGACGCCCCGTACCTCACCCCGGCGCCGTACCGCGGACGGCCCAACGCGCCGTACCTCATTCCGCTGACCGTACGGGCGATGGCGGCCGTGCGGGGGATCGGCGAGGACGCGATGGCCACCGCCCTGGCGGCGAACACGGCCCGCGCCTTCGACTACTAGGGGGTGTTTTGCCGCCGCGAGCCCGGCATGACCGGCCAGACACCCCCCAGGGCCGTCGGCCCGACCCGCGAGGCCCGACACGCAGGGTAGTCATACGACTTTTGCGAGTGACGGACGTCCGCTAGGGTGCCGTGCCCGAACCGATGGGGCCGGACCAGTGGAGCGAGCGTCGTGAGCGAGAGTCCTTTCACCGGGGTGTACGGGAACGAGGCCGTCGTCCCGGATCCCGAGCCCGCCGTCGTGCCCGCCCCGCGCACGGGGGACCGGCGGGCCGCCCGGCGCCGCAGGAGCGCCGAGGCCGCCGCCGTGCTCCCGGCCCCGACCGGACGGCGCCGCGCGCCCGCCGGGGCCACGGACCTCGCGGCGCCCGCCGGCCCCGGACCGGGAGCGGGCCCCGGCACGGGCCGCCGCCGCAGCCCGGACCCCGGCCCCTCCGCCCCCTTCACCACCGCCCCCACGGGGCGGCGCCGCCGCAGCGCCCCCGCCGCAACGGCCGCGGGCCGCGACAGCTGGCGGCGGATCGTCCCGCAGGCCCTGGTCGTCGCCTTCCTGGCCGGCGGCACCACGGCGTTCGTCGCCGCCGACAAGTCCGTACGGCTCACCGTGGACGGAGAGCCCCGGACCCTGCACACCTTCGCCGACGACGTCGGCGAACTCCTCGCCGCCGAGGGCCTCGGCGTCGGCCCCCACGACCTCGTGGCCCCCGCCCGCACCGAGGCCCTCGGTGACGGCGACGAGATCGTCGTCCGCTACGGCCGCCCCCTGCGCCTGACCCTCGACGGACAGCGCCGCCAGGTGTGGACCACCGCCGGCACCGTCGAGGGGGCGCTGCGCCAGTTCGGCGTCCGCGTCGAGGGCGCCTACCTCTCCGCCCCCCGCACCGCCCCCGTGCCCCGGGCCGGGCTCACCCTTTCCGTCCGCACCGAACGCAGCGTGACGTTCATGGCGGACGGCCGCGAGAGCACCATCCGCACCAACGCCGCCACCGTCCAGGAGGCCCTCGGCCAGGCCGGGATCACCCTCCAGGGCCAGGACACCACCTCGGTCCCGCCCGCCTCCTTCCCGCGCGACGGCCAGACCGTCACCGTGCTCCGCATCACCGGCACCCGCGAGGTCCGCGAGGAGCGCATCCCGTACGAGATCGAGACGACCGAGGACGACGGCCTGTTCGCCGGCACCGAAGTCGTCGAGCGGGCCGGCCGGCCCGGAGCGCGCCGGGTCACGTACGTGCTGCGCACGGTCAACGGGGTCCAGCAGAAGCCCCGCATGGTCGCCGAGGAGACCGTCCGCGAGCCCGTCACCCAGCTCGTCAAGGTCGGCACGAGGCCGCTGCCGGCCTCCGTGGCCGGGGCCGACGGCCTCGACTGGGCGGCTCTGGCCCAGTGCGAGTCAGGCGGCCGTCCCTCGGCCACCGACGCCTCGGGCACGTACGGCGGCCTGTACCAGTTCGACGTCCGCACGTGGCAGAGCCTCGGCGGCTCCGGCCGCCCCCAGGACGCCCCGGGCCAGGAACAGACGTACCGGGCGAAGAAGCTCTACGTACAACGGGGCGCGACTCCGTGGCCCCACTGCGGCCGTAGGCTTTACCGGTGAGCACCGCAGAGCAGCAGCCCGAAAGCACGACCGGCACGACCTCCGACGCCCTCCTCGGGCCGGCGGACATCCGTGAGCTGGCCGCCGTACTCGGCGTACGGCCGACGAAGCAGAAGGGCCAGAACTTCGTCATCGACGCCAACACGGTGCGCCGCATCGTGCGCACCGCCGAAGTGCGGCCCGACGACGTCGTCGTCGAGGTCGGGCCGGGGCTGGGGTCGCTGACGCTCGCGCTGCTGGAGGCCGCCGACCGGGTCACCGCCGTGGAGATCGACGACGTCCTGGCCGCGGCGCTGCCCGCCACCATCGAGGCGCGGATGCCGGAGCGCAAGGACCGCTTCGCACTGGTGCACTCCGACGCGATGCTGGTGGAGGAGCTGCCCGGGCCGGCGCCGACCGCGCTCGTCGCGAACCTGCCGTACAACGTGGCCGTGCCGGTGCTGCTGACCATGCTGGACCGGTTCCCGACCATCGAGCGCACGCTGGTGATGGTGCAGGCGGAGGTCGCCGACCGGCTGGCCGCCAAGCCGGGCAACAAGGTGTACGGGGTGCCGTCGGTCAAGGCGAACTGGTACGCGGACGTGAAGCGGGCGGGGTCCATCGGCCGCAACGTGTTCTGGCCCGCGCCGAACGTGGACTCGGGCCTGGTCTCGCTGGTGCGGCGGGCCGAGCCGATCAAGACGACCGCCTCGAAGGCGGAGGTCTTCGCCGTCGTCGACGCCGCCTTCGCGCAGCGCCGCAAGACGCTGCGCGCCGCACTGGCCGGCTGGGCCGGCTCGGCGGCGCGCGCCGAGCAGGCGCTGGTCGCCGCCGGGGTGTCCCCGCAGGCGCGCGGGGAGTCCCTGACGGTGGAGGAGTTCGCGGCGATCGCCGAGCACAAGCCCGCCGCCGAGAGGCCCGCGCTGTGAGCAAGCCGAAGAGCGTGACCGTACGGGTCCCCGCAAAGGTCAACGTGCAGCTCGCCGTGGGCGCGGCCCGGGCGGACGGGTTCCACGACCTGGCCAACGTCTTCCTCGCGGTGTCGCTGTACGACGAGGTGACGGTCACTCCGGCCGACACCCTCACCGTCACCTGCGCCGGTCCGGACGCGGACCAGGTCCCGCTGGACCGTACGAACCTGGCGGCGCGGGCGGCGGAGGTCCTCGCGGCCCGCCACGGCCTCTCCGACGCCGTGCACCTCCACATCGCGAAGAACATCCCGGTGGCCGGCGGCATGGCGGGCGGCAGCGCCGACGGCGCCGGCGCCCTGCTGGCCTGCGACGCACTGTGGGGCCTGGGCACTCCGCGCGCCGAGCTCCTGAAGATGTGCGCGGAACTCGGCAGCGACGTGCCGTTCAGCCTGGTCGGCGGGGCCGCTCTCGGCACCGGGCGCGGGGAGCTCCTCACCCCGGTCGAGGCGGGCACCTTCCACTGGGTGTTCGCGGTCGCCGACGGCGGCCTGTCGACTCCGGCGGTGTTCCGCGAGTTCGACCGCCTGGCCGAGGGTCGGACCGTGCCGGTCCCGGAGGCCTCGCCGGCGCTGCTCGCCGCCCTCGCCTCGGGGGACCCGGACGCCCTCGGCGCGACCCTGGCCAACGACCTGCAGCCGGCGGCGCTGTCGCTGCGCCCGCAGCTGGCCGCGACGCTGGAGGCGGGCACCTCCGCCGGAGCGCTGGCGGCGCTGGTCTCCGGCTCCGGTCCGACGACGGCTTTCCTGGTCCGCGACCCGGAGTCCGCGCTCAAGGTGGCCGCGGCCCTCGAAGCCTCCGGCACCTGCCGCACGACCCGTACGGCCACCAGCCCGGCACCGGGGGCCACGGTCCTTCCGTCCTGACGTCCCCCGGTACCCAGGGCGAAGTGAGTATCCGCGCTCTGTTCCCGCCCGGGCCCCGGGCGGGAACGTGCACCCATGGGATACGCCGCACACACCGTCAAGGACCTCGCCGAGGCCACCCCCGACAGCCGGGACCGGTACGTCGACCTGCTGCGGGTCGCCTCGCTCGGGACCGTGCTCCTCGGGCACTGGCTGATGGCCGCCGTCAGCAGCGAGGGCATAGGCAACCTGCTCGCCCTCGTCCCCGCGCTCCAAGTGCTCACCTGGGCCCTGCAGATCATGCCGGTGTTCTTCTTCGTCGGCGGGTTCTCGCACGCCCTGTCGTACCGGTCCCTGGCCCGGCGCGCCGACGGGCGGCCCGTCTACGCCGCCTTCCTGCGGGCCCGGCTCCAGCGGCTGCTGCGGCCCACCCTCGTCTTCGTCCTCCTCTGGACCGCCGGGGCACTCGCCGTGCAACTCGCCGGAGGCGGGCAGGGGAAGCTGACCGGGGCCGCCCTGCGGCTGGTCACCCAGCCCCTGTGGTTCATCGGGATCTACCTCGCCATGGTCGCGTTCACCCCGGCCATGCTGAAGCTCCACCAGCGGTGGGGCTGGGGGGCCTTCGCCCTGGCGGCCGGGTCCGCGGCCGCCGTCGACGCACTGCGCTTCGCGCTCACCGTCCCGTACGTCGAGTTCCTGAACTTCGCCTTCGTCTGGCTCGCCGTCCACCAGCTCGGCTTCCTGCGCGCCGACGGCCGGATCACCCGGCCCGGGCTGCTCGCCGCCGCCGGGCTGACCGGCGCCGTACTGCTCGTCGCGTACGGCCCGTACCCGCTGTCCATGGTCGGGATGCCGGGCGAGAAGGTGTCCAACATGGCCCCGCCCACCCTCGCCCTGCTGGCGCACGGGATGTGGCTCGTCGGAGCCGTGGAGCTGCTCAAGGCGCCCGCCGCCGCCCTGCTCGCCCGGCCCCGCGTCTGGCGCCTCGTCGTCGCCGCCAACGGGATCGCCATGACCGCCTTCCTCTGGCACCTCACCGCCATGCTCGCCGTGTACGCCGCCCAGCTCGGCCTCGGCCTGAGCCTGCCCGAGCCCGCCACCGCCGCCTGGTGGGCCCAGGTCCCCGTCCGGCTCGCGGCCGCCGCCGCGCTGACCGGCGTGCTCGTCGCCGTCTTCCGCCGCTTCGAGGCGCCGGGCCGCGGCGGCGTCCGCCCCGGATCCGGGCCCGGCGCCGCCCTCGGCATCACCCTGTGCCTGCTCGGCGTCCTCGGCCTGTCCATGACCGGGCTCGGCGGCCTGCTGGAGGGCCACAGCGCCACCCTGATCGCCCTCCCGGTGACCGCGCCCGCCGCCATCGGCATGGCTCTGGGGGGCTGGCTCCTGGTGGAGCGCCCGGCGTCGGTTCGGAGGGTTAGGCTGAGGGGCTGATCCACACCCTTCCCTGGAGCGCGTCTGATGGCCGTCAATCTGGTCAATGTCGAGGCAGTCGGCAAGGTGTACGGAACCCGTGCCCTGCTCGACGGCATCTCCCTCGGCGTGTCCGAGGGAGACCGGATCGGTGTCGTGGGCCGCAACGGCGACGGCAAGACCACCCTCATCCGCATGCTCGCCAAGCTGGAGGAGCCCGACACCGGCCGGGTCACCCAGAGCGGCGGCCTGCGCATGGGCGTCCTCACCCAGCACGACTCCCTCGACCCCGCGGCGACCATCCGCCACGAGATCATCCGGGACATGGCCGACCACGAGTGGGCCGGCAACTCCAAGATCCGCGACGTGCTCACCGGACTCTTCGGCGGCCTCGACCTCCCCGGCTTCGACCAGGGCCTCGACACCGTCATCGGGCCGCTCTCCGGCGGCGAGCGGCGCCGCATCGCGCTCGCCCAGCTGCTCATCGCCGACCAGGACCTCCTCGTCCTCGACGAGCCCACCAACCACCTCGACGTCGAGGGCATCTCCTGGCTGGCCAAGCACCTCCAGGAGCGCCGCTCCGCGCTCGTCTGCGTCACCCACGACCGCTGGTTCCTCGACCAGGTCTGCACCCGCATGTGGGACGTCCAGCGCGGCTCCGTCTACGAGTACGAGGGCGGCTACAGCGACTACGTCTTCGCCCGCGCCGAGCGCGAGCGCATCGCCGCCACCGAGGAGTCCAAGCGGCAGAACCTGATGCGCAAGGAGCTGGCCTGGCTGCGCCGCGGCGCCCCCGCCCGGACCTCCAAGCCGCGCTACCGCATCGAGGCCGCCAACGAGCTCATCGCCGACGTCCCGCCGCCGCGCGACAAGTCCGAGCTGATGCGCTTCGCCAACGCCCGCCTCGGCAAGACCGTGTTCGACCTGGAGAACGTCAGCGTCCAGGCCGGTCCGAAGGTGCTGCTCAAGCACCTCACCTGGCACCTGGGCCCCGGCGACCGCATCGGCCTCGTCGGCGTCAACGGCGCGGGCAAGACCTCGCTGCTGCGCGCGCTCGCGGAGGCGGCCCGTACGCAGGGCGACGTGCAGCCGGCCGCCGGGTCCGTCACCGTCGGCAAGACGGTCAAGCTGGCGTACCTCTCCCAGGAGGTCGGCGAACTCGACCCGTCCCTGCGGGTCCTGGAGGCCGTGCAGCGGGTCCGCGACCGCGTGGACCTCGGCAAGGGCCGCGAGATGACGGCCGGTCAGCTGTGCGAGCAGTTCGGCTTCACCAAGGAGAAGCAGTGGACGCCCGTCGGCGACCTCTCGGGTGGTGAGCGCCGCCGACTGCAGATCCTGCGGCTCCTGATGGACGAGCCCAACGTGCTCTTCCTCGACGAGCCCACCAACGACCTCGACATCGAGACCCTGACCCAGCTGGAGGACCTCCTCGACGGCTGGCCGGGCTCGATGATCGTCATCTCCCACGACCGGTTCTTCATCGAGCGCACCACCGACACGGTGATGGCCCTGCTGGGCGACGCGAGCCTGCGGATGCTGCCGCGCGGCCTGGACGAGTACCTGGAGCGCAGGCAGCGGATGATCGAGGCGGCCGCCCCGGCCCCCGCCCCGGCCGCCGCCAAGTCGTCTGCTTCCGGGGACTCCCGTGCGGCGAAGAAGGAGCTCCAGAAGATCGAGCGGCAGCTCAACAAGATGTCGGACCGCGAGACGAACCTGCACGCGCAGATCGCCGAGAACGCCACCGATTTCGACAAGGTGGCCAAGCTCGACGCCGAGCTGCGTGAACTCATCGCGGACCGGGACGAATTGGAGATGCGCTGGCTGGAGCTGGCCGAGGAGGCCTAGATTCCGCCGGCCGAAGGCGCCAACCGACCGGATAACGGCGTTGTCACGGGCCGGTCCTCCCTTGGGAACAGGGGCTGGACCGGCCCGATGTAAGGGTGTTGTCAGTGATAGAAAGGTCATCCCCCTACGCCACCCGACGCCGAAGGTATGCGCTGATGACCGAGCCGCCCCAGCCGCCGAACCAGCCGCCCACACCTTCCGGTTACGGTCACCTGCCCGGCCCGCCGCAGCCCGGGTACGGGTACCCGCAGCAGGGTGAGAACCCGTACGCGCAGCAGCCCCCGACGCAGCCCATGCAGCCCATGCCGCCCATGCCGCAGCAGGGCCACTTCCCGCCGCCCCCCGGCATGCCCACCGTCGGCATGCACCAGGCCGGCGGCGCGCCCCAGCCGCCGAAGAAGAAGACGGCCGTCGTCATCGCCGCGGCCGTCGCAGGCGTGCTCGTCCTCGGCACCGGCGGCTACTTCGCCTTCTTCGGCAGCGGGGGCGGGGGCCCGAAGGAGCCCGTCGCGCAGAGCTCCGCCCCGGCCGACGGCAAGCCCTCCGCCGACGTGGACAAGGGCGACGGCAGCGGCACCGGCGCCAAGGACACCGAGGACCTCAACGCCGGCCGCAAGCAGGGCGAGGACAAGACCCTCTGGCTCAAGATGGCCAAGGTCGACGGCCCCGGCCTGGGCGTGGACTCCGCCGGCCAGTGGATCGTCGGCGACACCGTCGTCAAGAGCGTCTGGAAGAACCTCACCGCGTACGGGGTCACCGACGGCAAGGAGAAGTGGACGCTCGCCTTCCCCGCTCCCATCTGCTCCGTCACCAAGCAGACCACCGCCGAGGCCAAGACCGTCGTCATGTTCAAGGACGGCGACGGCGACTCCGCGACCTGCAACCAGATGAAGCAGGTCGACCTCAAGGCGGGCAAGGAAGGCTGGACGAAGGAGGTCCCCAAGGAGGGCCTCTTCGACATCATGACCAGCCCCAGCCTGGGCATCACCGGCGACACCGTCGCCGTCAGCCGCAGCGGCACCGCCAGCGCCTTCAAGGTCAGCACCGGCGACAAGCTGTTCGGCAGCGCCACTGCCGAGGGCTGCAAGCCCGACTCGTACGTGGCGGACAAGGGCAAGATGATCGCCATCTCGACCTGCTACGACGACGCCCTGTCCAGCGAGGTCTCGGACGCCGACCCGACCACCGGCAAGAAGACCTGGACCTTCAAACTGCCGGCCAAGTACAAGGTCGGAGCCGTCTACTCGCTGGACCCCCTCGTCCTCGACATCGGCAACCAGGACAAGAAGGAGCGCGCCATCGTGGTCCTCGGACCCGACGGCAAGCAGCGGGCCACCGTCAGCGGCGAGGGCAGCTTCGCCACCGAGTGCACCAACGGCCTCTTCCGCTCCGTCGAGGTCTGCTCCACCACCGCCGTGGACGGCAACACCCTCTACATGCCGACCGTCGCCGAGTCCCGCAAGGCCAACGAGATCGTCGCCTTCGACCTGGGCACCGGCAAGGTCAAGTGGCGCACCCCCGCCGGGGACGGCCGCACCATCACCCCGCTGAGCGCCGCGAACGGGCAGCTGATCGCCTACCGCAAGGCCACCGACGACCAGGGCGGCGAGGTCCTCTCGATCCCGGCCGCCGGCGGTACGCCCACGGCGCTGCTGCGCAACCCGTCGGGTACGTCCGCTCCGATCGAGAGCTCCTTCTTCACCCCGATCGTCGACTACGCGGACGGCCGGCTCTTCGTCTCCCAGTCCCGCCTCCTCGCCAAGGGCACCGCCGAGAAGCTCCTGATGGTCTTCGGCAAGTGACGAGCAGCGAATCCACCGAGCCGCCCAACGAGAGGCAGTAGCAAGCGATGAGTACCCCGCCGCCCCCCAACCAGCCGCCCGCCGGCGGCTTCGGAGCGCCGCAGGAGCCCGCACCCGGGGGCTTCGGAGCGCCGCCGCCCGTGCCGCCGGCCGCTCCGCAGCCGCCGCCGATGCCGCCGACCGCACCCCAGCAGCCGTCCGTACCGCCGACCGCGCCGGCGGCGCCCGGTGTACCCGCGCAGGGGCAGCCGGCGTACGGCTATCCCCAGCAGGGATACGGCTACCCGCAGCAGCAGCCCCCCGCCGGGGCCGGAGCCCCGCCGTCCTACGGCGCGCCCACGGCCCCGATGTACGCGGCCCAGCCCCCGTCCCCGGCCGGCGCGGCCGGCGGCGGCAACGACAAGCGCACCCAGCTGATGATCGTCGGGGCGGCCCTGCTGGCCATCGTCCTGATCATCGCGGGCGGCTTCTGGTACGTCTCCGGCGATGAGGGCGGCAGCGACAAGCAGCCCACCGCGAACGGCACCACCGGCGGCGACAAGCCCGGCTCCGGCACCCCCGGTTCGGAGAAGGCGCCCGCCAACACGAAGTCGAAGCCGCTGTTCAACCAGCCGAACCCGACTCCGGAAGAGGTCGTCACCGTCGCGGGCTCCTGGCTCACCGACTCGACGTACATCAAGTCGGACGTGGCGAAGGTCGTCGGCTACAACACCGTCGACGGCGGAAAGAAGTGGGAGATCCCGCTCCCGGGCGAGCTCTGCGGCGCCACCAAGCACGTCAGCGACAACAAGACGGCGGTCCTCTTCCGGCCGACCAAGCCCACGCCCGACAACAAGTACCCGGCGTGCACCGAGGTCGGCGTGATCGACCTGAACGCCGGCAAGCTCGTCTGGTCCGGCAACGCCAAGGGCGCCACCACCGGCGACAAGCCCGCCTCCTACTACGAGGTCACCCTCAGCGGCCAGACCGTCGCCGCGGGCGGCACCAGCGGCGGCGCCGCCTGGAACCTCGCCGACGGCAAGTCCCTGTGGACGCCCAAGGTCGACGGCGAGGGCTGCTACGACAGCGGTTACGCCGGCGGCGAGGCCCTCGCCGTGATCCGCAAGTGCGGCCGCGGCGACAACCAGTCGCTGTACGCGCAGACCCTGGATCCGGCCACCGGCGCGCAGACGTCCTCGTACAAGCTCTCGCCGGGCATCGAGTGGGCGTCCATCGTCTCCACCAAGCCCCTGATCGTCGCCGCCGACGTCGGCAAGACCGCCAAGAACGCCACCGGCGTCAGCGACCTCTTCGTCGTCGACCCCAAGGGCGAGCTGAAGGCGCGCATCTCGCTCGCCTCCGGCAACTTCGGCGGCAAGTGCGGCGGCACCGAAGTCGAGAAGTGCGCCGGCTTCGTGGTCGGCAACGGCAAGGTCTACCTCCCGTCGATCGAGCACCAGGGCAAGGCGGAGGTCGGCCGCACCAACGAGCTGGTCTCCTTCGACCTGGAGACCGGCAAGCAGACCACCGACCGCGCCGACGCGGGCGAGCGGTACACCATGTTCCCGCTCCGCATGGACGGGTCGAGCATCATCGCGTACAAGGAGCCCCCGTACGACAAGGGCGGCCAGGTCGTCAGCATCGACGGTACGACGATGAAGGAGACCGTCCTCATGGAGAACCCGGCGGAGAAGGCCAGCCGCACCGCCGAGACCGGTTTCTCGCCGGACTACTCCGAGTACCGCTACCACAACGGCAAGCTCTTCATCTCCCGGACGACGGCCAGGAAGCCGTACTCCGACAAGGGCGACCCCGAGTACCTGTTCGTCTCCTTCAGCGCCAGCTGATCCCCGGCCGATCCCGGCCGTTCACCACAGCGGGCAGAAGCCCCCGGAAGGTCCGCCTTCCGGGGGCTTCTGCGCGGTATCCGCCGCGCACCGTCGAACAAGCGTGTAGCTTGCCGGGTCAGAAGGGTCGGGGGTGGGTGCGCGATGGGCGTACGGGTCATGGTGCTCGACGAGCACCGGCTGCTGGCCGAGGCGCTGGCCTCGGCCCTCAAGCTGCGCGGGCACCGGGTGCTGGCCGCGGCCGCCCCGGCCGCGGGCGCCGCCGAGCTGGTCATCAGCCGGGCGCCGGAGGTCTGCCTGCTGGGCACCGCCACGCCCGCCGAGCCGGGGGTCTTCGAGCCGGTCGTCCGCATCAAGCGGGAACGGCCGCAGATCGCCGTGGTCGTGCTCGGCCCGGTGCCGAGCCCGCGCGGGATCGCGGCCGCCTTCGCCGCCGGCGCCTCGGGGTACGTACGCCACGACGAGCGGATCGAAGGGGTGGAGCGGGCGCTGGCCAAGGCCCGGGCGGGGGAGGTCGCGATCTCCCCGCAGCTGCTCCAGGGGGCCTTCGCGGAGCTGCTCAACCCCGCCGTCCAGCCCGACGACGAGGGCAGCCGGCTGCTGCGGCTGCTCACCCCGCGCGAGGTGGAGGTGCTGGTCCGGGTCGCCGAGGGCGAGGACACCCGGCTCATCGCGGCGGGCATGGAGATCGCGCCGAGCACCGCCCGTACGCACGTGCAGCGGGTGCTGATGAAGCTGGGCGTCGGCTCCCGGCTGGAGGCGGCCGCGCTGGCCGCCCGGACGGGTCTGCTGGACCGGGCGGGGCCTTCCGCGGCGGCCGCCGATTTCCCCGTGGGGCCGTAATCCGGTAAGCCAGTGACCGGCATGTGCACGCGCCCGCGTGCATCCCACCGCGAGAGGCAGTAGACGAGTGAGCGAGACGGCGACTTCCAAGACGGCGGCTTCGGAAACGGCGACTTTCAAATACATGGTCACCGGCGGCGCCGGATACGTCGGCAGCGTCGTCGCGGCGCACCTCCTGGAGGCCGGGCACGAGGTCACCGTCCTCGACGACCTCTCGACCGGCTTCCGCGAGGGAGTCCCGGCGGGCGCCGCCTTCATCGAGGGCCGGATCCAGGACGCCGAGCGGTACCTGGACGCCTCCTACGACGGGGTGCTGCACTTCGCGGCGTCCTCGCAGGTCGGCGAGTCCGTCGCCAACCCGGGCAAGTACTGGGAGAACAACGTCGGCGGCACGCTCGCCCTGCTGGCCGCGATGCGCGGGCACGGTGTGCGCAAGCTGGTGTTCTCCTCCACCGCCGCCACCTACGGAGAGCCCGCCGAGGGCCTGCTCACCGAGGACTCGGTCACCAAGCCCACCAACCCGTACGGCGCCTCGAAGCTCGCCGTCGACCACATGATCGCCGGCGAGTGCGCGGCGCACGGCGTCGCGGCGGTCTCGCTGCGCTACTTCAACGTGGCCGGCGCGTACGGCGAGTTCGGCGAGCGGCACGACCCCGAGACCCACCTGATCCCGCTGGTGCTCCAGGTGGCCCTGGGCGAGCGGGCCTCGATCTCGGTGTTCGGCGAGGACTACCCGACCCCGGACGGCACCTGCGTACGCGACTACATCCACGTCGCCGACCTCGCGGAGGCCCACCTGGCCGCCCTGGAGGCCGCCACCGAGGGCGAGCACCTGATCTGCAACCTCGGCAACGGCAACGGCTTCTCGGTCCGCGAGGTCGTCGAGACGGTCCGCAAGGTCACCGGCGCCGAGATCCCCGAGGTCGTCGCCCCGCGCCGGGCCGGCGACCCGGCGGTGCTCGTCGCCTCCGCGCGCACCGCCCACGAGCGGCTCGGCTGGACCCCGGCCCGCTCGGACCTCACCGGCATCATCACGGACGCCTGGAACTTCACCCGCAAGCACCGTTCCTGACCCGTGCCCCGCCCTCACCCGCGCCCCCCGCACCCGACGGTACGGGGGGCGCGGTGCGTCCGGCGCCGCGCGTACGGCGGCGTGCGCGGGGGAGCGCGGACGGGTGGGGGCGCCGTGGGCGGGCGCGGTGCGCGGGCGCCCGACGTGCACACGCCGGGTGAAAAGCCCTTCGTGCAACTGCCCGCGGCACGGGCCTGCCGGAAACCGTCTTCCAAACCGTCCGTATGGTCGAATTCAGGCCACGACAAACCCGGTTCGCGCCTGCCAAGCCGGAAAATCGCTCGGAAAACTTCTGCTATTCGGCCAACCGCGAGCCGCCCCCCGTTCTACGCTGATGCGTGACACCGGTGGGGGCCGGCGTTGATTCAGGGGTCGAGACACGCCGGGTACGGCGTCCGGTCCGGGGTAGTGCAGAGATGTCTCGGCGGCGGCCGCGGCAGCTGCGGATCACCCGGTCCGGGCGCCGTACCCGCAGTCGTCCGTTCCCCGACCCTTGGGGGTTTTGTGGTTCGCATCCGGGTTCTCGTGGTCGACGATCACCGCATCTTCGCCGAATCGCTCGCAGCCGCGCTCGCGGCCGAGCCCGACGTGGACGTGTCCGCGGCCGGCAGCGGCCCCGCCGCGCTGCGCTGCCTCGAACGGGCGGTGGCCGAGGGCCGCCGCTTCGACGTCCTGCTCGTCGACGCCGATCTCGGCGCCGCCGCGGGGACCGTGCCCGCCCAGCGCGAATCGGGCTCCGGTCCGCCGCCCGGCGCGGACGGGATCGCGCTGGTCGCGGGGGTGCGGGTGTCCCACCCCGGGGTCCGCACGGTCGTGCTCGCCGAGCGCGACGATCCGCGCCGGGCCGCGCACGCCCTCCAGGCGGGGGCTTCCGGCTGGGTGGCGAAGGACTGCTCGCTCTCGCGGCTGCTGGCCGTCGTCCGCGGGGTCCTGCGCGAGGAGACCCACCTGCCGCCCGCGCTGCTCACCGGAGTGCTCCGCGAACTGACCGCCGCGCGCAAGCACCGTACGGACAGCGAGCGGCTCGTCGAGTCCCTGACGCCTCGGGAGCACGAGGTGCTGCGCTGCATGGTGGCGGGGCTGGGCCGCAAGGACGTGGCGGCGCGGCTGTTCCTGTCCCCGCACACCGTCCGTACGCACATGCAGAACGTGCTGGGCAAGCTCGGGGTGCACTCCACGCTCGCGGCGGTGGCACTGGCCCGGCGGGCCGGGGTGCGGCCGGCCGACCTAGCCGGGGATGTTGTCGAACGGAGCGGTCAACTGGCGTAGCAGCGCCGCGAGATCACCGCGCTGGGCCTGGGAGAGCTGAGCGAGGATCGCCCTCTCCTGGGCCAGCAGGCCGGCCAGGGCCTGGTCGGCGCGGTCACGCCCCTCGGGGGTGAGCCGGACCAGCACTCCGCGCCGGTCGTTGGGGTCGGGCAGCCGCTCGACGAGGCCCTTCTTGGCGAGCCGGTCGATGCGGTTGGTCATGGTGCCCGAGGTGACCAGGGTCTGCGTCAGCAGCTGGCCGGGCGAGAGCTGGTAGGGCGCGCCGGCGCGGCGCAGCGACGTCAGGACGTCGAACTCCCAAGGTTCCAGGCCGTGCTCGGAGAAGGCCAGCCTGCGGGCGCGGTCGAGGTGCCGGGCAAGCCTGCTGACGCGGCTCAGCACTTCGAGCGGTTCCACGTCGAGGTCAGGGCGTTCCCGCCGCCATGCCGCAACCAATCGGTCGACCTCGTCCTCCATGCCGATCAGTGTAAGGGGTCTGTCGACATGAAGTCTCTTCAGATCGAGGATCTCGGGGATAGATAACTCGATCCCGTGAATCTTGACATCGAGATATATTTTGAGCGACGATGGGCATGGAGGGTGCCGGAACCGCTTCCGCTTCCGACGCCCGCCAGTAGGGAGGCTCGAACATGCATTCCGATATTGCCTCGGCAAGGATCCCCGCCCCCACCACCCACACCGCGCCCACCTGGGACCCCCAGCAATACCTCCGGCACGCCGGACACCGAACCCGTCCGTTCCTCGACCTCCTGAACCGGATACCCGAGCTCCCCAGCCGCCCTGCCCGCATCGCCGACCTCGGCTGCGGCCCCGGCAACGTCACCGCGCTCATCGCCGAACGCTGGCCCGAGGCCGACATCACCGGCTTCGACCTCTCCCCGGAGATGCTCCGTCGCGCCACCGGCGAGTACGCGGGCAGGACCTCGGGCGGCGGCCGCCTCGACTTCCGCCACGGCGACCTCGCGAGCTGGCTGCCCGAGGAGCCCTACGACCTGATCGTCTCCAACGCGGCCCTCCAGTGGGTCCCGAGCCACCCCGGCTCCTTCGCCGCCTGGATCCACGGACTGCGCCCCGGCGGCACCTTCGCCTTCCAGATCCCCGCCAACTTCACCGCCCCCAGCCACGCCCTGCTCGCCCGGCTCTGCGACACCCCGCGCTGGCGGGGCCGCCTGGCCGGCCACGGCGCCCGATACACCCACCTCCTCGAACCCGCCGAGTACCTGGCCCGGTTCATCGAGCTGGGCTGCACGGTCGACACCTGGGACACCACCTACCACCAGCTGCTCACCGGCCCCGACCCGGTGCTCGACTGGGTCAAGGGAACAGCCCTGCGGCCCGTCCTGACCGCCCTCGGGGACGACCGGGACGCCGTGGACGCCTTCCTCGCCGAATACCGCGACCTGCTGCGCGAGGCCTACCCGCCCGGCCCGCGCGGCACCGTCTTCCCGTTCCGCCGCATCTTCGCCGTGGCCCGCAAGGAGACCTGACCGTGCTGAGCGCAGTCGACCACGTCCAACTCGCAGCGCCGCCCGGCTCGGAGGAACGGCTGCGCGCGTACTACACGCACGTCCTCGGCATGACCGAGGTGCCCAAGCCGCCCGTCCTCGCCGCCCGCGGCGGCTGCTGGTTCGAGGCCGGGCCGGTGCGGCTGCACCTGGGCGTCGAGGAGGACTTCCGCCCCGCCCGCAAGGCGCACCCGGGGCTGCGGGTGACGGGGATAGAGGCGTACGCGCGGAGACTGTCGGACCGCGGCGCCCAGGTCGTCTGGGACGACGACCTGCCGGGGCACCGCCGCTTCTACTCCGAGGACCCCGTGGGCAACCGGATCGAATTCCTGGAAGAACACAGCCCGCAGCCCCCCGCCTGAGCTCCGCCCGTCCCGGTGGACGCGACGGCGCCCCGCCACCGGAGATCCGGTGGCGGGGCGCCAACGCGTGCCGGTGCGCCTCGGCGCCGCTCAGCTCCTGCGGTGGCCGACCAGCCGCGGCTTGGACTCCAGCCCGTCCAGCCCGTGCCAGGCCAAGTTCACCAGATGCGCCGCGACCTCGGCCTTCTTCGGCCGGCGCACGTCCAGCCACCACTGCCCGGTCAGCGCGACCATCCCGACCAGCGCCTGCGCGTACAGCGGCGCCAGCTTCGGATCGAACCCGCGCGCCTTGAACTCCAACCCGAGGATGTCCTCGACCTGCGTGGCGATGTCACTGATCAGCGAGGCGAACGTACCCGTCGACTGGGCGACCGGCGAGTCCCGGACCAGGATGCGGAAGCCGTCCGTATAAGACTCGATGTAGTCGAGCAGCGCGAATGCCGCCTGCTCCAGCAGCTCGCGCGGATGCCCGGCCGTCAGCGCGCCGGTCACGCCGTCCAGCAGCTGGCGCATCTCCCGGTCCACGACGACCGCGTACAGGCCCTCCTTGCCGCCGAAGTGCTCGTACACCACCGGCTTGGAAACCCCGGCCTTCGCCGCGATCTCCTCCACCGACGTGCCCTCGAAACCCTTCTCCGCGAACAGGGTGCGGCCGATGTCCAGCAGTTGCTGACGCCGTTCGGCGCCCGTCATCCGGACCCGGCGGCCACGCCGGGGCTTGTCGCTGCTGGAACTGCTGCCGTCGATCGCCACGTCCCCCATCATGCCGCGTTCGACGCGTTTTCCCTGCGCCGGGCGTCGATGCGGTCCTTGGACGGCCAGCGCACGTCCGTCGCCCACCCCGCCAGCTCGAACCAGCGGATCAGCCGGGCGCTGGAGTCGACCTGGCCGCGCAGCACGCCGTGCCGGGCCGACGTCGGGTCCGCGTGGTGCAGGTTGTGCCACGACTCCCCGCACGAGAGCACCGCCAGCCACCACACGTTGCCGGAGCGGTCCCGCGACTTGAACGGACGCTTGCCCACCGCGTGGCAGATCGAGTTGATCGACCACGTCACGTGGTGCAGCAGCGCGACCCGAACCAGCGAGCCCCAGAAGAACGCCGTGAACGCCCCCCACCACGACATCGTCACCAGACCGCCGACCAGCGGCGGGATCGCCAGCGACACGACCGTCCACAGGATGAAGTCACGCGAGATGCGCCGGATCGCCGGGTCCTTGACCAGGTCCGGGGCGTACTTCTGCTGGTTGGTCTGCTCCTCGTCGAAGAGCCACCCGATGTGCGCCCACCACAGCCCCTTCATCAGCGCCGGGACCGTCTCGCCGAACCGCCACGGCGAATGCGGGTCGCCGTCGTGGTCGGAGAACTTGTGGTGCTTGCGGTGGTCCGCCACCCAGCGCACCAGAGGCCCCTCCACCGCCATCGAACCCATCACGGCCAGCACGATCCGCAGCGGCCGTTTCGCCTTGAAGGAACCGTGCGTGAAGTACCGGTGGAAGCCGATGGTGATCCCGTGGCAGGCCAGGAAGTACATGAACACCATCAGGCCGAGATCCAGCCAGCTCACCCCCCAGCCCCAGGCCAGCGGGATCGTCGCCAGCAGCGCCAGGAAGGGAACGACGATGAACAGCAGCAGGGCGATCTGTTCGACGGAGCGCTTGCTCTCGCCTCCGAGTGTCGCGGAGGGCACGGGGGAGTCGGAATCGGAGGCCGCCGAGGCGTCCTTGATCAGCTCGGGACTGGTGGTCATGAGGGTCCCCTGGGGGGTGAGGAAACGGCAGGCGCCCCTGGCGCCACCCGGGCTACGGATCCGTAACCTACGGCAACGTAAGTATGGCAAAGCCGCCGCCCGGGGCAAGAGGAGCACGGCCGGTTCCGAGGCGCTCTCAAGGGCGCTTGCAGCGGCCCGCGCGCCGCCTGGTGAGACGTTTGGCGAGGCACGAGGCCCGGACACCTATCCTGGTGTCGTCGGACAGCGCGGTCCGTACGGGCAGCCGAGCTGCGCACCAGGTGGGGGACACCCACCGGGCCCCTCCCGGCGACAGTCGGGGAAGGAGTCCGGGCACACCCCCGCGCACCTCGGAGCCCACCTCCCAGTAGCGCTCGAACACTGCAAGGAGCCGCACCTGTGAGCAGTGCTGACCAGGCCTCCTCCACCCCGGCCAACGCCCCGGCCACCGCCGTCGCCGCCGCCAACGCGGAGCTGCGGGCGGACATCCGCCGCCTCGGCGACCTCCTCGGCGAGACCCTCGTACGCCAGGAAGGGCAAGACCTCCTCGACCTCGTCGAACGAGTGCGCGCCCTGACCCGCACCGACGGCGAAGCCGCCGCCGCGCTCCTCGGCGACACCGACCTGGAGACCGCCGCCAAGCTCGTACGGGCCTTCTCCACCTACTTCCACCTCGCCAACGTCACCGAGCAGGTCCACCGCGGCAAGGAGCTGCGCGCCCACCGCGCCGCGGAGGGCGGGCTCCTCGCCCGCACCGCCGACATGCTCAAGGACGCCGACCCCGAGCACCTGCGCGAGACGGTCAAGAACCTCAACGTCCGCCCCGTCTTCACCGCGCACCCCACCGAGGCGGCCCGCCGCAGCGTCCTCAACAAGCTGCGCCGCATCGCGGCCCTCCTGGAGGAGCCCGTCACCGGCGCCGGCGAACGCCGCCGCCACGACCTGCGGCTCGCCGAGAACATCGACCTCGTATGGCAGACCGACGAGCTGCGCGTCGTACGCCCCGAACCCGCCGACGAGGCCCGCAACGCCATCTACTACCTCGACGAGCTGCACGCCGGCGCCGTCGGCGACGTACTCGAAGACCTCGCCGCAGAACTCCAGCGCGTCGGCGTCGAGCTGCCCGCGGGCACCCGCCCGCTCACCTTCGGCACCTGGATCGGCGGCGACCGCGACGGCAACCCCAACGTCACCCCCGACGTCACCCGCGACGTACTGATCCTCCAGCACGAGCACGGCATCACCGACGCCCTCGAACTCGTCGACTTCCTGCGCGGACTGCTGTCGAACTCCATCCGCTACACCGGCGCCACCGAGGAGCTCCTCTCCTCCCTCCAGGCCGACCTCGAACGCCTCCCCGAGATCAGCCCGCGCTACAAGCGGCTCAACGCGGAGGAGCCGTACCGCCTCAAGGCCACCTGCATCCGGCAGAAGCTCGTCAACACCCGCGAGCGCCTCGCCAAGGGCACCCCCCACGAGGAAGGCCGCGACTACCTCGGCACCGCCGAGCTCCTCACGGACCTCACCCTCATCCAGACCTCCCTGCGCGAACACCGCGGCGCCCTGTTCGCCGACGGCCGCATGGACCGCACCATCCGCACGCTGGCCGCCTTCGGCCTCCAGCTCGCCACCATGGACGTCCGCGAACACGCCGACGCCCACCACCACGCCCTCGGCCAGCTCTTCGACCGCCTCGGCGAGGAGTCCTGGCGCTACGCCGACATGCCGCGCGACTACCGGCAGAAGCTCCTCGCCAAGGAGCTGCGCTCGCGCCGCCCGCTGGCGCCCACCCCCGCCCCGCTCGACGCCGCAGGCCAGAAGACCCTCGGCGTCTTCTCCGCCATCAAGGACGCCTTCGAGAAGTTCGGACCCGAGGTCATCGAGTCGTACATCATCTCGATGTGCCAGGGCGCCGACGACGTCTTCGCCGCCGCCGTCCTCGCCCGCGAGGCCGGCCTCGTCGACCTCCACGCCGGCTGGGCCAAGATCGGCATCGTCCCGCTCCTGGAGACCACCGACGAGCTGCGCGCCGCCGACGTCATCCTCGACGCCATGCTCGCCGACCCCTCCTACCGGCGCCTCGTCTCGCTGCGCGGCGACGTCCAGGAGGTCATGCTCGGCTACTCCGACTCCTCCAAGTTCGGCGGCATCACCACCAGCCAGTGGGAGATCCACCGCGCCCAGCGCCGACTGCGCGACGTCGCCCACCGCTACGGGGTCCGCCTTCGCCTCTTCCACGGCCGCGGCGGCACCGTCGGCCGCGGCGGCGGCCCCTCCCACGACGCGATCCTCGCCCAGCCCTGGGGCACCCTCGAAGGCGAGATCAAGGTCACCGAGCAGGGCGAGGTCATCTCCGACAAGTACCTCGTACCGTCACTGGCCCGCGAGAACCTGGAGCTGACCGTAGCGGCCACCCTCCAGGCCTCCGCCCTGCACACCGCCCCCCGCCAGTCCGAGGACGACCTCGCCCGCTGGGACGCGGCCATGGACACCGTCTCGGACGCCGCGCACACCGCGTACCGGGCGCTCGTCGAGGACCCGGACCTGCCGGCGTACTTCTTCGCCGCCACCCCCGTCGACCAGCTCGCCGACCTCCACCTGGGCTCCCGCCCCTCCCGCCGCCCCGACTCCGGCGCGGGCCTGGACGGACTGCGCGCCATCCCGTGGGTCTTCGGCTGGACCCAGTCCCGCCAGATCGTCCCCGGCTGGTACGGGGTCGGCTCGGGCCTCAAGGCCCTGCGCGAGGCCGGCGGCGAATCCGCCCTCGCCGAGATGGGCGCACGCTGGCACTTCTTCCGCAACTTCCTGTCCAACGTCGAGATGACGCTGGCCAAGACCGACCTGCGGATCGCCCGCCACTACGTCGACACCCTCGTCCCGGACGACCTCAAGCACGTCTTCGCCTGCATCGAGGCCGAACACGAGCTCACCGTCCGCGAGGTCCTGCGCATCACCGGCGGCCAGAAGCTCCTGGACTCCAACCCGGTCCTCCAGCAGACCTTCGCCGTCCGCGACGCCTACCTGGACCCGATCTCCTACCTCCAGGTATCCCTGCTGGCCCGCCAGCGCGCAGCGGCCGCCCGCGGCGAAGACCCCGACCCCCTCCTGGCCCGGGCCCTCCTCCTCACGGTCAACGGCGTGGCGGCGGGCCTGCGCAACACCGGCTGACGCCGCGCCCCGGTGTCCGCGTCCGTCGCCCTTCGTGACGACGGACGCGGATACCGGGCCGCACAGGCCCGGGCATGCGGGCCTACGAGTTGTAGGCGGACTGGGCGCGCTCCAAGCCCTCCGCGATCAGGCATTCCACGGAGTCGGCGGCCCGGTCCACGAACCAGTCCAGCTCCTTGCGCTCCGTGGACGAAAAGTCCTTCAGGACGAAGTCCGCGACCTGCATGCGGCCCGGCGGGCGCCCGATGCCGCAGCGCACCCGGTGGTACTCCGGGCCCATCGACTTCGTCATCGACTTCAGACCGTTGTGCCCGTTGTCCCCGCCGCCCAGCTTCAGCCGCAGCGTCGGATAGTCGATGTCCAGCTCGTCGTGGACCGCCACGATCCGCTCCACCGGCACCTTGTAGAAGTCGCGCAGCGCCGTCACCGGCCCGCCCGACAGGTTCATGAACGACATGGGCTTCGCCAGCACCACCCGGCGGTTCGCCGGTCCCGGCGGGCCCAAACGCCCCTCGACCACCTGCGCCCGCGCCTTGTGCGCCTTGAACTTCCCGCGCATCCGCTCGGCCAGCAGGTCCACCACCATGAACCCGATGTTGTGGCGGTTGCCCGCATACTCGGCCCCGGGATTACCGAGGCCGACGATCAGCCACGGCGCCGTGTCGTCCGACATCCATGCTCCTTAACGAGGACGACCGCCGTCCCGCTCCCAGTGGAGCCGGACGGCGGTCGATCAGCAAGTGCTGAGGGGGAAGGGCGAGGCTCAGGCCTCTTCGCCCTCGGCGGCCTCGGCGGCCGGCTCCTCGGCCTGCGGGGCGACGACCTGCAGGACGGCGGTCTCGCCGTCGACGGCCAGCGTGGTGCCGGCCGGCAGGACCAGGTCCTTGGCGTGGATGGAGGCACCGGCCTCGAGGCCCGCGATGGAGACGGTGACCTCGGTCGGGATGTGGGTGGCCTCGGCCTCGACCGTGATGGTGGTGAGGAGGGTCTCCAGCATGTTGTTGCCGGCGGCCAGCTCGCCCTCGGTGACGACGGCGACCTCGACGGTGACCTTCTCGCCCTTCTTGACGATCAGGAAGTCGACGTGGGACAGCGAACGCTTCAGCGGGTGCTTCTGCACGGCCTTCGGGATGACCAGCTCGGTGCCGTCGCCCTCGATGTCCAGGGAGATCAGGACGTTCGGGGTGCGCAGCGCCAGCGCCAGGCCGTGGCCCTCGACGTTGACGTGCTTCGGGTCGTTGCCGTGGCCGTAGATGACACCGGGAACCATGGCGTCGCGACGGGCCTGGCGGGCAGAGCCCTTGCCGAAGGTGTTGCGGAGCTGGGCGGAAAGCTTGACCTCGGACATGCTCACTCCTCGTGGGGTGACGGAAATGGACAACGGTCACCCGGCCTGAACGGCCTGCTACGAAGAGCGCGTCGATAACGGAGCGCCGACACCGAAAAGGTGCGGCCTCCCTCGCCGAGCAACTCGTGGAGTCTACCCGGCGCGGAGGCCGCACCCAAAAGGATCTCTGTACTGACCGGTTACTGCTGCTCTTCGAACAGGCTGGTGACCGAGCCGTCCTCGAAGACCTCGCGCACCGCGCGCGCGACCATCGGGGCGATCGACAGGACCGTGATCTTGTCGAGCTCCAGGTCGGACGGGTCCGGCAGGGTGTTCGTGAAGATGAACTCGCTGACCTTCGAGTTCTTCAGGCGGTCCGCCGCCGGCCCCGACAGGATGCCGTGCGTGGCCGTCACGATGACGTCCTCCGCGCCGTGCGCGAACAGCGCATCGGCAGCGGCACAGATCGTGCCACCCGTGTCGATCATGTCGTCGACCAGGACGCAGACGCGGCCGCGGACCTCGCCGACGACCTCGTGGACCGTCACCTGGTTGGCGACGTCCTTGTCACGGCGCTTGTGCACGATCGCCAGCGGCGCGTCCAGACGGTCGCACCAGCGGTCGGCGACGCGCACGCGGCCGGCGTCCGGGGAGACGATCGTCAGCTTCGTGCGGTCCACCTTCGCGCCCACGTAGTCCGCGAGGACCGGCAGCGCCGACAGGTGGTCCACCGGGCCGTCGAAGAAGCCCTGGATCTGGTCCGTGTGCAGGTCGACCGTCAGGATGCGGTCCGCACCCGCCGTCTTCAGCAGATCGGCGACCAGACGCGCCGAGATCGGCTCGCGGCCCTTGTGCTTCTTGTCCTGGCGGGCGTACCCGTAGGAAGGGATGATCACGGTGATGGAGCGAGCCGACGCGCGCTTCAGCGCGTCGATCATGATCAGCTGCTCCATGATCCACTTGTTGATCGGAGCCGTGTGGCTCTGGATCAGGAAGCAGTCCGCGCCACGAGCCGACTCCTGGAAGCGGACGTAGATCTCACCGTTCGCGAAGTCGAAAGCCTTGGTCGGCACGAGGGCAACGCCCAGCTGATGCGCAACCTCCTCGGCCAGCTCGGGGTGGGCGCGGCCGGAGAAGAGCATCAGCTTCTTCTCGCCGGTCGTCTTGATCCCGGTCACAGCACAGTCTCCTCAGACGTGTTGAAAGCTGCTCGCCCCCGTGTGCGTCCGTCCCGCACACGGTGAGCCAGCCGAATTGCGTGCACCTATCACGGTACGCCCTGCCGGGCCTACCTGTTTCCGGTCAGTTCACCTCAACGAGGCCTCAGCGGGGGTCGGAATCCTCCGGGACCGCCGACTGTGCCGCCGTCGCCGCGGCGCTTCCCGGACGCTTGCGAGCCACCCAGCCCTCGATATTGCGCTGCTGGCCGCGGGCCACGGCCAGCGCACCCGGCGGCACATCCTTCGTGATCACCGAACCGGCCGCCGTGTAGGCGCCGTCCCCGATCGTGACGGGCGCCACAAACATGTTGTCCGAACCCGTCTTGCAGTGTGAGCCGACGGTGGTGTGGTGCTTGTGCTCACCGTCGTAGTTCACGAACACGCTCGCCGCGCCGATGTTCGTGTACTCGCCGATCGTCGCGTCGCCCACGTACGACAGGTGCGGCACCTTCGTGCCCTCGCCGATCGTCGCGTTCTTCATCTCCACGTACGTGCCGGCCTTCGCCTTCAGGCCCAGGTTCGTGCCGGGACGCAGGTACGCGTACGGGCCGACGGACGCCGACTCGCCGATGACCGCCGTGTCCGCGACCGTGTTGTCCACGCGCGCCCCCGGGCCCACCTGCGTGTCCTTGAGCCGCGAGTTCGGACCGACCTCGGCACCCTCGGCGACGTGCGTCGCGCCGAGCAGCTGCGTACCCGGGTGGATCAGGGCGTCCTGCCCGAAGGTCACCGTCACGTCCACGAACGTGCTCGCCGGGTCGACGACCGTCACGCCCGCGAGCATCGCCTGCTCCAGCAGGCGGGCGTTGAGCAGCGCGCGGGCCTCGGCGAGCTGGACGCGGTTGTTGATCCCCAGGATCTGGCGGTGGTCGCCGCCGACGGCCGCACCGACGCGGTGACCGGCCTCGCGCAGGATGCCGAGCACGTCGGTGAGGTACTCCTCGCCCTGGCTGTTGTCGGTGCGCACCTTGCCGAGCGCGTCCGAGAGGAGCGCGCCGTCGAAGGCGAAGACCCCGGAGTTGATCTCCCGGATCGCACGCTGGGAGTCGGTGGCGTCCTTGTGCTCGACGATGGCGGTGACGGCGCCGTCCGCGCCGCGGATGATGCGGCCGTAGCCGGTGGAGTCCGGCACCTCGGCGGTGAGCACGGTGACGGCGTTGCCGTCGGCCTCGTGCGTCCGCGCGAGCTGCTTGAGGGTCTCGCCGGTCAGCAGGGGGGTGTCGCCGCAGACGACGACCACGGTGCCGTTCTGCTGTCCGCCGAGCTCTTCGAGGGCCATGCGGACGGCGTGACCGGTGCCGTTCTGCTCGTACTGGACGGCGGTGCGGACGCCGGCGTCGATCCCGGCGAGGTGCGCGGTGACCTGCTCGCGGGCGTGGCCGACGACGACCACGAGGTGTTCGGGGTCCAGCTCGCGCGAGGCGGCGACGACGTGGCCCACGAGCGAGCGCCCGCAGATCTCGTGCAGAACCTTGGGAGTGGCCGACTTCATGCGGGTGCCTTCACCCGCTGCGAGTACGACGACGGCTGCCGGGCGGTTGGCGCTCACGGGGATGCCCTTCGGCTTCGGGTGGTGGACCCGTGAAGGATACCGGGGGGCCGCACCCCGGAAACGAAGCCGGGTCCCGACCGAGAGGTCAGGACCCGCGCGTACATGAGCTCCCCCGCCAGGACTCGAACCCGGACATAAGGCACCAAAAGCCTCAGTGCTGCCAATTACACCACAGGGGACCATTCGGCCTAATCGGACATATGTGTCTGCCTGATCAAGTCGACGGCATCTACTATGCCGCACCAGGCGCCCTCGACGCGACGGTAGATGTCGGCGCTTTGGCTGACGTAAAGGACCAGGCAGCCCCGGTAGTTCTCACCGGTGTTCCGTCGGGTGGTCTTCGGGTTGTGCTTCTTGAGGGTGGCCTTGGCGAACTGGCCCCTGTCTCCCCCGACCGCGGCGATCCAGTACTCCTCGGCCGCCCCGACGTCGGCGGATTCGTGGATCATCACGCGGTAGCGAATTCGCTCCCTGGGGACGCCGATGAGGTCCAGCCAGGCGAGGAACACCTGGATGACGCCCGGGTCGCTGTTGACGAAGTGAACCTTCTCGCGACGGTCGTACGACTTGTCCTTCGCGCCTTCCGCCCAGTACAGGGCGACTCCGGCGAGGAAGAGCTCTCTGTCGGTGAGCTGTCCGATTTCGGTTCGCGACGACTGTTTGACCCGGGCTCGCTGTTCGTTCCGGACGTTGTTCTCGTGGTCCCATCGTTTGCGTGAGGCGAGTCGAGCCTGTTCCGCGGGGGTGCGCTGTGCCGCCGGTTTGGGGAGGTCGCGGACCCAGAGGGAGATCGAGCTCTTCGAGCAGCCCAGCTCGACCTGGATCTGGTCGTAGGTCATGCCCTGGAGGCGGAGTTCGCGGGCTCTGGCGCGCAGGCCGTCCTTCGCGTTCGGGCGCTTGGTCCATTCGGGGGCGGGCTCGCCGTCCAGGAGGCGGTTCAGGATGTCGTTGTTGTGGACGTGCAGGCGGTCGCGGATCTGGCGGCGGCTGAGGCCCTCGCGGCGCAGGGCCACCGCTTGCTCGCGGAGGGCTTCGAAGGTCGCGGCTCCGGTGCGGAGGCCGCCCGTGCCGTCGCCGGGGCGACGTCGAATTTCGGTCATGTCGCCAATGTCGTCCGGAATGTGAGATTCAGGTCCCGCTCAGCGGACGAATCATCCGTACGTGCGATTACCCCGGGATCGCCGGAATTCCGTTCGCGTGTGTGCTGGGGGCGCTGCGTACGCTGGACGGCATGACCAGTACGGGGGAAGAGCGGGGCGGGGCCGGGCGCGACGGGCCGTGGTGGTGGGAGCGGCGGCGGGGGGCCGTGCTCGATGTGGGACTGGCGGCCGTGTCGGCCGTCGAGTGCGCCGTCGAAGGGGTGCCCTTCGCGCACGAGGCCGGGCTTCCGGTGCCGGTCGGGGTGCTGTTCGGGCTGCTCGTGGGGTCCACGCTCGTCCTGCGGCGGCGCTGGCCGATCGCCGTGGTGCTGGTCGGGATCGCCGTGTCGCCGGCCGCGATGGGGTTCCTGCTCGGGGTGGTCGGGCTGTACACGCTCGCCGCCTGCGAGGTGCCCCGGCGGATCACCGCGACGCTGACCTCGATGTCGCTGCTGGCGACCCTCGTGGTGATGTACGTGCGGACCAGTGGGGACCAGGGGGCCTCGCAGTCGCTCGTCATCGTGCTGTCGGTGTTCGTGGCGGTGGCGCTGACCGTGCCGCCGGTGCTGCTCGGTCTGTACATAGGGGCGCGGCGGCGGTTGATGGAGAGCCTGCAGGAGCGGGCGGATTCGCTGGAGCGCGAGCTGTCGCTGCTCGCGGACCGGGCGGAGGAGCGGGCCGAGTGGGCCCGTACGGAGGAGCGGACGCGGATCGCGCGGGAGATGCACGACGTCGTGGCGCACCGGGTTTCGCTGATGGTGGTGCACGCGGCGGCGCTGGAGGCGGTGGCGGCCAAGGACCCGGAGCGGGCGGCGAAGAACGCCGCGCTCGTGGGGGACATGGGGCGGCAGGCGTTGACGGAGCTGCGGGAGATGTTGGGGGTGCTGCGGGCGGCGGAGTCGCCCAAGCGGGTCCCTTCCGCGGCTGCGCGGGTGCCGGTGGCTGCCCTGGTGGGCAGTTTCGAGGACGGGCCCGGGCCTTCGCTGGGTGAGCTGGAGGCGCTGGTCGGGCAGTCGCGGGCGGCCGGGATGGTCGTGGAGCTGGATGTCCGGGGTGCGGGGGCGGGGTATCCGGCGGAGGTGGAGCAGACGGCGTACCGGGTGGTGCAGGAGGCGCTGACGAACTGCCACAAGCATGCGCCGGGTGCGCGGGTGGTGGTGCGGCTGGCCCACCGGGAGGGTGAGGTGGCCATGCAGGTCGAGAACGGGCCGTGCGGGGCGGACGGGGTGCAGCCCGGCCTGCCGAGCGGTGGGAACGGGCTGGTCGGCATGCGGGAGCGGGTGCTCGGGCTGGGCGGCGTTTTCGTGTCCGGTCCGACGGACGAGGGCGGCTTCAAGGTCTCGGCGGTCCTGCCGGGCGCTCCGCGCGGGGGGTAGGGCGTCTGAACGGCCCGGTGGGGCCGGGGTCGGGGCGGGGTGCGGCCAGGCCGCGATGCCGGCCGCGCCTCGGCCCCCGACCCTGGTCCGGTGCCCGGCCCCCGGCCTCGGTCCGGCCCCGCTTCGCCCCCGGTCCCGTCCGGCCCCGGGCGCGATCGTGGCCCTGATCGGGCCCCGGTCCGGCCCCGGCCTCGGTTCGGCTCCGGCCTCCCAGCGCCGGTTCGGCTCCGGCCCCCGGCCCCCTGCCGCGGTCCGGCCCCGCTCGACCCCCGGCCTCCGGCCGCGGTCCGGCCCCGCTTCGACCCCCGGCCCCGGGCGCGATCGGGCCCTGATCGGGCCCCGGTCCGCCCGGCTCCGGTCCGGCCCCCGGCCCCGTCCGGCCTCGGCCTCGGTCCGGCCTCGGCCTATGGGGTCGTGGTGAGGCGGGTGGGCTGGAGGCCTGTGAGGAGGAGGGTGAGGGCTTCGTCCACGTCCGCGCCCAGGTACCAGTCGCCGGTGTGGTCGATGCCGTAGACGCGGCCCTCGCGGTCGATGGCCAGGTGCGAGCCGCCGTCGGAGTCCGTGCCGAGCGGGCAGAGCTGGGTGGAGAGGGCGCGGCCGAGGTCGGCGAAGGTGCGGGCCAGGTGGAGGCCGGTCAGCGGGTCCAGGCGGACCGGGACGGGTGCGGTCTGGCGGCCGGGTCCGGGCGCGGTGACGGTGAGCCCGCCGAATTCCGCCCAGGCTTCGACGGCGGCCGGGAAGACGGTGTGGCGGTGGCCGGCCGGGGTGGTGTGGTCGCGCAGGGCGTCGGCCCAGAACTCGGCCTGCTTGATGTCCCAGCGGCCGGGCTCCCAGCCGGCGGTGCGCAGGGCGGTGTCCACGGGGCCCGGGAAGCGGGTGGCCGAGGAGCGGTCGTAGGAGGCGGAGGAGGTGGTCATGGTGGCGGGAGTCAGGCCTTCTCTGACGCGGGGGTGAGGTCGACGGCGCGGACGCCGAAGTGGGCGAGGAGGGCTTCGCAGGAGCGGCAGGGTGGTGCGTAGCTGCCGTGGAGCGGGTCGCCGTCCTCGCGGATGCGGCGGGCGGTGATCTTGGAGTGCTTCAGGGAGCGGCGGGCTTCGCTCGCGGTGAGCGGTTTGCGGGAGGCGCGCCTGCTGCGCGCGCCCTCGACGGCGGTGAGGTGGCGGGAGAGCAGTATCGCCTCGGGGCAGCGGCCGGTGAACCGTTCGCGCTGGCCGCTGGTGAGGGTGTCGAGGAAGTCCTGGACGAGGGGGTGCAGGGCGGGCGCCTGGTCGGCCTTGCCCGCGGTGCCGGTGAGGGTTTCGCCGCGTACGGAGAGGGCGGCGGCGATGGTGGGGAGGATGCCGTCGCGGCGGAAGCGCAGGACGGGTGCGGCGGGTCGGCCGTCGGTGCTGCTCCAGCGCAGGCGGGGGTCTCCGGCCGCGGGCGTCCCCCCGGTCGGCGGGCCGGCTGCCGGGTCGCCCTGGTCGCCCCGTCCCGAGGCGCCGTCGGCCGTGTCCGTGCGTGTCGCCGTGTTCTGCATGGTCGCGTCTTCCCTCCCGTGGCGGCGGTGGTGGCCGCTGTCGCGCACGCCCCCGTGCTGAGGGGACAGCCTGTCAAATGTCCCCTGTCGTGTGGAAGCGGGGTCGAATATTCGTATCAATTCGGATGTTCCTGGCCGTCGTGCGGGTGCGGGGGTCGCGGGCGGGTGCCGCCCTTGCCCGACCACATAGGCTGTGGTGAACCAGCCAGATCCAGCAGGGGGCTACCGCCATGACGACAGGTCGGCTCGGGCAGCAGGCCGCGCCACCCAACGCCGCGTACTCCGGGCAGGTCGTGCATTTCCCGGACCCGGTCCGGGCCGCTCGGCATCCCCACGGGGTACGGATGGACGCGGACGGACATCCCGACTTCTCCCCGTACGCGCGCGCGGCGGTGGAGATCGCCGAGCCGCCGGAGGGCTTCGGCGTGGACGAGTTGAGGCTGACGGACTGCGTCTCCGCGAACGCGGCGATGCACGCGGCCGGCCACGCGCTGTGGGACACCGTCGGACCGGTGGCGACTCCGCACGGCTGGACCTGGCACCACGTGGCCGGGACGCGGCGGATGGAGCTGGTCCCGGTCGAGGTGAAGGCGCTGCTGCGGCATCACGCGGGGCTGGCGACGGCGCCGGTCGACCACGGCAAGCGCGGGACACGGCCGTTGCAGGAGCTGCGCCCGGTGCACTTGGGGCTGCCGAAGACGGTGGTGTCGGTCTCCGAGGAGGCGGTGCAGGGTGTCGAGGAGGACCTCGGCTACCGGCTGCCGGAGGCGTACCGCGCGTTCCTGAAGGCGGCGGGAGGCTGTGCGCCGGTGGGCGCCGGGCTCGACGTGGATCTCGGTCTGCTGGTGGACCAGCCCTTCTTCACGGTGCGTGAGGAGGCGGCGGTCAACGACCTCGTGTACGTCAACAAGTGTCTGCGGGACCACCTGACGAAGGACTACCTGTGTGTGGCCTTCGTGCAGGGCGGTCTGCTCGCGGTGAAGGTGAAGGGCGAGGCGATCGGCTCGGTCTGGTTCTCTCCGTACGACGACGCCCGCGACCAGGACGGCTGGTCGGTGCAGGAGCGCGTGGAGCGTCTGTTGCTGCCGTGCGGTGCCGATTTCGATGCCTTTCTGGAGCGGTTGGCGGGCAATCCGCCGGAGTTGGAAACGGTGGCCGGTCTGATGGTGGACGGCGGATTCGCACGCTCGGTTCCCGTGTCCGGTGCGGCACCGGTGGAGGGGTGACGGCGCGATGGTGACGTTTGCGCAGGCGCAGGAGCGCGCCGAGGAGTGGATCAACGGGGACGTCCCCGCGTACCAGCACCGGGAGGTGCGCGTACGGGAGTTCGGACTCGGGTTCGTGGTGTGGGCGGAGGACCGCGCGGCGGGTCCGGTGTCCGGCGGCGGTCGGCAGCGGCTGGTCATCGCGCGGGACAGCGGCGAAGTGACGCTGTGGCCCGGGCTGCCGGTGGGTGAGGTGATCCGCCGGTACGAGGAGGAGTACGGGGCTGCGGCCGCGCCGGTGGCGGAGGCCTCGGTGCCGACGCCGCGGATCGACTCGGAGCAGACCTCGTTCATGCTGAGCCCGCCGGAGTGGCTCCAGGAGGCGGCGGACCGGGCGGGGATTGCGCCGGCGCCCGTGCCGACGCCGACGCCGGCTCCCGCCGCGGCCGCGGCCGAGCCCGCGCCTGCTCCGGAGCCTGCCGCCCCGTCTCCTGCTCCTGCTCCCGTTGCGGTGGAGGCGGTTCCGCTGCGCCGCGAGGTGCCGTACGAGCCGTCCGCGAACGACGGGGTGCCCTCCGGGGCCACGCCGTGGGCCGGGACCGATGTGAACCCCGGCGCGGACGACGTGTCCGTACCGCTGCCCGCGACGGTGTTCGCACCGCCGCTGTCGGGCTCGGACCTGGACGACGTGGCGCCGCCGCCCGGTGCTGCCTCGGAGGCCAAGACCGCGCTGATCCCCGGGGGCAGCCGGCTCCCGAAGACGGCGATCGCCCCCGCGCTGGACCTCGGGGCGGATGCGGGCGGCGGCTCGGATTCCGGGTCGATCGCCGATGCGCCGACGAGCAAGGCCCAGGTCTCCCGGCCGGGTGCCGCTCCGGCGACGCCTCCCGGTGCGCCCGGTGCGCCCGGTGCGCCGGGGGGCGGGCTCGACCATGCCGCGACGATGCTGGCCGGTCCGGCCGTGACGGGTCAGCCGCCGGCGCCTCCGGGTCCGCCCGGTGCTCCGGGTGCGGGTCAGCCGCCGGCGCCTCCGGGTCCGCCCGGTGCTCCGGGTGCGGGTCAGCCGCCGGCGCCTCCTGGTCCGCCGGGGGCTCCGGGTTCGCTGGGGCGTGGGTTGGATCATGCCGCGACGATGTTGGCGGGTCCGGCCGTGACGGGTCAGCCGCCGGCGCCTCCGGGTCCGCCCGGTGCTCCGGGTGCGGGTCAGCCGCCGGCGCCCCCCGGTCCGCCCGGGGCTCCCGGAGGGTCTGCCCATCACGCCGCCACGATGCTCGCGGGTCCCGGCGTACCCCAGCCCCCCGGTCCGCCCGGTCCGCCCGGTCCGCCCGGGGCTCCCGGTGTGCCCGGGGGAGGGCTCGACCATGCCGCGACGATGCTGGCCGGTCCGGCCGTCACGGGTCAGCCGCCCGCGCCCCCCGGTCCGCCCGGGCAGCCGCAGGCCGGTCCCGGCCCCGCGGCGGCGCAGCCTCCGGCGCCCACCGGTGCGCCCACCGTCGGCCCGGGCTACCAGGCCGTACTGCGCTACCGCGCGCCCGACGGCTCCGAGCAGCAGCTCATCCGGCGTTCCGCACCCGGCACCCCGCACCCCGAGTGGCAGATCCTGTACGAGCTGCGCGCGATGAACGTGCCGCCGCAGCAGGTGCTGGAGCTGCACACCGAGCTGGAGTCCTGTGAGCTGCCGGGCGGTTACTGCGCGCGGATGATCCGGGAGACCTGGCCGCAGGTGCGGATCACGAGCGTGGCCCCGTACGGCAAGGACCATGCGGGCCGTCAGCAGGGCATGCGTCATCTGCTGACCCATCAGGGTGAGCTGCACCAGGTGGCGGACGGTCCGGCGCGCCCCGCGCCGGTACGGGTTCCGGTCCAGCAGGTGCCGCTGCAGCCGGCGATTCCGCTGGATGCCATCGGCGCTGAGCTGGCCGGGGCGTTCGGCCCGCAGGGGGTGTTCCGCTTCGATCAGCGTGCGGTGTCGCGCCAGGGTGTGCCGGAGATCGTGGCGCAGACCCTGGTGTGGGCGGGTCTGCCGACGGACTTCGGGCCGTTCTTCTGGGCGCAGGCGGTGCCGGGCCAGCCGGTGCCGACGCTGGCGGAGCTGGCCGCGCAGCGGCAGGTGCAGCCGGCGTCGGACGCGGGCTCGTACCTGGTGGTGGGCAGCGACTTCGGCAAGGCGCTGTGCGTGCAGTACGGGACGGCGCACATAGTGGCGGTCCCGGTGGAGGCCGGTCCGGGCGGTGCGCCGGTGCCGCCGCAGTTCGTGAATTCGAGCCTGCCGCAGTTCGCGCGGTCGCTGGCGATGCTGGGTCACATGTGGCGGCTGCGGCAGCACCTGACGCCGGAGCAGGCGGGGCGCTGGACCGTCGATTTCCAGACGAATCTGGCGGGGCTCGACAGTGCGGCGCTGGCGTCGCCGGAGAGCTGGTGGTCGGTGCTGCTGGAGCAGATGTGGGACGGGCTGCTCTGATCGGACGATCGGGCGGATGGCCGGGCCGGGACCCTCGTGGGGGGTCCCGGCCCGGCCATTCCGGCTTCCGGCCGCAAATGGCGCATCCTTGACGGGAATCCCCCCGAGAGAGGCGCTTCCAGGATGACTGCACCCATGTCACCTCACGGACCGGGCTTCGCGACCGTACGAGGTCGCGGCTACCGCGTGGAAGAGGTCGACCGGTATCTGGCCCGGCTCTCCGGCAGCCGGGACGAGGCATGGGAGCGGGTGGCGCGGCTGACGGTCCTCGCGAAGCGGATGGAGGCGGAGGCGGAGCGGCTGCGGGAGGCGGTGGCCGCGCTTGTTCCGCAGACGTACGACGAGCTGAGCGAGCGGGCGCGGCGGATCCTGCTGCTGGTGGAGGAGGAGGCGGACACCGTACGGCGGGACGCGCGGGCGGACGCGGTGGATGCGAGGGGCGCGGCCGAGGCGTACGCGGACCGGACGGCGGAGCTGGCGCGGCAGGACGCGGAGGCGGTGCGCGAGCAGACGGAGGTCCGGGCGCGCCAGGGGCTGTTGCGGGCGGGCCGGGAGGCCGACGCGGTCCGGGCGGAGGCCAGGGACGAGGCGGCGGAGTGGCGGGCGCAGGCGCAGGCGGCGCTGACGGAGATGCGGCGCCGGTCGGAAGCGCTGCTCGCGGAGCGCGAGCAGGAGCACGTGGAGCGCTGGGACGCGGCGGAGCGGGAGCTGGCGGCCCGGGAGGCCGATCTGGAGGCCCGGCACGCGGAGCTGGAGCGGCTCGCGCAGGCCCGGCTGGCGGAGGCGCGGCGCGGGTACGCGGAGGCGGAGGAGGCGGCGCGGCACGGGCAGGAGGACGCGGAGGCGCAAGCCGCGGAGCTGTTGGCGCAGGCGCGGGTGCAGGAGGAGCGGACGGGCCGGGAGACGGAGCGGATCCTGCGGGAGCACGCGGAGGCGCAGGACGAGATGCGGGCGCACATGAACCACGTCCGCTCCAGCCTGGCGGCCCTGACGGGCCGGGCTCCGGCCGAGGGCTGACCCGGCGGTCTGCGGTCGGTCGCGGGTGAGCCGGCCGGACCCGCGGCCGGGGCGGTTCGGGGTTTGTGTGGGGGGGCGTAGTGGCGGGGCGCGCGGGCGCGGTTGCCGCAGGCCGAGGCTCCGCACCAGCGGCGCCTGGGGTGCGCCGGGAGGAACAGCGGGGCGCAGTCCGGCCCTTCGTACTCCCGTGCGTCCCGCATCCGGGTGCCGTCGGGAGTGCGGCCGCGGCGTCAGCCGGCTCCGCCGCGCCGGGGCGCCCGTGCGGTGCGGGCGCCGCCTGGCCGGTTTCCGCGGTCCGGGCGGGCTCGCGGTGGCCGGGGCGCGGCCTCGCCCCGTTCCGCGCGGGCCGCCGGCCAGGGCCGCTCGCCGGGCCGCGCTGCTGTGCTCGCCGCGCCGGCCCCCGCCGCGTAGCCGCCCCCCGCCTGCGCGGCCCCGTTCAACGCGCGCGCGGCCCCGTTCAGCGCGCGCGGCGCCGGCCAGGGCCGCTCGCCGCGCCGCGTTGCTGCGAGCGCCGCCCCGGCTCCGCGCCGCGTACTACCCCACCGGCCGCGGGTCCGGGGTCGGTGCCGGCGTCGTCGGGGCCGTCGGGGCGTGGCGGTACGGGTCGCTGCGCAGGCCGCGGGAGGTGACCACCACTGTGAAGGCGGCGGGCGCGGGGGCCGGGAGCCCGGCGGTCAGGGTGCCCGTCGCGGGGTCGTACTCGGTCGGCAGGGCGGCGGAGTCGAGCTCCACCCGGGCTTCCGGGCCGAAGCCGCCCCCCTCGACGAACAGCGCGGCGCCCGTCACCGTCACGTCCGTGATCACCGGGTTCGCGCGGGTGGCCATCTTGTTCACCAGGTACGCCCCGGCCGGGGCGCCGGTCAGCGCCCAGATCTCGGCGGGGAGGCGGGGGAGTCCGCCGCCCACGTCGGAGAGGAAGAACAGCACCACGTACAGCATGGTGACCGCGCTGAGCACCACGTACTGGAGGTCGACGAGGTCGGTGCGGCCGCTGTCGTTCGCGACCAGCTCGCGCAGCGGCCGCTGCCCGGAGCCGGTCGGTTTCGGGGCGGGCTTGGCCATGCTGCCGTTCTCGACGCGGATCCCGACGACCGTCTTCGCGGCGATCATGGCCACGTACGGGCCCCCGAGCAGTGGCAGGTACACCGTGGTCAGGGAGGACAGCGGGCCGTGCTCCCCGCTGAACCAGCCGATGCCGCCGCCCGCCGTCAGCCCGTACGCGAGGATCGTGAGCAGGAGCCAGACCAGGATCACCGTCCAGGCCAGGGCCAGGGTGGTGGAGGTGGAGAGGCGGCCGTCGCGGCCGGTGACGAAGCCCGGACGGCGGCGCAGCCGCAGGCCGAGGGGCCCGGCGAGGGCTGCCAGTAAGGCCAGTGCGAAGAGTGCGGAAGCCATGTCGTCCCCCCGGAACGGATTTCGGATGCAGGACTCCGAGGTCTACTCCGTTGACCGGGGTCATGACAAGCGGGATCCCGGCGCGGCGGCCCGCTACGTGTCGCTCCGCTCCTTCTCCTGGTGCTCCTCAAGTATCGGGAACCGCCGCGGTGCCACCAGGAGCAGGACGAGAAGCGCCGCCACGGCCGCGGCGGTCGCGCCGAGGAAGACGTGGTCCACGGCGGAGGCCACCGCCTGGCGCAGGTAGTCGGCGGCGGCCCGCGGGAGCAGGTCCGGCCGGTCGAGGGCCTTGGAGACGTCGTCGAGGTGGTCGGGCAGCCCGGACATCGGGGCGTGCGCCAGCCGGGAGGCGATGGTCGCGTTGGCGACGGCCCCGAGCAGCGCGGCCCCGAGGCTCTGGCCGACCTGGCGGCAGAACAGCACCGAGGCCGTCGTCGTACCCCGCTCGGACCAGCCGACCGTGGATTGGACCCCGACGATCAGCGGCAGTTGGAAGAGGCCGAGGGCCGCGCCCAGCAGCAGCATGATCAGCGTGGGCTGCCAGGGCCGGGCGGGGTAGGGGAGCAGCGTGAAGGAGAACAGGATCACGGCGGCGAGCGAGCTGCCGACGGCCGCGGAGTTGCGGAAGCCTATGCGCCGGTAGACATGCTGGCTGAAGGCGGCGGAGACCGGCCAGGTGAGGGTCATCGCGGACATGACGAGCCCGGCGCTGACGGCCCCGAGGCCGAGTACGGACTGGGCGTACGTGGGGACGAAGACCATCGGCGCGATCATGAGCACGCCGAGAGCGCCGAGGGCCAGGTTCACGGCGGCGATGGTGCGCCGGCGCCAGACCCATCCCGGAATGATCGGCTCCGCCGCCCGGCGTTCGATCCGGACGACGACGGCCGCCAGCAGCGCGCTCGCGCCCAGCAGTCCGAGGGAGGGCGCGGACAGCCAGGGCCAGGCGACCCCGCCCTGTACGAGGGCGAAGAGCAGCAGCCCGCCGCAGGCGAAGACGCCGAGGGCGCCCGCCCAGTCGATCGGGCCGCGGCGCCCGGGGGAGCGTACGGGCTCGACGAGGTGGCGGGCGAGCATCCACAGGGCCAGGCCGCCGAGCGGCAGGTTGATCAGGAAGATCCAGCGCCAGTCGGCGTACGAGGCGATGAGCCCGCCGAGCGCCGGGCCGGCCACGGCGGAGGCGGCCCACACGGAGGACATCCGGGCCTGGATCCGCGGGCGGTCCTTGAGCGGGTAGAGGTCGGCGGCCAGGGTCTGCACGGTGCCCTGGAGGGCGCCGCCGCCCAGCCCCTGGACGAGGCGGAAGGCGATGAGGGCGGCCATGTTCCAGGCGAGCGCGCACAGCAGCGAGCCGACGATGAACAGGGCTGCGCCGAAGAGCAGTACGGGCTTGCGGCCGAAGGTGTCGGAGAGCTTGCCGTAGACGGGGAGCGTGACGGTGACGGCGAGCAGGTAGCCCGCGAAAAGCCAGGAGAAGACGGAGAAGCCGCCGAGGTCGCCGACGATCTGGGGGACGGCGGTGGAGACGATCGAGCTGTCGAGGGCGACGAGGGACATCGCCAGCATGAGGGCGCTGACCAGGGCGGTACGGGGCGTCCGCCCGCCGGGAGCCGCCGCGTCGGCCCCCGGTCGGGCCCCGGTGCGCTCGCCCGTGCTCTTCTCTGCGCCCACCAAGATCCTTTCACCGTGCACGTATCTGCGGGGAACACCTTCTCATCACGGGGTTTTCGGCGGTATCCCCCGGTATCCCCCAGAGGTGATCCGCCAAAAGGTGCAGCACCCCTAGGGGTTGCTCCTCACAAGGGCCCAGGGGTCGTTCGTCCCGGCGGAGGAGGAGGACGGCCCGGCGAGGTCCTTAACTGGTTCCTACGGGCGGGGGTGGGGTTAACCCCCCGGTGGATACGGCGATGGGCACCAGCGCGCCGACCGCCTCCGCCCCGCAGACTTCACGACGGCAAGACAGCCGGATCCGGCCGCATCGCGGCAGCGCGAGCACGCATCAACGAGGGGAAGCACCGTGACAACGGCTATGACCGAAACCAGGCACGGGGGTACTGGAGGGCATGGAGCCGTCGCCGCCCGGGCGCGCAAGGTCGTCAAGGCCTACGGCTCCGGGGAGACCCGCGTGGTCGCCCTCGACGAGGTGGACGTGGACATCAAGCGCGGCCAGTTCACGGCGATCATGGGCCCCTCCGGTTCCGGCAAGTCCACGCTGATGCACTGCCTCGCCGGCCTCGACACGGTGACCAGCGGGCAGATCCACCTGGACGACACCGAGATCACCGGGCTGAAGGACAAGAAGCTCACCCAGCTGCGCCGCGACCGGATCGGCTTCATCTTCCAGGCCTTCAACCTGCTGCCCACGCTCAACGCCCTGGAGAACATCACGCTCCCCATGGACATAGCGGGCCGCAAGCCCGACGCCGAGTGGCTCAACCGAGTCGTCGAGACCGTCGGCCTCGCCGGGCGCCTCAAGCACCGCCCGACCGAACTCTCCGGCGGCCAGCAGCAGCGCGTGGCCGTCGCCCGCGCCCTCGCGGCCCGTCCGCAGATCATCTTCGGTGACGAGCCCACCGGAAACCTGGACTCCCGGGCCGGCGCCGAGGTCCTCGGCTTCCTGCGCCGCTCGGTGGACGAGCTCGGCCAGACCATCGTCATGGTCACGCACGACCCGGTGGCCGCCTCGTACGCGGACCGGGTGATCTTCCTGGCCGACGGCCGGATCGTGGACGAGATGTACGCGCCCACCGCCGACCAGGTGCTGGACCGCATGAAGGACTTCGACGCGCGCGGGCGGACCTCGTGAGCGCGGGCACCGTACTGAAGACCTCGCGGCGCAACTTCGTCGCGCACAAGGGGCGGATGGCGCTCTCCGCCGTCGCCGTCCTGCTCTCCGTGGCCTTCGTCTGCGGCACCCTGGTGTTCACCGACACCATGAACACCACCTTCGACAAGCTGTTCGGCGTCACCAGCGCCAACGTGACGGTCACCCCGAAGGGGGCCCAGGGCGGCGAGGACAACCCGAACCGCGGCAAGCCCGAGGTGCTGGCCGCCTCCGCCGTCGAGCAGGTCGGGAAGGCCGAAGGCGCCAAGAGCGCCGAGGGTGCCGTCGTCTCCATGTCCGTCACGGTCGTCAACGCCAAGAACGAGAACATGGGCTCGACCACCGGCGCCCCGACCATCGCGGGCAACTGGAACGACAACGAGCTCAAGTCGATGAAGATCACCTCCGGCCGGGCCCCGCGCGGCCCGACCGAGATGATGGTCGACGCGGACACCGCGAAGAAGCACCACCTGGGGATCGGCGACGAGCTGCGCACCATCGCCATCACCGGCGACATCCGCGCCAAGATCAGCGGTATCGCCACCTTCACCGTGACCAACCCGGGCGCGGCCGTCGTCTACTTCGACACCGCCACCGCGCAGGAGAAGCTGCTCGGCGGCCCCGGCCTCTTCACGCACGTCAACGTCACCGCGAAGGACGGGGTCAGCGACGAACAGCTGAAGGCGAACGTCGCGAAGGCCGTCGGCGCGGACGCGTACAAGCTGCAGACCGCCAAGGAGTCCGCGGACGCCAACCGCAAGGACGTCGGCTCCTTCCTCGATGTCATGAAGTACGTGATGCTCGGCTTCGCCGGGATCGCCTTCCTCGTCGGCATCTTCCTCATCTTCAACACCTTCTCGATGCTGGTCGCCCAGCGCACCCGAGAGATCGGCCTGATGCGCGCCATCGGCGCCGAAAGCGGCCAGGTACTCAAGTCCGTGATCGTCGAGGCCTTCCTGCTCGGCCTGGTCGGCTCGCTCCTCGGGGTCGGCGCCGGTGTGGGCCTGGCCGTCGGCCTGATGCAGCTCATGGGCCAGATGGGCATGCACCTGTCCACCGACGACCTGACCGTCGCCTGGACCACCCCGGTCGTCGGCCTGGTGCTCGGCATCGTCGTCACCGTCGTCTCGGCCTTCATCCCGGCCCGCCGGGCCGGCAAGGTCTCCCCGATGGCCGCCCTGCGCGACGCCGGCACCCCCGGCGACAAGAAGGCCGGCCGCATCCGGGCCGCCGTGGGCCTGGTCCTCACCGGCATCGGCGGCGCGGGCCTGTTCCTCGCCGCGGGCGCCGACAAGGCCGCCGCCGGCTCGCTCTGGCTGTCCCTGGGCGTGCTGTTCACCCTCGTCGGCTTCATCGTGATCGGCCCGCTGCTCGCCGGGCTCGTGGTCCGGCTGCTCTCCGGCCTCGTCCTGCGGCCCTTCGGGTCCGTCGGCCGCCTCGCCGAGCGCAACGCGCTGCGCAACCCGCGCCGTACCGGCGCCACCGCCGCCGCGCTGATGATCGGACTGGCGCTGGTCGCCTGCCTGTCGGTGGTCGGCTCCTCGATGGTGGCCTCCGCCACCGACGAGCTCGACAAGTCGGTCGGCGCGGACTACATCGTCCAGTCCCAGACCGGCCAGCCGATCATGCCGCAGGCCGAGCAGGCGCTGCGCGCCACCAAGGGCCTCGACCACGTCACCGCGTACCGGGAGGTGGAGGCGAAGGTCACCGCCCCCGACGGCTTCGTCAGGGAAGGCGGCGTGAGCGTCAACGACCCCACGTACGCCCAGGACGTCCGGCGCAAGATGATCGCCGGCGAGCACGCGGCGGCGTACGGCAAGGACGCGATGTCGGTCGGCTCGATCTTCGCGGACGAGCACCACGTCAAGGTCGGCGACGAGCTGACGGTCGCCTTCACCGGCGGCCGGACCACCAAGCTGAAGGTCGCCGCGATCACCTCCGACGAGGGCAACCTCGACAAGGGCGTGATGTACACCAGCACCGCGACCGCCGAGCAGTTCCTTCCGGCCGACCGGATGCCGCGGCCGTTCATGCTCCTGGCCAAGGCGGCCGACGGGAAGGCGGACACCGCGTACACCGCCGTCAAGGGCGCGCTCGCGGAGTACCCCCAGTACCAGGTGCAGAACCAGACCGACTACAAGAAGTCCCTCAAGGACCAGGTCGGCCAGCTGCTGAACATGGTCTACGGGCTCCTCGGCCTCGCGATCATCGTGGCGGTCCTGGGCGTCGTGAACACCCTGGCCCTCTCGGTGGTCGAGCGGACCCGAGAGATCGGCCTGATGCGCGCCATCGGGCTCTCCCGCCGCCAGCTGCGCCGCATGATCCGCCTGGAGTCGGTGGTCATCGCCCTCTTCGGCGCCCTGCTCGGCCTCGGCCTGGGCATGGGCTGGGGAGCCACCGCCCAGCAGCTGCTCGCCCTGGAGGGCCTGAAGGTGCTGGAGATCCCCTGGCCGACGATCATCGGCGTGTTCGCCGGGTCGGCCTTCGTGGGCCTGTTCGCCGCCCTGGTCCCGGCCTTCCGGGCGGGGCGGATGAACGTACTGAACGCGATCGCGAGCGAGTAGCGGGCTCGGCGTTCGTTCGGGGGACCGCCGGTCCCGGTCAGCCCTTCGGGGGCCGGCCGGGACCGACGGCGTTCCGGGGCCGGCGCTCCGAGCGGTGGCCGCAATCCCTCGCGCGGGGGGCCGGGGGGCGTCGTAGGGTGGGAAGCCCCGGCCCGTGAGACGTGTCGGGTCCTTCGCGTTGCCCCTTCACCGGACGGAAGCCTCCTTTCATGAGCCTGCACGGACTGCTCGACGCCGTCACCCGGGACCCGGCCCTCGCCGAGGCGGTCACCGCGGCCGGGGACGGCAACCGCATGCACGTGGACCTCGTCGGACCCCCGGCCGCACGGCCCTTCGCCATCGCCGCGCTGGCGGCCAAGACGGAGCGGACCGTGCTCGCGGTCACCGCCACCGGGCGCGAGGCCGAGGACCTGGCCGCCGCGCTGCGGTCCTTCCTGCCGCCCGACGAGGTCGCCGAGTACCCGTCCTGGGAGACCCTTCCGCACGAGCGGCTCTCCCCGCGCAGCGACACCGTGGGCCGGCGGCTCGCCGTACTGCGCCGGCTCGTGCACCCGAGCAAGGACGACCCGGCCGCGGGGCCCGTCTCCGTCGTCGTCGCGCCGATCCGGTCGGTGCTCCAGCCGCAGGTCAAGGGGCTCGGGGACCTGGTCCCGGTGAGCCTGCGGCACGGCGAGAGCGTCGATCTGGGCGAGGTCACCGAGGCTCTGGCCGCGGCCGCGTACGCCCGCGTCGAGCTCGTCGAGAAGCGCGGGGAGTTCGCCGTGCGCGGCGGGATCCTCGACGTGTTCCCGCCCACCGAGGAGCACCCGCTGCGCGTGGAGTTCTGGGGCGACGAGGTCGAGGAGATCCGCTACTTCAAGGTCGCCGACCAGCGCTCCCTGGAAGTCGCCGAGCACGGGCTGTGGGCCCCGCCCTGCCGGGAGCTGCTGCTGACCGACGAGGTGCGGGAACGGGCCGCGGCCCTCGCCGAGGCCCACCCCGAGCTCGGCGAACTGCTGAACAAGATCGCCGAGGGGATCGCGGTGGAGGGCATGGAGTCCCTCGCGCCGGTCCTCGTCGACGACATGGAACTGCTGATCGACGTCCTGCCGGCCGGGTCCATGGCCGTCGTGTGCGACCCGGAGCGGGTCCGCACCCGCGCCGCCGACCTCGTCGCCACCAGCCAGGAGTTCCTGATGGCCTCCTGGGCGGCCACCGCAGGCGGCGGACAGGCCCCCATCGACGTCGGCGCGGCCTCGCTGCGCGGGATCGCGGACGTACGGGAGCACGCGCGCGAGATCGGCATGATGTGGTGGTCGGTCTCCCCCTTCGCGGCGGACGACACCGACCTGGCCGCCGACACCCTCAAGATGGGCATGCACGCCCCCGAGGCCTACCGCGGCGACACCGCCCGGGCGCTCGCCGACACCAAGGGCTGGATCGCCGACGGCTGGCACACCGTCTACCTCACCGAGGGCCACGGCCCGGCCGCCCGCACCGTCGAGGTGCTCGGCGGCGAGGGCATCGCGGCCCGCCTGGAGGCCGACCTGCGCACCCTGGAGCCGTCGATCGTCCACGTGACGTGCGGCTCCCTCGACAACGGCTTCGTGGACCCCGCCCTCAAGCTCGCCGTCCTCACCGAGACCGACCTGACCGGCCAGCGCACCGCCACCAAGGACCTCGGCCGGATGCCGACCCGGCGCCGCAAGTCCATCGACCCCCTCACCCTGGAGGTCGGCGACTACATCGTCCACGAGCAGCACGGCGTCGGCCGCTACATCGAGATGGTGCAGCGCACCGTCCAGGGCGCCACCCGCGAGTACCTCCTCGTCGAGTACGCCCCCGCCAAGCGCGGCCAGCCCGGCGACCGGCTCTACATCCCCACCGACCAGCTGGAGCAGGTCACCAAGTACGTCGGCGGCGAGGCCCCGACCCTGCACCGGCTCGGCGGCGCCGACTGGACCAAGACCAAGGCGCGCGCGAAGAAGGCGGTCAAGGAGATCGCCGCCGACCTCATCAAGCTCTACAGCGCCCGCATGGCGGCCCCCGGGCACACCTTCGGCCCCGACACCCCCTGGCAGCGCGAGCTGGAGGACGCCTTCCCGTACGCGGAGACGCCCGACCAGCTCACCACCATCGCCGAGGTCAAGGAGGACATGGAGAAGTCCGTCCCCATGGACCGCCTGATCTGCGGCGACGTCGGCTACGGCAAGACCGAGATCGCGGTCCGGGCGGCCTTCAAGGCGGTCCAGGACGGCAAGCAGGTCGCCGTCCTCGTCCCCACCACCCTGCTCGTGCAGCAGCACTTCGGGACCTTCTCCGAGCGCTACAGCCAGTTCCCGGTCAACGTGAAGGCGCTGTCCCGCTTCCAGAGCGACACCGAGTCCAAGGCCACCCTGGAGGGGCTGAAGGAGGGCTCGGTCGACATCGTCATCGGTACGCACCGGCTGTTCTCGCAGGAGACCAAGTTCAAGGACCTCGGCCTGGTCATCGTCGACGAGGAGCAGCGCTTCGGCGTCGAGCACAAGGAGCAGCTGAAGAAGCTGCGCGCCAACGTCGACGTGCTGACGATGTCCGCGACGCCGATCCCGCGCACCCTGGAGATGGCGGTGACCGGCATCCGCGAGATGTCGACCATCACCACCCCGCCCGAGGAGCGCCACCCGGTGCTCACCTTCGTCGGCCCGTACGAGGAGAAGCAGATCGGCGCGGCCATCCGGCGCGAACTGCTGCGCGAGGGCCAGTGCTTCTACATCCACAACCGGGTCGAGTCCATCGACCGGGCGGCCGCCAAGCTGCGCGAGATCGTGCCCGAGGCGCGGATCGCGACGGCCCACGGCCAGATGTCCGAACAGGCCCTGGAACAGGTCGTCGTGGACTTCTGGGAGAAGAAGTTCGACGTGCTCGTCTCGACGACGATCGTCGAGTCCGGAATCGACATCTCCAACGCCAACACCCTCATCGTGGAGCGCGGCGACAACTTCGGCCTCTCCCAGCTCCACCAGCTGCGCGGCCGCGTGGGCCGGGGGCGCGAGCGCGGGTACGCGTACTTCCTCTACCCGCCGGAGAAGCCGCTGACCGAGACCGCGCACGAGCGGCTCGCGACGATCGCCCAGCACACCGAGATGGGCGCCGGCATGTACGTGGCGATGAAGGACCTGGAGATCCGCGGCGCGGGCAACCTGCTCGGCGGCGAGCAGTCCGGCCACATCGCGGGTGTCGGCTTCGACCTCTACATCCGCATGGTCGGCGAGGCCGTCGCGGACTACCGGGCGGCCGTCGAAGGCGGGGTGGAGGAGGAGCCGCCGCTGGAGGTCAAGATCGAGCTGCCGGTCGACGCGCACGTCCCGCACGACTACGCGCCGGGCGAGCGGCTGCGCCTGCAGGCGTACCGGTCCATCGCGTCGGCGAACTCCGAGGCGGACATCAAGGCCGTACGGGAGGAGCTCCACGACCGCTACGGCAAACTGCCCGAGCCGGTGGAGAACCTGCTGCTGGTGGCGGGGCTGCGGATGCTGGCGCGCGCCTGCGGGGTCGGTGACATCACCCTCCAGGGCGTCAACATCCGCTTCGGACCGGTGGAGTTGCGGGAATCGCAGGAGCTGCGGCTCAAGCGGCTCTACCCGGGCTCGGTGCTCAAGCCGGCCACCTCGCAGGTGCTGATCCCGCGGCCGAAGACGGCCCGGGTGGGCGGCAAGCCGCTGGTCGGGCGGGAACTGCTGGCCTGGACCGGGGAGTTCCTCACCACGATCCTCGGTTCCTGAAGGACGCGGCGGCCGGGGACCCCGGGTCCCCGGCCGCCGGGCAGAGCGACGGCTCAGACCGACTCGGCGGGGACCTCGCCGCCCAGCTTCGACAGGTCCAGGACGTCCGCACCCTCCGGCAGGTTGGTGTCGACCGGCGTGCCGAAGCCGGAGAACAGGACCTCCCCGGTCTCGTCCCCCGAGACGGTGGACTTGAGCACGTACGGAGTGCCCTGGGTGGCGATGTAGTCGGTTTCGGTGCCCTCCTTGGCCGCCGTGGTGACCGCCAGCGCCTGCTTGCCGTCGATGGTGACCGTCTCGCCCTTGCGGGCCAGCGGGTTGGGCCGGTCACCGCCGCCCGTCAGCTTGTCCAGGTCGCAGATGTGCCCCATCGCCGACGCCCTGGCGTCGGTGAGCGGCATCTTCAGCCAGCGGTCGGCGAGCATGGTGACCATCGCGTCCGTCTGCTTCTTGGGGGTGTGCTTCTTCGCGGCCGTACCCCGCCAGTAGTCGGCGTCGCCCTTGAAGTGGATGAGCTCGGTGGACTTGACGATGTCCACCTTGCCCATTCCCTCGTACCGGATCGCGCCGTTGCAGCTGCCCTTCTTGTCGAGGGAGAGCTCGAACTCGACGGGGTTGCCGCCGTCGTGCATCTTCGCGACGACACGGGCCGATTCGACCTTGCGCATGGCCTCGTGCGCCTGGCTCAGGATCTCGGCGCCCGACAGGTCGGCGAGCATGCCGCCCTTGCCCGCCCCCTTGCCCTTCGCGGCCGGCGGCGGCGTGGCCCCGGCCGAGGCCGGCGCGGCGGCCCGGGCCGCCCGGCCGATGTCGGCGGCCTTGCTCCCGCCGACCGGCGCGCACGCCGTCGTCAGTCCGAACAAGGCCGTCGTGGTCAGCACCGACACGCCGATGGTCCGGCTTCGCATGTGGATTCCCCCCTGGAACAACAACTCGACTGCCGAGGGTAGTCGCCGCCGGTCAGGGGGCGTCCGCGATTTCCGCGCGCCCCCTGCGGTCCGCGCCCGCCGGGAGCTGTGCGGCGACCCTGCAACGGTTGCGCGCATCCCCTCACTGGCGGCCGGAAACGCTGTATACGCTCAGACCCGAAACTTCGTCGACACGGTCCGTCAGGAGCAGCGATGCACGGCCCCGGCCTCCCGCCGCAGCAAGGCCCCCAGCCCAGTACCGGGGGAGTCGTGGCACTGCGCGTGCTGTTCGCCCTGCTGCCCGTCCTGAGCTGCGGCTTCCTGGGCTGGGGCACGATGCTGCGGCTCGCGGTCGTCACCCGCAGGCCCCGGGACTGGTGGCTGCTGGCCGTGAACTGCGTGCTGACCGTCGCCTGGGTCGCGCTGATCGGCGCCGACCCGACGCCCGAGACCAACGGCTGGCAGGGCAATACGGGCGCCTTCGGCGTCATCATCACCGGGTTCGTGACCTGCGTGTACTTCCTCGTCGCCGACATCCGCCACTACGAGGCCCGGGGGGCGGCGGCGCGCACCGGCGCCTGGTACCCGCCGCAGCCCGCGCCGTACGTACCGCAGCAGCAGCCGCAGCGCCCGGCGTACGGGTACCCGCCGGTTCAGCAGCAGACGCCCACGCCGACCCCGGCCCCGACCCCGGCCCCCGCTCCCGGCCCGGCCGCCCCGCCGCGCATCGGGCAGGTCCGCGCCGAGCTCGACGAGCTGAGCGAGCTGCTGCGCAAGCAGACGCCGCACCCGCAGAACCCCAACCCGCAGGCGAACCCGAACCCGAACCCGTACCCGCACGCGCCCGGCAACGACGGTGAGGGCCCGGCCCGGTGACCGAGGACGACCGGATCATCGGTGAGCGCTACCGGCTGGCCTCCATCCTGGGACAGGGCGGCATGGGCCAGGTCTGGACGGCGTACGACCAGCGGCTGGACCGCCGCGTCGCCGTCAAGCTGCTGCGCCCCGACAAGGTGGCCGGCCCCGGCTCCGTCGCCGACGAGCTGCGCCGCCGCTTCGTGCGCGAATGCCGCGTCACGGCGCAGGTCGACCACCCCGGCCTGGTCACGGTCCACGACGCGGGCAGCGACGGCGACGAACTGTTCCTCGTCATGGGCCACGTCGAGGGCACCGACCTCGCCGACCACCTCGCGCAGCACGACCCGTACCCCTGGCCGTGGGCGGTCGCCGTGATCGCGCAGCTGTGCGGGGTGCTGTCGGCCGTGCACGCGGTGCCGATCGTGCACCGCGACCTGAAGCCGCGCAACGTGATGGTCCGCCCGGACGGCACCGTGCTGGTCCTGGACCTGGGTGTCGCCTCGGTGATGGACACCGACACCACCCGCCTCACCAGCACCGGCACCCCGATCGGCAGCCCGGCGTACATGGCGCCCGAGCAGGCCATGGGCGGCGCCGTCGGCCCGTACACCGACCTCTACGCCCTCGGCGTCCTGCTGTACGAACTCCTCAGCGGCAACGTTCCGTTCGCCGGGTCCACCGCGCTCGGCGTCCTGCACCGCCACCTGTACGAACCGCCGGTCCCGGTGCGCCGACTGCGCCCGGAGGTCCCGCACCAGCTGGAGGCGGTCCTGCTGCACCTCCTGGCGAAGGACCCGCAGGACCGGCCGGCCTCCGCGCAGCACGTGTACGAGGCTCTCACGCCGCTGCTGCCCAAGCAGGGCACCCCGGCGGGCGCGCTCGACCCGACCCGCCCCTTCCTGCGCCCGCAGGCCCCCTGGCCGGACCGCGCCGCCACCATCCCGCCGCAGCCGACGGCGCCGCCCGCGCCGCAGGCGCCGCCCAAGCCGGACGTCCCGGCCGCGGTGGACGAGGCCCGCAGCCTCCTGGAGCAGGGCCGCCTCACCCAGGCCGTGGACATCCTCGGCGGGATCCTGCCGGCCGCGGCGGCCGAGCACGGCGAGCACTCCACGGTGGTCCGCTCGCTGCGCAAGCAGTACGCGGCCACGCTGATGGACGACGGCCAGTACCGCCGCGCCCTGCCCGAACTGCGCCGCCTCGCCGACGAGTTCCCGGCCGGCGACCCGCAGTCCCTGCGCTTCCGCTACGACGCGGCGCAGTGCCTGGAACAGCTCGACGCACCGGGAGCGGCCCTGGCCGAATACCGCTCGCTGCTCCCGCTGTTCGAGAACCACTACGCCAACCCGGACCCCGGCCTCCCGCTGGAGGTCCGCCGCCGGATCGCCCAGCTGCTGCTCTCCCTGGGCGACCGGCCCGCGGCCCACGACACCCTGGTCCGGCTGCTGTTCGACGCGGACCGCATCCACGGCCCGGCGCACCCCTTCTCCACCGAGGTCCGCCGCACCCTCCACTGGCTCAGCCAGGTCCGCTGAGGGCCCCGGCTCGGGCCCTGGCCGCGGCGGCCGCACCGAGCTCCGCGGGTGCGCCGGCCCCGGCGCCGGCCGGATCGGCGGTGCGGCCGGACCGGGGCCTGCGGCGGCGCTCCGCCACGAGCAGCCCGGCCAGGGCCAGCAGGGCCGCGGCGGCGACCGCCGTGCCCGGGACGAGGCCCGGGGGCCGGAAGGAGCAGGAGACGGTGGTCGTGCCGGGGGTCAGCGGGACGGAGACCAGGCCCAGGTAGGGCGTGGCGGGCCGGCCGTTGCAGGTCCAGCCCGCGATCGCCGGGGTGGAGAGGACCGCCCTCCCCGTGGTGCCCGCCGGGACGGTGGCGCTGACGGTCGAGGAGCCGACCCGCAGCGCCGTCGGCGCCGTCGCCCGCAGGGCGGCAACCGCCGGGGCCAGGCGGGCGCGGTCCAGGCAGGACAGGGCCCAGCGCGGCGGCGCGGGAGCGTCGAAGACCAGCGCCGAGGAGGCTCCCCGGGAGGCGCCGAGCGGCTGGAGGGCCGCCCGGTTGCGCGGGGCGTTGCCGTTCAGGCGCAGGGCGCGGCCGTCCGCGAGGCGCGCCGTCGCGTTGTACTCCGGGGCCCACAGGTAGACCTCCGTGCCCGCGCGGCACACCCCGGGCGCGACGGGGTCCTCGTACACCTCGGCGCCCAGCAGCAGCTCCTGGTTGGCGAACGGGGGCCCGTCGGCCGCGCCGTACGAGGGCGCCGGCCCCGGCGGGCGGAGCGTGACCAGCGGCGGGACGTCCTGCGCGCGGCTGACCGTGCCGTCGGGCCGCAGGCGGGCGCCGACCGCGAAGGCCGCGTCCGTCACCGGGTTGTCGATGCTCTGCACGTTGCGCCCGCGTGAGGTCCAGCCCGCACCGAGGGCCGCCATCGTCCGCGTGAAGACGTCCGGGGTGTGGCTGCTGTAGTACGCGCCGCCCTCCCCGCCCAGCAGCAGCGGATCGTTGCCCGTCAGCGCCGGCCGGCTCGGGTCCGTGCGGTACGCGGGCCAGCCCTCGGCGCCGGCCAGCGCCGCGGAGCGGGCCGTGTGCGCCGCGCCCCACGAGGGGTAGTCGTCCAGCCCGCCCAGCTTGCCCTTGTGCCCGAACGCCGTCGTCGCGGCCGCCTGCCCGATCAGTACGAGCGCCAGCACCCCGGCCGCCGGGAGGACCAGCCTGCGGCGGCGCAGGGACCACCAGGCCCCCGCCGCCAAGGCCAGACCGCCGAAGAACAGCCCGAAGCCCCACGTCGTCGCCAGCGTGCTGCCGACGGCCGCCGCGGCCGCCGCGGCCAGCAGCGCCGCCCCGGCGGCCAGCGCCCGCGGCTTCGGCAGCCCGGCCGCCAGCCCGGTCCACGCGGCGATCACGGCGACCCCGGCCAGCACGAACGTCTGCCGGTACGGGCTCCCGTTCGGGGTCGCGAAGACGTGCCAGGCCAGATGGGTGGGCGTCCACTGGAAGGAGAGCAGCACGGCCGCCGTCAGACCCGCCCACCACAGGCGGGTGCGCAGCGGTACCGCTCCGTGGAACGGCAGGGCGGCCACCAGCAGCAGCGTGCCCGTGCCCACGAACAGCGCGGGAGAGGAGAAGGAGTACGTCGCGGGCAGGATCCGCGCGAACAGGTCCGGCCAGGGCACCGGGTCGAACTGCCGCGTCCACCCCGGGTAGGCCTGCTTCGAGCTGAGGAAGAGAGGCACCAGCACCGGCGCGGACACCGCGATGCCCAGCAGGGTCGTTCCGGCGCCGCGCAACACCACCGGCAGCCGCTCCCGTACGCCCTGGCGCGTCAGCACCACCCGTACCAGGAGCACCAGCGCGGCGCCCAGCGTCGCCATGTAGGCGGTGTAGAAGTTCGCCGTCCAGCACAGCGCCACCACGAGGACGGCGGCGGCGGGCCGGCGCCCCCGCAGCGCCCATTCACCCGTCAGACACAGGAGCGGGAACGCGATCAGCCCGTCCAGCCACATCGGGTTGTACGAGGCCTCGATCACCGACCAGCCGCACAGCGCGTACGAGGCCCCCAGCAGGCCCGCCGCCCACCACGGCCCGCGGCGCTGCGCGCGCAGCAGCCAGGCCATCGCCGCGGCGGCCGCGGCCGTCTTCAGCACGGTGACCACGTACACCGCGAGGTCGATGTCCTCGCGTGGGAAGAGGGCGACGAGCACCGCGAAGGGGCTGGAGAGGTACGTGCCGAAGTCGGGCAGGAAACTCGTGCCGAAGCCGGACTGCCAGTTGAACAGCAGCCCGCCCTCCGCCCGCCCGTGCAGGAGGTCCCACAGGTGCGCATGGAAGGGGACGAACTGGTTGCCGAGGTCGTTGATGCTGCGGTGGCGGTGCCCGTACGGGAACACGCGGGCGGCCGCGTCCCCGGCACAGACGGCGACCGCCGTGATGAGGGCGGCGAGGGCCGAGCCGCGCAGACTCAGGCGGCGCGGCGAGCGGTGCGGTGTCGACATGGTGGGCCGACCTTGGCACCGCCGGTCGACCACAGGGTTGCCGCGGGGTGGCTGCGACATCAACAGACGCGTACCCCAACACCCCGGGAATCGTTGGTCGAAGCAGTGGCTCGGATCAGCTTGACTGCATACCATCGATCACCGCACGGCCCTTGTGCACCGACGCACAATCTCCCGGCCCTGGAGGCTCCTTTGCACCGTCGCACTGCGCTCTCCGTCTCCGCCGCCCTGCTCGTGGCGGCCCCCCTGCTGACCGCCTGCTCGGGCCAGGCCCGGCCCGGCACCGCGGCCGTCGTCGGCGGCGAACGCATCACCACCTCCGCGCTCCAGGCCCAGGTGAAGGACGTCCGCGCGGCACAGAACGAAGCAGGGTCCACCGCCGCCCAGCTGATCCAGTCCTCGCCCGGCCTGGAGCGCGTCAAGCTCAACAAGATGATCCAGACCGTCGTGCTGGAGCGCGCCGCCGAGGAGGCGGGCGTGAGCGTCGGCGAGAAGGAGGTCCAGGACTTCCGCAAGGCCCAGCTGGAGAAGGCGGGCGGAGCCGAGAAGCTGGCCGCGGCGGCCCTGGAACAGGCCCAGCTGGCGCCCGGGCAGCTGGACGCGGACGCCCGCTTCAAGCTGCTGCGCGACAAGCTCTTCGACCACTACGGCAGCCAGGACAAGGCTGTCGGGAAGCTCGCGTCCGCCGCGAAGGCCCTGCACATCGAGGTGAACCCGCGCTACGGGGTCTGGGACGCGCAGCAGATCGTGCTCGGCGACCAGGACACCCCCTGGATCGTCCAGCGGACCCGGCCCGAGCAGGCCCCCGCCGGAGCCTGACCCGCCCGTCCGGAGGTAGGTTCGGAGGGTGACCGACCACGCCGCCGAACCCGCCCCCGCCGAACCCGCCCCCGCCGTGCCCGCCCCGGCTCCGCCCCCCGCGGCGGGCCCCGACGCCACGGCCGCCGGCCGGATCGTCCTGCTGACCGCGAGCCACCGGGTCGCCCCCGGCCTGCTGTCCTGGCCGGCCTGGCAGACCCTGCACGCCGCGGACCGGGTGCTGTGCGCCGACCCGGGCCACCCGCAGCTGCCGTACCTGCGCGAGGCCGGCGTCGAGGTCGCGCACGAGGCCCCGGACGCGCACGCGCTGGTCGAGGCCTGCGCCGGCGGCCGGACGGTCGTGGTGATCCCGTCCGGCGAGGGCGACCGGCGGCTCACCGACGGACTGGCCCGGCTCGCCGGCTCCGGCCGCGTCGACATGCCCGACCTGGAACTGCTGCCCGGCTCGTACGACCTGCCCGGCGCCCGCCTGCTCGACCTCGTGCAGGTGATGGACCGGGTCCGGCGCGAATGCCCCTGGACCTCGCGCCAGACCCACGAGGCACTGGTGAAGTACGCCATGGAGGAGGCGTACGAACTCGTCGAGGCCATCGAGGACGGGGACCGGGACGCGCTGCGCGAGGAGCTCGGCGACGTACTGCTCCAGGTGGTCTTCCACGCGAGGATCGCCGAGGAGGACCCCGACGAGCCGTTCTCCATCGACGACGTGGCCGGCGGCCTCGTCGAGAAGCTGATCCACCGGCACCCGCACGTCTTCGGGGACGCGGACGCGCAGACCCCGGAGGAGGTCAGCGCGCACTGGCAGCGCACCAAGGCGGTCGAGAAGCAGCGGGAGTCGGTCACCGACGGGATCCCGCTGGGCCAGCCCGGACTCGCGCTCGCGGCCAAGCTCGCCGGCCGGGTCCGCGCGGGCGGCGTGGCCGTGGAACTGCCGCGCGGCGAGGGCATCGGGTACGAGCTGCTGGAACTGGCCGCGCGCGCCGAGGCGGCGGGTGTCGACCCCGAGACCGCGCTGCGCGCGGCGGCCCGCGTCTACCGGGACGCGATCCGGGCCGCCGAGGGCGTCGGGGCCTGAGCCCCGGCGGGGCTCACCGGGGGGCGCGGCCCGACGGGTTGTGCCAGTGCGGCTCGGGGCGGCCGAGGAACCACTCGCCGAAGCCCAGGGGACGGCCGGCCGGTCCGTGGCCGGTGCCGGCGGCGGGCACGCAGTCGTGGAAGATCCGGCCCGGCAGGGCGCCCAGCTCCTTCAGCACGTGCACGGTCTGCTCGACGAACGGCGTCGGCCCGCTGAGGTAGACGTCCTGCTCGGGCCACATGGCCCGGTGGCCGAGCGCGGTCGCGAGCCGCCCGGTGGCCTGGTTGCGGTGCTGCCCGGGGGCGGGCGTGATGTAGGTGACGCCGAGCCAGCCGAAGGCGGCGGCGTACTCGTCGATCAGCGGGCGGTCGTACAGGTGCGCGGCGTCCCGGGCGACGACGAAGAGCCGTACGTCCTGATCGGGGGGCTGCCCGGCGAGCTCCTCCACCATGGCCCGGATCGGCGCCCAGCCGGTGCCCGCCGCGATCAGGCTGACCGGGCGGTCGGCGCGGCGCAGCGTCAGCTGCCCGCCGGCCGCGCCGATCCGCAGCATCTCGCCGGGCCGGGCCTCGCCGACCAGGACGGTGCTGAGCCGGCCGCCCTCGATACGGCTGACGTGCAGGTCGAGGGTGCCGTCCGGGCGCGGGGCGTTTCCGAGGGAGTACGTGCGCCAGATCCTCGGGGCCCGCTCGCTGCTCACGCTCGCGTACTGGCCGGGGAGGTGGGGGAAGGGGGCGTGCGGGCGCAGGGTCAGCACCCCTATGTCCTGCCCGTACCGGAGGTGCCGCACGATCTCGGCCTCCCACCACGGCGGGTCCTCGCTCGCGGCGGCCCCGGCCATCATGGCGTCGGCGATCACCTGGTACGCCTCGGACCAGGCCTTCTCCACGGTCGGGGTCCAGGACTCGCCGCAGGTCCGGGCGAGCGCGGCGAGCAGGCTGGCGCCGAGGGCCGCGTAGTGCTCCGGTCCGGCGAGGAACTTGCGGTGGTCGCGGCCGAGGTCGTGGAGATAGGGGAGGAGGCTCTCGTCGTCGAGGTGGGCGACCACGTGGGTCAGCGCGGCGAAGAGCCGGTCGCGCTGGCGCTCCATGTCCTGCGCGGAGGCCGGGAAGAGCTCACGGATCCCGGGGTTGTGCCAGAAGAGGTGGGAGTAGAAGTACTTGACCGCGTGCTCGGCCCTTCTCTCCACCACCGCGAAGCTGCTCTTCAAGATCCTCACATCCACAAAACCGAAAGTAGGAACGCCGGGGAACGCGAGGTCAAGCGAGGGCGGATCTGCGGACAGCCGCGGCGAACCACCCATATGGGATGGCGGCGGGCGCGCGGGATACGGTCAGCGGGTGCATGAGCCGACCTCCGCAGCCCCCGAAGACAGCACTCCTCCCCAGGGCCCGACCCTGTTCGACTGGGAGTTCGCGACCGATCCGTACCCGGCGTACGCCTGGCTGCGCGAGCACTCCCCGGTGCACCGCACCAAGCTCCCGAGCGGGGTCGAGGCCTGGCTGGTCACCCGGTACGCCGACGCCCGCCAGGCCCTCGCCGACCAGCGGCTCAGCAAGAACCCGGCGCACCACGCGGAGCCGGCGCACGCCAAGGGCAAGACCGGGATCCCGGGGGAGCGCAAGGCGGAGCTGATGACGCACCTGCTCAACATCGACCCGCCGGACCACACGCGGCTGCGGCGGCTGGTGTCGAAGGCGTTCACCCCGCGCAGGGTGGCCGAGTTCACCCCGCGGGTCCAGGAGCTGACCGACCACCTCATCGACCAGTTCGCGAGCAGGGGGGAAGCGGACCTCATCCACGAGTTCGCCTTCCCGCTCCCCATCTACGCCATCTGCGAGATGCTCGGCGTACCGCGCGAGGACCAGGACGACTTCCGGGACTGGGCCGGGATGATGATCCGGCACGGCGGCGGCCCGCGCGGCGGGGTCGCCCGTTCCGTGAAGCAGATGCGGACCTATCTCGGTGAACTCATCCACCGCAAACGGGATGATCTGGGCAATGATCTGATTTCGGACCTGATCCGCGCGAGCGACCACGGCGACCACCTGACCGAGGCCGAGGCCACGGCGATGGCCTTCATCTTGCTGTTCGCCGGATTCGAGACGACCGTGAACCTCATCGGCAACGGCGTCCACTCCCTCTTCATGAACCCCGGTCAGCGCTCCCGCCTCCAGGACTCCCTCGCCGCCGGCGAGAGCGGCCTGCTGGAGACCGGCATCGAGGAACTGCTGCGCTACGACGGGCCCGTGGAGCTGGCCACCTGGCGGTTCGCCACCGAGCCGCTGACCCTCGGCGGCCGGGAGGTCGCGGCCGGCGATCCGGTGCTCGTCGTCCTCGCCGCGGCCGACCGGGACCCCGAGCGGTTCGCCGATCCGGACACCCTCGACCTCTCCCGCACCGACAACCAGCACCTCGGATACGGGCACGGCATCCACTACTGCCTGGGTGCTCCGCTCGCACGACTTGAAGGACAGACGGCGCTTGCGACTTTGCTGACGCGTCTGCCGGATCTGGAACTCGCTGTTCCGCCCAACGACCTTCGCTGGCGCGGCGGTCTGATCATGCGTGGCCTGCGCACTCTTCCCGTCAGGTTCACACCCCGAAACCCCTGAACGCTCCCTGACCGTAAGTCAGCCCCCGGCAAGAGTTGTTACTGACGTGCTAAGACGGCTAGGTTCTGCCGTTACCCAGCCGTTATGCGAAAGGTGCAGCTCATGCGTTCCGGGAACGGCCGCCACAGACGCCCCCGCCAGGTACCCGCGATAGTCGTCACCGCCGGAGTGACCGGTTCCGCGTTGGCCCTGCCGCTGCTCGCCGCCACCGGCGCGAGCGCAGCAGACACCTCCACGTGGGACAAGGTCGCCGAGTGCGAGAGCGGCGGCTCCTGGAGCGCCAACTCAGGCAGCGGGTCCTACGGCGGACTTTCGTTCACGCAGGAGCAGTGGAACGCCTCCGGCGGCCTCGAATTCGCCGAGCGCCCCGACCTCGCGAGCCGCTCGCAGCAGATCGCCGTCGCCGAGCGCGTGCTGGGCACCCAGGGCGCGCAGGCCTTCGGGCACTGCTCGGAGTCGGCCGGACTGACCCAGCAGGGCCCCGCGGCCGCCGTGGACCCGGGCCTGCCCGGCACGCTCGGCCCGATCGCCCCGAGTGCCTCGCGCCCCGACGACTCGGTCCCGGCCGGCGGCTCCGGCGCGAAGGCGCGGGACTTCGGCGCCCCGACCCCGGCTCCGGCCCCGGTCTTCACCCTTCCGCCGGCGCCGCTCGCGCCCAACAGCGGACTGCCCGTCATGCCCGATCCGGACGCGCCGTCCACCTCGCCGAGCGCCCCGGTGCTCCCGGGCGACCCGACGACGGCCCCGGGCACCCCGACGGCGCCCGCCGACCCGACGGCCCCGGGGAGCCCCACCGCGCCCGGGAGCCCGACGGACCCGACGGCTCCGGTCAACCCGGCCGACCCGAGCGCGCCCGGCGCCCCCTCGGCCCCTGGCCTCCCGGGGGCCACCACCGACCCGGCCGGCATCCCGGACCCCTCCGGCACCGGCAAGCACCGCGGTACGCCCGCTCTTGAGGTGCCCGTCGCCTCTGACGCGGCGTCGGACCCCTCGTACACGGTCCAGGCGGGCGACAGCCTCGCCGCGATCGCGTCTGCCAAGGGGGTCAAGGGCGGCTGGAACGCGCTCTACCAGGCCAACGAGCAGGTCATCGGCGATGACGCCAACCTGATCAAGCCCGGCCAGAATCTGGATCTAAGCTAGAAATAGCGGCACTTCGGGCACCCGTAAAAGGCTGAATGTCCGTTATCTGCAAGTGAGACATGTGTCTCTTCCGGTCAACTGGCGTGTCCCGCCTGGAGCCTTCCGCAAACCCCGCCCTCACCTGCGCAAACGCCGGTGAGGGGAGGGCAAGTAGGGGCCGTTTCTCCCCGGTGTTCCTCGTTGAACATCGGGGAGAGACCTGTCTACCTTCTGAGTCGCCCGCCACCGCGGGCTCCTTCGTCCGCATCGCCGAATCCTGCCGGCGGACGGAGGGAACAGTCGTCGCGTCAAGCGCCGAAGGCAGGAGCGGGGGAACCAAGGTAGGCGCCGGGAGCGGCCGTTGAGAGACGGCCGGGGAACCGGCTAGGGGTTAAGTCGTGCGCCAGTCGCGCGGCCGGGCACTCATCAGCCCGAACCCGACAGCTCACCTCGTAGGCGTCGGTGAGGAGAACTCCATGCTGATTTCCGGCAAGGGCAAGCACCGCCGCGCCTCCAAGGCCGCTCGCATCGTCACGCTCGCCGGTGTCGCCGGTGTCGCCGTCGCCGCCCCCCTGATGGCGGCCGGCTCGGCCTCCGCCGCCACCGCGTCCCAGTGGGACGCCGTCGCGAGCTGCGAGTCCGGCGGCAACTGGTCCATCAACACGGGCAACGGCTACTACGGCGGCCTGCAGTTCTCGTCTTCCACGTGGGCCGCGTACGGCGGCAAGTCGTACGCCGCGCAGGCCAACCAGGCCTCCAAGTCGCAGCAGATAGCCATCGCCGAGAAGGTCCTCAAGGGCCAGGGCAAGGGCGCCTGGCCGGTCTGCGGCAAGGGCCTCTCCAACTCTGCTTACGACGGTGGCGGCGCGACCGACACCCCGAAGAAGACGGAGACGAAGACCGAGACCAAGAAGACCCAGCCGAAGAAGACCGAGCCGAAGAAGGAGACCAAGCGCGAGAGCTCCGCGCCGGTCACCCGCTCGGAGCGCGCCGAGGCCCCCGTCGTGAAGACCGGCAACGGTTCGTACGAGGTCAAGTCGGGCGACACCCTCGGCACCATCGCCGAGGCCAACGGCGTCAAGGGCGGCTGGGAGAAGCTCTTCGAGCTCAACAAGGACATCGTCTCGGACGCCGACCTCATCTTCCCGGGTCAGATGCTGAAGCTCAGCTGAATCCTGCAGTGACAACCGCGGCCGCCCGAGCGGCGCCGCGGCAGCCCGACCGCCCGGCGCGTCTTCCCCTCACGCGCCGGGCGGCGGCGTTTTCCGGGACCCGGACCGGCCCCGGCCGGGTCCGGCCGGCTCCGATGTGCCGGCGTTCGAGGGCCCTATGTCCCGGAAGGCGGGTATTCGGGCCCTTTTTCGTCCCAGGAGGCGGGCGGTCGGCCGGTCGAGTGCCCGGAGCCGGTTAGGCTCTAGTCGGCGGGGCCATCCCACGGCCCGACATGCCACCGCACACCCAGCGTCACATCCCAGAAGGAGATGCTCGTGCCGTCCATCGACGTCGTCGTAGCCCGGGAAATCCTGGACTCCCGAGGCAACCCCACGGTCGAGGTCGAGGTGGGCCTCGACGATGGCAGCACCGGCCGTGCTGCAGTTCCGTCCGGCGCCTCCACCGGTGCCTTCGAGGCCATTGAGCTCCGCGACGGTGACCCCAACCGCTACATGGGCAAGGGTGTCGAGAAGGCCGTCCTCGCGGTCATCGAGCAGATCGGCCCGGAGCTCGTCGGCTACGACGCCACCGAGCAGCGCCTGATCGACCAGGCCATGTTCGACCTGGACGCCACCGACAACAAGGGCTCGCTCGGCGCGAACGCCATCCTCGGCGTGTCCCTCGCCGTCGCGCACGCCGCGTCCGAGGCCTCGGACCTCCCCCTCTTCCGCTACCTCGGCGGCCCGAACGCGCACCTGCTGCCCGTTCCGATGATGAACATCCTGAACGGCGGGTCGCACGCCGACTCCAACGTGGACATCCAGGAGTTCATGATCGCCCCGATCGGCGCGGAGTCCTTCTCCGAGGCGCTGCGCTGGGGTGCCGAGGTCTACCACACCCTCAAGAAGGTCCTGCACACCAAGGGCCTCTCCACCGGCCTGGGCGACGAGGGCGGCTTCGCCCCGAACCTGGAGTCCAACCGCGCCGCGCTCGACCTCATCGTCGAGGCCATCAAGCAGGCCGGCTACACCCCGGGCAAGGACATCGCGCTCGCGCTCGACGTCGCCGCGTCCGAGTTCTACAAGGACGGCAAGTACGAGTTCGAGGGCCAGTCCCGCTCGGCCGCCGAGATGACCGAGTACTACGAGGAGCTCGTCTCCGCGTACCCGCTCGTCTCCATCGAGGACCCGCTGTACGAGGACGACTGGGCCGGCTGGAAGGTCATCACCGACAAGCTGGGCTCCAAGGTCCAGATCGTCGGCGACGACCTCTTCGTCACCAACCCGGAGCGCCTGGCCCGCGGCATCGAGGAGGGCTCCGCGAACGCCCTGCTCGTGAAGGTGAACCAGATCGGTTCGCTGACCGAGACCCTGGACGCCGTCGAGATGGCCCAGCGCAACGGCTTCAAGTGCATGATGTCGCACCGCTCGGGTGAGACCGAGGACGTCACCATCGCCGACCTCGCCGTCGCGGTGAACTGCGGCCAGATCAAGACCGGCGCCCCGGCCCGCTCGGACCGCGTCGCCAAGTACAACCAGCTGCTGCGCATCGAGGAGATCCTCGACGACGCCGCCGTGTACGCCGGCCGCAGCGCCTTCCCGCGCTTCAAGGGCTAATCACGGCAGCCCTCCGGGGCTGGCCTCCGTACGTCCCCGCACCCGGTCCCGTACCGTGTGCGGGGACGTATTGCGTAGCGCGTACCACGCACCTGGAGACAGAGGGACATAGGGGAGGCGGATCAATGGCCGGGAACCGGGATCGGTTCTCCACCTTCTCCACCGCGACCAGGCTCAAGCAGCTCGGCGAGCGGACCGCCGCCCACGTCTACCGCTCGCAGACGCGCCGTCAGGTCCGCCGCAGCCGACTCACCGGCCGCGCCGCGCTCCTGGTGCTCGTCCTCTGTACGCTGGTCGTCGCCCTCGCGTATCCGATGCGCCAGTACGTCTCCCAGCGCTCGGAGATCGCGGAGCAGCGGCGGGCCGCCGAGGCCGCGGCACGGCGCCTCGAACGCCTCCGCGACGAGAAGGCCCGCTGGCAGGACAACGCGTACGCGGAGCAGCAGGCGCGCAAGCACCTGCACTTCGTCCGCCCGGGGGAGATCAGCTACATCATGACCGACCCCGGGGCCGGGGCCGCCGAGCGGCACCGCACCGGAACGGCCGGGTCCGACCGGCCCTGGTACTCGAACGTCTGGGACGGGGTCGACAAGGCCGACCGCCCCGGCGAGTGACCCGTACCGCCCGCACCGCCCGCCGTACCGCGGCACCACCCATCCACGAGAACGAAGAGACTTCCTCCAGGCATGCAGACGCCCCCGCCCCAGACCGACCGGACCGAGCCGACCGACGCGGACATCGAGGCGTTCGAGCAGCAGCTCGGCCGCCCGCCGCGCGGGCTGCGCGCCATCGCCCACCGCTGCCCCTGCGGCCAGCCGGACGTGGTGGAGACCGCCCCGCGCCTCCCCGACGGCACCCCCTTCCCGACGCTGTACTACCTCACCTGCCCGCGCGCGGCCTCCGCGATCGGCACGCTGGAGGCCAACGGCGTGATGAAGGAGATGCAGGCCCGGCTCGCCGAGGACCCCGAGCTCGCCGCCGCCTACCAGGCCGCGCACGAGGACTACATCCGGCGCCGCGACGCCATCGAGGTGCTCCAGGGCTTCCCGAGCGCCGGCGGGATGCCGGACCGGGTGAAGTGCCTGCACGTGCTGGTCGGCCACTCGCTGGCCGCCGGCCCCGGGGTGAACCCGTTCGGCGACGAGGCGCTGGCGATGCTGCCGCAGTGGTGGGCCAAGGGCGCGTGCGTCACGCCGTGCGCGGAGCAGAAGGAGTCGGACGGGTGACCCGGGTCGCCGCAATCGACTGCGGTACGAACTCCATCCGCCTGCTCGTCGCGGACTGCGATCCGCAGACCGGCGAGCTGGTCGAGCTGGACCGGCGGATGACGATCGTCCGCCTGGGCCAGGGCGTGGACAAGACGGGCCGGCTGGCCCCGGAGGCGCTGGAGCGCACCTTCGCGGCCTGCCGCGAGTACGCGGCGGTGGTCAAGGAGCTGGGCGCGGAGCGCCTGCGCTTCGTGGCGACCTCGGCCTCCCGCGACGCCGAGAACCGCGAGGAGTTCGTCCAGGGCGTCCTCGGCATCCTGGGCGTCGAGCCCGAGGTGATCTCCGGCGACCAGGAGGCGGAGTTCTCCTTCACCGGTGCCACCAAGGAGCTGGTCGGCCACGAGCACCTGGAACGGCCGTTCCTGGTGGTGGACATCGGCGGCGGCTCGACCGAGTTCGTGGTCGGCGAGGAGCACGTACGGGCGGCCCGCTCGGTCGACGTCGGCTGCGTCCGGATGACCGAGCGCCACCTGGTGGTGGACGGGGCGGTCTCCGACCCGCCGACGGCGGAACAGATCGCGGCCATACGGGCCGACATCGAGGCGGCGTTGGACCTCGTCGAGGAGACGGTCCCGCTGGCCGAGGCGCGCACGCTGGTGGGCCTGGCCGGCTCGGTGACCACGGTCGCCGGGATCGCCCTCGGGCTGCCGGAGTACATCTCCTCCGAGATCCACCACGCCCGGATCCCGTACGAGCAGGTCCGCGAGATCACCGATCGCATGCTGACCTCCGTGCACGCCGAGCGCGCGGCGATCCCGGTCCTCCACCCGGGCCGCGTGGACGTGATCGGCGCGGGCACCCTGGTCCTGCTCGCCGTCATGGAGCGCATCGGAGCCACCGAGGTCGTGGTCTCGGAGCACGACATCCTCGACGGCATCGCCTGGAAGACAGCAGAAGAGGTCGAGGCTGACGGGCAGTAGCCCTGACCTGCTGCCCGGCTGAACGGCGGTGCTCCGGTGGGTCCACCGGAGCACCGCCGCCCTGTTCTGCGCTCAGATGTTGCGGTAGACGTCGCGACGGTCGCCGACCTTGACGACGAGGATGACGAGCTCGCCGTCCAGCACCTGATAGGCGATCCGGTAGCTGCCGACCCGGAGCCTGTAGAGGCCGGATGGTCCGGTGAGCTTCTTGATGTCGGCGTCCTCGCGGAAGGGGTCGTCTCCCAGCGTGGTCAGGGCGGCGAGGATCCGCATGGCGGCCGGCTTGTCGATCGCCCGGAGCTGCCGTTGCGCGGCGGTCGTGAACCGGAACGCGTACTTCACGCCGCGCCGTCACCCCGTTCGCTGAACAGGTCGGCGAGGAGCTCAGCCATGGTCACGGTCGGTCCGCCCTCGGCGAGGACGGCCTCTGCCTCGCGCGCCAGCAATTCGTCAGCTGCTTCTTCCAGCGCGTTGAAATCGGCGATCGGTACGAGGGCGGCCACCGGGGCACCGTTGCGGGTGATTATCGTCGGGGCGCCCTGCTCGGCCCGGTTGATGTGGTCCGCGAGGTGGGCGCGGGCTTCGCGCACGGTCACAGCGTTCTCACTCATGACTCCAGTGTACGCGGCACCGTGTACACGTGTACACGTGCATGGCTGCAGCGCCAATCTGGTGTGCGTTCACGGGAGATCCTCGACGGGACCGCCTGGTCCGTCGCCTGACGAGGTGCCCCCGAGGGCTGCCCCCGGCGGCCCTCGGGGTCTCTCGGCAGCTCTCAGCGGGCTCGCAGGTGGCCCTCGGGGGGCCTTCGGGAGGCCTCGCGGGGGGCTCGGGTCCCCTCGTCCGCAGAAAGTTCGTGAAGTTCTTCACAAGGAAAAGAGGCCTGATGGGCCGCGGGAACGACCCTTCGGGGTGCTCCGCGGGCCATCGGGCCTCTTCCGTCCGAGCGTTCGTGCGAAATGAGGGTGCGGTCCGGCCTCGTCGGTAGGTATCCACCAACCCGGTGGTCTACTCCGCTTACGGGCCTGGAGGCCAGCTCAGGACGGGTGAACAACGAATCCCGTTACACCCTGGTTCCCGTTTCGCGCCATGACCTCCGTCACGTGGGCCGCGCAGTGTAGCAGAGGCCCTCCGTCACCTTGTGAAGGGGCTCACGAGCGTCACCCCTTGGGGTGCTGGATACTCGTTCCATGAGCACCACGGAGCGTCCCAGGATCCTCGTAGTAGGAGGTGGGTACGTAGGCCTGTACGCGGCCAAGCGGATCATGAAGAAGATGCGCTATGGCGAGGCGACCGTCACGGTCGTCGACCCGCGGTCGTACATGACCTACCAGCCCTTCCTCCCTGAAGTGGCCGCAGGCAGCATCTCGCCTCGGCACGTCGTCGTCCCGCTGCGACGCGTGCTGCCCAAGGCGGAGGTTCTCACCGGCCGGGTCACCAGCATCGACCAGGACCGCAAGGTCGCCGTCGTCACGCCGCTGGTCGGCGAGGCGTACGAGCTGCCCTTCGACTACCTGGTGATCGCGCTCGGCGCCGTCTCCCGCACCTTCCCGATCCCCGGCCTCGCCGAACAGGGCATCGGTATGAAGGGCGTCGAAGAGGGCATCGGCCTGCGCAACCACGTCCTCGAGCAGCTCGACAAGGCCGAGTCCACGACGGACGAGAACGTCCGCCGCAAGGCCCTCACCTTCGTCTTCGTCGGCGGCGGCTTCGCCGGTGCCGAGACGATCGGCGAGGTCGAGGACATGGCCCGCGACGCCGCGAAGTACTACACCACGATCAAGCGCGAGGACATGCGCTTCATCCTGGTGGACGCGGCCGACAAGATCCTCCCCGAGGTCGGGCCCAAGCTCGGTACCTGGGGCAAGGAGCACCTCGAGTCCCGCGGCATCGAGATCTACCTCAACACCTCCATGGACTCCTGCGTGGACGGCCACGTGGTGCTGAAGAACGGCCTTGAGGTCGACTCCGACACCCTCGTGTGGACCGCCGGCGTCAAGCCCAACCCGGTGCTGGCCCGCTACGGCCTGCCGCTGGGCCCGCGCGGCCACGTCGACACCGCCCCGACCCTCCAGGTCCAGGGCACCGACTACATCTGGGCCGCCGGCGACAACGCCCAGGTCCCGGACATGGCCTCCCGCAAGGCCGGCGTCGAGAACGCCTGGTGCCCGCCGAACGCCCAGCACGCGCTGCGCCAGGCCAAGGTCCTCGGCGACAACGTCATCTCGGGCATGCGGGGCTTCCCGCAGGCCGAGTACTCGCACTCCAACAAGGGTGCGGTGGCAGGCCTCGGCCTCCACAAGGGCGTCGCGATGATCGTCATGGGCAAGACGAAGATCAAGCTCAAGGGCCGGCTCGCCTGGTACATGCACCGTGGCTACCACGGCATGGCCATGCCGACCTGGAACCGCAAGATCCGCGTCTTCGCCGACTGGACCCTCGCCATGTTCCTCAAGCGCGAGGTCGTCTCCCTCGGTGCGCTGGAGACCCCCCGCGAGGAGTTCTACGAGGCCGCCAAGCCGGCGCCGGCTCCGGCCGCCGCCGCTTCCCCGGCCGCGAAGGCCAAGGCCTCCTGACCCGGGCCTGACCGGCAACTCCCTTAGTACGTCCCGAAGGGGCCGTCCGCCATCCGTGGTGCGGACGGCCCCTTCGGCGTGCCCCCGTAGGCCTGTTCGGAGTGCCACCCGATTGACGGCCGTGCGAAGTGGGTAGGCCGTTCGGTCGGATCATTACTGGAGGTGCCTACGATGACCGAAGCCGCGCCGCGGCTGGCCGCTCTCGCCGAGACCCTGCTGGGCGCCCCCCTGCCCGTCCGGATTCGTGCCTGGGACGGCAGCGAGGCCGGGCCGCCCGCCGGACCCACCCTGGTGCTGGCCAACCGGCGCGCCCTGCGCCGCGTGCTGTGGCGGCCGGGTGAACTGGGCCTGGCCCGGGCCTGGGTCGCCGGGGACCTGACCGTGGAGGGCGACCTCTTCGAACTGCTGGACCGGGTGGCCGGGCTGCTCTGGGAGCGCGGGCCCGCCCCCGACCCCGAGACCCCGCCGGCGGTCCGCCGCGCCGGCATCGGCAAGCTCGCAGCCCTGCGCCCCCAGCTGCCGCAGCTGGCGGAGCGTGCCGCGGGCGCCGCCGGGACCGCCGCGCTGCTGCGCGATCCGGACGCCCGGGCCGCCCTGCGCGACCTCGTCACCCTGGCCCGGCCGTGGCCGGCGCCCGCGCCGCCGCCGGAGGAGGCACCCCGCCGCGGCGGCCCGACGCACACCAGGAACCGGGACCGGCAGGCGATCAGCCACCACTACGACGTCGGCAACGAGTTCTACGAGCACGTCCTGGGTCCTTCGATGGTGTACTCCTGCGCCTACTGGAGCCCCGGCTCCACCCTGGAGGAGGCCCAGCGGGACAAACTCGACCTGGTCTGCCGGAAGCTGGGCCTCCGGCCCGGTATGCGGCTCCTCGACGTGGGCTGCGGCTGGGGCTCCATGGCCCTGCACGCCGCCCGGGAGTACGGCGTCCGCGTCACCGGCATCACCCTCTCGCGGGAGCAGGCCGTGTACGCCCGCAAGCGGGCCGCGGAGGAGGGCCTGGCCGACCGCCTCGACATCCGGATCCAGGACTACCGGGACGTCAAGGACGGCCCGTACGACGCCATTTCGTCCATCGGCATGGCCGAGCACGTCGGCGCGGAGCGCTACCGCGAGTACGCCCGCACCCTGCACGCCCTGCTGGCGCCCGGCGGCCGGCTGCTGAACCACCAGATCGCGCGCCCGCCGGAGCCGGACGAAGAGGCGTACCGCGTCGACGAGTTCATCGACGCCTACGTCTTCCCCGACGGCGAACTCTCCCCGATGGGCACGACGGTGGGCGAGTTGGAGCGGGCCGGGTTCGAGGTCCGCGACGTGGAGGCGCTGCGCGAGCACTACGCGCTGACGTTGCGGGCCTGGGTGGCGCGGCTGGAGGAGCGCTGGGAGGAGGCCGTACGGCTGACCTCGCCGGGGCGGGCCCGGGTCTGGCGGCTGTACATGGCGGCCTCGGCCCTGGGCTTCGAGCACGGCCGGCTCGGCGTCAACCAGGTCCTCGCCGTGAAGCCCGCGGCGGCAGGGCGCTCGGAGCTGCCGCTGCGGCTGCGCACCTGGGGCGCGTGAGCCCGTACGGCAGGCCCCGCAGGGCCGGCGCAGGGACGGGCAGGGCCGCGTAGTGCCTCGTACGACAGCGGGAAGGGCCCCGGGGCGTGTGCCCCGGGGCCCTTCCGTGTCCCTGCGTTCCGCTGGTGCGCTACTCGGTCTTGATGGCGGTCAGCATGTTCAGCCGGGCGGCGCTGCGGGCGGGCCACATGGCCGCCAGGACGCCGACCACGGCGGCCAGCAGGAGGAAGACGCCGATCCGGTCCCAGGGCAGGACCAGGGCGTAGTTCGGGACCCCCTTGGCGATGGTGGTGCCCACCGCCCAGGCGAGGAAGACGCCGATGGCGACACCGAGGACCGCGCCGAAGAGCGAGATGACCACGGCCTCCAGGCGGATCATGTTCTTGACCCGGCTGCGGTCGAGGCCGATCGCCCGCAGCATGCCGATCTCCTGGGTCCGCTCGAAGACGGACATCGCGAGGGTGTTGACCACGCCGAGCACCGAGATGATCAGCGCCATGCCGAGCAGTCCGTACATGATGTTCAGCATCGTGTTGATCATGCCGCCCATCTCGTTGCGCACGTCCTGCTGGGTGGCGACCTTGATCGCCGGGTTCTTGCCGAGGGCGTCGACGACGGTCTGCTGCGCGGCCTTCGAGCCGCCGTCGGCGGTGTTGACGTACACCTCGCGGATGTACTGCTCCTCGCTGTGCGAGCTGAGGATCTTGTTGTCGAGCACGTACGGGGAGAGCAGGCCCTCCAGGTCCTTGTAGACGGCGCCGACCTTGAGCGTGCCCTTCTGGCCGTCGTCGTACTGGACCTGGAGCGCGGAGCCGACGGAGAGGTCCTGCTTCTTCGCGGTGCTCTCGGCGACGGCCACCTCGCCCCGGGAGAGGCTGTCCAGCGAGCCGCTGAGGGTCTCGATGTTCAGCATCTGGCCGATGGCGGAGGGGGTGACGCCCGAGGCGGAGCGGAACTCGCCGCCGATCCTCAGGTAGCCGTCCGCCTGGGGGGAGACCGCCTTGATGCCGGGGGCCTTGGCCAGGGTCTCGGCGACCGACTTGTCCAGGCTCATGCCCTCGGCGGCCATGGAGACCTTGTAGTCGGCCTTCAGCTTGTCGGTGCTCATCCGGTCGATGGCCTTGCCCATCGTGATGCCGAGCACCGACAGGGTGGTCACCAGGGTCAGGCCGATCGCCAGGGAGGCGGCGGTGACCGCGGTGCGGCGCGGGTTGCGCACGGCGTTCTGCGCGGCCAGCTTGCCGGGGATGCCGAAGACCTTCTGCAGCGCGGGGCGCAGCGCCCCGATGACCGGCTTGGAGAGCAGCGGGAGCACCACGATCAGGCCGATGAGCATGAAGAACGCGCCGGCGCCGAGGATCAGGCGGCCGTTCGAGCCGCCCTGGGACACGCCGAGCAGGACCAGGCCGATGCCGGCGAGGCTGATGACCGAGCCGAGGACGTTCCGTACGGCCAGGGACTTCGCGGTGGCCGGAAGGTGGGCGCTGCCCATGGCGGCGACCGGGGCGATCCGGCCGGTGCGCCAGGCGGGCAGCAGGGCCGCGAGGGTGGTGACGAGGACGCCGATGACCACGGCCGCGATGACCGTGCCCGGGGCGATCACGAGGTCGCCGGCCGGGAGCTTGGCGCCGAAGGCCTCTATGGCGGAGCGCATGGCGACCGCCAGTCCGGTGCCGGCGACCAGGCCGACGACGGCGGAGACGACGCCGACGACCAGCGCCTCGGTGAGGACCGAGCGCATGACCTGACCGCGGTTGGCGCCGACGGCGCGCAGCAGGGCCAGCTCCTTGGTGCGCTGGGTGACCAGCATGGTGAAGGTGTTGTAGATCAGGAAGATGCCGACGAAGAGAGCGATGCCGGCGAACGCGAGCAGCATCTGGTTCATGTTGGCCATGCCCCGCTCGACGTCCTTCGCCTGCTCGGCGGCGAGGGCGGCGCCGGTCTGGGCCTTGGTGTGCTTGGAGTCGAGCAGCGGCTTGATGTCGGTGAGCAGCGCGTCGGCGGAGGTCCCGGCCTTGGCGGCGACCGACAGCTCCTGGTAGAAGCCGGGCTTGAGGTACAGCTCCTGGGCGACCGCGGTGTCGAACAGGACCAGGCTGCCGCCCGCGCTGACCGCGCCGTCCTCGGTGGTGAAGACGCCGGAGAGGGTGTACTCCTTCACCGGCCCGTTGGTGGCGACGCGGACCTTGTCGCCGACCTTGTACTTGCCGGTGTCGGCGGTCGCCCTGTCGAGGGCGATCTGGTCGGCCTTGGCCGGGCCGGTGCCCTCGGTGAAGGTGTAGCGCGGGTCCTTGCCGTCCTTGACGGGGGCGAAGTTGGAGCCCTTGTTGGACCAGCTGGAGCCGATCAGCCGGCCCTTCTCGTCACCGACGCCGGCGAAGCCGGAGACGCGGCCGGAGACGGAGTCGACGCCCTTGACGGCCTTGACCTTGTCCAGGGTCTGCTGGCTGAGGCCGACCTCGCCCTCGCGCTGGCCGTCCTCGCCCCGGCCCTGGCCGTAGGAGGTCACGGAGACGGCGACGCCGTCGTAGCTCTTGGCGGACTGGCTGGAGAGGGCTTTGCTGAGGGTGTCGGTGAAGACGAGGGTGCCGGAGACGAAGGCGACGCCGAGGACGACGGCGAGCACCGTCATCATCAGCCTTGCCTTGTGCGCGAGCACGTTGCGCAGGGCGGTACGGAACATGGTGGAGGAGTCCAGGGGGGTAAGGGGTCAGCGGGGACGGGGAGGGAACGTCCCTCAGCTGGTGCGGCCCTTGGCGTCGAAGGCCTTCATGCGGTCGAGCACCCCGTCCGCGGTGGGGCCCTGCACCTCGTCGACTATGCGGCCGTCGGCGAGGAAGATGACGCGGTCCGCGTAGGAGGCGGCGACCGGGTCGTGGGTGACCATGACGACGGTCTGGCCGAGCTCGCGGACGGAGTTGCGCAGGAAGCCGAGGACCTCGGCGCCGGAGCGGGAGTCAAGGTTTCCGGTGGGCTCGTCACCGAAGATGATCTCGGGACGGGAGGCCAGGGCGCGGGCCACGGCCACGCGCTGCTGCTGGCCGCCGGAGAGCTGGGTGGGGCGGTGGCCGAGGCGGCCGGAGAGGCCGACCATCTCGATGACGGTGTCCAGCCACTGCTTGTCGGGCTTGCGGCCCGCGATGTCCATCGGCAGGGTGATGTTCTCCAGCGCCGTCAGCGTCGGCAGCAGGTTGAACGCCTGGAAGATGAAGCCGATCTTGTCCCGGCGCAGCTGGGTCAGCTGCTTGTCCTTGAGGGTGCCGAGCTCGGTCTCGCCGATGCGGACGGAGCCGGCGGAGAAGGTGTCCAGACCGGCGACGCAGTGCATCAGGGTGGACTTGCCGGAACCCGAGGGGCCCATGATCGCGGTGAACTGGCCCTGGCCGAAGTCCACGGAGACGTTGTCCAGGGCGACCACCTGGGTCTCGCCCTGGCCGTACACCTTGGAGAGGCCGGTGGCCCGGGCGGCCACGGCCTGGGTGGTGTGCGGGGCGTAGTTCATGGTGGTCACGGAAGCGACTCCTCGGGCTGCGGACCGGGGTGCGGTCTGCGGATCGGCGGGACCCTTCCATCGTCGCGGTCCGCACCCCCGCGGGGGATCAGCCGAGGTGCCCGTTCACTGGCCCACTGGAGTCTGATCAGGGGGCGGGCCGCCTCCTCCTCTGGTATGACAGCCGCCCCTGGGCGGAGTCCGGGTGAGGCCTCCGGAGGGTGGGGTGGCCCGGGGTGGCGGGGAGGGTGGCGCGCGGGGTGGCGGAGGCCATCGAAATCCCGTCAATCCCGTATCGCGGTGATCGCCGCCCGTAACGGGCCCACCGTGTGTTCTCGGCTCTGACGCCCCCTCAAGCGCCAATAAAATCAGACAACATCGGATAGACGGCCCACTGCTGACCAGGATGATCCGGATAGGCTCGGCACAGCGTTCAGTGCTTTTTGTACGGGAGCCGCCACGCCCTGCCCGGATGGTGGAATGCAGACACGGCGAGCTTAAACCTCGCTGGCTTAGGCCGTGCCGGTTCAAGTCCGGCTCCGGGCACGAGTACGTTCCGCACGTACCGGAACACACGAACGGCGGGGGCGCCCAGAGGGCGTCCCCGCCGTCTTGTCTCCCGCGGCTACCGGATCAGGATCCGCCGTCCAGGGTGACCCGCAGGCGGTCCGGCGCCGACTGGCCGTCGGCCTGCCGCAGGGTCACGTCGACCCAGCCCTTGTGGCCTTCGGGGAGCGCGGCGTAGTAGACGTCCCGCCCCGTCGCCCGGGGGGAGAGGGTCCTGACGGGCTGCCAGGGCCTTTCCTTCCCCTCGTAGGTCACGGACGTCACCTTGGTGCCGACTCCGGCGGCGAACACGATGTACGACTCCGAGAAGCCCGTGCCCGGGCCGAAAAGCGCCTCCAGCCGGGAACCCGGCTCCGGAGCCGGCTCCGTGACCGCCGCGCACGCGATCTCGTGCATCGCGCCGGGGGCCTTGATCTGCGCGAAGCAGACCTTGCCCCCGTCCGTCTCCCAGAGGTAGGAGGCGGACGTCCCGGCCTGCCGGGCCAGACTCAGCCCGGCGCCGGTGGGCGCCGAGCCGGACGCCCGGGCCTGCTGCGCGAGGACCGAGGACAGCCGGGGCAGGTCGAGCGAGGGCGAGGGCGAGACGACGGGCGCCGAGGCGACCGGTGCCTGCGGAGCGGCGGCGCCGCCCTGCGGGCCCCCGCAGCCCGCCGCGAGCAGCACGGCCGCCGCCGTCAGGAACAAGCCCGCCGGCGCGCGCAGGGCCGGGCTCAGCACGAGCCGGCCTGATTGCACGCCTTCACGTCCAGCGAGACCACCGTGGCCGGTTCGGAGGGGAAACGTGTAGGGCTGCCAAGGGGTGACCTCGAACGTTCCCCATGTCTTGGAGGTCACCCTGCCGTCCTTGTGCATGTAGGTCGTGTTGTACTTCGTGAGCTTGCCCGATGGTACGTACCCGAACAGCCCGCCCTTGGTGAGGTTGAGCTTCATGGCCTCGGCCGCTGGCGCCGTGCCCGCCTTGGTCTTGGCATCGGTCCACGTGTACTCCGGCCCTGATCGCCTCCGCTCCGGCCGTGAAGCCGCTGACCGGCGGTGCCTGCAGGACGTCGGCTGCCTTCTATGCTGCACAAGCTCCCCGGGGTGTGACGGTTCCCGACGGTGGTCATTCGCCCGCGGAGATGACCGGGGGGTGGAGAGGGGCGCGGAGACGCCGTCACCGCGCCCGGACCAGTCGCCGCCGTAGGGGCCGCGGAAGCCCGAGTAGTCGATCTTGACCTGGGCGGGGCCGGCCTTCGCTTCACGGACAGCGGGACGCCGTCGACGCCGGCCCCGGCCGCGGCCTGGCGGAGCGACCGAGACGGGCAGATCGCCGGCCTTCTTCAGGCCGCGGAGCTCGACCTCGGCGGTTCCGGCTTTCGGCCGTACGTGTACGCCTTTCGCGCCTGCGGAGGCTATGGCCGCCGCGAGTGCGGGCAGAGATCTTTCGGAAAGGCCGCGTGCAGGCCGATGTGTCCGGTGGCCGACCCGGCCGCCGGCGGGTCATCGGCCGGCTCGGAGGAGCTCCCGGCACCCGCAGGTGCTGGGCAAAGATCCTCCCTGAGCAGTAGAGTCAGATTTTTGCTAACGCATTACTCTTGTTGCAAGGCCGCGCACGGTGGCCATGGAGGAGTGAGATGAGGAGCAGCAACCCGGTCTTCTCGCGACGGGGGTTCAGCCGCGACAACGGTGGCTACGCGGGCTTTGACGCGCAGCACCAGCAGGCCGGGACCAACCCGTACGCGACGAATCCTTACGCCACGGACACGACCACCGGCATGCCGCAGGCGCCCGCCCGCGCCGACGTGATGACCATGGACGACGTCGTGAGCCGTACGGCCATGACGCTCGGCACGGTCATCCTCACGGCGACGATCGCGTGGATCGCCATGCCGGTCGACCCGGCGAACGTCAACAAGTCGTACGGCATCGCCGTCGGCGCCGCGCTCGTCGCGATGGTCCTCGGGCTCGTCCAGTCGTTCAAGCGCAAGGCCTCCCCGCCGATCATCCTCGCCTACGCGGCCTTCGAGGGCTTCTTCCTCGGCGTCCTCAGCGCGGCCACCAGCACCTACTTCGGTGCCGGCGTGGTCATCCAGGCCGTGCTCGGCACGATGTGCGTCTTCGCCTCCGTGCTGTTCGCGTACAAGATGCGCTGGATCCGCGTCACCCGCCGCTTCTACGGCTTCGTGATGGCCGCCGCCATGGGCTTCATGCTGCTCATGGTCGCGAACCTGCTGTTCTCGGTCTTCGCGGGCGGTGACGGCCTCGGCTTCCGCAGCGGCGGCCTCGGCATCCTCTTCGGCATCGTCGGCGTCGTCCTCGGCGCCTGCTTCCTCGCCCTGGACTTCAAGCAGGTCGAGGACGGCATCACCTACGGCGCCCCGCGCGACGAGGCCTGGCTGGCGGCCTTCGGCCTCACGCTGACCCTGGTGTGGATCTACCTGGAGCTGCTGCGCCTGTTCCAGATCCTCTCCGGCGACGACTAGTCGTACCGGCCGGCCGCCCGGCGCTGACGGCAAGGGGAAGGCCCCGCGAGCTCACCGCTCGCGGGGCCTTCCCGCGTCTCGGAGGAGTGCGGGGTCGGGGACGGAGGGATCGGGGGAGGGGTCAGCCGGGTCAGCCGAACTTGCGGGCCGCCCTGCGCAGGTCGTACTCGTGGATGATCGCCTTCGCCTGGCCGTACGAGAGTTCGTGCGCGCCGCGCAGCCAGCTGACCTTTTCCTCGAACCGGACGAGGGAGGGGCCGTCGTCCACGGTGCGGAGCCAGTCGGACACTTCACGACCGGTGGTCAGGGGGATTCTGTCGATCATGTTGCGGTGGGTCTGCTCGGAGAACTCTACGGACATGGGCGCCTCCGGAGGTATCGCCGTGCTGTGCTGTTCTCTTCACGCCACCGTGCCGGAGAGTTCGCCCGTTGGCAATGGCGCCGGGGCGGCGCGTAAGGTCGGCCGGGTGCTTGATACTTCGCCTCTGACCGCCGCCGTGGAACGTTTCGCCGACCGGCTGAGGGCCATGCCGCAGAGCCGCCTCCAGCAGGGGGCCGCCGCCGAGGCGCTGGAGCTGGCCCGGGAGCTCTCCGTACGCGCCCAGGCGCTGGAGGCGCCGCGGAACGGCGCGGGGGCGGCTCCGGCGCGGAAGATGCCCGACGCGGGGGTGTTCGTGGTCGGGGACCAGGTGGCGGTCGCCGGACTGGACCTCGCGCAGGCGCTGCGCGCCGCCGCCGAGGAGCCGTCGGGGCTCCCGGAAACCGCGAAGGCCCCGTCCGGGATGCTGGACGAGGCCGTACGGCTGGTGGAGCAGGCGGAAGCCAGGGCGACGCGGTGATCAGAGAGACGCGATGACGCGGTCCGCGAGGATGTAGACGTTGTTGTCCGGGTCCTGGGCGTCGCCGCAGGAGAAGGTCAGCGCGTAGGCGCCCGAGATGCCGGAGCCGCCGAGCAGGACCGGCGCGGTGCCCGAGCGCAGCGCCTCGGCGAGGCGCTCCGCCGTCTCCCGGTGGCCCGGGGTCATGCACAGCGTGGTGCCGTCGGTGAAGACGTACACGTCGAGCGTGCCCAGCGGGCCCGGGCGGACGTCCGCGAGGGCCGTACGGGCCTCCGCGAGCTCCTCCAGGCGCGAGACGGTGCGCTCGTGGTCGGCGCCGGGGGCCGGGGCCTGGACCGGGACGAAGTCGGGGTGCGAGGGGTGGCGCCGGCGCGCGGCGGCCAGCTCGGCCGAATCCTCGGGGTAGTCGTCGGCGGCTTCGTCGCCGAGCACCGGCTCCAGACCCACCAGATCGGCCTGGCGGGGCAGGAAGACGGCCGGGCCGTCCTCGCCGAGCCCGGGCAGGCCGCCGAGGAGCGAGGTAGGGGTCTCCCCAGCGAAGCGTGGGGAAGCGTCCGCGGCGTCGCGGGCTTCCTGCGCGGCCCAGAAGGCCCGGGCCTCGGCGAGCTCGCGCTCGCGCTCCTCGGCCAGGGCCTCGGCCACGGCGGCTCGTATCTCGGCGGCGGGGGAATGCACGGCACTGCGGGCGTGCGGGACGGTCGTGCCGCGGGTGTGGGCGGGCGTCGCCAGCTCACCGCGGAGGGCCGTCACCTGCTTGCGCAGGCCGTGTACGGCGTGCAGCGCAGCAGCGCCCACGGTCGCGGCGGCGGCCGTGGTCAGCAGCAGGGCAAGAGACATGGCGCTCACTGACTAACTCCTGATTGATTCGATCCCCCGACTTCCTACATCAGAGTGTCCTGACCTGGGAATGGCGTGCAGTGCATTACGTCACGAATTGGACAGGGCTTTGGTCACACCCGGGTTCTGTAAATGTGCTCTGACCTGCGGAAATGGCAAACCCCCAGGACGAAGGTCACATCCTGGGGGAGATTCGGTCACAGGTCGGCCGCGACGGGATTGGATTCGGCGTCAATACGCCGCAAGGGATCAAGCGGATCCCTTGCGGCGTCTGGACGGAGCCCAGGTGAAGGCTTAGCTCAGCCGCTCGATGACCATGGCCATGCCCTGGCCGCCGCCGACGCACATCGTCTCCAGGCCGAACTGCTTGTCGTGGAACTGGAGGCTGTTGATCAGCGTGCCGGTGATACGGGCGCCGGTCATCCCGAACGGGTGACCGACGGCGATGGCGCCACCGTTGACGTTCAGCTTCTCCAGCGGGATCTCCAGGTCCCGGTACGACGGGATGACCTGGGCCGCGAAGGCCTCGTTGATCTCGAACAGGTCGATGTCGCCGACGGTCAGGCCGGCGCGCTTCAGGGCCTGCTTCGAGGCCTCGACCGGGCCGAGGCCCATGATCTCGGGGGAGAGGCCGGTGACACCGGTGGAGACGATCCGGGCCAGCGGGGTCAGGCCCAGCTCCCGCGCCTTCGTGTCGCTCATGATGACCAGCGCGGCGGCGCCGTCGTTGAGCGGGCAGCAGTTGGCGGCCGTGACCAGGCCGTCGGGGCGGAAGACGGGCTTGAGGCCCTGGACGCCCTCCAGGGTGACGCCGGCGCGCGGGCCGTCGTCCGCGGAGACGACGGTGCCGTCCGGGGTGGTGACCGGGGTGATCTCCCGCTCCCAGAAGCCGTTCTTGATGGCGGCCTCGGCGAGGTTCTGCGAACGGACGCCGAACTCGTCCATGTCCTGGCGGGTCACGCCCTTGATCCGGGCCAGGTTCTCGGCGGTCTGCCCCATCGCGATGTAGGCGTCGGGGACGAGGCCGTCCTCGCGGGGGTCGTGCCAGGAGGAGCCCTCGCTCTGCGCGACGGCGGCCGTACGGGCCTCCGCGTCGGCGAAGAGCGGGTTGTGGGTGTCGGGCCAGGAGTCGGAGTTGCCCTTGGCGAACCGCGAGACCGTCTCGACGCCGGCCGAGATGAAGACGTCGCCCTCGCCCGCCTTGATGGCGTGCAGCGCCATCCGGGAGGTCTGGAGGGAGGAGGAGCAGTAGCGGGTGATCGTGGTGCCGGGCAGGAAGTCCATGCCCATCTGCACGGCGACGATGCGGCCCAGGTTGTTGCCCTGCTCGCCGCCCGGGAGGCCGCAGCCCAGCATCAGGTCGTCGATCTGGCGCGGGTCCAGCTCGGGGACCTTGGCGAGGGCGGCCTGGATGATCGTGGCGGTCAGGTCGTCCGGGCGCACGTCCTTGAGGGACCCCTTGAAGGCGCGCCCGATGGGGGAGCGGGCGGTGGAAACGATGACTGCTTCGGGCATCGGGGCTCCAAGGGGGGTGAGTTGCGGCTCGTTGCTGGACCGCAAGCGAAGTTACCGGCCCGTACGGTCGAGGTCACCGGCTTGGGCATGTGATGCCGGTCGCTCCGCGGGTGGAACGCGCCGCCCGGTGGTTCTGTTCCGGGCACCGGTACCCGGGGCTGCGGGCGCCCGCAGCCCCGGGCGTCAGCTCGCCGACGGGGAGTCGGCCCGCGGCGGCAGGGCCGGGCCCGCCGACCGGGGGGCCGTGGGGGGCGCCAGGTCCTCGGCCGGGACCCGCCTGCGGCGGCGGTGCTTCAGCAGCGCCCAAGGGCCGCGGGCCGGGGTGACCTCGGTGCCCGCCTGTCCGGCGGCGGCCGACGCCGCCTTCGCCACCGGCAGCATGTCCTCGTTCCGCGCCACCTCCAGGCGGTCCGACTCCGGCCACAGGGACAGGGCCGCGCACAGCGTGGGCAGCACGGCCATGGCCGCCGTCGCGTAGCCCTCCGCCGAGGGGTGGTACGAGTCGGGGCCGAACATCTCGCGCGGGTTCGCCGCGAACTCGGGGCCCAGCAGGTCCCCCATGGAGACCGTGCGGGCCCCCAGGGCGACGACCCCTATCGTCTGGGCGGCGGCCAGCTGGCGCGAGACCCGCCGGGCCAGCCAGCGCAGCGGCTGGTACACCGGCTCGATGGTGCCCAGGTCGGGGCAGGTGCCGACCACCACTTCGGATCCCGCGAGCCGCAGTCGGCGTACGGCCGAGGTCAGGTGGCGCACCGACTGCGTGGGCGGCATGCGCCGCGTGACGTCGTTCGCACCGATCATGATCACGCACACGTCCGGCGGCGGCAGCTCCCCGTCCAGGAGCAGCCCCGCCTGGCGGTCGAGGTCGTCGGACATGGCCCCGGAGACGGCCACGTTGCGCAGCTCCACCGGCCGCTCGGCCACCGCCGCCAGCCCCGAGGCCAGCAGCGCGGCCGGGGTCTGTCTCGCCCGGCGCACGCCGAGCCCGGCGGCCGTGGAGTCACCCATCATGCCGAGCCGCAGCGGCGCCTGGCCGGGCTCGCGCACGGCCCCCGGGCCCGCATCACGGCCGGGGGGAGCCGGCCCCGCGAACTCGCTCCCGTACAGCCCGTCCGCCCGCGGCGGATCGCCGAGCCCGGTGCCGACCGTCCGCTTCGCGAACTGGACCTCCGCCAGCACCAGCCCCACGGCGGCGGCTCCGACCAGCCCGAGCCCGCCTCCGCCGTACGCCGCGCCCGCCGCGATCCGGCGGGCCGTCCTCGCCCTGGACACCCCTCGCGCCACCTCCCTTTCCCGTCCGGTCCCGATGACCTTCCTGCCCCGTAGTGCCGGTCGGCCAATCCCTTTCCGCTTAGTCTGGCGGGACCTCCCGGAGAACCCGTGGAGTCCCCTCCCTGGAGAACATGGTGCAATTCCACGACTCGATGATCAGCCTCGTCGGCAACACCCCGCTGGTGAAGCTCAACCGTGTGACCGAAGGCCTGCAGGCCACCGTCCTTGCCAAGGTCGAGTACTTCAATCCCGGTGGATCCGTGAAGGACCGGATCGCCGTCCGGATGATCGAGGCCGCCGAGCAGAGCGGTGCCCTCAAGCCCGGCGGCACCATCGTGGAGCCCACCAGCGGCAATACCGGTGTAGGACTCGCCATCGTGGCCCAGCAGAAGGGCTACAAGTGCATCTTCGTCTGCCCTGACAAGGTGTCCATGGACAAGATCAACGTGCTGCGCGCGTACGGCGCCGACGTGGTGGTCTGCCCGACGGCAGTCGACCCCGAGCACCCGGACTCGTACTACAACGTCTCCGACCGCCTCGTCCGCGAGACCCCGGGCGCCTGGAAGCCGGACCAGTACAGCAACCCGAACAACCCCCGTTCGCACTACGAGACCACCGGTCCCGAGCTGTGGGAGCAGACGGACGGGAAGATCACCCACTTCGTCGCGGGCGTCGGCACGGGCGGCACGATCTCGGGTACGGGCAACTACCTCAAGGAGGTGTCCGGCGGCAAGGTCAAGGTCATCGGCGCCGACCCCGAGGGCTCGGTCTACTCCGGCGGATCGGGCCGCCCGTACTTGGTCGAGGGCGTCGGCGAGGACTTCTGGCCGACCGCGTACGACCCGAACGTGACGGACGAGATCATCGCGGTGTCCGACAAGGACTCCTTCCAGATGACCCGCCGCCTCGCCAAGGAGGAGGGCCTGCTCGTCGGCGGCTCCTGCGGCATGGCGGTCGTCGCGGCGCTGAAGGCCGCCGAGGGCCTCGGCCCGGACGACGTGGTCGTCGTCCTGCTGCCGGACAGCGGCCGCGGCTACATGAGCAAGATCTTCAGCGACGAGTGGATGGCCGGTCACGGCTTCCTTGAGGAGGCGGGCCCGGCGGCGCGCATCGGCGACGTGCTCGCGGACAAGGAGGGCGCCATGCCGTCCCTGGTCCACATGCACCCCGAGGAGACCGTGGGCGAGGCCATCGAGGTGCTGCGCGAGTACGGCGTGTCCCAGATGCCGATCGTCAAGCCCGGCGCCGGCCACCCGGACGTGATGGCCGCCGAGGTCATCGGCTCGGTCGTGGAGAAGGAGTTGCTGGCGGCCCTGTTCGCCAAGCAGGCCTCGCTGTCGGACGCGCTGGAGAAGCACATGAGCCGTCCGCTGCCGCAGGTCGGTTCGGGCGAGCCGGTCTCCGAGCTGATGGCCGTGCTGGGCGAGGCGGACGCGGCGATCGTGCTGGTCGAGGGCAAGCCGACCGGTGTGGTGAGCCGTCAGGACCTGCTGGCGTTCCTCGCGAAGGGCGCGAAGTAGCCGAAGTGCCGGAGGGAACGGCCGAAGTGCCCGTCGCGCAAAAGGTACGGGCCCGTCATGTGACGGCAGCACCGGCTTAACACGCCTCCGGCACAGTGGTGGTTGTCGGCAGGGAACGGAAAACGTCCCGGCCGGCACCACCGAACGGCGTTGGCGTACTTCCGGAGCGGCTCCCGGACCGCGTGAACGCCACGGACGCGGACGGCCCTGACCCGGCCCGTGTCCTTCGCGGGGACCGCCGTCGTCCCGCCCCTCGCACTCGCGAGGGTGCGGCGGTCCCCGCGCACTCTCCTTGTGGCGCTAATCCGCCCGGTTGCCGGCGCGCAGGTGCTTCGTCGCGTGGATGAAGTTCACGCCGAGCACGCCCGCCCAGGCGACCAGCAGGCCGCTGAACCCCGCCTGCGCGGCGGCGATGGCCGACAGCGGGATCGCCAGGACCAGCGTGATGACCGCGAAGCCGAAGCGTTCGCCGAAGCCGCCCTCCAGGGGGGAGGCGCCGGTGGCGTGGCCGCGGGCGGCGGCGAGGCGTTCCTCGGCCAGCCGGCGCCGGACCTGTGTGTCGACCTTCTCCACGAAGGAGTCCACGAGCGCGGCCTCGTAGTCCGGCCCCAGCTCACGCCGGGCGTCCAACGTCGCGTCGAGTTCCTTCTTCAGCTCCTGGGACTCCATGCGCCCAGCGTAGGAACGGCCGACGGCCGGCGGCACTGGGGCTAGCCCCCGTATCCGCGCCGGCGCCGGGCCGCGGGGCGTCTCGCGGAGCGGTCCGCGGCTTGCCGTGCTGCATAACCGCATGCAGAGTGCTCGGTGACTGAATAATCACGGGGACGGAGGGGTCGGGATGAGTGACAGCCCGGCGGCGCGGCTGCAGCAGCTGTTCGAGGGGCACCGGCTGACGCCCACCCAGCGCCGGATCGCCCACTGCATGGTGCGCGGGGCGGCGGACGTGCCGTTCCTGTCGAGCGTCGAGCTCGCCGAGCTGGCCGGGGTGAGCCAGCCCTCGGTGACCCGGTTCGCGGTGGCCCTCGGCTTCGACGGCTATCCGGCGCTGCGCCGGCACCTGCGCGAGGTGGCGCCCGCCGAGCGCGCCGCCGCGGCCGCGCAGGAGGACGCGTACAACGAGTACCAGCAGGCCGTCCAGGGCGAGATCGAGAACCTGCGGCAGCTGTCGGCCATGCTCGCCGACCCGTCGCCGGTCGAGGAGGCGGGGCGGGTGCTGGCCGCCTCCAGCCCGCTGCCCGTACTGGGACTGCGGGCGGCGTCCTCGCAGGCGCGCGGCTTCGCGTACTTCGCGGCCAAGGTGCATCCGGACGTACGGCTCCTCGACGAGGGCGGCTCGATGCTCGCCGACCGGATCGACGCGGCGGCGGGGGCGGGGGCTTCGGCGCTGCTGTGCTTCGCGCTGCCGCGGCATCCGCGGGAGGTGGCGGAGGCGCTGGACCACGCGCGGGAGGCGGGGCTGAAGGTGGTGACGGTCGCCGACTCGGCGTTCGCGCCCGTGGCCCGCTCCTCGGACCTGCTGATCCCGGCTCCGGTCGGCACGGGCCTGGCCTTCGACACGGCGTGCGCGCCGATGCTGCTGGGCCGGGTCCTCCTGGAGGCGATGGCCGACGCCCTCCCCGACGCCCAGGCCCGCCTGGAAGCCTTCGACGCCCGGGCGGCGGCCCGGGGACTCTTCGTGGAGTAGCGGGGGGCCTCGGGTCCCGCTCCGGCGGAGCGCCGACTCGCCTTGCGGCGGGCTCCGTTACAGGAGGGCGTCGCGGAAGGCGCCGCCCGCCTCCTCGACCAGGGAGGTCGGGGACTGGGGCGGGCGGGCCGGGAAGAAGACGGTTCCGCCTGCCGGGGTGGTCCGGAAGCCGTGGATCGGGGGGCGGGGAAGGCTGTTGTAGCCGTAGTGGGCCGTGAAGAAGTACGCCCCCGTGTCCGGGACCGCGATCAGGTCGCCCGGGGCCAGTTCCGGGAGGTCCCTGGCCGTGGCCAGGAGGTCGCCCGCGAAACAGGCCGGGCCCGCGATGTCCTGGGCGACCGGCGGGCCCGTCTTCGGGGTGCCCTTCGCGTCGTACGGCAGGATCCGCAGCGGCCAGGCCGCCGGCGCGTACACCGTACGGGTGGCCAGCTGGACCCCCGCGTGGGTCAGGGCGATCCGGCGGCCCCCGGTGGTCTTCGTGTACTCGACCCGGGAGAGCGCCAGGCCGTGCTTGGCCAGCAGCGACCTGCCGAACTCCGTCACCAGGCCGTAGCGGCCGCGGAACAGGGCCGGGACGGCCTCGCGGAGGGCCGTCACGTACTCCGCGTACGTCGGCGCCTCGGCGTCCGAGGTGAAGTTCACCGGCAGTCCGCCGCCGATGTCGAGGGTGTCGACCTGGCGGCGGCCGACCGCCGCGTTGATCTCCTCGGCCAGCGCGTGGAGGTCGCGGACCCCTTCCGCGATCAGGGAGAGCGGGACGCCCTGGGAGCCCGAGTGGATGTGCAGACGGGTCAGCCACGGGCGGTCGGCGTACGCGCGGACCAACCACTCGCGGGCGCCCGGGTCGCGTAGCGCGACGCCGAATTTCGAGGTCTCCGTGGCCGTGGAGAGGGCGTCGATGGTCCCGGCGCCCGTCTGCGGGTTGATCCGGATCCCGATCGGGGACCTCGTGGGGGCCCCGGCGATCAGTGCGTCCAGGCGGTCGAGCTCCTGGCGGTTGTCCGCGTTCACCGCGATCCCGAGGGCCAGCGCCTCGCGCAGCTCGGCCACCGTCTTGGCGGGGGAGTCCAGAACCGTGCGCGCCGGCTCCACCCCCGCCGCCCGGGCCAGCGCCAGCTCGCCCGGGCCGGCCGCCTCGCAGCCGAGGCCGCAGTCCGCCAGCAGCCGCAGCACCGGCACGAGCGGGCAGGCCTTCACCGCGAAGGCGTGCAGCACCGGCGTACCCGGCGCCACCGCCGCCGCGAAAGCGCTGGTCAGGGCGGCGGCGGAGGAGCGGATCCCGGCCACGTCCAGCAGGCAGACCAAGGGCTGGGTGCCCTCCGTCCCGCCCACCAGGCCCTGCTCGACCGCGGCCCGTACGGCCAGATCCCGGCGCGTCGTCGCGTCCAGCGCGTCCCTCGCGTGCATCTCGGCAGCCATGTCCGCCAGCCAATCATCCGGCGGGTCGGCCCGCAGCGGTTGACTGAATCTATTCAGGAAGTCAGGATGTGAATAGATTGCCCAACATCGGAGGAGGCACCGCCATGTCAGGACCCCGCCCCGTACGTGCTGCGCGAGGCACCGAGCTCAGCACCCTGGGATGGCAGCAGGAAGCCGCCCTCCGGATGCTGCAGAACAACCTCGACCCCGAGGTCGCCGAGCACCCCGACAAGCTCGTCGTCTACGGCGGCACCGGCAAGGCGGCCCGCGACTGGCGCTCCTACGACGCGATGGTCCGCACCCTGCGCACCCTCAAGCAGGACGAGACGATGCTCGTCCAGTCCGGCCGCCCGGTCGGCGTCATGCAGACCCACGAGTGGGCGCCGCGCGTCCTGCTCGCCAACTCCAACCTCGTCGGCGACTGGGCCAACTGGGAGGAGTTCCGCCGCCTGGAGTCCCTCGGCCTGACCATGTACGGCCAGATGACCGCCGGTTCCTGGATCTACATCGGCACCCAGGGCATCCTCCAGGGCACGTACGAGACCTTCGCGGCGGTCGCGGCGAAGAAGTTCGACGGGACCCTCGCCGGCACCATCACCCTCACCGCCGGCCTCGGCGGCATGGGCGGCGCCCAGCCGCTGGCCGTGACGATGAACGACGGCGTCGCGATCTGCATCGACGTCGACCCGCGCGCCATCGAGCGCCGCATCGAGCACCGCTACCTCGACGTCAAGGCCGACAACCTCCGCCACGCCCTCCAGCTGGCCGTCGAGGCCCGCGACGCCCGCAAGCCGCTCTCCATCGGCCTCCTGGGCAACGCCGCGGAGCTGCTCCCGCAGATGCTCGCCGAGGGCGCCCCGATCGACATCGTGACGGACCAGACCTCCGCCCACGACCCGCTCGCGTACCTGCCCGTCGGCGTCGACTTCGACGACATGGCGGCGTACGCGGCCAAGGACCCGGCCGGGTTCACCGCCCGCGCCCGCGAGGCCATGGCCAAGCACGTCGAGGCCATGGTCGGCTTCATGGACGCCGGCGCCGAGGTCTTCGACTACGGCAACTCCATCCGCGGCGAGGCCCAGCTGGCCGGCTACGACCGCGCGTTCGCCTTCCCCGGCTTCGTCCCCGCCTACATCCGCCCCCTCTTCTGCGAGGGCAAGGGCCCCTTCCGCTGGGCGGCGCTGTCCGGCGAGGCCTCGGACATCCACAAGACCGACAAGGCGATGCTGGAGCTCTTCCCCGAGAACGAGTCCCTGCACCGCTGGATCAAGATGGCCGGCGAGCGCGTCCACTTCCAGGGCCTGCCGGCGCGCATCTGCTGGCTCGGCTACGGCGAGCGCGACAAGGCCGGCGAGCGCTTCAACGAGATGGTGGCCGACGGCACGCTGGCCGCCCCGCTGGCCATCGGCCGCGACCACCTCGACTGCGGCTCCGTCGCCTCCCCGTACCGCGAGACCGAGGCGATGCTCGACGGCTCCGACGCGATCGCCGACTGGCCGCTGCTCAACGCCATGGTCAACGTCGCCTCCGGCGCCTCCTGGGTCTCGATCCACCACGGCGGCGGCGTCGGCATGGGCCGCTCGATCCACGCGGGCCAGGTCACCGTCGCCGACGGCACCAAGCTCGCGGGCGAGAAGATCCGCCGCGTGCTCACCAACGACCCCGGCATGGGCGTCATCCGCCACGTCGACGCGGGCTACGACATCGCCGAGTCGGTGGCGGACGAGCGCGGCGTCCGCGTCCCCATGCGCGAGGGCGACGACGCGTGAGCGACAACCCCGCCGGGGCGGCCTCGTTCCACAGCATGTGGAACGAGCTCGCCCCCATCGGTCGCAACGCCGAATCCGGCGGCTACCGCCGCTACGCGTGGACCGGGGCCGACGCCGACTGCCGGACCTGGTTCCAGGCCCAGGCGGAGGCCCGCGGCCTCGCGTACGAGACGGACCGCAACGGCAACCAGTGGGCCTGGCTCGGCGACCCCTCCGCCGGTGACGCCGTCGTCACCGGCTCCCACCTGGACTCCGTGCCCGACGGCGGCGCCTTCGACGGCCCCCTCGGCGTGGTGTCCTCCTTCGCGGCCCTGGACGAACTCCGCAGGAGGGGCGCGGAGTTCGCCAGGCCACTGGCCATCACCAACTTCGGCGACGAGGAAGGGGCCCGCTTCGGCCTCGCCTGCGTCGGCTCCCGGCTCGCCGCCGGGCAGCTGACCAAGGAGAAGGCGTACGAGCTCCGCGACGCCGACGGGATCAGCCTGCCCCAGGCCATGGAGGCCGCCGGGTACGACCCCGAGACCATCGGGGCCGACCCCGAGCGCCTCGCCCGCATCGGCGCCTTCGTCGAGCTCCACGTCGAGCAGGGCCGCGCCCTGGACCTCTCCGGCGACGCCGTCGGCATCGCGTCCGCGATCTGGCCGCACGGCCGCTGGCGGTTCGACTTCCGCGGCGAGGCCAACCACGCCGGCACCACCCGTCTCGTGGACCGCCGCGACCCGATGCTCACGTACGCGTCGACCGTCCTGGCCGCCCGTACCGAGGCGGCCCTGGCCGGTGCGGTCGCGACCTTCGGCAAGATCTCGGTCGAGCCGAACGGCGTCAACGCCATCCCGTCGCTGGTGCGCGGCTGGCTCGACTCCCGCGCCGCCGACCAGGCGACGCTGGACACCGTGGTCACCGCCATCGAGAAGGCCGCCCGCGAGCGCGCCGACCAGGACGGCATCGACCTGGCCGTCGTACGGGAGTCCTTCACCCCGGTCGTCGAGTTCGAGCACGCCCTGCGCGACGAGATGAACCGCATCCTCGGCGGCTCCGTCCCCGTCCTCGGCACCGGGGCGGGACACGACGCCGGAATCCTCTCCGCCGCCGTCCCGACCGCGATGCTGTTCGTACGGAACCCCACCGGGGTCTCCCACTCCCCGCGGGAGTTCGCCCCCGAGGACGACTGCGTGGCCGGTGTCCTCGCGCTGGCCGACGTACTGGAAGGACTGGCCTGCCGGTGAAGACGTACTGGTTGGAACACGCCTGGCTCGGCACGCACGTCGAGCCGGGCGTGGCCCTCGAGGCGGGCGCCGACGGCCGGATCGCCGCCCTGCGGACCGGGATCGAGACCCCGCCGCCGGGGGCCGAGGTACTGCGCGGCCTGACCATCCCGGGGCTGGCCAACGCGCACTCCCACGCCTTCCACCGGGCGCTGCGCTCGCTGGTGCAGGTGGGTTCCGGGACCTTCTGGACCTGGCGCGAGTTCATGTACCAGGTCGCCCAGAACCTCACCCCCGACACGTACTTCGCACTCGCGCGGGCGGTGTACGCGGAGATGGCGCTGGCCGGCATCACCAACGTCGGCGAGTTCCACTACGTGCACCACGCGCCCGGCGGCGCTCCGTACGCCGACCCCAACGCCATGGGCGAGGCGCTGATCGAGGCGGCCGCGGCGGCGGGCATCCGGATCACGCTGCTGGACACGGCGTACCTGTCGTCGGGCTTCGGCGAGGCGCCGAACCCGCACCAGCTGCGGTTCTCGGACGGGACGGCCGACGCCTGGGCCGAGCGGGTCTCGGCCCTCAAGCCGCGCGGGCACGCGCTGATCGGGGCGGCGATCCACTCCGTACGCGCCGTGCCGGCGGACCAGCTGGCCACCGTCGCCCGCTGGGCGCAGGAGCGGCAGGCCCCGCTGCACGTCCACCTCTCCGAGCAGACCGCCGAGAACGAGGCCTGCCAGGCCGCGCACGGGCGCACCCCGACGCAGCTGCTGGCCGACCACGGGGTGCTCGGGCCGCGGACCACCGGGGTCCACAACACGCACCTGACGGACGGGGACATCGCGCTGCTGGGCGGAACGACGACCGGTACCTGCATGTGCCCCACGACGGAGCGGGACCTCGCCGACGGCATCGGTCCGGCCGCCCGGCTCCAGCGCGCGGGCAGCCCGCTGTCGCTCGGCAGCGACAGCCACGCGGTGATCGACCTCCTGGAGGAGGCCCGGGCGATGGAGCTCAACGAGCGGCTGCGGAGCCGGACCCGCGGGCACTGGACGGCTAACGCGCTGCTGACGGCGGCGACGGCCGACGGCCATGCGGCGCTGGGGCTCGCGGATGCGGGGCGCCTGGAGGCGGGTGCACTGGCGGACTTCACGACCATCGCTCTGGACTCCGTCCGTACGGCGGGTCCGCTGCCGCGGCTCGGCGCCGAGACGGCCGTGTTCGCGGCGACGGCCTCGGACGTCCGCCACACGGTGGTGGGCGGTCGCCACATCGTCCGCGACGGGGTCCACACCCTGGTCCCGGACGTACCGTCCGCCCTGTCCGAGTCCATCGCAGCCGTCCGCGGCTGACGCTGTCCTCGGAACGATCCCGAAGGGAACCATGACCACCACCCTCGTCACCAACATCGGCAGTCTCGTCACCAACGACCCCGCCCTCGGCGACGGCAGCCCCCTCGGGCTCGTCCGGGACGCGGCCGTCGTCATCGACGGTGAGAGCATCGCCTGGGTCGGCCCGGCCGACGGCGCCCCCGCGGCCGACTCGGCGTTCGACGCGCAGGGCCGGGCGCTGATCCCCGGTTTCGTCGACTCCCACTCGCACCTCGTCTTCGCCGGCGACCGCACCGCCGAGTTCAACGCCCGCATGTCCGGGCGGAGCTACTCCGCCGGCGGCATCCGGACCACCGTCGCCGCCACGCGCGCCGCCACCGACGCGGAGCTGGAGGCCAACCTCGTCCGCCACCTCGACGAGGCGCGCCGCCAGGGCACCACCACCTTCGAGACCAAGTCGGGCTACGGCCTCACCGTCGAGGACGAGGCCCGTGCCCTGCGCATCGCCGCCGCGCACACCGAGGAGGTCACCTACCTCGGCGCCCACATCGTCTCCCCCGACTACGCCGAGGACCCGGCCGGCTACGTCGACCTCGTCACCGGCGAGATGCTGGCGGCCTGCGCCCCGTACGCCCGGTGGGTGGACGTGTTCTGCGAGAAGGGCGCCTTCGACGGTGACCAGGCCCGCGCGATCCTCACCGCCGGCGCCGCAGCCGGGCTGATCCCGCGCGTCCACGCCAACCAGCTGTCCTACGGCCCCGGTGTGCAGCTCGCCGTGGAGCTGGAGGCCGCCTCCGCCGACCACTGCACCCACCTCACCGAAGCCGACGTCGACGCCCTCGTCCAGGCGGCGGACACCACCGTCGCCACCCTGCTGCCCGGCGCCGAGTTCTCCACCCGCGCCCAGTGGCCGGACGCCCGCCGCCTGATCGACGCGGGCGCCACCGTCGCGCTGTCCACGGACTGCAACCCGGGTTCCTCGTACACCAGCTCCATGCCCTTCTGCATCGCCCTCGCCGTACGCGACATGCGGATGACCCCGGACGAGGCGCTCTGGTCCGCCACCGCCGGCGGGGCCCGGGCCCTGCGCCGCACCGACATCGGCCGGATCTCCCCCGGGGCCCGCGCGGACCTGGCCCTCCTGGAGGCCCCGAGCCACGTCCACCTGGCCTACCGGCCGGGCGTTCCGCTGGTTTCGGCGGTCTGGCGGAAGGGCCTGCGCACGCACTGACGAACGGTCAATCCGGGCCTGTCCTTTGTCTTCCCTCCGCAAGGCCCCGGGCGTACCTTGAGCCACCAATCTGATGTGCCGTCAGGAATTCGTGGCCCGAGGGGAAGACGAAGGTGTCCGACCGGAAACGCTCCACCGCGCTCGCGCTGGCCTCCGCGCTGGCCGGAACGGCGGTCCTGCTGGCCGCCCCCGCAGCCCACGCCGACGTCGTCGACGTCGCGTACGACTGCAAAACCCCCATCGGGGACAAGTCGGCGGTCTCGCCCATCGACATCAAGGCCGTCAAGGAGGGCGACGGGTACAAGCTGACGATGTCCTTCCAGAAGGGCGTCTCGTCCAGCCCCGTCGAACTCGGCAAGGGCGCCATGAGCCCCAGCGCCGTCATCCTCGTCGGCGGCGCCGAGAAGGCGTCCGTGCCGGTCTCGGGGCCGCCCAATCCCGAGGCCGTGCCCGCCAACACCCCCATCAAGATCACGGACCTCTCGGGCACCTACACCCCCGAGAAGAGCGGCAAGGCCACCTTCACCGCGGGCGTGCTCACCATCAAGGCGCTGGGGACGACCACCACCTGCACCCCCGGAAACAGCCCCAAGCCCTCCCTGGAGCTGGAGGTCACCGGCGCCGCGCCGCCCGGTTCCGGGGGCTCCGCCGGTACGGAGGACACCCTCCCGCAGACCGGACCCACCGACTCCGCCCTCGCACTCGGCACCCTCGGCGGCACGGTGCTGCTCACCGGCGCCGCCGGCGTGCTCTGGCTGACCCGGCGCGGCCAGCGGGCCCGGTCCTGAACGGAGCACCCCCGGCCATGCCCGTGCTCCACACCCCCACCTCGGTCAAGCGCCTGTGCACCGCGTTGCTCGCCGCGGCCCTGCTGTCCGGGGCCGCGGGCGCCCCCGCCGCCACTGCCGCCACTGCCGCCCCCGCCGCGCCCGCCGCGCCCGCCGACGAGCCCGGCTGGACCGCCGAGCCCGCCGCGGGCGGCGCCGCGCCGACGCGCCCGTACTTCTACCTCGCGGGCCCCGCCGGCACCGTCCTGGAGGACCGGCTGGCCCTGACCAACACCTCCGACCGGGAGACCACCGTCACCCTGCGCGGGGCCGACGCCTACAACACCGCCGACGGGGCCCTCGCCGTCCGACCGGCCGCCCCCGCGGCCGGAGGCGGCCGAAACAGCGCAGCTCCCGGCGCCGGCTCCTGGATCAGCTTCGGGGCCGCCGCCACCGTGAAGATCCCGCCCCGCACCCGCGCGGTGGTCCCCTTCACGGTCACCGTGCCGCCCGCCTCACTCCCCGGCGACCACCCGGCCGCCGTGATCGCCGCCGCGGACGGCCGAGAGGCGGGCGTACGGGTCCACCTGCGCGTCGGCGGCCCGACCCTGGCCGCCCTCACGGTCGAGGACGTCTCCGTACGGGGCAGGGGCGCCCGCACGGTCGTCGCGTACACCCTGGTCAACCGGGGCAACGTGGCCCTCGCCCCCGAACTGGCCCTGCGCGCCGAGGGGCTCTTCGGCGAGGTCCCGGGCCGCACCGCCCGCGCCCTGCCCGTGGAACTGCTCCCCGGCCAGCGGGTGTCGCTGACCGAGCCCTGGCCCGGGGCCCCGGTCCTCGACGACGTCGCCCTCACCCTCACGGCCACCGCCCCCGGCGCGGCCCCGGCCGGCGCCACCGCATCCGCCTGGTTCGTGCCCTGGGGCATCGCGGCCGGGCTCGGCACCGGGCTGCTCGGCCTCGGCGGGGTCGTCCTGGCCGCGCTGCTCCTCGTACGCGGCAGGCGGGCCCGCGGCGGAGCAGCGCCGGCGGGCGAGGAGCCCGTACCCGCGGAGGACCGGGCACCGGAACACGAGCTGACGGGAGCATCCAGGTGAGCGCAGCGGTCGGCGGCAAGGCCATGGCCCTCATCGCGACGGGGCTGGCGTTGTGCGCCCTGCTCCTGCTGCCGGCCCCGTCGGCCGCGGCCGACGAGGGCAAGCCCGCCGTGGCGCTCTCGCTCCAGGAGGCCGCGAAGGGAACCGAGATCACCGTCTCCGGCACCGGCTGGCGCGCCAAAACCCTGGTGATGCTGCTGGTCTGCGGGCAGAACATGATCGGCGGCACCAACAGCTGCGCCAACGCCGACGGGGCCGCGGTCTCGGTCGGCGACGACGGGCGCTTCACGGCCCGACTGGCCGTGGTGGCACCCCCCAAGCCCTGCCCCTGCGTCGTCAACGTGACCTCCGTCAACGGGGACCAGTCCACGGTCGCCGCCCCGCTGAAGATCGCCGACCACCCGGTGGCCGAGCTGCCGTCCGAGTCCGGCACGGCGCGCCTCGCGATGCTCACCGGGGTCCGGCTGGAGGGTGAGGACGGGGTGCTGACCTGGTTCGGCGCCCCGCCAGGCCGCACGTTCACGGTCACCGTCGGCAACCTCGGCTCGGCCCCGGTCAAGGACCCGGTCTTCCAGCTCGGCACCGCCCACGGGGTGTTCGCGCCGCAGTGGGACGAGGTCCGGTGGAAGGGCACGATCCCGCCGGGCGGCAAGGCGGAGGTCCGGCTGAACGTCAGCCTCGCGGCGGGGGCGCACGGGGACTACACCGTCTCCCTCAAGTACGGCGACACGGTCGTGGCCACCCAGCCCTGGGGCGTGGACCGCCCGTACGGGGTGCTGCTGTTCTGGGGCCTGCTCCTGCTGGTGATCCCGGCCGCGGTCTTCCGTATCGGCATGGCCGTCGTCGACAGGGTCCGGCCGCGCACGGCGGCGCCGGGCGGCGGCCGCCACCGGGGCGCGAGCGCCCCGGAACAGGGCGCTTTCGAGCCCGGGCCGGCGGCCGCGCCGGACTCCCCGCAGGCCACCACGGCGGTCTTGCCGTGGTTCACCCCGGACAGCGCGCCGGGGCCGAGATCCCCACACGCACCACAGGCGTCCGCACCGTCTGAGATCAGTCCGACGACGAAAGGGCATTTGTGAAGACCCAACGGAGGGTGAGCGCGGCCGTGATCGCGCTGCTGCTCGGCGGCGCCGGCATTGCCATCGGGGCCACTCCCGCCCAGGCGGCGGAGACCAAGTTCAACGTCAAGTGCGTGCCGCCGGCCGGCGGCGGCGACCCGGTGGAGGGCGAGACCACCGCCAAGGTCAGCGCCCCGGCCTCGGCGAAGGTCGGTGACGAGGTCGACGTGTCCTGGGAGACCGTGAAGCCGGCCTCGAACAACACGGACCTGATGGACATCCCGCAGGACTCGGTCCAGCCCACCGGCTGGATCACGGTGGGCGGCGGGGGCGGCGAGCTGAAGGTCGTCGGGGAGAAGAAGAACCCGCCGATCCCCAAGAAGGCCCCCATGCAGATGTCCACGATGAAGGGGAAGCTGAAGCTCACCAAAGCCGGCAAGATCACGCTGACCCCCGGCAAGTACGACGTCGCGGTCACCTTCTCCTTCGGCACGTTCGTCACCAAGTGCGCACCCACGGGTGACGTGGGTGTCGGGGCCACCATCGACGTGGCGGCCGGCACCAGCGGCGGCACGACCAGCGGCGGGGCGACCAGCGGCGGCGCCACCAGCGGCGGCGCCACCAGCGGCGGCACGACCAGCGGCGGGGCGACCAGCGGCGGGGCGACCAGCGGTGGGGCGACCAGCGGTGGGGCGACGAACGGCGGTGCCACCAGCGGCGGCACCACCGCCGGTGGCGGCGGCCAGACCGACTTCCCCGGCAAGCCCGTCGAGGTCGCCTTCGACTGCGGCCCGGTCGTGCCCGGCGGCATCAAGACCCCGGTCACGATCAACGCAAAGAAGAACGGCGGCAGCTACGACCTGACCGTCAAGACCGCCAAGGGGGCGATGGCCAGCCCGATGGCCCTGCCGGCAGGGGCCCTCAAGCCCTCGATGAACATCAAACTCGGCGGCGCCGACAGCGGCACGGTCAAGGTCTCCGGCCCGGCCAACGCCGAGCCGATCCCGGACAAGGCCCCGGTCAGCCTCAGCGACATGACCGGCACCTACAAGCCCGGCAAGACCGGCAAGGTCACGCTGAGCCCGGACCAGCTGACGATCGACGTCACGATGGCCCCGGGGGCCACGCCGATCAACGTGCCCTGCAAGGCGGCCAGCAGCGGTGTCTCGCTGGAGCTCGACACCACCGCCCAGGAGGGCGGCTCCGGCTCGCCGGCCACCACCGGCTCCACCGGCGCCTCGGGCGGCCTCGCCGAGACGGGCGCCGAGGACGAGGGCGGGATCAAGGCCCTGGCCCTGGTGGCCGGCACGGTGATCCTGCTCGGCGGCGCGGTCTTCACGTTCACCCCCTGGCGGCGCCTGCGCGGCACGCGGTAACCCGTACGGGCGAACGGGGCGGGGAACGACGAAGCGGCCCGGCACACCAGGAGGTGTGCCGGGCCGCTGCGCGCGTCAGGGGGTGCGTCAGTGCACGTCGCCCATCAGAACCTGGACCTTCTTGCGGTACGCGTACACCGCGAAGCCGGCGAGGGCCGCGGCGAGCGCCTGGAAGGCGATCACCCAGGTGCCGTTGAGGTCGACGCCGCCGATCGACAGGAGGCTGGTGATGCAGTCACCGGCGGTGACCGCGAGGAACCAGACACCCATCATCTGGGAGGCGTACTTCTGCGGGGCCATCTTCGTGGTGACGGAGAGGCCGACCGGGGAGACGCACAGCTCACCGATGGTCTGGATCATGTAGATCGAGACCAGCCACATCGGGGAGACCTTGGTGCCGTCGCTCGCCATGCCCATCGGGACGATGAAGACGAAGAACGAGGCACCGATCAGGACCAGGCCCATCGCGAACTTCACGATGGTGTTCGGCTCCTGGTTCTTGCGCGCCAGCCACACCCACAGCCAGGCGAAGACCGGGGCCAGGGCCATCACGAACAGCGGGTTCAGCGACTGGTACCAGGTGGCCGAGAAGTCGAAGCCGAAGACGGTGCCGGCGGTCTTGTCGTCCGCGAACAGGGACAGCGTGGAGCCACCCTGGTCGTAGATCATCCAGAAGACGGCCGCGGCGATGAAGAACCAGATGTACGCGGTCATCTTCGACTGCTCGGCGCCCGACAGGTCCTTGTCGCGCTTGATGCGCGTCAGGACGGCGATCGGGATGAACAGGCCGGCCAGCGTCAGCGGGACCAGCGCCCAGTTCAGGGTGTAGGCGCCGAGGGCGACCACGGCACCGTAGAAGGCGGCGATGCCCAGGACCGCGAACGCGACCTTGGTCAGGACGGCCTTGCGCTCCTGCGGGGACAGCGGGTTCGGGACCAGGCTGCTCTTCGGGCTCAGGTGCTTGGTGCCGAGCAGGAACTGGGTCAGACCCAGGCCCATGCCGAGGGCGGCGAGGGCGAAGCCCAGGTGCCAGTTGTGCTCCTTGCCGACGGTGCCGACGACGAGCGGGGCCACGAAGGCACCGAGGTTGATGCCGACGTAGAAGAGCGTGAAGCCGCCGTCACGGCGCGGGTCCTCCGGGCCGTCGTACAGGTGGCCGACCATCGTGGAGATGTTGGCCTTCAGCAGACCGGAGCCCGCCGCGACGAGGATCAGACCGACGAAGAACATCGCCTGGCCGGGGAGGGCCAGCGAGAGGTGGCCTGCCATGATCACGAAGCCGGCGATGGCGACCGTCTTGCGGGCGCCCCAGACACGGTCACCGAACCAGCCGCCCGGCATGGCCATCAGGTAGACCATGGAGACGTACACGGAGTAGATGGCCGTGGTGGTGGCCGCGGTCATCGCCAGACCGCCACCCTGGCTGCCCGTGGCGGCGTCGGCGCCGCCCGAGACCAGGTAGTACACCAGGAGTGCACGCATGCCGTAGTAGGAGAAGCGCTCCCACATCTCGGTCATGAACAGAGTGGCCAGGCCACGGGGGTGGCCGAAGAAGGTCTTCTCGGTGGACGGGTCCGCCGAGCCCCTCGTCAGGCTGGAAGCCATGGTCGATCCTTGCTTGCTCGGGACGCTTCGCTTCGTGAGCGGAACAGCGCCCGGGTGGGGGGTGGCCGGCACCGGCGACGGGTTGTCCCACCCCACGCCCAGGGGTCTGCCCCCGTCCTGGGGAAGGGGGCAGGAGACATCCGTAACCGGGATCCACGCCCCGTCGCGCAGCTTCGCGCGCGGGGCCCGGCCCACAGGTCATTCACTGTCACCGAACGCGATGAGGCAGGTCGTCAAGACCCCCTGATCGATCCGGACAGAATCGAGACCTTCGGCTCGCTTTTCGGCACAAAGGTCTCAGAGGTAGTGCATAAGGCGTCTCGCCACCATACGACACGACACTGCGGCGTATGAATGGACTTGAGAGATGGATCACAAGGTGAGCCGGGAACCGTTTCGCCACATTCGAAGGCCCTCCTCGTTCATAAGACCAGATCGGCAGGGGTGTGCAGGGGCGCCCCTGCGGGCACCCGCCGCGCACTACCATCACCCACATGACGCGTGTACTGCTCGCCGAGGACGACGCATCCATCTCGGAGCCCCTGGCCCGCGCCCTGCGGCGGGAGGGGTACGAGGTCGAGGTCCGGGAGGACGGCCCCACCGCTCTGGACGCGGGACTTCAGGGCGGCGTCGACCTCGTCGTCCTGGATCTGGGCCTGCCGGGCATGGACGGCCTCGAGGTCGCCCGCCGGCTGCGCGCCGAGGGCCACGGCTTCCCCATTCTTGTGCTCACCGCCCGCGCGGACGAGGTCGACACGGTCGTCGGCCTGGACGCCGGCGCCGACGACTACGTGACCAAGCCCTTCCGCCTCGCCGAGCTGCTGGCCCGGGTCCGGGCCCTGCTGCGGCGCGGCGCCAACGACGCCACCCAGGCCCCCGCCACCCACGGCGTGCGGATCGACGTCGAATCGCACCGCGCGTGGATGGGCGAGGAGGAGCTCCAGCTCACCGCCAAGGAGTTCGACCTCCTGCGCGTCCTGGTCCGCGACGCCGGCCGCGTCGTCACCCGCGACCAGCTGATGCGCGAGGTCTGGGACACCACCTGGTGGTCCTCCACCAAGACCCTCGACATGCACATCTCCTGGCTGCGCAAGAAGCTCGGCGACGACGCCGCGAACCCCCGCTACATCGCCACCGTCCGCGGGGTCGGCTTCCGCTTCGAGAAGAGCTGAGCGGCCTCCAGCACCATGCGCCGCCGCCTGATCAACTCCACGCTCGCCGTGGTGCTCGTCGTCATCGCCGTCTTCGGGGTCTCCCTGGTGATCGTGGAGACCCGGACGATCACCAGCAGCGCCCAAGACCGCATCGAGTCCGAGGCGCTGCGCCTGGTGGGCATCGTCGAGGCGAGCGTCCTGGAGCGCAAGCCCATCGACGCCCAGGCCCTCTCCGAGCAGCTGGACGTCGGCAGCCACGCCCGGATCACCGTCCCAGGGCAGCCGCCGGTGGAGGTCGGCGACCGGATCCCCGACAGCGTCATCCGCGGCACCGCCAAGGGCGAGCAGGGCGAGACCGTGGTCGTGGAGGAGTCCCGCTCCACGGTGACCCGGGAGGTCGGGCGGACCCTGGCCGTGGTCGGCGCGGTGGCGCTGCTCGCCGTCGTGGCGGCCGTACTGCTCGCCGTACGGCAGGCCAACCGGCTGGCCTCCCCGCTCACCGACCTGGCCGAGACCGCCGAGCGGCTGGGATCGGGCGACCCGCGGCCCCGGCACAAGCGGTACGGGGTCCCCGAACTGGACCGGGTCGCGGACGTACTGGACTCCAGCGCGGAGCGGATCGCCCGGATGCTGACCGCCGAGCGGCGGCTGGCCGCGGACGCCTCGCACCAGTTGCGCACCCCGCTCACGGCGCTGTCGATGCGGCTGGAGGAGATCACGGTCACCGACGACCTGGAGACCGTACGGGAAGAGGCGACGATCGCCCTGACCCAGGTGGAGCGGCTCACGGACGTGGTCGAGCGGCTGCTGACGAACTCGCGGGACCCGCGGACGGGCTCGGCGGTCCCCTTCGACCTCGACGAGGTCGTCAAGCAGCAGGTGGAGGAGTGGCGGCCGGCGTACCGCAGCGCGGGGCGGGCCATCGTGCGCTCCGGCAAGACGGGCATGCGCGCCGTCGGCACCCCGGGCGCGGTCTCGCAGGTGCTGGCGACCCTCGTGGAGAACGCGCTGATGCACGGTGGCGGCACGGTCGCCCTGCGTACCCGGGTGATCGGGAACCAGGCGGTGCTGGAGGTCACGGACGAGGGGCCGGGGGTTCCGCCGGACCTCGGCAACCGGATCTTCGAGCGGGCGATCAGCGGGCGCAACTCCACCGGGATCGGTCTGGCGGTGGCCCGGGACCTCGCGGAGGCCGACGGGGGGCGCTTGGAGCTGCTGCAGGCGCAGCCGCCGGTGTTCGCGCTGTTCCTGAGCCGGACGGCGCCGGAGCGGCCGGCACCGGAGCAGACGGTCCGCTGAGCGGCCGTTCCGCCGGGCAGGCGGGTACGGCCGGCCGGCGGTGCCGCGCTACTTGCGGACGGGCTCGGGGGTGCGGGTCCCGGCCGCCCCGCCGCGCGCAGAGGCGATCACGGAGGCGGGGGCGGGGGCCTGGCGGGGCTCCGCTTCCGGCAGGGCCTTGAAGACCCAGGTCCGGTAGGACCAGAAGCGGAACACGGTGGCCGTGCCGATGCCGATGAACTTGAACACGTTCGTGGCGAGCGGGCCGTCCCAGCCGAACCCGTAGGTGGCGGTGTACAGGACACCGTTCTCGATCACCAGGCCGATCACGCTGAAGGCCACGAACAGCGGCAGCTCGCGGGAGCCTCCGGTGCGGGCGCGGTCGCGGTAGGTGAAGTACCGGAAGCCCAGGTAGTTGGTGACGATGGCCACGACTGTGGCTATGACGCTCGCCCGGACGACCTGCAGGTCGGTCGTGTGGCGGATCAGGTTGAAGACGCCCAGGTTGACGAGCACACCGACGCCGCCGACGGCCCCGAACTTCGCGACCTCGCGGGCGAGGCCGCGGACGCGTTCGAGCGCGGAACCCTGCTGCGGCGTGCTCATGTGATCGATCAGTCCTGTCGTCGCCGCCCCGGTCGGGGGCGTCCGTGGAGGCGTCTGCCGCCTTCGGTCAACCCGCCCCATGCTAAGTGTCGCCCCGACGGCCCGTCTGTGCCTTCGCACGCCGTGCGACGCACGGCACACGGGGGCGCGAATGCTACGCGCGTCGACCAGAACGGGCCAGGGTCACGTCCGGATGGCGGAATACCGGCGGATACCCTGGAGAGGTGACGTTCCCGGTAGTCGGCATGGTCGGCGGCGGTCAGCTCGCCCGCATGACCCACGAGGCGGGTATCCCCCTCGGCATCAGATTCAAGCTCCTCAGTGACACCCCACAGGACTCGGCGGCCCAGGTCGTGAGCGACGTCGTCATCGGCGACTATCGCGATCTGGAGACCCTGCGCGCCTTCGCGCGCGGCTGCGATGTGATCACTTTCGACCACGAGCACGTGCCCATCGAGCACCTCCGGGCCCTGGAAGCGGACGGCGTCCCCGTCCGCCCGGGACCCGACGCGCTGATGCACGCCGCCGACAAGGGGGTGATGCGCGCGAAGCTCGACGAGATCGGCGCCCCGAGCCCCCGCCACCGGATCGTGAGCGATCCGGCGGACGCGGAGGCCTTCGCGGCCGAGGGGGGCGGCTTCCCCATCATCCTCAAGACCGTGCGCGGCGGCTACGACGGCAAGGGCGTGTGGTTCGTCCGCAGCCGGGAGGACGCGGAGGCGCCCTTCAAGGCGGGCGTCCCGGTCCTGGCGGAGGAGAAGGTCGACTACGTCCGCGAGCTCGCGGCCAACATCGTCCGCTCCCCGCACGGCCAGGCCGTGGCCTACCCCGTGGTCGAGTCCGTCCAGGTCGACGGCGTGTGCGACACGGTGATCGCCCCCGCCCCCAACCTCTCCGAGGCCCTCGCGGGCGAGGCCCAGGCCCTCGCCCTGCGCATCGCCAAGGAGCTCGGCGTGACCGGCCACCTGGCCGTGGAGCTGTTCGAGACCACCGACGGCCGGATCCTCGTCAACGAGCTGGCGATGCGCCCGCACAACAGCGGCCACTGGACCCAGGACGGCGCGATCACCTCCCAGTTCGCCAACCACGTACGCGCGGTCCTGGACCTCCCCCTGGGCGACCCGCGCCCCCGGGCCCGCTGGACGGTCATGGCGAACGTGCTCGGCGGGGACTACCCCGACATGTACGCGGCGTACCTGCACTGCATGGCCCACGACCCGCAGCTCAAGATCCACATGTACGGCAAGGACGTCAAGCACGGCCGCAAGGTCGGCCACGTCAACACCTACGGCGACGACCTGGACGATGTGCTGGAACGCGCACGCCACGCAGCCGGCTACCTCAGGGGAACGATCACCTCATGAGCAACTCCACCGCAGGTCCCGTCATCGGCATCGTCATGGGCTCGGACTCCGACTGGCCCGTCATGGAGGCCGCCGCACAGGCCCTGGACGAGTTCGAGATCCCCTACGAGGTGGACGTGGTCTCGGCGCACCGGATGCCGCGCGAGATGATCGCGTACGGGGAGCAGGCCGCCGGGCGCGGCCTCAAGGCGATCATCGCCGGGGCCGGCGGCGCCGCCCACCTGCCCGGCATGCTCGCCTCCGTCACCCCGCTGCCGGTCATCGGCGTCCCCGTGCCGCTGAAGTACCTCGACGGCATGGACTCCCTGATGTCGATCGTCCAGATGCCCGCCGGGGTTCCCGTCGCCACCGTCTCGGTCGCCGGGGCGCGCAACGCCGGGCTGCTGGCCGTACGGATGCTGGCCGCCCACGAACCCGAGCTGCTCGCCCGCATGAAGGACTTCCAGCAGGAGCTGAACGACCAGGCCACCGAGAAGGGCAAGCGGCTGCGGACGAAGGTCGCGGGCGCGGAGTCCTTCGGATTCGGCAAGTGAGCGCCGCGCAGCGCCTGGGCGAGGCGCGGGAGCTGCTCGCCGAGCACCCGGTGGTCGACGGGCACAACGACCTGCCGTGGGCGCTGCGCGAGCAGGTCCGCTACGACCTGGCACGGCGCGACATCGCCGAGGACCAGCGCGGCCGGCTGCACACCGACCTCCCCCGGCTGCGCGCCGGCGGGGTCGGCGCCCAGTTCTGGTCGGTGTACGTGCGCTCGGACTACGCGGGCGACACGGCGGTCAGCGCCACCCTGGAGCAGATCGACGCCGTCGCCCAGCTGATCGAGCGTTACCCGGCGGACCTCGTACGGGCGCTGACGGCCGACGACATGGAGGCGGCCCGTGCCGAGGGCCGGATCGCCTCCCTGATGGGCGCCGAGGGCGGGCACTCCATCAACAACTCGCTCGCCACGCTGCGCGCCCTGCACCAGCTGGGCGTGCGGTACATGACGCTCACGCACAACGACACGATCGACTGGGCGGACTCGGCGACCGACGAGCCGCGCCACGGCGGGCTCAGCGACTTCGGCCGCGAGGTCGTCCGCGAGATGAACCGCATCGGCATGCTCGTCGACCTCTCGCACGTCGCCGCGACGACGATGCGCGACGCGCTCGCCGTCTCGGCCGCGCCGGTGATCTTCTCGCACTCGTCCTCGCTGGCGGTCTGCGACCACCCGCGCAACATCCCGGACGACGTGCTGGAGCGGCTGCCGGCCAACGGCGGCGTCGCGATGGCCACGTTCGTACCGAAGTTCATCCTCCCGGCGGCCGTCGAGTGGACCCTGGCGGCGGACGAGAACCTGCGCGCGCACGGCTTCCACCACCTCGACACCACGCCCGAGGCGATGGCCCTGCACCGGGCCTTCGAGGCCGAGCGCCCGCGCCCGGTGGCCACGGCCGCCACGGTCGCCGACCACCTGGACCACATGCGCGAGGTGGCCGGCGTCGACCACGTCGGAATCGGCGGGGACTACGACGGCACGGCCTTCACCCCGGCCGGGCTGGACGACGTGGCGGGCTACCCGAACCTGATCGCGGAGCTGCTCACGCGCGGCTGGTCCCGGGCCGACCTGGCCAAGCTGACCTGGTCCAACGCCGTACGGGCGGTGCGCGACGCGGAGGCGGTGGCGCGCGAGCTCTCGGCGTCCCGCGGCCCCTCCAACGCGGTGCTGTAGCCGCCGGCGAAACGGCGGCTGACCCGCCCGGCGGCTGCGGCGAGGGGTGTCACCTGCGGGTGACACCCGAACGCCACATCCGCCGGGCGACCCGGCCGCCTGGCGTGTCACGGTGGCAGCATCTTCCTCCCTGCTGCCGCCGAGACCGGAGCCGAACGCCATGGCCGACCTGCAGGATGAACCGCAAGCCGCCTGTGCGGCGCACACCGCGTACACCGCCGAAACGCTCCCCGTGGGCCCGGGCTCCGCGGGAGCCGAGGACACGCCCGCCGCGGTGGCGGGCAGCGCCCTGGAGCGGGCCGTCGCGCTGTTGTCCGTGCATCCCGTCGCCGACGGGCACAACACCCTCGTCTGGACGCTGCGCCAGAGCCCGTACCACGACATCGACACGCCCGACAGCGGCGTCGACACCGACATCCCGAGGCTGCGCGCCGGCGGGGTCGGCGCGCAGTTCTGGTCGCTGCTGCCGCCGGACGATGCCGCGGGCGCCGACCAGGTGCTGTCCGACACCCTCGACCAGATCGACGTGGCGCTGGCCCTGATGCGCCGTTACCCGGACGGCCTGAGCCTCGCGCTGACCGCGGACGACATGGCCGACGCCCGCAACCGGGGCCGGATCGCCTCGTTCCTGGGCCCCGTGCCGGGCCGTACGCTGACCGATTCGCTGGGCGCGCTGCGCGCCTTCCACACACTGGGCGTACGGATCCTCGCGCCCGCGGGAGCGCCCTGGGCCGGGCAGGAGCTGACTCCCTTCGGCCACGAGGTGGTCAAGGAGATGAACCGGCTGGCGATGCTGGTGGACCTGACCGGCTGCACGCCGGAGGTGGCCTGCCAGCTCGCGGGGGCCTCCAAGGCCCCGGTGGTCGTCTCGCACACCGCGGCCGCGGCGCTGAACCCGCATCCGGGGAACGTGACCGACGAGGTGCTGCTGGCGCTGCGGGCCGCGCAGGGTCTGGCGATGGTCACCTTCGACGCCGCGCAGACCGGGGACTCCCTGCACGCGGTGGCCGACCACGTGGAGCACGTACGGGCCGTCGCCGGCCCGGACTGCGTCGGCCTCGGCGCCACCTTCGGCACCGAGCCGGGCGTCCCCCGGCCGACGGGCCTGACCGACCCCTCCGGCTATCCGCGGCTGATCGCGGAGCTGCTGGAGCGGGGCTGGTCGGAGACCGACCTGGCACTGCTGACCTGGGGCAACGCCCAGCGGGTGCTGCGCGACGCGGAATTCACGGCCCGCGCGGCCCAGCACCGCAGACCGGCGTGATCCCGCTCCCCGGTCTGGGGTTCAGGCCCGCGGGCGGCCCATCGCGCGGTACGTCCAGCCGGCCGCGCGCCAGCGGTCGGTGTCCAGGGCGTTGCGGCCGTCGAGGATCAGCCGGTCGGTGACGACCGCGCCCAGCTCCACCGGGTCGAGGTCGCGGAACTCGCGCCACTCGGTGAGGTGCAGGACGACCTCCGCGCCACGGGCCGCCTCCAGCGCCGAGTCCGCGTACCCGAGCGTGGGGAAGACGCGGCGGGCGTTGTCCATGCCCTTCGGGTCGTAGACGGTGACCTGGCCGCCCTGGAGGTGGATCTGCCCGGCCACGTTCAGCGCGGGGGAGTCGCGCACGTCGTCGGAGTCCGGCTTGAAGGTGGCGCCGAGCACCGCGACCCGCTTGCCGAGGAAGGACCCGCCCACGGCCTCGCGGGCCAGCTCGACCATGTGGCCGCGGCGGCGCATGTTGATGGAGTCGACCTCGCGCAGGAAGGTCAGCGCCTGGTCCGCGCCGAGCTCGCCGGCGCGCGCCATGAAGGCCCGGATGTCCTTGGGCAGGCAGCCGCCGCCGAAGCCGATGCCGGCGCGCAGGAACTTCTTGCCGATGCGGTCGTCGTGGCCGATGGCCTCGGCCAGCTTGACCACGTCGCCGCCGGCCGCCTCGCAGACCTCCGCCATCGCGTTGATGAACGAAATCTTGGTGGCCAGGAAGGAATTGGCGGCGGTCTTGACGAGCTCGGCGGTCGGGAAGTCGGTCACCACCAGCGGGGTGCCCTCCGCCATGGGCGTCCCGTACACCTCGCGCAGGACCTTCTCGCCGCGGTCGCCCTGGACGCCGATCACGATCCGGTCGGGGTGCAGGGTGTCCTGGACGGCGAAGCCCTCCCGCAGGAACTCCGGGTTCCACGCCAGCTCGACCTCATCGCCCGCCGGGGCCAGCTCGGCCAGCTTCGCGGCGAGCCGCTCCGCCGAACCCACCGGCACGGTGGACTTGCCGACGACGAGGACGGGCCGGGTCAGGTGGGGGGCGAGGGACTCGATCGCGGAGTCGACGTAACTCATGTCGCAGGCGTACTCGCCGTGCTTCTGCGGGGTGTTCACGCAGACGAAGTGGACGTCGCCGAAGGCGCCGACCTCCTCCCAGGACCGGGTGAAGCGCAGCCGCCCGGTCGAGCCCGGCAGGCCCTCGACGTGCGCGGCGAGGAGTTCCTCCAGTCCGGGCTCGTACATCGGCACCCGGCCCGCGGACAGCATCTCGATCTTCTCCGGCACCACGTCCAGCCCGAGCACCTCGAAGCCCAGCTCCGCCATCGCCGCGGCGTGGGTGGCGCCGAGGTAGCCGGTGCCGATCACAGTGATCCTGAGGGGGGCCATGGGTGCTCCAGAGGTGCGGGGCCGTTTGCGGCCACTGAGCATAGTCGGGCCGGTCCGCGGGGACGTTCCCCAGGAGACCCGGCTGTCACGCAGCTCACGTACCCCGTACATATCGCTGCCGGGACGCCGGACACTAAGATTTGGGTTACTTAACGGTAGTTAGCATCACGCATCACACTTGGGGAGTGAGAGTCTTGGCGGGTTCTGCCGACTTCGACCTGTATCGCCCGGCCGAGGAGCATGACATGCTCCGCGAGTCCGTCCGCTCGCTCGCCGAGGCGAAGATCCTGCCGTTCGCCGCCGCGGTCGACGAGGAGGCCCGCTTCCCGCAGGAGGCCCACGACGCGCTCGTCGCCAACGACCTGCACGCCGTCCACGTCCCCGAGACCTACGGCGGTGCCGGCGCGGACGCACTGGCCACCGTGATCGTGATCGAGGAGGTGGCCCGCGTCTGCGCGTCCTCCTCCCTGATCCCGGCCGTGAACAAGCTCGGCTCGCTCCCGGTGATCCTCTCCGGCTCCGAGGACCTCAAGAAGAAGTACCTCGGCCCGCTGGCCAAGGGCGACGGCATGTTCTCCTACTGCCTCTCCGAGCCCGACGCGGGCTCGGACGCCGCCGGCATGAAGACCCGCGCCGTGCGCGACGGGGACTTCTGGGTCCTCAACGGCGTCAAGCGCTGGATCACCAACGCGGGCGTCTCCGAGTACTACACGGTCATGGCGGTGACGGACCCGGAGAAGCGCTCGAAGGGCATCAGCGCCTTCGTCGTCGAGAAGTCCGACGAGGGCGTCTCCTTCGGCGCCCCCGAGAAGAAGCTCGGCATCAAGGGCTCCCCGACCCGCGAGGTCTACCTCGACAACGTGCGGATCCCGGCCGACCGCATGATCGGCGCCGAGGGCACCGGCTTCGCCACGGCGATGAAGACCCTCGACCACACCCGCATCACCATCGCCGCCCAGGCGCTCGGCATCGCCCAGGGCGCCCTGGACTACGCCAAGGGCTACGTCCAGGAGCGCAAGCAGTTCGGCAAGCCGATCGGCGACTTCCAGGGCGTGCAGTTCATGCTCGCGGACATGGCCATGAAGGTCTCGGCCGCCCGCGCCCTGACCTACCAGGCCGCCGCCGCCTCCGAGCGCGGTGACGCCGACCTGACGTACCTGGGCGCGGCGGCCAAGTGCTTCGCCTCCGACATCGCCATGGAGGTCACCACGGACGCCGTCCAGCTCCTCGGCGGCTACGGCTACACCCGCGACTACCCGGTCGAGCGCATGATGCGCGACGCGAAGATCACGCAGATCTATGAAGGCACGAACCAGGTCCAGCGCATCGTCATGGCCCGCAACCTGCCGTAACCGCGCCTGACCCGCAGCCGTCGAACGGCCCCCGGCATTGTGCCGGGGGCCGTTCGCGTTGCCGCGATCTGTCACCCACACGGGTCTAGACAGGGGGCTGTCCCCGGGCCGGGGCGGTGGGGGCGGGGCACGATCGGCTGAGGTCGTGGTTTCAGTCGTACGGCCTGACGTGCGTGGAGAGGCGAGGGGACGGAACGCCAGTGACGGACAGCGCAGGCATACCGGGCGGCACCGAAGCGGCCGGAGGCTCCTCGAAGCCTCCGCGCGGCCGCCGGCGCCGCCTGCTGCGCTGGATCGCCCTCGGGCTGGCCCTGCTGGTCCTGTGCGGGGCCGCGGTCGGCTGGTGGCTCTACCGCAAGCTCGACGGGAACATCACCGAGGACACCTCCGCGGCGGCCGAGCTGGAGCGCTACGAGCGCGAGCGCCCCACGCACTCCGTGGGCGGTTCGCAGAACATCCTGCTGATCGGCTCGGACTCGCGCTCCGGCAAGGAGAACGCCCGCTACGGCCAGGACCGCGGCACCGAGCGCTCGGACACCGCGATCCTGCTGCACCTGCCCGCGGACCGCAGGAGCGCGACCGCGGTCTCGATACCCCGGGACCTGATGACGCGGATCCCGGCCTGCCTGACGGCGGACGGGAGCCGCAGCGCCGAGCGGCTCGCCCAGTTCAACTGGGCGTACCAGTGGGGCGGGGCCGCCTGCACGATCCGTACGGTCGAGAAGCTGACCGGAATCCGGATCGACCACCACATGGTGGTGGATTTCGGCGGGTTCAAGAAGATGGTCAACGCGGTCGGCGGGGTGGAGATCTGCCTCAAGCAGCCCATGAACGATGCCGAGGCGAAGCTGAAGCTCCCGGCCGGCCGGCAGATCCTGCACGGCGAGCAGGCCCTCGGCTTCGTCCGCGCCCGCTACAGCCTGGGCAACGGCAGCGACACCGAACGGATGGAGCGCCAGCAGCAGTTCCTGGGCTCGCTGGTCAAGAAGGTGCAGAGCACCGGGGTGCTGCTGAACCCGGGCCGGCTGTACCCGCTGCTGGACGCGGCGACCTCTTCGGTGACCACGGACCCGGGACTGGCCTCGCTGCGCGGCCTGTACGAACTGGTACGGGGCATCCGGGACATACCGGCCGAGCAGGTCAAGTTCCTGACGGTGCCCCGCCGCCCGTACGCCGCCGATCCGAACCGGGACGAGCTCGTGCAGCCGGAGGCGGCCCAACTCTTCGAGCAGCTGCGGGCGGACAGGCCGCTCTCGGTGACCCCGCCGAGCCCGGAGGCGGCCGAAACCGGACAGGCCCCGGAGACCGCCCGCGCCGCCGACGGCGAGGCCTCGCCGTCCCCGAGGGGAACCGGATCCACCCCCGCGCCCGTCCCCACCTTCACAGGAACCACGGCGGGCGCGACCGATTGCCGGTAAAGCAATCCCCAAAGGCGGTGTCCGAACCGAAGGCCTTGGGCGGTTTGGCCCGTTATAAGGGGAGTGGAATTTGTCACCACCATGGTTTGCAGTCAACTGGGGCGGATAAGGTGAGCGATCCGGTGCCCCGGCCAGACCAAGAGGCCGTGCACCAGCAGCCGGATCGTTGACCGAGCGTCTTGGGGGAGGCGCGTCGCGAGGCACCGACGGAGGATTCGAGCAACCGTGGATGCGCAAAGCCGTGGGCGGGCGGAAGAAATCGACCCCGCAGACCAGTGGGTGCTCAACCCCCGCACTGGCAACTACGAACTGCGACTGGACCGTTCCGCTGCGCAGCAGCCCTCTGTCGCCACCCCCCGCAGACCCTCTTCGGCCCGCACCGGTGCGCCGGGCGCGCCGGCGGCCCCCAAGGCACCCAAGGCCCCGTCTCCGGGGGTGCCCGGGCCGCGGCGCGGCGACGGTCCGCCCGGGCGGCGCGGCGGCCGGCCGCGCAAGGGCGGCGGAGGCGGCGGCCGGCGCAAGAAGATCCTGGTCGTCACCGGCGGCACCCTGGCCTTCCTGCTGGTCGGCGCTTCGGTGGGCGCGTACCTCTACTACGACCACCTGAACAACAACCTCAACGTCACCGACGTCGGTGACGCCGGCACGGGCGGGTTCAAGAAGGACCAGCCCATCAACATCCTGGTCATCGGCACCGACAAGCGCAGCGGCGCCGGCAACGAGGGCTACGGGGACGCGGAGAGCGTCGGCCACGCCGACACCACGATCCTCTTCCACGTCTCCAAGGACCGCAGCAACGCCACCGCGCTGTCCATCCCGCGCGACCTGATCACGAACATCCCGGCCTGCCCGACGAAGCAGCCCGACGGTTCGACGAAGACCGTCCCCGGCGAGAAGGGGACCCGGTTCAACGTCAGCCTCGGCCAGGAGGGCCGCGACCCGGGCTGCACCATGCGCACGGTCAAGGAGATCACCGGGATCACGGTCGACAACTTCATGATGGTCGACTTCAACGCGGTGAAGGTGCTGAGCACGGCGGTCGGCGGCGTTCCGATCTGCCTCGCGAAGGCCGTGGACGACAAGGACTCCAAGCTGAAGCTGGACGCCGGCGAGCACCGGCTGCAGGGCGAGCAGGCCCTGGCCTTCGTACGGACCAGGCACTCGTTCGGCAACCACGGTGACCTCGACCGGATCAAGACCCAGCAGCAGTTCCTGGGCTCGATGATGCGCGAGATGAAGTCGAAGGAGACGCTGACCAGTCCGAAGAAGTTCTTCTCCCTCGCGGAGGCGGCCACCAAGTCGCTGACCGTCGACTCGGGCATAGGATCCATCGACAAACTCACCAACCTCGCCGGCGAGTTGAAGGACATGGACCTCAAGAACATCACCTTCACCACCCTCCCGGTGCTCGACAACCCGGCCGAGCCCGAGGACAAGAAGGCGACGGTCGTCGTCGACCGGCGCCTGGCCGATCCGCTGCTGAAGATGATCCAGGGCGACGTCTCGCTGACGGAGGTCGAGAAGAAGGAGCAGGCGGCGAAGGACGCGGCCGACGCGGAGGCCAAGGGCAAGGCGGACGCCCTGCTCCAGGGCAACCGCGCGCCCGCCGGCGACGTACGGGTGGACGTCTTCAACGGCGGCGGCCCCGGCGGCGCGGCCTCCACCACCGTCACCTGGCTGCAGAACAGCAAGGGCGTGAACAAGTCCAGCAACCGCGGCAACGCGCCCGCCAAGGTCGACACGACGCAGCTGGAGTACGCGCCCAACCAGGCCGACCAGGCCCGGGCGCTGGCCGACCTGATGGGGCTGCCGGGCACGGCACTGAAGATGGGCTCGGCGGACGCCGCGCCCAAGACCCCGATGAAGCTGACGCTCGGCGCCGACTTCAAGGGGGCGGGGGTCTCGCTGACGGCGCCGCAGAAGGCGCCGGAGGACATCCAGCGGGTCGAGGCCGACAAGGCGATCTGCGCCAAGTAGGCCCGGCAGGAAGGGCCGCGGTACCGCGGCGGCGAGCGGGCCGCAGTGGCACGCGGGCCGCGGCGCACGCGCGCCGATGCGCCGCACCACAGCAAGGCAGGCAAGCCGAGCACGACCGAGCAAGGCAAGCAGGCCGGCCCGTGCCGGTGGAACCTGCACCGGCACACCACGACACGAAGTGAATCTTGAGGGGGACGTGTGAGGCACAGCAGTGTGCGAGGGGAGGGGGCGCCCGCCCAGCCCGGTGAGATATCCGGCGGCGGATCCGGTGCGTCCGGCAACGTCCCCAGACCGAGAGGCGGGGCCGGCGCAGGCAGCCCCCAGCGGAGCGGCCGGCGGCGGGTGCTGCGCTGGGTGTCCTCCGTGCTGTCGCTCCTCATACTCGTGACGGCGGCGGGCGGCTACCTCTACTACCGCCACCTCAACGGCAGCATCAAGACGGACGTCCTGAACCTCGGCGAGAACAAGCTGGGCGGCTCCAAGCCCAACGCCTTCGGCCAGACCCCCCTGAACATCCTCCTCATCGGCTCCGACGCCCGTGACGACGCGGCCAACCAGGCCCTCGGCGGGGCCACGGACACGTTCGGCGGCCCGCCCCTCGCGGACGTGCAGATGCTGCTGCACCTGTCGGCCGACCGCAGCAACATGTCGGTCGTGTCCATGCCGCGCGACACGATGCTGATGATGCCGAAGTGCACCGAGCCGGGCCCGGGCGGCAAGGTCCACCAGGCCAGCCGGGGCCTCGTGCAGACCAACGAGTCCCTCGGCCGGGGCGGACCGGGCTGCACGGTCGCCGCCTGGACGGAGCTCACGCACATCCCGATCGACCACTTCATGATGATCGACTTCAAGGGCGTGGTGACGATGGCGGACGCCATCGGCGGCGTCCCGGTCTGCGTCCAGCAGAACGTGGAGTCGCGCACCAAGGACGGCAAGGGCTCCGGCCTGAAGCTGCCCGCCGGGACGAACACCATCCAGGGCGAGCAGGCCCTCCAGTGGCTGCGCACCCGCTACGGCTTCGAGGACGGCACCGACCTCGGCCGCACCCACGCCCAGCACATGTACATGAACTCGATGGCCCGCGAGTTCCGCAAGAACGCCAAGCTCAGCAACCCTATGAAGCTCAACAGCCTGGCGCAGGCGGCCATCAAGGCCATGGTCGTGGACCCCGGCCTGAACAAGATCGACAAGCTGTACGACCTCAGCATGGAGCTCAAGAAGGTCCCCACCGGGCGGATCACCATGACGACCATGCCGTGGGTGTACAGCACCCGCGAGGAGGGCCGGGTCGAGCCCAAGCCGGTCGAGGCCGAGGCCCTGTTCCGGATGGTCCGCGAGGACATCGCGCTCGACGGCAAGGGCTCCGGGAACCCGAACCCCGACGGCACCCCGGCCTCGCCCGCCGCCTCCGCCCCGGCCCCGTCCCAGCCGGCCGCCGATCCGGCCGCGCCCCCGGCGAAGATCGCGGTCAGCGTGCGCAACGCGACCGGCGGCAAGGACGGCGCCCAAACCCGGGTCAAGGGCCGGGCCGACGAGGTCGCCGCCCTCCTGGTCGGCAAGGGCTTCACCAAGGCCCAGGCCAACACCCAGACCGGCGCCGAGGACACCACCGTGATCCGCTTCTCCAGCCCCGAACAGGCGGGTGACGCGGCGGCCGTGGCCACCGCGCTCGGCCTGCCGGCGAGCGCCGTGGAGAAGTCCGAGGACGTCACCGGGATCGTGCTCCTCGTCGGCAAGGACTGGCGGGCCGGCAACGCGCCGACCCCGCCGCCGGCCGCCCCCACCAAGGCCCCGGACTCCGCCCGTCCGTTCAACGGCGACGACGACAAGGAGTGCATGGCGATCCAGCCGGGCTTCACCTGGTAGGACCGTAGGCACGAAGGGCCCGGTGGCGCTGTCGCCACCGGGCCCCTTCACGTGTACCTGCGCGCCGTACGTGCGTCCGCGGCCTGCTCAGACCTCGCTGGCCAGGTCCCGGCGCACCGCCGGGCGGCGGCTGGCGATGACCTTGGCCGCGAGCGAGCGCGGGCTGGTCAGGAAGCCGAAGCCCCAGGACATGTGCATGGTGGCCATGGCCACCGGGATCTGCGCCCGCGCCTTCAGGGAGAGCCCCTTGCCGGCCGGGACGGAGCCCGCGGTGATCGCCGCGAGGTAGCCGGCGGGGACCACGAAGCCCCAGGGGCTGACGGCCGCGCCGACCACGACACCGGCGGCGATCGCGCACAGGGCGGTCGGCGAGGCGAGGTAGCGCAGGTTGATCGAGCCCGAGTGGTAGCGGGCCACCACGTGCCGCCAGCGGCCGTAGTCCTTGTACTGCTTGGCGAGCGCCCGCACGGACGGCCGCGGCCGGTACTGGACCTTCAGCTCGGGCGAGAACCAGATGAGCCCGCCGGCCTCGCGGATGCGGAAGTTCAGCTCCCAGTCCTGGGCGCGGATGAACTCCTCGTTGTAGCCGCCCGCACGCTCCAGCGCCTCGCGGCGGAAGACACCCAGGTAGACGGTGTCGGCCGGGCCGGCCTTGCCTCCGGTGTGGAAGGCCGCGTTGCCGACGCCGAGCTTGGAGGTCATCGCAGCGGCGACGGCGTCCTCCCAGGCGTTCTCGCCCTCGGCGTGCATGATGCCGCCGACGTTCTGCGCACCGGTCTCCTCCAGGAGGCGGACCGCGGTGGCGATGTAGTTCGGCGAGAGCATCCCGTGGCCGTCGACGCGTACCACGATCGGGTGACGCGAGGCCTTGATGGCGGCGTTGAGGGCGGCCGGGGTGCGGCCGGAGGGGTTCGGAACGGTGACGACGCGGGGGTCCTCGCGTACGAGCTCGGCGGCGATCTCGTCGGTGCGGTCCTTGGACGGCCCCAGCGCGATCACCACCTCCATCTCACCGGCGTACTCCTGTCCGAGGATGTGGCGGACGGAGTCACGCAGATGGCGCTCCTCGTTGAGCACCGGCATGATCACCGAGACTGCGGGCTGCTGGGCGGGCATGTGGTCCTTCACGGTCGGGTATCGGTGTCACGTTACCGCGTACGGGGGAAACGGGTGCGCGCCGCATGATCGGTAGGGACAGCGGCTGATCGTATGGGCCTACTGTTCTGACGATCTGCCCGATGTGTCTGCCCGATGTGTCTGGCCTTGAAGTGTCCGGTTCGCTCCTGTCGGCCCTGCCGTCCCCGCGGAGGTGTCCCCCGTGCCCCAGCCGCACCGTCCCACCCGACCCGCCCGGCCCCCGCGGCCGCAGCGCGCGCGGCGCGGAGGTGCTCCGGACCGGCGCCGGGAGGGCGCCCGGCCCCGGTGGGGGGTACGGCTGGCGGCCGGGCTGGCGGTGGCGGTACTGGGCTCCGGGGCGATCGGGCACGCGGTGATGACCGGCCTGGACACGGGGATCGAGCGGGTGGACCCGTTCAAGGACATGAAGAACCGGCCGCAGGCCGGGCACGGCCTGAACTTCCTGCTGGTCGGCACCGACGGACGGGACAGGATCACCCCCGAGGACAAGCGCGAGTACCGCCTCGGCGGCGCCCCCTGCCACTGCACCGACACCGTCATGCTGGTGCACCTCTCCGCCGACCGGGAGCGGGCCAGCGTGGTCAGCCTGCCCCGCGACAGCTACGCCGAGCTGCCCGAGCACCGGGACGAGTCCAGCGGGAAGCAGCACGGGCCGCACCCGGTGAAGCTGAACGCGGCGTACGCGGAGGGCGGGCCCCAGCTGACCGTGCGGACCGTCGAGAGCATGACCCGGGTGAAGATCGACCACTACCTGGAGGTCGACTTCGCCAGCTTCATGAAGACGGTCGACGCGATGGGCGGCGTGGAGATCTGCACCGCCAAGGCCCTGCGCGACCAGAACACCGGCCTGGACCTGCTGCCGGGCAGCCACCGGCTCAGCGGCGGACAGGCCCTGCAGTACGTGCGCTCGCGCCATGTGGACGGAGCCGCCGACCTCGGCCGGATGCAGCGCCAGCAGCGGTTCGTCGCGGCCCTGATCAAGCAGGCCACCGGCGGCGGGGTGCTGCTGAACCCGGTGAAGTTCAAGGAGGTCAGCTCCACGCTGCTGGGCTCCGTCCGGGCCGACCGGGGCTTCGGCTCGGAGCAGATGCTGGCCCTGGGGCAGGCCCTGCGCGATTTCACCCCGGCGTCCTCGGAGTTCGCCTCGGTCCCGATCGGGAACCCCTCGTACCCCGTCAAGGGCATCGGCTCGACGGTGAAGTGGGACGCGCCGAAGGCCGCGAAGCTCTTCGAGGCACTGCGCCTGGACCGGCCGCTGGCCCCCGCCGCGCCGGGGCGGCAGCCCGAGGGCCGGCCGCAGCAGCAGCCGGCGGTGCCGGTGGACGTACCGCCGCAGCAGATCCGGGTGCAGGTGGAGAACGGCACCCGGATCGACGGGCTCGGCGGGCGGGTGGACGCGGCGCTGCGCGCCACCGGCTTCGACACCACCCGGGCCCCGGGCAACGGCGCGAGCCGCGACGTCAAGCGCACGGTGATCGCGTACGACCCGCGCTGGGACCGCTCGGCCCGTACGGTGTCGACCGCGCTGCCCGGCAGCGAGCTGCGGGCGGTGGCGGGCCAGGGGCGGACGGTGCTGGTGATCGCCGGGGCGGACTACCGGAAGGTGGTGCCGGTCCGGCCCGAGGACCCGAACCAGGGACAGTACGGGGTGGTCACCGGCGACCAGGTGATCTGCGGGAAGTGACGACGGGTCCCGGCCGTCGGCGACGGGGCTCCTTCGTCGGTGACCGGTCTCAGTCGTCGTCGAAGCCCTGGGCCGCGCGCTCCTCGCGCAGCGCCATGATCGCCCGGCGCCGGGCCAGCCGGTGCGTGCGGCGGATCTGGGCCTCCTGGTTGCGGCGGCGGTCCTGGTCGGTCTCGGGGAGCACCGGCGGGACCGTGCGCGGCTTGCCCTCGGCGTCCACGGCGGTGAAGACGAGGTAGGCGCTGCCGACCTGGGTGGCGGGGGTGGACTCGTTCCACCGCTCCGCGAGGACCCGTACGCCGATCTCCATGGAGGAGCGGCCGGTCCAGTTGCACTGGGCCTTCACGTGGACGAGGTCGCCCACGCGGACCGGGGCGAGGAAGGCCATCTCGTCCATGGACGCGGTGACGGCGGGGCCGCCGGAGTGGCGCCCGGCGACGGCGCCCGCCGCGTCGTCCACCAGCTTCATGATCACGCCGCCGTGCACCGTGCCGAGGAGATTGGTGTCGTTGGCCGTCATGATGTGGCTGAGCGTGGTCCGCGAGGCCGAGATCGGCTTGCCCTGGGGTTCGCCGGCCGTCGCGACCGGTATCTCTGTCATGCGCCTACCTTAAAGCCGACGCGCAGGCATCAGCTCTGCAACAGCACCGGAACGAAGCTCCGCCCGGACTGTCGGGCACCGTATCCGGCCAGGCATCCTAGGCGGCATGAGTGAGTGGCCCGAGGGGCGCAACGACAGCGGAGACGACCGGTACGGACGCGGCAGCGCGCAGGCGCAGCCTGAGGGTGCCCGGCGGATGCCGCATGTCCAGCGCCGGCAGCAGCGGCCGGTGCCGCCGCAGCAGCAACCGCAGCGACCGGCGCAGCCGCCGGCCCGGCCCGGGCAGCCGCCCGCGTACGGGGTGCCTCCGCAGCAGGCCCCGAGCCACGACTCGTACGGCTACGACAGCGGCTACAACACCGGCCAGGTCTACGGGCGGCCGCAGAGCGCCCCGGCGGGTCCGGGCGGCCCGGGTTCGCCCACCGGTCCCGGGGGCCCCGGCGGGCGGCCGGGGCGGCCGGCCGGACCGGCCCCGGACTGGCGCAAGCGGATCAAGATCGGCTCGATCGTGCTCGTCACGGCGCTGCTCGCGACCACCATCGGCACGTACTTCTGGGCCGACTCCAAGGTGCGCCGCGAGGTCGACCTCTCCAAGGTCATCGAGCGCCCGAAGGAGGGCGACTGCACGACGTACCTGGTCGTGGGCTCGGACAGCCGCGAGGGCCTGTCCGACGAGGAGAAGAAGAAGCTCCACACGGGCTCGGCCGAGGGCAAGCGCACGGACTCGATGATGATCCTGGCCGCCTGCTCCAGCGGGAACACGATGATCTCGCTGCCGCGCGACTCGGACGTGGAGGTCCCGTCGTTCGTCGGCTCCGAGTCCGGGAAGAAGTTCGCGGGCACGGGCAAGCACACCAAGCTGAACGCGACGTACGCGGACGACGGCCCGGAACTGCTGGTGCGCACCGTGGAGTACAACACGGGCCTGCGCATCGACCACCACGCGGAGATCGGCTTCGCCGGGTTCGCGAACATCGTGGACGCCCTCGGCGGTGTCGACATGAACATCGAGAAGGGCTTCAAGGACGAGAAGTCGGGCGCCGACTTCAAGGCCGGCGAGCAGACCCTCAACGGCAGCCAGGCGCTGGCGTTCGTCCGGACCCGGTACGCGTTCGCCGAGTCGGACCTGGCGCGTACGAAGAACCAGCAGAAGTTCCTGTCGACGCTGGCCAACCAGGCGGCGACGCCCGGCACGATCCTCAACCCGTTCAAGCTGTACCCGGTGTTGGGCGCGGGTCTGGACACGCTGATCGTCGACAAGGACATGTCCCTGTGGGACCTGGCCGACATGTTCTTCGCGATGAAGGGCATCAGCGGCGGCGAGGGCGTGTCGATGAACATGCCGATCTCGGGCGAGCGCGGCGGCAACCTGATCTGGGACAAGGCGAAGGTGCAGCAGCTCGTCAAGCAGATCCAGAACGACGAGAAGGTCACGGTCAAGGGCAACTAGGGAGTGTCCGGCGGCTGATGGCCGGACCCCCTCCCGCCTGACACGGCGGTGGCGGCCCCCCCCCCCGGGGGGGGGGGCCCCCGGCCGGGGCGGGGGGCCGGGCCGCCCCCCCCCCCCCCCCCCCCCCCCCGGGGCCCGCGGGGGCCCGCCCCCCCCCGGCCCCCCCCCC